>CAWEFQ010000012.1:0-125054 GCA_963808385.1 uncultured Solirubrobacterales bacterium | reverse complement strand
ATCACCAAAAGCCCTGCAAAGCTACGGCACACTTCGCTCGTGAGCAGCGTTCTTCACGGTGCTCGTGAGGACGGGCAGGTGGTGGGAACGTCGCGGCTGTTGATCGCTCAAGCGGGCCTGCGACGGCCTTGCTGGCGATCGATCCGGGAACAATCCCAAGATGCCGAACCTGGCGGAGCGTAGCCCAGCCTCGGTCTTCCAGGCGGAGAAGAAACGCGTAGTTCCCCGTGGCGCGCGTGTGGCTTCCCACTGTTGATGGCGGACCTGGGAAGGCTTTAGTTTTCCTCTGGTTTTGGACCGCAAGGACGCATGAAGGTGTCCGTCCTTCCCGCCCAGACACATTCCGAGCCGCGCGATGAGAAAGGGAAGGCATGGACTTGCCAGCGATATCTCAGGTAGAAGCACGGTCCCGACGAGCGAGCCTCCGCGTTGCCTCATCACTCATCGCGCTGCTGTCGCTGACGGGCATGCTGGTGGTCGCGAGCCCCGCTGTCGCGACCGAACCCGGTTCGATCTCCGGCAAGGTGACCAAGGAACTCGGCGGAGCCCCGATCGAAGGGCTCCAGGTCTGCGCCCAGCCAGCCGGTGGCGGCATGGGCGGGGGCTGCGTGATGACCAACGCGAGCGGCGAATACACGATCCCGAACCTCACCGTCGGCGAATTCAGGGTCATCTTCTCTCCAAGCTTCGGCGGTGGCAACTACGTCACCCAGTACTACAACGGCAAGTCCAACTTCTCAGAAGCCGACCCTGGTGTCGGTGACAGCGGGCGCGACCCAGTCCGGAATCGACGCGAAGATGGTGGAAGGCGGGGGCATCACCGGCAAGGTGACCAAGGAAGTCGGCGGAGCCGCGATCGAAGGGATCCAGGTCTGCGCCCAGCCGGTCAGCGGCATGGGATTCGGGAACTGCGCGCCAACCAACTCTAGCGGCGAATACAGGATCTCGGGCCTGGCGATCGGCTCCTACAAGGTCGAATTCAAGGGGGCCAGATTTGCACCCCGATCTGCAAACAGCTGAATTACGTCACCCAGTACTACAACGGCAGGTCCAACTTCTCAGAAGCCGACCCGGTGTCGGTGGAAGCGGGTAAGACCCAGCCGGAAATCAACGCGAAGATGGTGGAAGGTGGGGGCATCAGCGGCAAGGTGACCAAAGAAGTCGGCGGAGCCGCGATCGAAGGGCTCCAGGTCTGTGCCAACCCGGTCAGCGGCATGGGCGGGAATTGCGCGACGACGAACGCGAGCGGCGAATACACGATCTCGGGCCTGGCCGCCGGTAAATACAAGGTCGTATTCGCTCCGAGCTTCAGCGGCAGCAGCTACGTCACTCAGTACTACAACGGCAAGTCCAACTTCTCAGAAGCGGACCTGGTGTCGGTGAGCTCGGGCCCGCCCCAGTCGGGAATCGACGCAAAAATGGTGGAAGGCGGGAGCATCACCGGCAAGGTGACCGAGGCCTGACAACAGCGCGATCGAAGGGATCCAGGTCTGCGCCCAGCCAGCCGGTGGTATGGGGATTCGGCGGCAGAACTGCGCGTCGACGAACCCGAACGGCGAATACACGCTCTCGGGTCTGGCCGCCGGCTCCTACAAGGTCGAATTCAGGGGGGGTCAGGTTTGTAACCCGACCTGCAAACAGCTGAACTATGTCACCCAGTATTACAACGGCAAGTCCTTCTTCTGCAGAAGCGAACTCTGTGCCGGTGACCCCTGGGGTCCCCACAGCCGGGGATCGACGCGAAGATGGTGGAAGGCGGAAGATCACCGGCAAAGTGACCGAGGCCTCCGACAAAGCTGCGATCGAAGGGATCCAGGTCTGCGCGCAGCCTGCCAACAGCGGCAACGGCGGCAACGGCGGCAACTGCGTGGGCACGGACTCCGCCGGTAAATACACGATCTCCGGTTTGGCCGCCGGCTCCTACAAGGTCGAATTCTCAGGCAGTGGCTACTGCGGACCGACCTGCAAACAGCTGAACTACGTCACCCAGTACTACAACGGCAAGTCCAACCTCTTAGAAGCGAACCCGGTGACGGTGAGCCCGGGCTCGCCACAGTCGGGTATCGACGCGAAAATGGTGGAAGGTGGGGGTATCAGCGGCAAGGTGACCAAGGTCTCTGACAACAGCGCGATCGAAGGGATCCAGGTTTGCGCCCAGCCGGCCATCGGTGGGGGATTCGGCGGGAACTGCGCGTCGACGAACGCGACGGTGAATACACGCTCTTGGGCCTGGCCGACCGGCTACTACAAGGTTGAATTCAGGGGGGGTCGGATTTGCATGCCGACCTGCAAACAGCTGAACTACGTCACCCAGTACTACAACGGCAAGGCCTTCTTCTATGAAGCGGACCTGGTGTCGGTGAGCCCGGGTCCGCCCCACTCGGGAATCGACGCGAAAATGGAATCGTCGGTCAAGCCGGTCAACACCGCGGCGCCGCAGCTCACCGGCACAGCGGCGGTCGGGGAAACGCTCTCCTGCTCGCAGGGAGGCTGGGAAAACGGGCCGGCCGGCTACGCCTACAAGTGGTTGCGTGACGGCGCGGAAATCGCCGGGCAGACCACGAGCACATACAAGGTCGGAACCGCCGATGAAGGCCATGCGCTCTCCTGTGCAGTCACCGCGACCAACGCCGGCGGGTCCGCGAGCGCGACCAGCAACACGCTGTCGGTGCCCGTCGTCGCCCCTCCGCCGACATCCACATCAACATCACCGCCGGCGTCGACCACGACAGCAGCGTCCGGCGGCGTGTTGGGCGCAACAGCAGCGTCCGGCAGCGTGTCACTGGCCGGGTCCACGATCACCGTTCAGCGCAGCGGCGAGGCTCAGGTCAAGCTCGCCTGCGCGAGCACAACGACATGCAGCGGCAAGCTGACGCTCACAGCCAAGGTCACGACCAGGAAGGGCAAGAAGAAGCAGACCAAGACGCAGACCATCGGCACGGCCACCTTCTCCATCCCGGCCGGCAAGACCGTGACCATCAAGCTCAAGCTCAACGGGACTGGGCGCGCGCTGCTCAGCGCCGCCCATGGGCGTCTGGGCGCCACGCTCACGATCCTCAAGACGTCCCCCGCCCCCAGCAACACGCAGACCAAGAGCGTCCATCTGGCGCAGCAGAAGGCGACAAAAAAAGGCAAGAAGTAGACCGCTGCCCCGTAGGGCGAGATACTCTGCTCACGGTGCCTGTAGACCTCCATCGAGTCGAACCGGCCAATGGGGTTCGAGACGAGAGGCAGATCTCTCTAGGATTTCCAGAACATCCCGCGACCCCCCTGCTGGCCGTCCCCAACGTCTCCGAGGGCCGCGACCTGGCCACCGTGCAGGCCATCTCGCGCGCCTTCTCCGCCAGCGCCGCCACCACCGGAGACGGGCGCGAGGGCGACGGCAGCGAGGATGTCCGCCTCCTGGACGTCCACCGCGACTCCGACCACCACCGCTCGGTCTACACCCTCGCCGGCCCGCCGGGCGCGCTGGCGGACGCCCTGCTGGCGGGCGCAGGCGAGGCCGTGTCGCGGATCGACGTGCTCGCCGGCGCCGCCAGCTCGGAGTCGCGCGGCGAGCATCCCTACGTGGGCGCGCTCGACGTCGCGCCGATCGTCTACCTCGACACCGCCTCCCGCGGCGCCGCGATCGCGCAGGCGCTCGTCCTCGCCGACCGGATCGGCGAGGAGCTGTCGATTCCCGTCTTCCTCTACGGCGAGCTCGCCGGCGGACGGACGCGCGCGCAGCTGCGCTCCGGCGGGATCGCCGGGCTCGCTGAGCGCATCGCCTCCGGCGAGCTGCGCCCCGACTTCGGCCCCGCGCGCCTGCACCCGAGCGCCGGAGCGACCCTCGTCTGCGCGCGCGCGCCGCTGGTCGCGTTCAACCTTCAGCTCGCCCCGCCCGCGACCGTCGCGCAGGCGCGGCGCATCGCCTCTCTGATCCGCGAGGGCGGCGCCGAGGGCCTGCCCGGGCTGCGCGCGATCGGCGTCCAGCTCTCAGGCGGACTCGCGCAGGTCTCGATGAACGTCGAGCGCCCCTTCGATCTGCCCCTCGCGCTCGTGGTCGAGCGTGTGCGCGCCCACGCTCCCGTCGCGAGCGCCGAGCTGGTCGGGCTCGCGCCGAACGCCGCGCTCGCCGGCTTCCCCGACGATCTGCCTCTGCCCGGGTTCGACCCCGCCCGAGGAGTGATCGAGCGGGCGCTGGAGCTCGGGTGGCAGCTGTCCGGGTGAGATCTCCTGGATGTGGCCGGCGCATGAACGACGACTCGCGGGCTGTAGGCTTCTGGTCAGATGGCTCAGACCAGACGCAAGCGCCAGACCAAGCACCGCGGCAACGCGGCCGGCTTTGTCGAGTCCCGGGGTCGCACCGGGCGCAAGCCGACCGCCGCGGAGAAGTCCGGCGACGCGCGCGCGCTCGCCAAGGCCCGCGAGGGCGCCGTCGACAAGCGCGATCGGCCGCCGACCTGGCGCGGGGCGTTCGTCAAGGCGATGTTCGCCGCCGTGGCGCTCCTGCTGGTCGTGATCCTGCTCCTGCATCAGTCCAACCAGGCGATCGGCCTGTTCCCCGTGGTCCTCGCCGGATACACCGTGGTCAGCTACTACACCGACACCTGGATGTACAACCGGCGCATGCGCAGCAAAGCCAAGCCAGGCGGTGGCCGCAAGGCGGCGCCGCGATGAGCGCCGGCGCGGGTCTGGACGTGCGCTCGTTCACGGTCGGGCCGGTGCAGGAGAACGCCTATATCGTCAGACTCGCCGGCGCCTCCCGCGCCGTGCTGGTCGACCCCGGCGACGAGCCCGACCGCCTGCTGGGCGCGATCGAGCAGCTCGGCGTGCAGATCGAGGCGATCCTGATCACGCACTGCCACTTCGACCACATCGGCGCGGTCGCGCCGCTGGCCCGCGCCACGAGCGCTCCCGTCTACTGCCCGGAGATCGAGCGCCCCGTGCTCGAAGACATCGCGCTCGGCACCCCGCCCGGGTTCGGCCCGTTCGAGTCATACCGACCCGAGCGACTGCTCGCCGGGGGCGAGTCGCTGACCCTCGCGGACATCGACATCGAGGTGCTGCTCACGCCCGGCCACAGCCCCGGCCATCTCACATTTGCGCTGCCCGCACACGCGGCGATCCTGTCCGGCGACGTCCTCTTCCAGGGCTCGGTCGGGCGCACCGACCTGCCCTTCGCCGATCACGCCACGCTGGAGCGCTCGCTCGCCACGCTGATCGACACGCTCCCCGCCGAGACGACCGTCTATCCCGGGCACATGGGCATCACCACGCTCGGGCGCGAGCTCGCCACCAACCCGTTCCTCGTCGAGCTCCGCTCCGAGCGGCGGACCCCGGTCGCGCAGGCGGCGGCGGTCTCCGGCGCCGCGCCGCGCCCGGACGGGGTGGCCGGCGGTGCAACGGGCGGCAGTTGAGCGCCTCCGCCGCCAAGATCAAAGCTCCCCGCGGCACGTTCGACGTGCTCGGCGAGCAGTCCTCCGTGCGCGCCGTCCTGGAAACCAGGGCGCGGACGCTGCTGGAGGGCGCGGGCTATGAGCGCATCGAGACGCCCGCCTTCGAGGCGACCGAGCTGTTCGCCCGCGGCGTCGGCGAGTCGACGGACATCGTGCAGAAGGAGATGTTCTCGCTGGACGACGGGGGCGGGCGCTCGCTGACGCTGCGCCCGGAGGGCACCGCGCCGGTCTGCCGCGCCTACGTGGAGCACGGCATGCACAAGCGCAAGCAGCCGGTGAAGCTGTGGTACCTGTCGAGCTTCTTTCGCCACGAGCGCGCGCAGGCGGGGCGCTACCGCCAGTTCTGGCAGGTCGGCGCCGAGGCGCTCGGCGCCGAGGATCCGGCGGTGGACGCCGAGTCGATCGTGCTGCTGTCGGCGCTGCTGGAGCAGATGGGGGTGCGCGAGGTCAGGCTGCGGCTGTCGAGCCTGGGCGACAGAGACAGCAGGGGGGAGTATCGCGAACGACTGCAGTCCTACCTGCGCGAGCACGAGGCGAGCCTGTCGCCGCAGGTGCGGGACCGGATCGAGCTCAATCCGCTGCGGGCATTCGACTCCGATCACGAGGGCACGCGCAGGATCATGGCGGGGGCGCCGCGTCTGCTTGACCATCTCAGCGCCGAGGACGCCGAGCACTTCGCCGGCGTGCGCGAGCTGCTGGACGTGGCGCGGGTCCCATACGAGGTCGATTCCACGCTCGTGCGCGGCCTGGACTACTACACGCGCACGGTCTTCGAGCTCACCTCCGACGCGCTGGGCGCGCAGAGCGGCGTCGGCGGCGGCGGGCGCTACGACGGCCTGGTGCAGCGGCTCGGCGGTCCCCCGACACCCGGCATCGGCTGGGCCGCGGGGATCGAGCGCATCCTGCTCGCCGGCTCTCCGACCCCAACCGTGCCCGCGCCTGTGGACCTGTTCGTCGCGTATGAGCCCGTCCGCGAGGATGCACGCTCTGAGGGCGTGCCGCCCGCGGGCGCCCACGTATACGCGCCCGCGGGCGCGTTCGCGCTGCTCGGCGAAGCTCGCGCCGCCGGCCTGACCGCGCAGATGGAGCTCGCCGGGCGCTCGCTCAAGGGCCAGCTCTCCTACGCGAACGCGCTCGGCGCCCGGTATGTGGCGATCCTCGGCGACGGCGGCGAGGGCGGCGGGGGCGGCGAGGTCGCGCTCAAGGACATGTCCGGCGGCGGCCAGAACACGCTCGCCGCCGATACGGTCGTGCACGCGGTCCTGCGCGGCCTGCGCACGCTCTGAGACCCGCTCGCATCTTCTGAGGTCCGCACCCATGTTCTGAGGTCCGCACCCATGTTCTGAGGCCCGCTTGCACGCCCTGATGCCCGCTCGTACGTGAGGTCCGTTCGCGCACTCCGACGCTCGTCCGGGGGCCCCGCGGGACCGGCTCGGGGACCCGTCGCGCCTGGCCGCGGACCGACCGGGGGAGTCCAGCGAACCTGCCGCCGTTCAACTCTCGCGCCCAACCTGCCGATCTAGGGGCAGATGACCCAGATCTCCCGTCCATTCCAGATCGTCCTGGTCGCGTTCGCGCTGTTCGTGGCCGTGTGGTTCCTCGCGCTGCGCGCGCACAACGCCGGCACGTCCGGCGGCGCCGGCTCCAGCGCCTCGGGCTCGAGCGCGCCCGCCTCCAGGCCGGCGAGCGCCTCCGCCGCCAAGGCCAAGTCCGGCGCGTCCTCGCCGGTCCACGCCAGGTCGAGCACGGTCGCGGTCAAGCACTCCGTGACGACCGCCTCCGGTCATGTCACCGCCGCTCACACCACGACCACCACCACGACCGTCAAGCATTCCCCAGCGAGCGCGTCCGCCGGCCACGCCACGGCCGTTCACAGCACCAGCACCAGCGTAGTCGTCGTCGTGAAACACGGCCCAGCCGCGAAGCCCGCCACCCCGACCAAGCCCGCCGCCACCGGCACGCCGAGCATGCAGGTCGCCGTCGAACACGAGCTTCAGCAGCACAAGACCGTGCTGATCCTGTTCTGGAACCCGCGCGGAGCGGACGACGTCGCGGTGCACAAGGAATTGCCGGCCGTCCAGCACGCGCTCGGCGGCAAGGTCGCCGTCCACTACGCCTCCGCGAGCCAGGTCGGCGCCTACGGCACGATCACCCACGCCGTGCAGGTGACGCAGACGCCCACGCTCTTGATTGTCAACCCTCACGGCCAGACGACCACGATCACGGGCCTCACCGACGCGTTCTCGATCGAGCAGTTCGTCGCCGAATCCCGCGCCTAGTCGCCGAATCCCGCGCCCAGCCTCCAGCACGAGGGCCGTACACTCGATCGGGTGTCACTCCTCGCGACGGGCCTGGCCGAGCATCTGCAACGACCGCTTTCCCGCGGGCACGTCCCCGATGGCGCGCATACCGGCGCCGCGGGCGGGGCGGCCTGTGGCGATCTGATCCGCATCTCGCTGTGCATCGATCCCGAGGACCCGGAGAACCGCATCTCAGACGCCGGGTTTGACGCCGGCGGGTGTGGCGCCACCATCGCCGCGGGCAGTGCTGCCGTGGGGCTCCTGCGCGACACCCCGCTGCTGGACGCCGCCCGGATCGGCCCCGACACGATCGCGCGGGAGCTGGGCGGGCTGAGCGCGGGCAAGCGCCACGCCGCCGAGCTGGCCGCCGACGCGCTGCACCGCGCGCTCGGCTCGGCCGTGCGCCTGCAGGCCCGCCTCGCCCCGTCAGCGCAGCGCACGCTCGTGGCGATGAGCGGCGGCGTGGACTCCGCGGTCGCCGCGCTGCTCGTCGCGCAGGCGGGCGAGGAGGCGGTCGCGGTCACGCTCGAGCTGTGGTCCGATCCCGAGAACGACGGCGAGCTCAGCTGCTGCTCGGCGCAGGCGGTGCGTGGCGCCCGCGCGCTCGCGCACGAGCTCGGCGTGCCGCACTACTCGATCGACCTGCGCGCGGAGTTTCGCGCCGGCGTCGTCGATCCGTGGCTCTCCGCGCACGCGGCCGGGCTGACCCCGAACCCGTGCGTGCGCTGCAACGGCTCCGTGCGCCTGGACGCGATGCTCGACCTCGCCGGCCGCCTGGGCTCAGAGACGCTTGCGACCGGCCATTACGCGCGCGTGCACCGCGACGTGCGGGACCCCGCGCGCGGGCCGCTGCTGCGGATGGCCGCCGACCCGGCCAAGGACCAGACCTACGCGCTCTCAGCGCTCTCTCCGGACTCGCTTGCGCGGCTGCGGTTCCCGCTCGGCGAGCTGACCAAGCCGCAGGTGCGCGCGATCGCGCGGCGCGCCGGCCTGCCGGTCGCCGGCAGGCCGGACTCGCAGGACCTGTGCTTCCTGGCCGGCACCCGCCGCAGCGACTTCCTTGCCCGCCACGGCGACCTGGACGCGCACGCCGGCCCGATCGTGGACCGCGACGGGCGTGTCCTGGGCGAGCACCGCGGCACGCACACGGTCACCGTCGGGCAGCGCCGCGGCCTGGGCTCAGGACCGGGCCTGGACAGTGGCGGGCAGCCGCTGTTCGTGCTCGGCGCCGATCCGCTCTCGAACACCGTGACGGTCGGCCCCCGCGCCCAGCTGCTGACGCGGGCGGTGTCTGTGGCAGACGTGACGCTTCACCGCGACGGGACGGTCATCGACGCGATCAAGGTCCGCTATCGCGGCACACTGCTGCCGTGCCGCCTGGCGGGGGATCCCGCGGCCGGCGCGCATGCGGCGATCGAGGTCGAGCTGATCGAGCCGGCCGAGCGCACCGCCCCCGGCCAGATCGCGTGCTTCTACGCGGGCGATCTGATCGTCGGCCATGGGACGATTGCCTCGCCCAAGGCTCCCTAAGATCATTTGTCCATGACCTCGGATGAGATCCGCGAGCGCTATCTGGACTTCTTCGCCCAGCGCGAGCACTTGCGCATACCCTCCGCGTCGCTCGTGCCGGCGGCGGAGGATCGCACGGTGCTGCTGACGACCGCCGGGATGCAGCCGCTGAAGCCCTACTTCCTCGGCCGCGCCGAGGCGCCCGCGCCGCGGCTGACGAGCTGTCAGAAGTGCTTTCGCACGCCCGACATCGAGAAGGTCGGCAGCACCCTGCGCCACCTCACGTTCTTCGAGATGCTCGGCAACTTCTCGATCGGCGACTACTTCAAGGACGAGGCGATCCGTTACGCATGGGACCTGTCGCTGCAGGTGTTCGGCTTCGACCCGGACGACATCTGGGTGACGGTGTTCTCAGGCGACGAGACCCTCGGGCTCGGGCCCGACGAGGAGGCGATCGAGCTGTGGCAGTCCGCCGGCGTCCCGCGCGAGCGGATCGTCGGCTGTCCGCGCTCTGAGAACTTCTGGGAAGCCGGTCCCGTCGGCCCCAGCGGGCCGTGCTCAGAGCTCTACATCGACCGCGGCCTCTCATACGGAGCCACCGAGGACCTGCCCGGGGGCGAGAACGAGCGGTTCTTGGAGTACTGGAACCTCGTGTTCATGCAGTACGACCAGGACCCGCACGATCATCTGAAGGCGCTGCCGGCCAACAACATCGACACCGGCCTCGGCCTCAACCGCCTGGCGGCGATCTTGCAGGGCAGGGACTCGGTGTTCGAAACGGACCAGTTCGCGCCGTTGATGGCTCTCGGCCGGGAGCTGTCCGGTGCTCAGCCGGCGCCGGCCGGCCCCCTCTCCGAACCCGCCCCCGAGGACGCCTCTGCCGACCGCGCGCTGCGCATCCTCGCCGATCACGCGCGAGGCATGTCGTTCCTGATCGCCGATGGCGTCGTGCCCTCCAACGAGGACCGCGGATACGTGCTGCGCCACCTCACGCGCCGGGCGATCCTGCAGGGCCGGCGGCTGGAGATGGAGCCGGGGTTCCTGGCGCGCTACGCCGTGGTCGTGCGCGAGCTGATGGCCGGCGCCTACCCCGAGCTGGCCGAGCAGCGCGTGGCGATCGAGCGCTGGCTCTCCTCCGAGGAGGAGGCGTTCGGGCGCACGCTCGAGCAGGGCACTCGCCTGCTGGACGAGCTGATCGAGCAGGCGCTTGAAGCCAAAGAGCGGACGATCTCCGCGGCGGATGCGTTCGCCCTGCACGACACCCACGGGTTTCCGTTCGATCTCACGCGCGAGCTGGCCGGCGAGCGCGGCCTGGGCGTCGATGAGCCGGGGTTCGAGCGGCTGATGGACGCCCAGCGCGCCCGCAGCCGTGCAGGCGTTGGTGGCCAGCTCGGCCTTGCCGGGAGCCTGGATCCAAGACGTGAAGGCCAGGCGAGCGCGGCTCGGCGGGATGGCGATGGGACAGCTCCACGCGAGCGGGCACGCGAGCTGACTGTCGCCGCCGGCTTCTCCACGCGGTTCACCGGCTATGAGACCGACCTGCAGCCGACGACCGTCGGCGCTGTGGAGGCATCTGACGGCAGCCTGCTGGTCAAGCTCGCCGAGTCGCCGTTCTATGCCGCCGGCGGCGGTCAGGTCTCCGACACCGGCACGATCGAGTGCGCCGGCGGCTCCTGTCGGGCTCGCGTCACCAACGTCTTCCGCGTCGGCGACGATCAGGCGCTCGAGATCTCACTCGAACAGGGCACGCTCGCGCCCGAGGAGCCTGTGCTCGCGCGGGTGGATCGCGCGGCGCGGCGCTCCACCGAGCGCAACCACACGGCCACCCACCTGCTGCACGCCGCCCTGCGTGAGCGGCTCGGCGCGCATGTCCGCCAGGCCGGCTCCTATGTGGGGCCGGACAAGCTGCGCTTTGACTTCAGCCACACGGGCGCTCTCAGCGCGCAGGAGCTGCGCGAGGTCGAGGACGCCGTCAACGCCCAGATAGCCGCGGGCGATCCCGTCCGCGCGATCTCCACGACCCTGGACGAGGCCAGGCGCCTGGGCGCGATGGCGCTGTTCGGCGAGAAGTACGGCGAGGTCGTGCGCATGGTCCAGATCGGCGACGGCTCCTACTCGCGCGAGCTGTGCGGTGGCACGCACGTGCGCAGCACCGCCGAGATCGGCGTGTTCCACATCCTCAGCGAGACGTCCTCGGCCGCCAACGTGCGCCGCATCGAGGCGCTCACGGGCTCGGGCGCGACCGAGCTGCTGCGCGCCCACGATCGTCTGCTCGGCGAGATCTCCTCCGAGCTGCGCACCCGGCCGCGGGACGCGCTCGCCGCCCTGCGCGCGCGTGAGGGCGAGCGCGGGAAGCTTGAAAAGGCGCTCAAGCGCGGCGGGGGCGCCGGCAACGGCGCCGGCGGCATCGATGTCGATGCGCTCGCCGCGACCGCGCAGACCGTGTCCGGCGCTCCCGTGCTCACCGCAACCGTGCAGGCGCCTGACGCACAGGCGCTGCTCGGGATCCTGGACCGGCTCAGGGGCCGGCTCGACGGGGCAGCGATCGTGCTCGGCACGGCCGTGGACGGACACGTGCACCTCGTCGCCGGCGTCGCGCCCGAGCTCGTCGAGCGGGGTGTCAAGGCCGGCGCCGTCGTCAAGACGGCCGCGGCGGTTGTCGGCGGCGGGGGAGGGGGGCGCGACACCGTGGCTCAGGCGGGCGGGCGCGACCCGGACAAGCTCGACGATGCGCTTGCCGCCGCCCGTGCGGCGATCGAGCAGGCGCTTGGACAATGACGATCGGACGGGTATCCAGTCGATGAGCCGCGTGCTGGCCCTCGACTACGGCAGCGCCCGCTGCGGCTGCGCGGTGAGCGACCCGTCCGAGACTATTGTCACGCCGATCGGGGCGATCTCCAGCCCAGCCGGTCGGCGCGGACTCGCGGCGATCGAAGCGCTGATCCGCGAGCGCGAGGTCGAAAGGGTCGTCGTCGGGTTCCGCTCTCGCTGGACGGAGGCGACTCCGAGCAGACGCGCGAGACGCGGGCGTTCGCGCAGTGCCTTGAGCTGCGCCTGGGCGATGAGGTTCCCGTCGAGCTCTACGACGAGCGCTTCACCACCCGCATCGCCAGTCGGGATCAGGGCTCGCCCCGGGCCGACGAGGACTCTCGCGCCGCGGCACACATGCTCGAGAGCTGGCTGCACTCAAGGCAGCGACAGTGAGCTGCTCCGTACGCACCGACGAGGAACGCGAGCGCGAGCGCGCCGAACGCGAGCAGCGCCGCACCCCGACAGCAATCCACAAGCGCCGATGGACGGTGGTTGTCCTGGCCCTGCCGGCGCTCGCGATCGTCGCGCTCGGGGCGTGGCTGGCGATCGAGCGGCCCACCAAGACCAAGTCCGCCGCCAAGCCGATCGCGGCCCCGGCGATCGTGCGGGTGCTGATCCCCGAGGGCGAAACGCGCCTGCAGATCGCCGCTCGCGCCCACGCCGCCGGGCTGAGGGGCAGCTACCTGACGGCGTCCAAGCGCTCGGCGCTGCTCGATCCCGCCCACTACGGCGCGCCGGCCCGGACCCCCAATCTCGAAGGGTTCCTGTTTCCCGCCACGTATGACCTGTATCGCGGCGACCCCGCGAGCCGGCTCGTGCACGAGCAGCTGATCGCGTTCGGCGAAAACTTCGGCGCGCGGGAGATCGGGCGCGCGCGCGAGCTGCACATCACCCCGTATCAGCTGCTGATCGTCGCCTCGATGGTCGAACGCGAGGCGCAGCTCCCCGGCGACCGCGCCAGGGTCGCCGCGGTCATCTACAACCGCCTGCGCCTGAACATGGAGCTCGGCATCGACTCCACGATTCGCTACGCGCTGAACGACTACACCCAGCCGCTGACCGCCGCCCAGCTCTCGCTCGACTCCCCGTATAACACCCGCACCCATCATGGCCTGCCGCCGACGCCGATCAGTAACCCCGGCGACGCCGCGATCGCGGCCGCCGCGCACCCCGCCCACGTGCCCTACCTCTACTACGTGGCGGGCGCTGACGGCTGCGGCGAGCTCGTGTTCTCCACGAGCATCGCCCGGTTCGAACGCGACGCCGCGGCCTACCGCGAAGCGGTGAGCGCGAACGGCGGCAACGTCCCGACCTGCAGCCAGGAAGGGGCCCGCCGCGGGCGGGTGAGGGGGACGACGCGCATGCCGCGCTTGGGAGTCCTCGGCTGGCCGGTGGCGCACAGCCGCTCGCCGGCGATGCACAACGCCGCCCTGCGCGCGCTGGGCATGGAGGGCTGGCGCTACCAGCTGCTGCCGGTGCCGCCCGAGCGACTGGCCGAGGCGGTGCGTGCGCTGCCCGGGGCGGGGTTCGTGGGAGCGAACGTCACGATCCCCCACAAGCAGGCCGCGCTCGCGCTCGCGGACACGGCCAGCGAGGCGGCCCGCGCGATCGGCGCCGCCAACACGCTCACGTTCGGCCCCGGCGCTCAGGTCGCGGCCGAGAACACCGACGCCCCCGGCTTCCTGGATGCGCTCGGCATCTCCCCGCGCGGGATGAGGGCACAGGTGCTCGGCGCGGGAGGCTCGGCGCGGGCGGTCGTCTGGGCCCTGCGCGAGGCCGGCGCCCGCGAGGTGTCGGTCTGGAATCGCACGCCGGAGCGCGCCGCCGCGCTCGCGGGCGAGCTCGGCGTCCGCGCCGTGCCCCGTCCGGCGCCCGCCGATCTGCTCGTCAACTGCACCTCCGTCGGGCTTGAATCGGAGGGCGAGGAGCTAAAACAGTCGGCTACTGAGCCCCACGGGCTCAACCTCCTGGAGCTTACGTTCGATCAGGTCGGTAGCTATGCCCACGTCGTCGACCTCGTCTACCGCCGCACACCGACCCCGCTGCTCGCCGCGGCGCGTGCTCACGGCGTCCATACCGTCGAGGGCCTGGAGGTCCTGCTCGCGCAGGGCGCGCTCAGCTTCGAGCTGTGGACGGGCGTGCAGCCGCCGCTTGCGGTCATGCGCGACGCTCTGCGCGACTAGCGCCGGGACGCGGTCGCGATGAGCGACGTGCCCCAACAGACCGAGCCGGACCTGCACGCGATCTTCGGCATGGACGAGACCGCGGAGGGCGCGAGCGAGCCGGTGATCGAAGTCGAGCGGACCGTCGCCACCGACGACGGCCTGGCCCCAAACGACGGCGCCGGGTTCGGCGGGGATGTCGAGATCGACGATGACGTCGTGCTCGATCCGGCCGAGCCGCCCACCGAGTCCATCGGCAGGGATGTCCGCGCCGCCCCAACCCCACAGGCCGGCGAGTGGAATGGGATCACGAGGCCCAGTCGCCGCGGCTCCTCCTCCCGCTTCCTGACCGACGTGATCGCCGACATGGGCCTGGTCTCGCGCGCTGGAGTCGACGAGGCGATCGAGAGCTCGCGCAACCTCGGGACCACGCCCGAGCGTGTCCTGCTCGAAGGCGGCTCGCTGACCCACGACGGCCTCGCGCGCGCGCTGGCCGAGCGCTACGGCCTGGACCACCTCGACCTCGGCATGTTTCCGGTCGACATGTCCGCCGCCAACCTCGTGACCACGACCGCCGCCAAGCGCTACCAGGCCGTGCCCGTCGCGTTCGCCGACAAGCGCACGCTGCTGGTCGCGATGGCCGATCCCTCCAACGTGCTGGCGGTCGACGACTTCGCGATCATGACCGGCTATGAGGTGCGGGTGGCGGTCGCCCCCCCGGAGGACATCGCGTCGCTGATCTCCCGTCTGGATCGCCTGGAGGACGCCGTCTCGGACTCCGACGGGCAGCTCGAGGAGGAACAGGGGGGAGCCGAGGTCGTCGACCTGCACGAGACCGCCGAGGACGCGCCCGTCATCAAGCTCGTCAACCAGATCGTCGCCCAGGCGGTCGAGCGGCGCGCCTCGGACATCCACCTCTCCCCGGACGGGCGCGAGCTGCGCGTGCGCTTCCGCGTGGACGGGGTCCTGCAGGACGTCACGACGGTCCCGCGCCGGATGGCCGCCGGGGTGGTCTCGCGCGTGAAGATCATGGCCGAGCTGGACATCTCCGAGCGCCGCCTGCCCCAGGACGGCCGCGTCGGCCTGACCGTGGACGGCCGCCACGTGGACCTGCGCGTCGTGACGCTGCCGAGCGTTCACGGCGAGGCGGTCGTGATGCGCGTGCTCGACAAGGACGGCGCCATCGTCAAGCTCGAGACCCTGGGCATGGCGCAGGTCGAGCGCGAGCGCTTCGAACGCGCCTTTCACGAGACCCACGGCGCCGTGCTCGTGACCGGCCCGACGGGCTCGGGCAAGTCCACGACGCTGTATGCGGCGCTGCAGAAGCTGAACACTCCCGAGAAGAACATCATCACCGTCGAGGACCCGGTCGAGTACGAAATCGCGGGCCTGACCCAGCTGCAGGTGGCGCCGAAGGTCGGGCTCACGTTCGCCGCCGGGCTGCGCTCGATGGTGCGCGCCGACCCCGACGTGATCATGGTCGGGGAGATCCGCGACCGCGAGACCGCCCAGATCGCGGTCGAGTCGGCGCTGACCGGGCATCTGGTGCTCTCCACGCTGCACACCAACGACGCGCCCTCCGCGATCACGCGGTTGGTCGAGATGGGCATCGAGCCGTTCCTCGTGGCCTCCGCCCTGGACTGCGTCGTCGCCCAGCGCCTGGCGCGCATGCTCTGCCCCAACTGCAAGCGCCGCACGATCGTCCCGGCGCAGATCCTGCGCGAGAACGGCTACAAGGCGATCGTCGACCTGGAGGCGTACGAGCCGAAGGGCTGCCGGCGCTGCGGCGCCAGCGGCTATCGCGGGCGCGTCGGGTTGTATGAGGTGATGAGCGTTACACCGGAGATCCAGAAGCTCGCGCTCGAACGCCGCCCCGCCGAGGAGATCTGCGATCTGGCCGTCCGCCAGGGGATGCGCCGCCTGCGCGACGACGGCCTGGAGAAGGTGCGTGAGGGGCGCACCTCGATCGCGGAGATCGCCCGGGTCATCGGCAGCGGCTGACGCTCGTACCTTCGTCCACTCCCGGCAATGCGCTCCATCGGGGCTAATGGCCGGGGCCGCATCTGTCGATGGTTCGGGCGATGGACATCGATTTCGCAGAGATCCTGATGGAGGTGGTCTCGCGCCGGGCCTCCGACCTGCACCTCAGCGCTGGGGCTCATCCCACCGTGCGCATCCGTGGGCGCCTGACCTCGCTGGAGGACTACCCGGTCCTGTCCGGGACCGACACGCGCGAGATCGTCTACTCGATCCTCACCGGCGATCAGCGCCAGCGCCTGGAGACGAACTGGCAGCTGGACTTCGCCTACTCCGTCCCCGGCCACGCGCGCTTCCGCGTCAACGCCTACTACCAGCGCGGCGCGATCGGCGCAGCCTTCCGCCTGATCCCGGTCGAGCTGACCTCGATCGACGAGCTCGGACTGCCCGCCGCGGTGCACGAGTTCACGCGCCGCCCGCGCGGGTTCGTGCTCGTCACCGGCCCGACGGGCTCGGGCAAGTCCACCTCGCTGGCGGCGATGATCGACGAGATCAACCGCACGCGCGAGGAGCACATCATGACGATCGAGGATCCGATCGAGTTCCTGCACGCGCACAAGAAGTGCCTGGTCAACCAGCGCGAGCTGGGCTCGGACGCGCAGAGCTTCGCCGACGCCCTGAAGGCCGCCCTGCGTCAGGACCCCGACGTGATCCTCGTCGGGGAGATGCGCGACCTGGAGACGATCTCCACCGCTCTGACCGCGGCGGAGACCGGCCACCTGGTGTTCGCCACGCTGCACACCCAGGACAGCGCCCAGACGATCGACCGCGTGATCGACGTGTTCCCCTCCCACCAGCAGGGTCAGGTGCGGGTGCAGCTGTCGGTCGCGCTGCAGGGGATCATGACCCAGCAGCTGCTGCCGACCGCCGACGGCTCCGGGCGCGTGGTCGCCACCGAGGTGCTCGTTCCCAACCCGGCGATCCGCAACCTGATCCGCGAGGGCAAGACCCACCAGATCTACTCGGTCCTGCAGACGAGCTCCGCGCAGGGCATGCAGACGATGGACACCTCGCTGGCCTCGCTCGTGCGCGCCGGCAAGATCAACCAGAAGCTCGCCGAAGCGCGCTCCTCCACACCGGATGAGCTGCGGCGACTGCTCGGCGCCGAATCGCTGGGGCTCGGCCAGCAGGCGGCCTAGGAGAGCCGGGACAGCGCGATGAGCACTTTCGTCTTCAAGGCCATGGATCTCGCCGGGGTCAAGGCCAAGGGGGAGGTCGAGGCCGACTCCAAGCAGGCGGTCTCAGACCAGCTGCGCTCGCGCGGGCTGATCGTCCTGGACATCGCCGACAAGCACGCCTCGCGCGAGATCGAGCTGGCCTTCCTGAAGAGCGTCAACGCCACCGAGCTGTCCGTGTTCGCGCGCCAGCTGGCGACGATGATCTCCTCGGGCATGAGCATCCTGCGCGCGCTGTACGTGCTGGAGGAACAGACCGAGAACAAGTTCTTGAAGGAGACGATCGTGGCGGTCCGCAAGGACGTCGAGGCCGGGCTGTCGCTGAGCGACGCGATGGCGCGCCACCCGAAGGTGTTCAGCCCGTTGTTCGTGGCGATGACGCAGGCGGGGGAGATGGGCGGCGTGCTCGAGGGCTCGCTGCTGCGCGTCGCCGACCAGCTGGAGAAGGACGCCTCGCTGCGCCGCCAGGTCAAATCGGCGATGATCTACCCGATCCTGGTGATGGTCGTCGCGGTCGGGATCATGCTCGCGCTGTGCGCGTTCCTGATCCCCGTGTTCATCAACGTGTTCAAGGAATTCGGGGGCCAGCTGCCGGCGATCACGAAGGTCTCGGTGGCTCGCGTCCAACGTCGTGACCGGCTACTACTGGGCGATGTTCCTCGTGACCGCGGCGGTCGTGGTCAGCATTCATCAAGTGGAAGAAAACCACATGGGGGCGCAAGCAGTGGGACCACTTCCGCCTGCGCATCCCGATGAAGATCGGCACGATCGTGCAGGAGGTGGCGGTCGCGCGCTGGTCGCGCACGCTCGCCTCGCTGACGAGCGCCGGCGTGCCGCTGCTGCAGGCGCTGGAGATCACCGGGCGCACGGGCGGCAACATCGCCGTGGAGGAGGCGATGGACGGCGTGATCGCCTCGGTCAAGCGCGGCGGCACGATCGCCGCGCCGCTCGCCCAGGCGCCGATCTTCCCCAGCATGGTCACGCACATGGTCGGCGTCGGCGAGGAAACGGGCGCGCTGGACGCGATGCTGGACAAGGTGGCGGAGTTCTACGAGGACCGCGTCGACGCCTCGGTGAAGGCGCTGACCTCGATCATGGAGCCGATCATGATCATCGTCATCGGCTCGATGGTGGGGTTCATCGTGATCTCGATGTACTTGCCTCTATTCGAAGTTTATAACCACATCGAATAACCGACAGCGAGACGCGGCCGTCGAGCAGGTCCAGCAGCTCGTTGCCGACCAGCTCGCGCCGCCAACCTCGCAGCGTGCGCACATCCGCGTCGTTGCCGCCGAGGCGCCGCGCAGTGACGATCGCCTGTAGGTCGGCCCGCGAGGCGAGCAGCTCGTAGGCGAGGCCTGCCTCGCGCGCACGGGCGCGCACGAGCGCCTCGGCGAGTGAGATCAGCGGGGCGTCGTCGGGGTCGGGCGCGGGCGGGCGGGAGTCCGCCGGCAGCGTTTGCGGCGTGCGCTCGCGCCCGCGCCTGACGGCATCCAGCAGGTCGTGCCCGCGCCGGCGCAGGCTGCCCTGGTTGACGCCGCGGATCTGCCCGAGCCTGTCCGCCGAGGTCGGCTTGCGCTTGGCGATCTCCATGAGGGCCGCGTCTGAGAGGACGCTCTGCACCGGCCGGTCCTGCGCGGCGGCGATGTCCTCGCGCCAGGCCAGCAGCTCGCGGGCGATCGTCTGCGAGGAGGCGTTCAGCCCGTGCACGCGCGGCAGCCGCGCGAACACGGTCTCAAGGTCGCGCTCGTCGCTGGCGAGCTGCAGCGGCTCGCACTCCTCGCGCGCCCACTCCAGCCGCCCCGTCTCGGCGAGCCTGTCCTCCAGCGCCGAGGCCAGTCCGAGCAGGTGGACCACGTCCTCGCGCGCGTAGGCGAGCTGCTCGCCGGAGAGCGGGCGCGAGTCCCAGCGCGTGAAGCTCGCGCTCTTGGCGACGCGCACGCCGAGCAGTCGCGCCAGCAGCGAGTCGTAGGAGGCCTGGGCTCCCATTCCCGCGAAGCCCGCCGCGACCTGCGTGTCGAACACGTTGCATACGTCCGTGCGCAGGCGCCGGCGGATCAGCGCGACGTCCTGGCGCCCGGCGTGCACGACCACCTGAATCGCGGGGTCGGCGAGCACGTCCGCCAGCGGCGCGCCGTCCAGATCCTCGGCGAGCGGGTCGATCAGCTCGATCCGCTCACCTGCCGCTCCGTCGGGGATCGCCAGCTGGATCAGGCACAGGAGCGTGCGGTAGCGGCCCTCGCCCATGAACTCGGTGTCGAGCGCGATCCGTCCCGTCGCGCGCGCGGCAGCGGCGATCTCCTCCAGGTCGCTCACGGCTTCGCTTCTGGCAGCAGCCACAGGATCCCCGCGCGAGGCAGGCCGGCCGCGCGCGAGACGTCGGTCCCGTGCGCGCGGATCCAGCGGACCGGTTCCGCGCAGGCGGCGTTGGTCGAGGAGAGCGAGGCGTGCGCGCCGCAGAACGTGTTCAGGAACGCGTACCTGACTTCGCCGGCGGCGATCCGCCGCTGCAGCTCGGCGACGTTCGTGAACACGCGCGCGTCATACGTCGTCAGGATCAGGACGGGGCGGGCGTCTGCCACGATCAGCGAGCCGATCTCCGTGGCCGACTCCGCCGCGACCTCGTAGCGCGCGGCGCCTTGGTGGGCGCGCAGGTAGGCGCTCAGGGCGTGCTGCTCTTCGGCCGGCAGCGCGCCGACGTAGCCGGCGTCGGTCACGCTGTTGTCGATCGCGGTGACGTCCGCGCTGAGCGGCAGGGCGAGCACCGCCACGAGCGTCAGCGCGATCGTCGCGCTCCCGATCAGCGCCGCGCGCGTCGACCCGGACCGATCAAAGATCGGCCAGCGCGGGCCCAGGCGCGCGAGCGCGGCGAACGCGATCGCCCCGAAGGCGCCCGCGAGCGTTATCCACCACACGCCCGGGCGCCCGTACAGCAGCCGCTCGACGTAGTAGACGGTCGCGGCAAGCGCGACGACCAGCGCGATCAGCCGCGCGCGATTCTCGGTCCTTCCGCGGGCGGCGAGCGATCCGGCCCAGGCCACGCCGATGCCGAGCAGCGCGGCGACCGCCGGCACCAAGCCCTCGACGTAGCGCGGGTGCAGCCGGACCATGTCGCTGAACAGGACGATCCCCGTCAGCGTCCACAGCGACAGGCCGGCCGCGACGGCCTTGCGCATGCGCGGCACGGGTTTCGCTCGCAGTCCGCAGACCAGCGCCGGTATGCCCAGCAGCAGCGCGATAAGCAGCTCCAGCCCCAATCGCTCGCCCGAGAGCGGCCCGATCCGCGCCAGCAGGCGTGTGGGGGAGGGGGGCACGATCGGGATGTGGTCGCGCTCGGACTGGGTGGCGACGGGGTAGTGGCGCCCCACCACGTAGACGGTCTGCGACGGTTCGGGCGATTTGCCGCCGAGGCGGTCGGTCCCGTTGAACACGAACGCCGCGTTCCAGGCGCTGCCGTTGGTGGAGCCGATCGCGTACGGGCGGTCGTGGGCGGGGACGAGCAGGGTCGCGGTCAGCCACGCCAGCGCGACCGCGACGTACACCGCGCCGGCGGCGAGCATCTGCAGTAGGCGTCGCTTGTGGGCTCCGGGCAGGCCCAGGCAGGCGAGCAGCGCCAGGCCGGGGACCGCGACCAGGGACTCCAGGAGCTTGACGTCGAAGGCGACGCCCAGCGCCGCCGCGCCCGCCAGCAGCCAGGCGTAGCGCCCGGTCTCGCACGCGCGCACGATCAGGTACAGCGCGAGCACGATCAGCGCCATCATCACCCCGTCCATCGTGTCGCTGCGCGAGGTGATCACCTCGACCGGCAGCACGGCCAGCGCCGGCGGCGGCGGCGAGGCCCGCGGCCGTGCTCCACATGCGCTGCACGGCCGCGAACAGGAGCGGGACCGACAGGATGCCCGCGAACGCCTCGGGCAGCTTCAGCGTGGTCGAGGAGAAGCCGAGCAGCTTGACGCTCGCCACCTGCAGCCACAGGTCCACGGGCGGCTTGTCGATCGAGACGCTCCCGCCCGGCTCGAAGGCGCCGAAGAAGAGGTTGTGCCAGGACAGGCCCATGCTCCTGACCGCGGCGTCGTAGAAGGGGTCGGGGTCGACCCTGCCGATGTGCCAGAGCCGCAGCACGGTGGCGCCGAGCGCGATCAGCGCGACGGCTGCCCACGCGAGCCTGGACCGCGAGCTGCCCCGCGCAGGAGTCATGCGCCCGCAGACACGCTAGTCTCGACGCCGGCATGGCGAGCGAGAACGGCGAGGAAGACGGCGACGTGACCGAGGGGTCCCATGGACCGCGGGAGTGTATGCCCTGCCGCGGCACGGGCCGGGTGATCTCGGGCCTGGGGGGGACGCAGAGCAAGGTCCCCTGCCCGTGGTGTCAGGGCAAGGGCGTGCGCATCGCCGACGTCGACGCGCAGGCCGCCCAGCACGGCGAGAAGGCGCCGGGCGGGCGCTGAGAGGCGCATTGTTTATGCGTCCAAGTTTTATGCAGGTCTTCAGGTCTGCTCCGTAGCGGCCGATGCAGGCGCTGACAATAGCCAGCGTCGAGACGCCAAGGCAGTGCATCCAGATGGGTGTGTAGCAAAGCCGGCGGCTCTCGCAAGCCGACCCGAACGGGTCTGCCCATGGGGGACGCATCGCCATTGCGGCGAAGGAGTCAAGGGGCTGGCGCCAATACGGATCCTAGGAGGATTCAAATGTTGAATGCACTACGCCAGCGCACAAGCGATGAGGGTGGTTTTACCCTCATCGAATTGCTGGTTGTCATCCTGATCATCGGCATTCTGGCCGCGATCGCCATCCCGTCGCTCCTCAGTCAGAAGAGCAAGGCCTATGACTCGTCAGCGAAGACGCTGGCCCAGACGGCCCAGACGACGATGGAGACGTGGTCGACCGAAAACGGCGGCAGCTATGTCGGTGGGAGCGCTCTGAAGCTGCACGAAATCGAGAAATCGATCAACACCACGGCCTCCACCAGCGAACCTCAATTGCTGGAAACCAACTCCAGCGTTTCCAAAACAACAGGTATCGTGAGCGGTGTGGTGCCGACTGTCAGTGAATATGCGGTCACGGTGAAGGCGGCCAACACGGGCGATGAATACTCTGTGGTCCGGACATCAGAAGGCGCAGTGGAACATATCTGTAAAAGCGCCAAAAGCGAATGTCCCGGTAAAGTCGCAGTTAGCACCACCTGGTAGTGACTCGGTCTTGAGCTAGTTCTCTAGACAAGATCCAAGCAGTCACAGAGAGGCGGCCTTCGGGCCGCCTCTCTGTGTTTTTGCGAGACCTTTGCGTGCGCCTGTAAAGGAAAGCCGGACTCGTGCCGATATAGTTCTCAGCCAGTTGTACGGCACAGGCAGGCGCCCGCTGGGCGACAGGTCAAAGCCGAAGGTCCTTCAGAGGGCCGAGTCGCCATCGAGATGGCGACGAGCCGGGGGCTGGCGCCATACAACCGGACCAAGGAGCTTTCAATGTTGTATCGACTGCGGCAGCGCATCAAGGAGGAGGCTGGTTTTACCCTCATCGAATTGCTGGTTGTCATCCTGATCATCGGCATTCTCGCCGCGATCGCCATCCCGTCGCTCCTCAGTCAGAAGAGCAAGGCCTATGACTCGTCAGCGAAGACGCTGGCCCAGACGGCCCAGACGACGATGGAGACGTGGTCGACCGAAAACGGCGGCAGCTATGTCGGTGGGAGCGCTCTGAAGCTGCACGAAATCGAGAAATCGATCAACACCACGGCCTCCACCAGCGAACCTCAATTGCTGGAAACCAACTCCAGCGTCTCCAAAACAACAGGTATCGTGAGCGGTGTGGTGCCGACTGTCAGTGAATATGCGGTCACGGTGAAGGCGGCCAACACGGGCGATGAATACTCTGTGGTCCGGACATCAACAGGCGCAGTGGAACATATCTGTAAAAGCGCCAAAAGCGAATGTCCCGGTAAAGTCGCAGTTAGCACCACCTGGTAGTGACCACGTCTTGAGCTAGCGCTCAAGTCACGTCAAGCAGTCACAGAGAGGCGGCCTTCGGGCCGCCTCTCGTGGGTTCCGCGCTCAAGCGCAGCCCCGCCCCGGTCGATCAGACACCATGGAGATCGCAACATTCGCTGGAGTTCTCGGCGCGATCGTAGGCTCGTTCCTGAACGTCGTCGTCCATCGCCTCCCGCGCCACGAGTCGGTCGTGAGCCCGGCCTCGCACTGCCCCAAGTGCGGGACGCCGGTCAAGCCCTACGACAACATCCCGATCCTCTCCTGGCTGTTGCTGCGCGGGCGCTGCCGCAGCTGCGGCGAGGCGATCTCCCCGCGCTACCCGTTCGTCGAGGCGCTGACCGCCGCGCTCTGCGTCGGCGCGGTGCTCGCGCACCAGACCGCGAGCGGTATCGCGCTGAGCATCGCGCTGATCCTGATCGTCGTCCCCGCGGCGATGATCGACCTCGAGCACCGCATCATCCCCAACAAGCTCACAGCGCTCGGCGCCGTGGTTGCGATCGCCCTCGGCACGGCCCTCGACCCCGCCGGCGAGCCCGAACGGTTGATCGCGGGCGCGGCGGCCGGGGGCTTCCTGCTGCTCGCCGCGCTCGCCTACCCCGGCGGCATGGGCATGGGCGACGTCAAGCTCGCGGGCGTGATGGGTCTGTTCCTCGGCGCCGCGGTCGCCCCGGCGATCCTGATCGCGCTGCTCGCCGGCGTGCTTGTTGGTGCGGTCATCATGGCGCGCAAGGGCGCCAAGGCCGGGCGCAAGACCGCCGTCCCCTTCGGTCCGTTCCTCGCATTGGGGGCGATCGTCGCCATATATGCGGGACAGCCGCTGGTCTCTCTCTACACAAACAACTTCCTGCACTAAAGCGCTGCTCCCTCCGCGCCGATAGGGGTGCTAACGGCGGCATCCGATCTCTGCCGGACCACTTCAATGCCCTCTCTACCCAAGCTAAGCATGCCCTCGCTCAACGTGAGCCTCGGACGCCGCTCCGGCGGGAACGTCGTCGGCCTGGACATCCAGCCCGGCCACGTCGCCGCCGTGCAGGCGCACGTCAACGGCTCGATCGTGGCCGAGCACGCGGCCGCCATGGCGTTGCCCGCCGACATCGTCCGCGAGGGCGAGGTCCTGGACGAGGGCGCGCTGAGTGAGGCGCTGCGCGAGCTCTTCCGCGACGGCGGGCTGGGCAAGCAGGTGCGCGTCGGCATCGCCAACCAGCGCACGGTGCTGCGCACGCTCGAGCTTCCCCCGATCGCGGACCACAAGGAGCTCGACGCCGCTGTGCGCTTCCAGGCCCAGGACCAGGTGCCGATGCCGCTCAACAACGCAGTCCTCGACTTCCACGCGCTGGGCGTGCACGACACGCCCGACGGACCGCGCCAGCAGGTCGTGCTCGTGGCGGCCCAGCGCGACATGGTGGGACGCCTGCTTGCCGCGATCCGCGGCGCCGGCCTGCGCCCGGAGGGCGTCGATCTCTCCGCGTTCGCCCTGATCCGCTCGCTCTACCGCCACGATCCCGAGCACGACGGCCGCGTCCTGTACCTGAACGTCGATGGCCTCACGAACATGGCGATCGCCGAGGGGGCGGTCTGCCGCTTCACACGCGTCGTCGGCGGCGGCTTCGAGGCGATGGCCGGCGAGCTGGCCGAGCGGCGCGGCATCCCGGTCGCCGAGGCCCGCGAGCTGATCGCCGCGGCCGATCTGGCGAGCGCTCCGGAGTCTGTCCCCGAGCCGGCCACGCCCGAGCACGCCGAGCCGGACCCCTCCGAGCCGGGCGCCGAGGAGGACATGACCAGCGACGATCTTTCGCAGCCGGAGGCGGTGCCCGCCAACGACGACGTGCGCACGGTGCTTCAGAACGGCATCCGCGAGATCGCCGGCGAGGTGCGCAACTCCCTCGAATTCCATCGCTCCCAGGAGGGTGGGGGCGAGGTCGCGCTGGTCGTGCTCAGCGGCGCCGCGCTCGACGTCCCCGGCTTCGCCGACGCATTGCAGGCCGAACTGGGCGTGGCGGTCACGCGCGAGACGGTCGGCATCGCCGACGGCGCCCTCGGCGGCGCCTCCGTCTCGCCCCAGCGCCTGGCGATCGCCGCCGGCCTGGCGGTCGAGGAGACAGGGCGATGAGGGCCGTCAACCTGATCCCGGCCGACGAGCGCTCCGGCTCGGGCATGTCGGCCGGCCGCTCCGGCGGCAGCGTGTACGCGGTCTTCGCCCTCCTCGGAGGTCTGGCGATCTGCGCGCTGCTCTACGGCCTCGCCGCCCATCAGATCTCAAGCCGCAAGGGCGAAGTCGCGACGCTCACGGCCAAGGCGCAGCGGGCGCAGGCGCGCGCCGCCGCGCTCGCCCCCTACACGAGCTTTGCGGCGATGCGCGAACAGCGCCTCCAGGCCGTCGAGACGCTCGTCGAACTCGCGCTTCGACTGGGCGCACGCCTTCCACGAACTCGGGCGCGTGCTGCCGGCGAACGTCGCGTTGACCTCGCTGTCCGGCACGATCGGCTCCTCCTCGGGCACGTCGGGCGCATCCACCAGCTCCAAGGCGGGCGCCTCGTCCTCGGTCGCCTCGGTCACTCCCCCTGGGAGCGTGCCCACGTTCACGCTCGCCGGCTGCACCACCAGCCAGGCCACGGTTGCGCTGACGCTCGACCGCCTGCGCCTGATCGACGGCGTCAGCGAAGTGACCTTGCAGAGCTCGGCGAAAGCCGGCCCCACCGGGGGTGGCGCAAGCGCCAGCGGCGCCGGCAGCTGTGAGGTCGCCTTCAACGCGACGGTCACGTTCGACGCGCTGCCAACCATCCCGGCGACCGGCTCCGTCTCGACGACCGCGACCGTCTCCGCGATTACGAGCGCCGGCGCCTCCGCAACTGGAGCGGCGCGATGACCGGCCGCGATCGCATCGTCGTTGTCGGCCTGGCCGCGCTTGCCGTGCTCGCCGCGGTGTGGCTGCTGGCCGTCGCGCCCGAGCGCGAAAAGGCGGCAACGCTCGCCACGGAAGTGAGCGCCGCGCAGGCGCAGCTCTCGAGCGCGGAAAGCCAGGTCTCGAGCGCCGCCGCCGCGCAGGCGCAGTACCAGACCGCCTACGCGTCACTCGTGAGCCTGGGCAAAGCCGTCCCGGCCGATCAGGAAGTGCCCTCGCTGATCTACCAGCTGGCGCAGGCGACCGGCCAGAAAAGCGTCGAATTCGCCTCGATCACCTCCGGCGGCGCCGGCGGGTCGAGCCCCAGCGCTCCCGTCGCGAAAGCGCAGGCCGCCACCGGGGCGGGCTCCGCCGCGAGCGCCGCAGCCGTGGCCGGCGCGGGCTTCCAGCAGATGCCGTTCACGTTCGTGTTCAACGGCAGCTTCGAAGGACTCTCGGGCCTCTTCCACCAGCTCGACGGCTTCGCGCTGCGCACGACCTCGGGCGGGCTGCGGGTCGGCGGGCGCCTGCTCACCGTGCAGAGCATCAAGCTCGGGCCCGGGACCAGCTCGGGCTCTGCGAGCGGCTCCGGCAAGCCCAGCGAACAGCTCTCCGCCACGATCACGGCGACCGCCTACGTGCTCCCCGCCGGTCAGGGCCTGACGGGCGGCGCGACCTCCGCCGGTCCCGCCGGCACGGGGACGCAGTCAGCTTCCACGGGAGCCTCCAGCTCCGCCAACCCCCCGGCCGTGGTCCAGGTGAACCCATGAACGACTTCCTCAAATCGCTCAGGTCAGACCTGCTCGACAAGCGCTTCCTGCCCGTCGTCGCGGTGCTGGGCGTCGCGCTTCTCGCCGCCCTCGCATACGCCGTGCTCGGCGCGAAGGGGTCCTCGACGAGCCCGACTCCGTCCGCGGGCGTCGCATCGTCCGTCAGGAAAGCGACGGCGGTCGTCTCGATCAGCCAGGCGCCCGCCAACCCCAACCAGGCGGTCGCCGAGACGACCAGCGGGGCCTCCAAGCAGCATTCCTCGGGCAAGACGCGCGACCCGTTCACGCCGCTGCCCGAAGCGAAGAAGGCCACCACCGGCATCGCCAAGGGCTCGAGCTCCTCGAGCACGAGCTCCCCGGCATCGGGCAAATCAACGGAAAGCTCCGGGGGTACGACCCCCACCACGACCACACCCAAGTCGGCCACCCCGGCGAAGCCGAAGGTCTACATCCACTTCCATGTGACCGCGCAGTTCGGCGAAGTGCCGGCGCCCCTGGCGGGGACGCCGCCAGCACCCGCGCAGCTGAAGACGTTTCCCGACATGGCCCTCAACGAACCGCTGCCCAGCAAGGAGAACCCGCAGCTCGTGTACCTGGGCGTGGTCCTGAGCACCGGCAAGCAAGCGGCGTTCGCGCTGACCGGCGAGGCGATCCTGCACGGCAGCGCCGTGTGCAAGCCGAGCCCGACGCAGTGCCAGGCGATCGTGCTGGGAGCCGGGCAGAGCGAGACGCTCGAAGTGCTCGGCGCGACAGGCCAGGCCACGACGTATGAACTGAAGCTCGTCAGCATCGCCAAGAGCGTGAGCAACTCCGCCTCCGCGGCCCGCGCGCACACCGCTCGCGCCCACGCTGCGTCGAAGGCCGGGCGCGAACTGCTGCGCCGCGACGGCATGTCCACGCTGTTGGGCCTGCGCTACTCCCCGCTGCAGGGCGGACTCGTGTTCGTCGGGCGCCCGGCGTTCGCCGCCCGCGCACACGCCGCCAGGCGCGGCCACAGGCGCTGAAGCCCCAGCAAATAAGCTAAGGCGGACATGAGCATCCGCGTGATCACCGCCGGGGAGTCCCACGGCCCCGGCCTGACGTGCATCGTCGAGGGACTGCCCGCTGGGCTGCGCCTCACCGAGGAGGACCTCAACGCCGACATGGCCCGCCGCCAGCTCGGCCACGGCCGCGGCGGACGCATGAAGATCGAGCGCGACCGCGCCGAGGTCACCGCCGGCATCCGCCACGGCGCGACGCTCGGGAGCCCGGTCGCGCTGCAGGTGACAAACCGCGATTACGCCAACTGGGAAGAGCGCATGAATCCCTGGCCCGTCGAGGAGCCGGTGGCCGAGGTCCACCTGCCGCGCCCGGGCCACGCCGATCTCGTCGGCGCGCAGAAGTACAACCACTCCGACGTCCGCAACGTCCTCGAGCGCGCCTCCGCGCGCGAGACCGCCGCGCGCGTGGCCGGCGGCGCGCTGTGCAAGGCGTTCCTCGCGGCGCTCGGCGTGCAGGTGCGCTCGCACGTCGTGCAGATCGCCTCGGTCCACGCGCCCGCGCCCGCGGTCGCGCTTGAGCTGGAGGACTTCGCCGGGGTCGACGCCTCGCCGGTGCGCTGCCTGGATCGCCGAGGCGTCCCGCGCGATGGTGGCCGAGATCGACAGGCTGCGCAAGGCCAACGAGTCGCTCGGCGGCGTGTTCGAGGTGCAGGCGTTCGGGCCGGTCCCCGGCCTGGGCTCGCACGTCTCCTGGGAGCAGCGCCTGGACGGCCGCCTGGCGATGGCGATCTGCTCGATCCAGGCGCTCAAGGGCGTCTCGATCGGCGACGGCTTTCACGTCGCCGGCCTGCCGGGCTCGCAGGCGCATGACGAGATCTTCTACGACGAGCAGCGCGGCTATTACCGCGAGAGCAACCGCGCGGGCGGCCTGGAGGGCGGCATGACCAACGGCCAGCCGCTGATCGTGCGCGGCGCGATGAAGCCCCTGCCGACGCTGACCAAGCCGCTGCGCTCCGTGGACACCGCCACGCACGCCCCCGCCGAGGCGCTGCGCGAGCGCACCGACTCCTGCACCGTGCCCGCCGCGGGCGTGGTCGGCGAGGCGATGGTCGCGCTGGTGCTCGCCGGCGCCTACTCGCCAGAAGTTCGGCGGCGACCACATCGACGACGTGCTGCAGTCCGTGCAGGCATACCGCGAGAGGATCGGGTGGCGCTCGTCCTGATCGGCTTCATGGGGGCCGGCAAGTCGACGCTCGCCGGCCGGCTGGCGCGCCTGCGGGGCACACAGGCCATCGACAGCGACGCCCTGCTGAGCGAGCGCTTCGGGCACTCGGTCGCCCGCGAGCTCGATCTCCGCGGCGAGGAGTCCTTCCGGGCGGCCGAGGAGGAGCTCGTGTGCGCGCTGCTGGACGGCGCCGGCACGCGCGATGTGATCGCGCTGGGCGGCGGCAGCATTCTGTCCGGGCGCGTGCGCAAGGCGCTCGCCGGGCACTCGACCGTGCTGCTCGACGTCGACCCGGTCCTCGCCTGGGGGCGCGTCAGTGCGGCGCGGGACGGCTCCGAGCGCCCGCTCGCCCGCGATCGAGAGGCGTTCCTGGCGCTCCACGCCGCGCGCTCGCGCGCTGTATGAGGAGCTGGCCGACGCCGTGCTGCTGTGGGCGAGCGCCGCGTCGGGCGAGTACCCGGTGCTGGTCGGACGCGGGCTGCTGGGCGGCGGCGAGGACGGGGGGAGCCGGCTGGAGGCGATCTGGCCGCTGGATCGCTCGCGCTCGCGCCCGTTTCTCGTCAGCGACGAGACCGTGTCCGCTCTGTATGGCGATCGGCTGGGCGAGGTTGCGGGGGCTAGCGCGATCACGCCGGGCGAGGAGCACAAGACGCTGGCGAGCGCCGAACGCGTGTGGCGCGAGCTGCTCGGCGCGGGGATGACGCGCTCAGACCACGTGGTCGCGCTGGGCGGGGGGGTCGTCGGCGACCTCGCCGGGTTCTGCGCGGCCACCTATCAGCGCGGCGTGCCCGTCGTGCACGTCCCCACGACGCTCGTCGCCCAGGTCGACTCCGCCTACGGCGGCAAGACCGGCGTGGACCTGCCGGACGCGAAGAACTATGTCGGCGCCTATCACCAGCCCGCGGGCGTGCTCGTGGACCCGGACATGCTCGCGACGCTGCCACACGAGGAGCTGGCCGCCGGGTGGGTGGAGGTTCTGAAGACCGCCCTGATCGCGGGCGGCGCGCTGTGGGAGCGCGTCGGCGCCGCCGAGGGGTGCGAGGTCGGCGAGCGCACGATCCTCGACTGCGCCCGCACGAAGCTGGCGATCGTGGCGGCCGACGAGCGCGACGGCGGCGCCCGCCAGGCGCTGAACCTCGGCCACACCGTCGGCCACGCGATCGAGACGGTCACCGGCTACGGGCGCTATCGCCACGGCGAGGCGGTCGGGCTCGGGCTGCTGGCCGCGCTGCGGCTGTCCGGCGCGGACCCGTTGCGCGCGCAGGTGCGCGAGCTGCTGGGACGCCGCGGTCTTCCCGTCACGCTCGGCGGGGGCGAGGTGGATGTCGATGAGATCCTCGCCGCGACGGCACGAGACAAGAAGCGCCTCGGCGCGGGCGGCGTCCCGTTCGTGCTGCTGAGCGCGCCCGGCGAGCCCCGGGTCGGCTGCGAGGTCTCCGAGGGAGAGTTGCGAGCGGCCGTGCAAGAGTTGATCGCATGACCCCTGACTCGCCGATCCGTCCCACCCGGCGAGTGGAGGTCATGCACGGGGTCAACCTCGACATGCTCGGCCGGCGCGACCCCGAGCACTACGGCAGCCTCACGCTGATGCAGCTCGAGCAGCGCATCTCCGAGCTCGCGGCCGCGCTCGACCTGGAGGTGCGATTTCTGCAGACCAACGCCGAGCATGAGTTCGTCGAGCACCTGCACGACCTCCCCGACCTCGTCGACGGCGTGATCCTCAACCCGGGGGCCTGGACTCATTACTCGTGGGCGATCCACGACGCGCTCGAGCTGACCGGCCTGCCCGCGGTGGAGGTGCACCTGTCCGACATCGCGGCGCGCGAGCCGTGGCGGCGGCTGTCGGTGATCGGCGACCTGTGCCTGGCCACGTACTCGGGCAGGGGGCCCGAGGGCTACCGGCTGGCACTCGAGCGTCTGCGCGAGGCGCTGGACGGGGCGGGCCCGTCGCAGGAGGACGGCTCGTGAGGGCGCGGCGGATCGGGGAGGGACGCGGGTGAACACGCGAGGAGCGCAGGCGCAGGCAGGCGTGCTGGACGCAACCGAGCGCGTGGATCGCCTCGTCGCCGATCTGCGCGAGCCCGAGCTCGACGTGCTGCTCGTGGCCACGCCCGTCAACGTGCGCTACCTGACGGGCTTCACCGGCAGCAACGCGCTCCTGCTCATCGCGGCGGATGCGCCGGCCGGCGGGCTGGATGGGCCCGGCTTCCATCGCTTTCTCACCGACTTCCGCTACGCCACCCAGTCGGCCGATCAGGTCCCCGACATGTTCGCGCGCGAGATCGTCCACGACAAGCTGCTCGACGCGGTCGCACAGGCGCTTGAGGATGCGAAGGGCGACGCCGGGCGCCTCGGGTTCGACGACGCCGGCCTCACCGTCGCCCAGCACACACATCTGCGCGAGCGGCTGCCGGACGCGTGGGAGCTCGTCCCGTGCGGGGGCATGGTCGAGCGTCTGCGCGCGGTCAAGGACCCGGGAGAGATCGCCCGCATCCGCGCCGCCAGCGAGCTGGCCGACGAGGCGCTGAGTCACATCCTGGAACGCGGCCTTGCCGGGCGCACCGAGCGTGACGTCGCGATCGATCTCGAGCTCCAGATACGCCGACTCGGGGCGGAGCCCAGCTTCCCCTCGATCGTCGCCTCCGGCGCTCACGGCGCGCTGCCCCACGCCGAGCCCCGCGACGAGCCGATCGCACGCGACGTGCTCGTCACGATCGACTGGGGCGCCCTGCACGAGGGCTACTGCTCGGACTGCACCCGCACGTACGCGACCGGCGAGGGCGTCTGCGCCCAGGCGCGCGAGGTCTACGAGCTGGTGCGCCGCGCCCAGGCCGAGGGGCTGGCCGCCGTGCGCGCCGGGTCGAGCGGCGTGGAGCTCGACGCCGTGGCGCGCGCGGTCGTCGAGGCCGCCGGTCACGGCGAGCACTTCGGCCACGGCCTCGGTCACGGCGTCGGCATGGAGGTCCATGAGGGCCCGCGCCTGTCGCGCACCGCCGGCGAGGATCCGCTGCTGGCGGGCAACGTGGTCACGGTCGAGCCCGGCGTCTACCTGCCCGGCGTCTGCGGTGTGCGTATCGAGGATCTCGTCGTCGTTCGCGCCGGCGGTCACGAGGTGCTGACGGGGCTGCCCAAGGAGCTGACGGTCATCTCCTGAGCGGGTTCCCGGGCTGTGACTCACCTGTGTGCGGAGCCCGGGCCCACCCGCCGCACGCGCACTCCACCCAGCTCGATCGCCTCCCGTCCACCGGGGAGCTCGTGCGGGAGCTCGACCGCAATCTCGACCAGCCCTTCGGCGCGCTGGCCGGTGGCCGTCTCGAAGCGGACCTCGCCGCCATCCAGGCGCAGCAGCGGCCCGTCGCCGCCGCCCACGAGAGCCGATCCGTCCCCGCCGCTCACCGGCACGCCCAGCACCTCTCCCCAGCGCGCCGCCACGGCCGCTGGATCGCTCACCGCGAGCGTGACCCCACCCAGGCGCCCGGGCGCGCCGGCGCCGATCCGCCCGGTCCATTGCGGCCCGCCCCAGCGCCAGGTGCCGTAGGGCTCGGATCGGTCGAGCGAGACGATCGCCCCGCGCATGTCCGCCGGGTGCAGGTGCGTTCCGGAGATGTCGGGCAGGTCGATCTGCCAGATCACGCGCACGCCCAGCCCCAGCGCGCGCCCGCGCGCGCCCTGTAGGTCTTCGAGGTCGAAGATCACCATGTAGCCGCCGTCGCCGTGACGCGCGAGGTAGCGGCCGGCCGCGGTGTCCCGCTGTATCGGCGAGACCACCTCGACGAAGCAGTCGCCCAGCGCAAACACCACGTTCGCGAGCCCGAACTCGCCGACCCCGGGGTCGCGAAACGGCTCGCTGAGGTTCAGCGCGGATCTCAACGCCGATGCCACAGGCTCAAGCTCGCCCGCCACGAGCACCGCCTGACGCAGCCTCACCCTCGATCCGCCCGCACCCATGGGAGCCAAGGCTACCGCTGCGCCAACGCGCACGCGCGCTAGACGCCCAGCGGTGCGAACCGGGGGTCGCGGTGCTCGAGGAAGCTGGTGACCCCCTCCACGAAGTCGGGGGCGGCGAAGGACTCGAACATCAGCCGGTTGGCCTCGGCGAGCGCGTCGGGCAACGCGCGGTCGAGGTCGGCGTAGAGCTGTCGCTTCATCGTGGCCATGCTCGCGGGCGAGCAGCTGACGACCAGCTCGCGCGCGTAGTCCAGCGTCTCATCGAGCAGCTTCTCAGGCGCCGATACGCGGTTGACCAGGCCGAGCGCGTGCGCCTCCTCGGCCAGCACCACCCGGCCGGAGAGGAGCAGGTCCAGCGCGCGGGCCGGTCCGACGAGCCTGGGCAGCATCCACGAGATGCCGTGCTCGGCCACCAGCCCGCGGCGGGCGAACGCGGTCGTCAGCTTGGCGCCCTCGGCGACGAAGCGTATGTCGCACATGAGCGCCTGCACCAGGCCGATCCCTGCGCACGCGCCGTTGACGGCGGCGATGATCGGCTTTCCGATCGACAGCGGGAAGGTCTGCGCCCGGCGCTCGTGCGTCTCGGCCGTCGCGGTCAGCGTGCCGTCGCCGATCGCCTGCAGCTCCTGCATGTCCGCGCCCGCGCAGAAGCCCCTGCCGGCGCCCGTCACCACGATCACGCGGACCTCCTGCTCGCGCGCGCACTGATCGAGCATCGCGAAGTACGCGTGCTCCATCTCCGCCGTCCACGCATTCAGGCGATCGGGGCGGTTGAGCGTCAACAGCGCCACACCATCCTGGACCCGCATCTGCACCACTTCACTCATGCCCGCTCCCTCCGCTCGCTCTTTCCGCTTTGCAGGGTCATTTTTAGAGTCGATCGACCATCCTGACAGCCAGCCAGTTCAAGAGTGTGCCATGACCGTAAGCAGGGCCACGGCGTGAGCGTACGCTCAGGGTGCGAGGCGGTGCAGTCCGGGGACATCGTCGAAGGCGGCGTCGGTGCTTGCGATGGCGCTGCAACCGGCCACGAGTGCGTGGGCGGCGTGAAAGGAGTCGCGTGGACCAAGACCGGGCCGTGCCATCAGTGACCTGGCCTGCTCGACCACGGCACTGTCGGTGAGCTGCAGCTCAAGCGAGAGCGAGTCCACCGCACGCCAGGTCGCCGTGAGGCGACGCCGCACTGCCTTCATCACCGTCTGCGCGTCTGCTCGGTACGCCGAGAGCGGATCGTCGACGCCATCGTCGCGCAGCCAGGCGAGGATGAGTCGGTAGGCAAGCTCATCGTGGACCAGAGCGCTGATCGCACCCCCGTCGACTGTCACCTGGGCGAGCACTCTGCTACGCCAGTCCTCGAGCGGCCGCGGCGCCTCCGAGCGCTCTGATCTCAGATGCACGTAGAGAAAGTTCGTGTCGAGATAGCAGCGGCTCAAGGTGACCGCAGGGCCCGCTCCAGCCCGGAGTCGACATATTCGGACGGGCGGCCGGCGAGGATCTGCTCGAGCTCACCGGGCTCGGCCTGGCCGGCAGAGCCCGCGGTGCTCACCCATGCTTCCGCCGGATCCGGCCGGCTCATCCACAGCGCACCTGGAGTGACCTCGAATGTCGAGGACAGCCGCGCGATCGTCTTGAGATCCACCCGTGTGGCGCGCCCTGCGAGAATGTTGCGCACAGTCTTCTCGTCGAGTCCGGCGGCCTTGGCGAGCTGGCGGGCTCCCCAGCCACGTCGCGCCGCCAGCTCCGCAACCCGCCATGTGATCGTAGTCATAGGGACCATCATACCACGATGGGAGAATGTTCCTCTTGCCCTAGGCCGCCGCACATGCCGGTGGCAGCTATCGTGATCACCTCATCACGGTTGCCGAGCGGTAGCCGAGCCACATTGAATTTGGCTCTAGAAAGGGCTGATCCACCATCATCACGACCAACCAGTTCAGGTGCGTTCGCGGGAGTGTCATAGGAACTGTGTAGGCAAGATCGAAGGAGATCGTTTGCCTACTACGACGCCGAGGCTCACATCGCGGTTCAGGAGTGGTGTTCCCCGCCGCCGGGGAGCGGACGGAGCCCGGAGGGCGACCGGAGAGGACCGGCGGCGGCGCGCCCGCCGCGGGGGCCCCGACGGCGGGGCGGGCGGGGCGGGAGCTTTCGCCGGAGCTTGTCGATGAGGCCGTCGACCGTGCCGGTGGCCGCCGTCGTCTGCGGCAAACTCTCGGGGTGCCCTCGGAGCGGATCAGCGATGAGTTGATCGACGAGCTGCTCGCCGGCGCGAGCACGGAGGAGGAGATCGCCGGGCCCGGCGGACTACTCGCCGATCTCACCCAGCGTCTGGTGGAGCGGGCGATCGAGGTCGAGCTGACCGACCATCTCGGTTACGAGCCGCATCAGGAGCCGCCGGGCGGCGCGGAGAACCAGCGCTACGGCTCGACGGGAAAGACTCTTATGACCGAGCACGGGCCGGTGCCGCTCGCCACACCGCGAGGCCGCCACGGCAGACTTCGAGGCGAAGATCGTCCGCAAGCGCCAGCGCCGGTTCGTCGGGTTCGACGAGAAGATCCTTGCGCTTTACACCCGCGGGCTCTCCACACGGGACATATCCGCGCACCTGCAGGAGATCTACGGCGGAAGGTCAGCTCGTGATCTGATCAGCAAGGTGACCGACGCGGTCATGGACGATGTGCGCGACTGGGCCAAGCGGCCGCTGGAGGACATCTACCCGATCGCGTTCCTGGACGCATGGTCCTGAAGATCCGCGAGGGCGGCACGGTGCAGCGCCGCGCGCTCTACCTCGCGCTCGGATTCAAGCTCGACGGCGACCGCGACGTGCTCGGCATGTGGGTCCAGGAGACCGAGGGCGCAAAGTTCTGGATGCAGGTCCTCACCGATCTGAAGACCCGCGGCGTCAAGGACATCCTGATCGCATGCGTCGACTGGCTCACAGGCTTTCCCGACGCGATCGAGGCGATCTTCCCCAAGACCACGGTGCAAACATGCATCGTTCACCTCATCAGGGCGAGTCTCAAGTACGTGCCTCGCCGTGAGCGCGAGCAGGTCGCCCGCGACCTGAAGCCGATCTACAACGCCATCGATGCCGACCAAGCCCAAGCCGAGCTCGAGGCATTCGATGAGAAGTGGGGCAAGCGGTTCCCGGTCATCACCCAGGCGTGGCTAAACGCGTGGGAGCACGTGACCCCGTTCCTCGCGTTCCCCCCCTACGTTCGCCGCGTGATCTACACCACGAACGCGATCGAGGCGCTGAACCGACAGCTGCGCAAGGCGATCTAGACGAAGGGCAGCTTCCCCAACGAGGACGCCGCCCGCAAGCTCGTCTACCTCGCGCTGCAGAACGCCGTCCCGCAATGGACCCGCACCCGCAGCTGGACAGCCGCGCTGCTCGCGTTCAAGATCCACTTCGGCGACCGCGTCCCCGACACCGCAAACTGACCATCACAGATTGACACCCACGGAGCCACTGATCGACCATCATCACAACAAACCAGTCTACCAGGTATCTGACGCCCTCGCGTTCGCTAACCACATTATCCCATCGGTCGGATGGGGACGGGTCGCCGATCAGGACCGGAAGGTCCGTATCGTTTGGGCGAAGGTGGGAACGGTCGCGGCGAGCCGGTCGAGGAGCTCGTCGATGGTCATGGGCGGTCGGGCGAGCGCTGCGGCTTGGCGCTCGACGGCGTTGTAGGTTGCCCGCGGGTCGAGGTCGTAGAGGTCGAGTAGGAAGACGTCGGGATGCAGCGGCTCGACTGCGAACGGTGTGCAGACGTCGCTCGGGAAGTGCTTGAGGTTGAGCGTGACTATGGTCTGGGCGTCGCTGGCTACGGCGGTGGCGAGCACGTGACGGTCCTTGGCCTCGTTGGTCATGGCTGGCTCCAGACGGGCGATCGCCTCGTGGGGCACACTGGCGGCATCGAAGGCACCGCGCAGCACATCGAGCAGTCGTGTGGCCTGGGCCGCGGTGACACGCTTGTCGATGGTGAGGTTCCGGGCAACCTCGTCGAGGATCTGCTCGCTCCAGCACGGGTCGTACAGCTCAGCCTCGGCCAAGCGCAGCAGCGTGTCGCGAAGCGGAAGCGGGTAGAGAACGCTTGCATCGAGAACGGCGGTGAAGGCCATCGCCGGAGAATATGGGCGAGTCGGGATGGAGCCGATACTTGTGGTGTGCGTCTACCGGTAGCCGCCAGGTAGCTCCTCGGAGAGTCGCGTGAGCTCATCGAGCTTCTCGCGGCGCGTGGTGCTGCGCTGGTCGCGATATGCCTGGAGGTCCTCGATTCGCACGCGTCTGTGCGTACCGACCTTGTGATGGGGGATAGTGCCTTCGTCGAGCAGCTTGGTCAGGTGTGGGCGCGAGACGTGCAGCAGGTCGGCCGCTTCCTGGGTCGTGAGCTTCTTTGTCGTGCGGCATGAGCGTGATGGTCTGCCCGCGGGCCATGCTCTTCACTACGAACTTGAGCGCGTGGAACACCGACTCCGGGATCTCCGTCGTCTCGCCGTCCGGGTCGACGAGCCGGGCAGTGCGGTGCCGGCGAAAGATCTCGTCGATCTGGTGGCGCAGTTGCTCCAGCGCTTGCTTCTCCTCAGGCGCTGCCTGGACTACGTTGTCAGGAGGCTGGTGGGTGGTAGTAGGCATAGCTGATCCTCATGTCCGGCGCGGGTCCGTCGTGTCGTGACACTGTAGCAGTCAACCGCAACAGACGCAATATCTGCAATAAGCGCTAGCAAGATGGGCCGCGGGGCGTCGGTCCAAGTCGCTGGCTGCTGGTCGTCGTAAGCTATGAACAGACGCCAGCGCGGATCGTGTCCGTGTTCGCCAACAGGAAGGACCCCAAGTCATGGAGCGCGTGAACATCACCATCGGGCCGTTGAGCTTCGATCATGCCGACTACGACGCCGAGGGCGACCTGCTCTACCTGCACGTCGGCGAGCCCCAGACAGGCGAGGGGGAGGAGACGCCGGAGGGGCATGTCGTGCGCTACACGCCGGGTACGAACCGCATCGTCGGTCTCACGGTGCTGGGTGCTCGCCACCTGCTGGATCGCGACGGCCATCTGGCGGTCACGGTCCTCGAGACCGTCGAGACCACTGCGGAGGGTCTTGCCCCAGTGCTCGCTGCTGTCTAACGCGTCTCCTCGGCAGCTATTGTGATCGGGCTGCGAGGCTTACCGTGCGACAATTGAACCACATTGAAATTTGGCTCTAGAAAGGGCTGATCAGTCATTATCAGCACCAACCAATTCAGGTGCGTTCGCTAACCACATAGAGTCTTGCATCGCATCCGGACGGAACACCATGCTGGATGATCGTGAAGGGTCGCCCCGGCATAGCTGCGGAGACGGCCGACCCAAGGGGCTTGGGTAGCGAGCGGTCTATGGCGTCGCCTCGTAGGGCGCTTGTTTCCCGTACAGGGGCTAAGGAAGTTCCGGCAGTCCGCCGATAACTGTGTTACGCTGTTACGGCAATCAAACGATAGATTTGCCGGATGTGCCGGCAAGAGACTAAGCCAGCCCGGTGTGCGGCCGGGCCACCTCAGGAGGAAACGATGAGCGCCACCATGAGCACACGCGTCGTGCGCGTACCGGAGGACACCCACAACGAGGCTACCAGTCGCCTCGCTCCGGCAGGTCCAGTCGGGCGAGATGCTCGCCGACGCCTGCGCGAGTACATGGAGCATCACCGCGAGGAGTTCGCAAAGGATCTCGAGAAGACGGCGAAGCTACTACGCGACGGGACGCTCGAGAAGCTGGCGGAGTTCACGAGCCGCAACGCGGACGCCCGCGCGGCGAAGGCGGTGGAGCGGTTGAACTCGAAGCGTGCCGCGAGCGACGCGAGCGAGTCGGCAGGCGAGACGAAGCCAGCGCGCGTGTAGCGGTTCCAATAGCTGGGAGTCGGTCTGGAGTGAGGTCTAGGATGGAAAATTCATGGATCGTCCCGATTCGCTCGTCGGCCGTGCCGTCGCGGGCGCCTACATCTGCAAAGACTGGGAACTGCGCGTGACCGCACGTTGCCTCGACGAGGATCTGAACGCCGACGAGGCGACGAGTTCGAGTCGATCCTGGGCTTGGAGATCATCAAGGCATTCGTCAAAGACCGCGCCACAGAGGCCACCGCCTCGAAGCAGATCAGGCCATTGTCGTCTGGCCAGGAGATCTGGCGGCTCGGGTACGGCCATGACCATCGTGGTGCGACCTTCTACGACGAGGACGAAGGAGTGATCTGGCTCGTGGCTTACGGCCGCCACCGCTCGGGCGCCCCGGATGACTTCTTCCCATACTGCAAGGAAGCTCGACGCGGAGGGGCGGCTGCTCCCAGTGCAGGCGGACATTGCCCGCATGTACCGGGATCGGGACAAACGGTTCGTCGAGGCCGTGACAATCGAGGCGCCGCAGGCGCTAAAGGCTGCGCGCGAGACAGAGGGCGAGTACCGCTGCACGATCGGTGGGGAGCTGGGGCGGGGCTGGCGATCGAGGTCGTTGAGGAGTTGGAGGCGACATCGATCACCGTGGCGTTTAAGCCCGCCGGAGGCGGGCCGCTCACGGAGGTGACGCTCCAGCAAGGGCAGGTGCTGCTGCAATCGCTCACGTGCGGCAAATGGGAGATGATCGGTCGAATGCCATCGCGCGATCTGGAGCCGGACGAGGTGGCCTTCACGATCACGTTGGTGGCCGGGGAGGTAGCTTAGAACGTGGATTTTCTCAGCAAGAACATCCGCAAGATCCAGGCTGGCGTTCAGCACCACAACCGCACGTGCCGGGTGCCGGCTAAGGCGATCCTGATGCACCCGACCGAGCACGTGAAGCTGGGCGTCGAGAAACTGTGGGGACTCCCGATCTGCGCCGACGAGCTGGTCGGGAGGGGCGGTTCCGCATCGACAGGAAGGCTCCGCATGGCGCGTCGAGGATAAGCTCGAGCTGTACACGCAGCAGCTACTGCCGGCCACGCCGGCTGAGCTGCCGGACATGCCGCTTGAGCGACCGCTCGCCGCCAGCGCGTAGATCTATGCGGAACGAGTTCACGCCGACGATTGTGTCCGTGTTCGCCAACCGGAAGGCACCCAAGTCATGGCGCGCGTGAACATCAGCATCGGGCCGCTGAGCTTCGACCATGCCGTCTACGACGCCGAGGCGATGCCCTACCGGAAGGTCGGCGAGCGTGAGGCTGTCGAGGAGCATACGGAGGTCCTCAGTGAGGGCTACAAGGTGGACAATGTCAAGGGGAAGATCGCGCTCGATGTCGCAGTGGAACGCGAAGGACGGCAACCTCGACCGTGACCTCGGCGCATGACCTGGCCCCAGCGCTTGCTGCTGTTTGACCGCTGGCGCCAACGTTGGGCTGTGTGCGCCTACCTGTAGCCGCCGGGCAGTTCCTCGGAGATCCGGATGAGCACGTCGAGTTTTCGCGGCATGTGATGCCTATGCAACGAGCTCGGGTGCGTGCAGCCACTCGGGGTTGGTCGTCGCCCACGTCACCATCGTGTCGCGCAAGGTCTTGAGTCCTGGCGACGGCTTCGGGGTGCAAGGGCACCGGGCGAGAAGACATCGTCAGAGACTCTTGTGATCCAGATGCTGTCCTCAGTACCGTGCGCTCTATGTGTGGCGCAAGCTTGCCGAAGAATCATCACTTCCTCGTCGTGATCTGTGGCGATCCACTAGCTCGGCACTAGACGCGGCGAGTACGCGATGCTTGCACTCGAGCTCGAGCCGGACGCGTTTTGCGCAGCACGTCGGGTGTCATCTCCCCTTCGACTACTTCCTCAAAAGGGGGAAAGGCGCCGAGCAGAACATCGAGGAAGTTGTTGGTCTTCTGAACGAGTGCGTCCTCACGGAGTTCGTCCTCAAGGCGCCGACTGATACGCCCCTCGATTCCCACCTGGAGCGTCCTGACGATCTCGGCCACGTGCTTCGCGCCCATCAGGTTCGGATTGTTACGACCCATGCGATCCTGCTCGGGATCCACGCGTCCCTTGAGCAGCGCGTGCTTCATCACGTCCTCAAGACTGCGATTCACGACCTTGCGGCTATCGAACCTTGCGCGCACGGACGAGGTGATGCCGAGAGCATTGTCGGCGATGTCGAAGAACATCTGCTTGTAGGCGGCCTGATCGTCCTCGATAAAGATCTGCAGTGACGTGCGCTCGCGGTCGAAACGCTCGCGCTGCTCGTTGAGCGCGTTGATCTTCTCCTGGAACTGCTGGATGACTGCTGGCTCCGCGTCGTTGCGACGCGCCGCCGAAAGTCCGCTGCGAGCCTTCTCGAGATCGTCCGAGATGCCCTCAATTGCCAGATGGACTCCAAGGATGCGTGCTGGCCGTCAAGGATGCGTAGTCGTGCGCTCTATGAGGTGGAAGGAGATCACCCCGCTCGGTCCGCTGATCGTGACCCGGCACTCACGGCGAGATACGCGAGCTTGCACTACAAGCGCTGGTGCCACGCATTCACGCTGCTCACGAACGTATTCGCCAAACGCACGAGCGTGCCCCTCCTTGATGCGCCGGTTGCCCTCGGTCGGCTTCGCCGGGTTGGGAGCCGGAAGAAGTCCGGCGATCTGTGTCAGCGAGAGGTCGAGCGAGAAGATCGTCCGGTCTTTTTTTTTTTTTTTTTTTTTTTTTAAAAAAAAAAAAAAAAAAAAAAAAAAAAAAAAAAAAAAAAACCACGACAAATCTTGAGAAGCTGGAGCCGCGACTCGCGCGGGGCGACTCTGGTGGGTGCCCGGTGACTGGCGGTCGCGATCACCTCCCGCTGCCTGCGGTGAGCTGTGCATGCCGGGCCAGCACTCCCGGGAGACCGCGACGTTCGGGGCCTTACGTTCGCGACCTTCAGTCTGAGCTTGTTCGATCGCCGTTCAACCGGCAGGCGCAGACACGCAAGACGCTCCAGACAGTGCCCGTCGCCAGGGGCGATCGCACTGGGTTCGCAGGTCGACGCTACACGACCGAGCTGCTCGCCGAATCGTCTTATCGCGACATGTTCGAGGACTACCTCGCCTTCCTCGCGCCACGTCTGAGCGAAGCCCACCGGCTGCTAGCACCGAGAGCGGCACGCTTCTACTTTCACATCGACTACCGCGAGGCGCACTACTGCAAGGTGCTGCTCGACGAGATCTTCGGTCGCGAGTGCTTCCTGAACGAGATCATCTGGGCCTACGACTACGGCGCCCGCTCCAAGCGCCGCTGGCCCGCCAAGCACGACACGATCCTCGTCTACGTCAAGGACCCCGACGGCTACTACTACGACGCCGAGGCCGTTGACCGCGAGCCGTACATGGCGCCTGGGCTCGTGACGGCCGAGAAGGCTGCCAAGGGCAAGCTCCCCACCGACGTTTGGTGGCACACCATCGTCCCGACCAACCGGCGTGAGAAGACCGGCTACCCCACACAGAAGCCCGAAGGGATCATCAGGCGGATGGTCCAGGCCTCCACGCGGCCCGGGCGATGGTGCCTCGACTTCTTCGCCGGCAGCGGGACCCTCGGTGCGTCGCTGCAGCCATCGATCGCCACTTCGTGTTGATCGACTCCAACCCCGAGGCTTTTTTTTTTTTTTTTTGCCGCTCATTTCGGGCGGCCGACATCTCGTCGACGGCGGAAGCTGCCCAGCATGCCTGTCCAGCAGCCGTTTTTTTTTTTTTTTTTTTTTTTTTTTTTTTTTTTTCCTGGGCTCGTGTTAGCCGGCCGAGGAGAGTTTTTTTTTTTTTTTTTTTTTTTTTTTTTTTTTTTTTTTTTTGCGAGCATGCTCGATGATCTCGTACAGCTGCTCGGCTTGCGCTGCTCTGCCAGTGCTTTCGCGCTTGCGCTTTCGTGCTACGAGATTGACCGTCTGGTACGCCTACGAGCCGACCTCGTCGTGCCCCACTGGTGCCAGCCAGGCCGCTCATTTCGGGGCGAACTTATCTCAAGACGCAGCCCCGGCGAGCATGCCTCGTTTATGATCTCGTACAGCTGCTGGAATGCGGGCGAGCGCGAGTGCTCACGCTCGGTGACGTTTTGCGTTTTAAAGTTCGAAGCCCACGCCCTCGATCCCGTCGCGAGCATGCGCTTTCTCGTCCTTGCGCGTTTTTTTTATAAAAACGATGCATCTCGTACAGCTCATCGCTCGCGGCTTGCGCGAGTGAAAAAAAAAAAAAAAAAAAAAAAAAAAAAAAAAAAAAAAAAAAAAAAAAAAAAAAAAAAAAAAAAAAAAAAAAAAAAAAAAAAAAAAAAAAAAAAAAAAAAAAAAAAAAAAAAAAAAAAAAATCTTGAACCAGACAAGGTTGGTCTTCCTCGATCTCGAGGCCCGTGCGCTTGCGCTCGGCTACGAGATCGACCTGACGCCTGACCCGGCGCAAGACCAGCGTGCGGTTGTCCGTATGCCGCGAATGCCTGAGGACAGGAACCAAGCTCGGTGACGTTGCGAAAGTAGAAGCACCACCCCTCGACCGTCGGGACCGCCGTCCTTGCGCGTCTTGAACCAGACAAGGTTGGTCTTTTTTTTTTTTTTTTTGCGTCTTGACCTTAGACAAGGTTTTTTTTTTTGGTCTTGTTTATTTTTTTTCGAAGCCCTTTCATCGCCTCGTAGTACGCGCAGGCCTTTCTCTGGCCAGCAGCGTCGTTCGGGACCCACAGTTATACAGATGCGCCTTCTCTTGTCGCATGATGCGCTCAACCGGCAGCTTCAATTTCTTTTTTTTTTTTTTTTTTTTTTTTTTTTTTTTTTTTTTTTTTTTTTTTTTTTTTTTTACGCTGCAACACTGCTGCGACTCGCGAACCGCCACCCACCACCGAGGCGGCGCTTGACGCATAGCCGGACGGCGGAGCTACGCGCTGAAAGCCCTCAAACCACCCACGGAACATGCAGAAGCGCCCAACAGAGCCCGGCCCACGCGCTCCGCCGAAGCTACTGCAGGTTCCTGAGGCTGCTCAGCAGGCTCTCGTAGTCGTAGCGGAACTCCGAAAAGGAGTCGGTCTCGGTCCTGGATGGGAGAAACCACTTCGTGTCGCTCATCGCGTGCTGAACCGTGATATGACCGTCATCCATCAGTTCGCCAACCTCGGCCGCCGGGAGGAGCCAGTACACGAGCCCGTGCGGTCGGGCCGAGATGCAGACCAGGTAGTCGTACTTCAGCTCGCCATCGTCCAGCCGCGGATCGCGCACCTGCTGGAACCGTGGTGGATCCTCGGTCGAGAACTTGACCTCGCATCGTGCACTCCCGACCTTGACGTCATAGGCGACGGAATCCGCCTTGCCGGTCGTGAGGCCAGCCTGAGCGGCGAATCGCGCGAGCAGCATCTCACCGAGCTTGCCGCGCGTCCGCGGCGCGATCATGAGAACGAAGCTGACCGGACTATCGGGCGGCCAATCGGCGATCTGACGGAGGGACCCCTGAAGCTCGCCGAGCGCCTCCACCTCCCCAGGAGCAAACTTGTATTCGAAGCCATCACCACCAGGCCCTTCTTCGAGTAGCGCGCAGGCATACCTCGGCTCACAGCGTGTTCGGGACGCCAACAGATACAGATGCGCCTTCTCTGCGACATCCGAACATGCGTTCCCAGTGTCAACCGGCAGCGGCAATGTCAAGGTTCGTGATGCCTCAGCCATTGCTTTGGCCGGAGGCATCTACCAGAGAAGCGGAAGGAGGTGATACATGGCGACCAGCAAAAAGGACGCGTCCAAAGCAGGCAAACTCCTGAACAATCCGAAGGTCCCCAAGGGAGTCAAATCGGTTGCGGGGAGCGACCTTTCTCAGCGGAAAGGCAGCGGCGGCAAGAAGAAGTAGCTCGACGCGAACACGGGGCGGGCATCGTCGTACGCCCCCTGTCGCGTCTTACGTACACAGTGGACCCGTCAGAAGGCCCACTCATCAGGCGGCGCTCCGGGCTTCCAGGCCCGCGTGACACCACCACCTTCCTGACGAAGTTCCCGGCTCGTAGTCGGAGAGCTGAGCGTGGAACGCCAGCTCGTGTCTCGGATCATCCGCGGCTTGGTCGATCCAGTCGCGCCAGACCACGAGCGCGGACAGGGTCTCGACGTGGGCAGCGTCGTTCCACCAGCCGTCCTTGAGATGTCCCAGCTCCCTCGGATAGCGCCCATGAAGGGCGACGATCGAGCCCCACATCTGGGACCTCCACTCCGGATCGCCCATGAAGGGTTCAATCCACGGCGCGCGCCGGTCGGGATCGTCGTCATACGTTGCCAACGATTCTGGGGTCGGGACGGGATTTCGTCCTGCCGTGTCGAGGCTTGCGACCTGGTTGCAGACCATGTGGGCCGCTACGCGCGACACGGGTTCGCCGTTGCTCGTAGCCAGCTCCTGCAGCTGGGCCATCGTGGGGTCGGGCAGGGTGATCTTCATGCGGTAGCTCATCGTGGCCATCTCCATCGTTGCTTGACGATCGCGCCGGTCGGCGCCTCTCCTGCTGATGACCCCGAGCCCGCGAAAGCGGCCAACGAGTTGGGTCCGCTCGGTCCCGTGCATCTAGTCTGTTCAGGCTCTGAGCGCAGCAGCAGGGCGAGGGTTCGGGTCGCCGGCGAGCTGGACGCGGGGTAGCTTCGACGCCCTCGGCGGCGCTGCAGGAGTTGTTCGAGCCCGCGGCAATTCGCTGGCCGGTCTTGGGCGCTGAGGGTCAGTAACGGTGTGGGAAGGACCGACAGATCAACCGCACGCGGGTCTCAACCGCACGACATGTGGAGCCCTGCGGCGCGCCACGGCGCGGAGGACGCGGTGCTACGCATCATGCGCCGCCGCTACCCCGGCAGGCGCGTCGTCGTCCACTGGAATGAGCCTGACGCGGTTCGCCAGGTTTCCCCGCCCGGGCTGGACCTCGATCGACGTGAGGATGCCGCCTAGCAACTCGGGCAGGATCAACGGGTCCTCGCTGTTGAGCAGGTCCGCGGCGCTGATCCGCTCCCGCACCTGAACCTCCCGAGCGAAGTCCTTGTAGTCGCTCTTTGTCTGCTCCAGCGCCTGGATGCGGGCATCCAGATGCGAGTGGTAGCGGTCTCCGAGCGCTCGTCTGAGCGTGAGGTCCGCGGCGAACGCGTCGAGCTCGCTCTCGGCGTCGAGGACGGCCTGCTCCAGGGTGCGTAGCTCGTCGGAGGTCTCCTCGCCGATCTCCACGTTGAGTTGCGACAGGAGCGTCCGCAGCTGCTCGCGCACGTATTCCTCCAACGGCTCGGCGTTGACGAACGCCGCGCGCGGACACCGCTCGCCCTGGTGGCGGCTCTGTGTGGCTGCGCAGCGGTAGGTGCGGATCATCGGACCGCCACGGCTTCCCACGAGGGGACTGCCGCAGGTCCCGCAGCGAGCGATGCCCGACAGGGGGAAGATCGCGGCGGCTCGTCGGCGGCGTGGTTCGCGCTGCGCCGCCTCCCATTCGGAGCGCGACACGAGCGCTTCGTGCGCTTTCGTGTTGACCGCCGAACCGTTGCGGCTCTCTCCGAGGTATGTCCGGCTGGCGAGCATTCGGCGCACTGTGGCGGTGGTCCAGGTTCGCCCGGGTGCGTTGTCCGCGAGGTAGACGCACGCCGTGCTCACGTCCTGCGCGGCGGCGATGCGGTACGCCTCGATCACGTGGCGGGCGTGTTCGTCGTGTGACTCAAGCGTCCCGTCCTCCCGGCGCCGGTAGCCGTAGGGCGTGGGGCTGATCTTCGCTCCGCGCTCGATCGCGTGGCGCTTGGCTGTCTGCCAGCCGGCGACCATGTTGTCGCGCTCGAGCGTGGCGACCGCCAGGAGCACGGTCAGGATGAACGAGCCGAACGGGCCTGTGGGGTCGATGTCCTCCTCGACGAACGCGAGATGTCCGCCGAGGGACTGAATGCGCTTGACGTCCTCGATCGCGCCCGCGACGTTGCGGGCGAACCGATTGAGCCTCCAGCACGCGATACCTTCGGTCTTGCCGCTCTCGATGCGCTGGATCGCCTCGCGCAGGCCGTGGCGGTCCTGGGTTCCGCCGGACTCGTCCTCGTCGACGTGCCAGGCCGCGATCTCCACGCCCCGGTACTCTGCCCAGCGGGCGATAGCCTCTCTCTGCACGGTCGGCGAGATATAGCCGGGTCCCTTGCGGCCCATTCTGCGGCTGACTCGGATGTATCCGTCGAAGCGTTCAGGTTTAGGCATCGGACTCCAGATCAAGGGTAGGCAATGTGGCTCTGAGCACCAACCAGTTCAAGAACGGCAACCACATAGAGGTGGACGGGACGATCTACAAGATCGTCGAGTTCCAGCACGTCAAGCCCGGCAAGGGCGGGGCGTTCGTGCGCACGAAGCTGCGCCGGGCATCGGACGGGAACGTGATCGACAGGACGTTCCGGGCGGGGGAGAAGTTCAGGTCGGTCAGGACGGAGGCGCGCAGGATGCAGTTTCTGTACGCGGACGGCGCCGACGCGCACTTCATGGACACGGAGTCCTTCGAGCAGATCGCCGTCGCCGAAGGCACGGTGAAGGAGATGCTGCGCTGGACCAAGCCGAGCAGCGAGGTGGACGTGCTGTTCATCGACGACGAGCCGGCCGACATCCAGCTGCCGAGCGGGGTCGAGCTGGAGGTCACCAAGGCCGACCCGGGCCTGCGCGGGGACAGCGTCTCGGGCGGCGGCACGAAGCCGGCGACGCTCGAGACCGGCGCGACGATCCAGGTGCCGCTGTTCGTCGAGGTCGGCGAGCGCATCCGCGTGGACACCCGCTCGGGCGAATACGTCTCGCGGGCGTAGCGGGAGCGGTGGGAGCACAGTGCGGCGCTCCGAGCAGCGCAGGGCGGCGGTGGTGGCGCTGTATCAGCACGACCTGACGGGCCGGCCGCTGGCGCAGACGTTGGGGGCGAACGCCTCGCTGATGACGCGTGCGCTGGCGCACGCGGCGGCCGATCGCGCGGAGGAGCTCGACGCGATCATCGACACGCACGCGCACGGGTGGTCGGTGCAGCGGATACAGCCGCTGGAGCGCAGCATCATGCGGGTGGCGCTGATCGAGATGCTGCACCCGGACGTGGCGCCCGCGGACGAGCCAATCCCGGCCGAGGGGGCGATCGACGAGGCCGTGGAGAGCGCCAAGGTCTTCTGCGGCTCGGACGCGCCGGGGTTCGTGAATGGGGTGCTGGCGGCGGTGTTGCGCGAAGTGCGCGAGAATACGCCCGAGGAGGCACGATGAACGACACCGATCAGCTGATGGACGAGCGCCTGGACGATCTGATCTCAAAGCTGGAGCGGGCCGCCGAGCAGCTGCGCTCCGGCGAGCTGAGCCCCGACGCGGCCGCGACGCTGGTGGAGGACTGCGCCGGGCTGGCGGGCGAGGCGGCCGCCGAGCTGGAGCGGCGGGCGCGGGCGGAGGTCTCGACGGTCGCGCCCGGCCAGGACTCGCTGCTATAGCGGCGCGTGTGGCGGGCGAGGTGACGGCGGATCGCGCGCAGCGGGCGGACTACCCCGAGCACCTGCGCGCCGAGGTCGAGCGCCACCTGCAGGGGATGCGGTTCTCGCACGAGCCCCTGACGCGGGGGCTGGAGGAGGCGATGCGCTACTCGCTGCTGGCGGGCGGCAAGCGCATCAGGCCGGTGCTGGCGCTGGCGACGGCGCGAGCGGTCGGGCTGCCCCAGAGCGAGATGCTGCCGCTGGCGGGCGCGATCGAGCTGATCCACACCTACTCGCTGATCCACGACGACCTGCCGGCGATGGATGACGACGAGCTGCGCCGGGGCATGCCGACGTGTCACGTGCGCTTCGGCGAGGACGTCGCGATCCTCGCCGGGGACGGGCTGTATGCGGAGGCGTTCAGGCACCTGCTCACCGAGCAGCGCTCTTCGCCGCAGCGGGTGCTCAGGGCGGCGGCGGAGCTGGCGGGGGCGACCGGGGTCGACGGGATGGTCGGCGGGCAGTACGCCGACGTCAGCCCCGACACGCCCGACACGCCCGACGGGCCCACGGCGCTGCGCCGGGTGCATGAGCTGAAGACGGGGCGGCTGATCGGCGCGTCGGTCATCTGCGTGCTTTTGCTGGGTGGGATCGACGGACCTGCCACAATGTCCTATCGGCGCTATGCGGCCGAGCTGGGCGTGCTGTTCCAGATCGTCGACGATATCCTCGACGTGACCGGCACGGACGATGCGCTCGGCAAGCCGCGGGGCAGCGACGAGCGGCACGGCAAGCGGACATATGTGAGCGAGTTCGGCATGCAACAGGCACTACAGCTGGCGGCGGAGTCGCACAGGACCGCACGCGACGCGCTCGCGCAGGCCGCGAGCACGAGCACGGGCGCACCCGGCGCCGGCGCGGAGCTCGAGCAGATCACCGACTTCATCTACACGCGCACCTCATGACGACATCCCTGCTCGACAACATTGACGGACCGGAGGACCTGAAAGGGCTCTCCGACGAGGACCTGACCCGGCTGGCCCAGGAGGTGCGCACCTACATCATCGACACGGTCGGCGAGATCGGCGGGCACTTCGGGGCCAATCTGGGCACGTGCGAGCTGGCCGTCGCGCTGCACTCGCTGCTGGAATCGCCGACAGACAAGATCCTGTGGGACGTCGGGCATCAGGCGTATCCGCACAAGATCCTCACCGGCAGGCGCGAGCGGCTGAGCACGATCCGTCAGTACGGCGGCCTGGCGCCGTTCTGCTCGATCGAGGAGTCCCCGCACGACATCATGGGCGCCGGTCACGCCTCGACCTCGATCGGCTATGCCGTCGGCATCAAGGAGGGGATGCGCCACCTGGCTCGCGGCGGCGAGCGCGCGCTGGACCGCAGGGGCGCGCCGGCGCCCGCCGACGGCAGGGTCGTGGCGGTGATCGGCGACGGCGCGATGACCGGCGGGGTGGCGTTCGAGGCGATCGGGCAGGCCGGCGGACTGGGCACGCCGATGGTGGTGGTGCTGAACGACAACGGCATGTCGATCGCGCCCAACGTCGGCGCGCTGTCGCGGTACTTCAACCGGGTCAGGCTGAACCCGAAGCTGTGGCACGCGCGCGAGGGCGTCGAGGGCGGCCTCGCGCGGCTGCCCGGCGGGATCGGCTCCGCGTTCGAGCGGCTGGGGCCGCAGCTGAAGGAGTCGATCAAGGCGTTCTGGGCGCCGGGCCTGTGGTGGGAGGAGCTCGACTGGGCCTACATGGGCGTGATCGACGGGCACGACGTGCGCGCGCTGCGCGAGGCGCTGCGCGAGGCGCTGGCGGCGGGGCGTCCGGTGGTGGTGCACATCGCGACGGTCAAGGGCAAGGGGTTCGCGCCCGCCGAGGACGGGGGTCTTGAGGGCATGGAGCGCTGGCATGCCGCCAAGCCGAACTCGATCTTGGGCGGCGCCCCCGCACCCAGCGCACCGGTCGCCACCGGCGCACAGGCCAGGAAGGCCCCGCCGCAGTACACCCAGGTGTTCGGCAACGCGCTCGTGCGCGAATGCGAACGCGACGAGCGCATCGTCGGGATCACGGCCGCGATGAACTCGGGCACGGGCCTGAACATCCTGCAGGAGGCGCTGCCCGACCGCTACTTCGACGTCGGCATCGCCGAGCAGCAGGCGATCCTGTTCGCGGCCGGCCTGGCGCTTGAGGGGGTCAAGCCGGTGGCGGCGATCTACTCGACGTTCCTGCAACGGGCGTTCGACCAGATCGTGCACGACGTCTGCCTGCAGCGGCTGAACGTGGTGTTCGCGATGGACCGCGCCGGGCTGGTCGGCGACGATGGGCCCACCCACCACGGGGCGTTCGACATCGCCTACCTGCGCTGCCTGCCGAACATCGTGCTGATGGCCCCGCGCGACGAGGCGATGCTCGTGCACATGCTGCGCACGGCGCTGACCTACGACGACGGGCCGATCGCGCTGCGCTACCCGCGCGGAGAGGGCACCGGCGTGCAGCTGCCCGGCGAGCCGCGCGCGATCAGGATCGGCACGGGCGAGATCTTGATTGAGCCCCACCCACCCGGCGCGAGCGCCGCGGCGGGGAGCAGGGTCGCGCTGGTCGGCTACGGCAGCGGTGTCGGCAAGGCGCTACAGGCGGCGCGGGAGCTGAGCGCGGATGCGATCGACGTGACCGTCGCCGACGCGCGGTTCGCCAAGCCGATCGACGCCGGCCTGATGGCCCAGCTCGCGGCCGAGCACGACCTGCTCGTGACCGTCGAGGAGGGCGTGCTCGCGGGCGGGTTCGGCAGCGCCGTGTGGGAGACCCTGAACGAGACGGGCGCGCGAGGGGTGGGCGGGACCCCAATCATGCGTGTGGGCCTGCCCGACCGGTACGTGACGCACGGCAAGCCCGCGTTGCTGCACGAGGAGGTCGGGTACACCGGCGCGCGCATCGCCGAGCGTGTCCGGGCCGCGATCGCCGCGCGCGAGTCCGCCCCTCTCCCGTCGGCTTAAATGAAACGACCCGCTGGGGAGGCGGGCCGTTTCGGGGAGGAGGGATGCTGCTGTACTTCGGGTCGCTCACTATCTTGACCGCAGTGCCCGAACTTATGTGTGACGTTGATCACAGAGCCTCCCCGGCGTTTGTATCGCGCGGAGGGATCAAGCTCGAGAACGCGATCCTCGCGTCGGGGCTCGACGTGGCCGGCCGTCGTGCGCTGGACGTGGGCGCCTCGACGGGGGGGTTCACCGACTGCCTGCTGCGCCGCGGCGCAGCGGAGGTGATCGCGGTGGACGTCGGCTACGGTCAGCTCGCCTGGACCCTGCGCAACGATCCGCGCGTGAGTGTGCTCGAGCGCACCAACGCGCGCGGGCTGACCGGAGCGATGCTCCCGTACACGCCGGATCTCGCGACGATCGACGTGGTGTTCATCTCGCTCGCCAAGGTCCTGCCGGCGGTGCTGGGGTGCATGGCGGACACATATGACGTGCTGGCGATGGTCAAGCCCCAATTCGAGGTCGGCCGTGCGCGTGTCGGCAAAGGCGGGGTCGTGCGCGACCCGGATGCTCGTCGCGACGCGCTCGTGAGTGTCGGCGAGGCCGCGCTCGCGCTGGGGACGAGCGTGCTCGGCTATCACTCCTCGGAACTGCCCGGGCCCAAGGGCAACCGCGAGACGTTCGTCCACCTCGCCCCGCCCGGCCGCGGGGGCACGACGGACGTGCGGGAGCTTGAGGAGATGGCTAGGGTCGTGGAGCCATGAGCGATCGCTGCATGACCGTGATCACCCACCGCCGCCCATCCGACACGATCGAGGCGCTGCGCGAGCTGATCGACGCCGCGGTGCAGGCGGGGGTGACGCTGCGCCTGGACGAGGAGGAGACGCGCAAGCACCCGAGCCTGCAGCCGGGTCCGGGCGTGGAGCTGAACGCGCCGGTGCTGGACGACGTCGAGCTGTGCGTCGTGCTCGGGGGGGACGGCACGATCCTCAGGGCGCTGCGCCTGTACGCGGGCACGAGCGTGCCCGTGTTCGCCGTCAACTTCGGGGAGATCGGATTCCTGGCGACGGTCGAGCCCGGCGAGCTGCAGCGAGGGCATCGCGCGGGCGCTCACCGGCGAGTTCGAGCTGCTGCAGCTGCCCGCGATCGTGCTCGACGCCCCGGCTGGGGACGGGGACGGCGACGGCGAGACGGGACGGCGGCGGCGGCGGCCGGAGGCCGAACGCGGCGCCCGCGCGGGCATCAACGACGTCGCGATCCACCGCCGCGTCGGCGAGCGCGTCGCCGAGATCGCGTACGCGCTGGAGGATGAGATCGTCGGCAGCGTACGCTGCGACGGCCTCGTGATCGCGACTCCCGCGGGCTCGACCGGCTACAACCTCGCCAACGGCGGGCCGGTGATGGCGTGGGGCGTGGAGGGGTTCGTCGTGTCGTTCATCGCGCCCCACTCGCTGACCGCCCGCGCGCTCGTGGTCGCGCCCGGGGACCGGCTGACGGTTCACAACCGCTCGCGCGAGCCGCTGGACATCGCGGTCGACGGGCGACCGGCCGGCGAGATCCCGGCGGGCGGGGCGATCGACGCGCGCTTCGTGGACGCGGTCGGCACGATCGCCCAGCTGCCGGACTCCTCGTTCTACCGGCGCCTGCGCGAGAAGTTCGGGCGCCTCGCCAGCTGACCGAGGCCCTGCGGGCGGTTCAGACGGGTTGGGCTCTCAGGCGGCCTGTGGCGTCGTGTGGGTCGAGTCGTCGCTCTGCAGCGAGTCGACGAACCCGTCCAGCTGGTCCTTGGAGAACCGCCGCTGACCGCCGGGCGTGCGGTAGCAGGAGATGTGCCCGGCGTCGGTCCAGCGGCGGATCGTCGCCAGCGAGACGCCGAGATAGCGGGCGGCCTGCGAGCTCGTGAACACGAGCTGGCGCTCGTCACCGGCCGGGGGGGAGGGCATGGTTTGCATGGTCCATGTATCGCCGAAATGGGCCGCGTTGCTGAGCGAGATGCACGTTTGTGGACGTTTGGCGGCCTGAACCTGGCGTCGAGGCTGCGGCGCGGCTGTCCTGCACGTGCAATCGATCGTGCAAATAGTGGAGCGAACTGGACATTTCGTGTCATCTCGCTAGTATCCTTCGCAAAGCTACTCAAAGAGCGGCACGTCCTGTGGATGGAGACAAACAGGATCCGCCTCGCAAAAGGCCTTCGGGCCATGGCGAAGGAGACCTATCGTGCGTTGGCACAAATAAGCTGTTGGAGAGGTCGCCAAGCGACCAGACTTGAAGACTGAGGGCGTCGTGCAGCCGATCGCAGATCGGTGGGTGCGGCGCCTTCGTCGTTGTCTAGACGCGAGGCCCGGTCAGCCGAGCGCGGGCTGCGGCGATCTTGCGGGCGCGCCGCTCGAACGCGAGCTCGGCCTCGAAGTCGGCGTCGTCGCCGTGGGCGAACGTGACCGGCCCCTCGCGCTCGAGCATCGCGATGAAGCTCTCGACCAGCTCGCCGTCGAGCTGGCGCCCGGCCACGCGGCGCAGCTCGGCGATCGCGTCCTGGGGGGTCATCGGCGAGCGGTAGGTCTCGCGCGCGGTCAGCGTGTCGTAGGTCGAGCAGACCGCGATGATGCGCGAGGCCAGCGGGATCTCGTTGCCGATCAGCCCCGCCGGATAGCCGCTGCCGTTGACGTGCTCGTGGTGGTAGAGGATCGCGTCCGCCACCGGCCCGTAGCCGTCGAGGCGCCCGACGAGCGTCGCCCCGTCCTGCGGGTGGCGGCGGATCACCGCCCAGTCCTCGTCGGAGAGCACCTCGGCTTTGAGGATCCGGTCGGGCAGCGCGAACTTGCCGATGTCGTGCAGCAGCCCGGCCGTGTGCACGAGGTCCTGGTCTTCCTCGGAGCAGTCGATCTCCTGCGCCAGCGCGCGTGCGTAGCGCGCGACCGCGGCGGCGTGGCGCGCGGTCATGCGGTCGCGCAGCGCGAGCGTCTCGACGAGCGTCGTCAGCACGCCGAGCTGCAGCGACGCCAGGTGCACCGAGCGCGCTTCCAGCTGGTCGGCGCGGTCCTCCGAGCGCAGCAGCGCGACCATCAGGTACTGGAAGATCACGATCACCAGCACCGACCCGAACAGCACCGGTACGTCCCAGGTTCGTGTAGGCGACGGCGAGCACCGCCGTGAGCGCGCCCGCGGCGATCTGGCCGGGCAGCATCGGCACGAACAGTTCACGCACCTGCGCCGATCAGGCGGCGGTTCTCGACGAAGCAGGTTGTCCAGCGCGATCACGCTGAAGTTGAGCGCGTTCGTGACCATGAACACCCCGAACACGACCAGCGCGAATGTCACGCCGTGGGCGAGCTGATTGGCGCGGATCGTGCACGTTTCCGATCGAGCGCCTGCGCGAGCAGGCCCCCGACCAGCGGGAAAACCGCGAACGTGGCGAGGTTGTTCAGCCACGCCGACAGCGGCAACTGCCGGCCCACCGAGATGAACACGGCCGCCGCGATCGCAATGGCCACGGCGGGGGCCGGCCCGAGCAGGCTCATCGCCAGCACCTGTGCGACGAGTCCGGCGGACAGGTGCTGGCCGCGGATCGTGAACACGAGCCGTTGCCCGCCAAGCGACAGCGCCAGCAGCAGTCCTACGAGCAGGAGCGGCTGCCATTCCTGAGAGCGGGACAGGAATGCCGCGGCGCCGAGCGCGCCCACGAACAGGGCAGCCTCCACGGCGCAGAAGATCCGAATGGTCAGCTTTGAGTCGGTCATGTCATTTGCGCTGGTGTGTAGTACTTAACGGCCGATTCCACGTGGTCCTTAAGGTGCGCTCGGAACGCTGGACGACGCAGATTCAGGCGCCCACTCTGGCTCGTCGTCAGCGACTCCCTCCGGATCGGGCTTGACGCTGGTCAGCCCGCCAAGCGGCAGCCGCACGAACGCGAAGGTGCTCAGTGTCGCGCCGACCCCCGCGACGAGGAACGCGCCCCGAGGCGAGCTGAGCGCGGCGATCGCCCCGCCCAGCGCCAGCCCGATCCCTGGGCAGATCGCGCCGATCGATTCGACCGCGCCCATCATCCGTCCGTGCAAGTTCTGCGGTGTGAGCCGTTGCACGGCGCTGATCAGTGCCGCCCACTGCACGCCGTTGCCGATCCCGCCGATCAGCCCCGCCACGCAGGCGAGAGCCAGTGAGGGCGCGATCGCCCAGCCGAGATACGCGAGCCCGACCGCGAGCGTGCTTGCACTCAACAGCATGCCGAGCGAGCGTTTGATCGAGCGCGCGAACACGGCGCTGCCGATCGCGACGCCGAGGCCCCACACGCCCAGCAGGATGCCGTAGCCGCTGTCGCCCGCGTGCAAGGACACCTTGGCGTATACCACCTCGATGGGCGGAGAGAACTCGAAGAACACGAGCGCGACGGCCTGCGCCAGCAGCAGCCCGCGCAGTGTGGCCGTGTCGTTGATGTACTGCCAAGCGGCTCGCACACGCGTGCGCACCGACGAGGTCTCGGCGTCCTCGACGTGCGGTCTCTCCTGCAGCAGCATCGCGGCGCAGATCACGAACGAGGCGGCGTCGATCAGTAGCGCGGCGGGCGCTCCGTACGCCGGAACAACCAGCCCGGCGAGCGCCGGGCCCAGGGTGAACGTGATCGCGAAGCCGATGTTGATCGCGGCGTTCGCCCTGCGCTCGGCCTCCTGCGCGCCCGCCTCGCGCGCGTCGTTGCCCCCATGACCGATCTCGCTGTCCTCGATGCCCTGTTCCCCGGCCACGAGCGCGACGCCCACCTGGCCGGCAAAGGTCTGCGCGGGCAGGCTCTCCGGCACGGGCGCGGACCGGGCGTGGTGGTCGTGCGCCCACTCGCGCGCGGAGCGCGCCGCCGCGGCGCGCAGCAGCGCGCTGGCCGCCAGCGCGGCGGTCCCGTCGAGCGCGACCAGCAGCAGGATGCCGGGCAGCCAGAACTGCCGCCACACCAGCGCCGCCAGCGCGGCGGTCGCGGCCGCCTCGAACAGGTACAGGCCGCTCAGTTCTCCGCGCCGCGAGGACGCCTCGACGCGGGCGACCAGCGCGGGCACCACGAACGCCGGCAGGACCTGTCCGGCGAGGAGCAGCGCGGAGACGGCCACGGCGCTGTGGGTGTGGTCGTATACCGCCACCGCCAGCGCGATGAACCCGAACCACGTGCCCAGCCGGTTGACCGTGTAGGCGGCGACGATCCGCCGCAGCCGCGCGGAGCGCAGAGGGCTGGGGAGGGTCGCCGTGTCTGTCCTCGATGACATCGAGACGCCACGCTACAGGCCGCTTGAGATGGCAACGAGCGCTGCAAGGCCGATCTCGCTCGACGGAGCGGCTCCGGCGGCGAGGGCGGGGTGCGAGGGCCGACGCGATCAGCCGCGCCCGCCCGCGACCGCCAGCGGGGGCTGCTCGAGGCAGACCACCGGCAGTTGCGGGTGACGCTGGCCGAGCAGACGCATCAGCGAGCCGGCGTCGGCGTCGTCGAGGTCGCCCGTGAGGATCACCAGGCGGCTAGACCGAGCGTGCTCGAGCACCTCCGCGACGTTGTGCGCCTGCGCGAAGGTGGTGCGTGACGGCAGCGTCGCGCGAAGCTCCGCGCGCAGGGTTTCGCAGCGCCAGGCGTTCGCGCTCACCAGCAGCACGGACGCGGCGGTCTCCCGCTGCGCTGCGCCTGGGAGCAGCCTGAGAGCAGGCCGGCGAGAGCGCTCGCGTGAGCGGCTCGGTGAGACGATCGGGCTCATCGCGCCAGCGCCTTGGGCGTCAACCGGGTTGTGAGGATGGGAGTGGCGATCATCTCGTGGACGCCTTTGCGGCACACGGAGTGGAAGATGGATGGTGGGTGCGCTTCATAGCCGACATGATGGGGCCTGGCGGGCCGTTTGTCTGTCGGGCGAACGGTGCCGATCGTGTCGTCCCTTTGGTGTCGATCTGTGTAGTCCCTCCGAGGCGATTCGTGTCGTCCCGCAAGGCCGTCGCGAGCGGTCTGGCTGACGCGGTACCGTGTGCGCCAACGATGGAGGCGGGCATACCAGAGGACATACCGGGGGCGGACAGGCCGATCACGGTGATCATCGCCGACGATCACGCGGTCGTGCGCGACGGCATCCGGACCGTGCTCGAGCGCGAGGACGGCGAGTTCGAGGTCGTTGCCGAAGCGGCCGACGTGCCGGCCACGATCAGGGCTGTGCGCGAGCACAGGCCGGACCTGCTGACGCTCGATTTGACGATGCCCGGCGGATCGAGCCTCGCCGCGCTGCCCTCCTGCTTCGTCGCCCATCCGACGCTGGCCGTGGCGATCCTGACGATGCGCGAGGATCCCGAGTACGCCAGGCAGGCATTGCGCGCCGGGGCGCGCAGCTACGTGCTCAAGGAGGCCGAGCCGGCCGAGCTGTTGCAGGCCTTCAGGCTGGCGGTCGCCGGCGGCAACTACCTGCACCCGCGCCTGGGCGCGCTGATGGCCGCCGGCGAGGACTCCCCGGCCGACGGGGTCGCGCTGTCAGAGCGCGAGCGCGAGGTCGTGCGGTTGATCGCCAACGGCTACACCAACCCCGAGATCGCCGAGCAGCTGCACGTCGCCGAGCGCACCGTCAAGACATATCGCGCGCGCGCGATCGAGAAGCTCGGGTTCAGCTCGCGCTCGGAGATCACCGCGTACGCGCGCAAGCTCGGGCTGGTGGAGTAGAGGCCTACGAATCCAGGCGCGCGCCCGCCCGGGCAAGCTCGGTCTACGCCGCCTCGCTCGCCGGACGATCTCCGATCGGTGGCGACGGGACCGGGCGCCCCGCCAGCGGCACGGTCAGGCGCGTCACGGTGCCCCGGCCCGGGGCGGGCACGAGCTCGAGCTCCCCGCCTACGAGCTCCGCGCGCTCGCGCATGCCCGACATGCCGAAGCCGCCCTCCAGGCCATCCCCGCGCGGGCCGAGCCGGTCAGCTTCGGGCAGGCCGCGGCCGTCATCGGTGATCGAGGCCCTGACGACGCCGTCGCGCTCGCTCACGCTGACGAGCGCCTGCGTGGCCTGCGCGTGGCGGCTGACGTTCGTGAGCGCCTCCTGCACGACCCGGTAGATCGTGCTCTCCAGCTCGGGGTCCAGCCGCTGGAGGTCGTGCTTGGGGCCGAGGTCGATCTCGGTCTGCACGTCCAAGCCGTCGATCGCCTGCATGCGCCGCGCCAGTGCCTGCAGAGCGGCCGCCAGACCGAGGTCGTCGAGGGCCGCGGGCCTGAGCTCGGTGATCAGGTGGCGCAGACCGTCGATCTCCTCGCCCAGTCCGTCGAGCACGGCGTCGACGGCGCTGCTCAACGCCTCGCTGGCCGATCCTTGATCGGTATCGAGGTCGCGCGCGTTGGCGAGCTTCAGCCGCAGCGCGCCCAGGCCCTGGATGGTCTCGTCGTGGATCTCCCGCGCCCAGCGCGTGCGCTCGCGCTCGCGCGCCTGCATGCCGTAGCGCAGGCGCTCGATCTCCACCGAGCGCTCGGCTGCCAGCCGCTGGGCGACGCTCGCGGCGAACGCGCTCAGCGCCTGCCTGTCGGGTCCCCGGAAGCCGGAGTCGCGGCGCATCGCGATCACCAGGCCGCCGCCCTGGCCCTCCATGCTCAGCGGCTCGACGAGCACCGCCCGCGCCTCGATCCCCAGTTCGTGCAGCAGCGCGGCGTCCTGGCCGCGGGGACGATCGAGCGCCACCGGCTCGCCCGCCTGAAAGAGCGCGCCAAGGGCGCTGCCCTGCACCGGCACGATCCGCAGCCGCGGTTTGCTCTCGCCGCTGGCGGCCGCGACGCGCAGCTCGCCGCGGTCCTCGATCACCATCAGCAGCGAGCTGGCGTCGAGCAGCGCCAGGCCGCGATCGGCCATCAGGCGCAGCAGCCACAGCTCTGATCCGCTCAGCATCCGGGCGGGATTATGGACCATGGGTCCGTCGCGGGAGCATCCGGCGGGATCGACGGGAGCGCTCCGGCGTGGCTCCGGCGCGATACGCGGGTCGAGCCACCGTCGAGCGCTGTCGGAGGGTGAGGCTAGGACTCCTGCGTCGCGAGCCCCTCGCGTTCGCGCCGCGCCGCGGCGCGTGTCTGCGCCAGCAGCTGCGTGCCGCTGAGATCCTCATGCCAGGCGGCCAGCCCGACCGACACGCGCAATGGCCGGCGCAGCCCGCCGGCTTCGATCTTGATCGCGCGCAGCCTATCGATCACGCGCCGCGCGACGATCTCACCGCGCGGACCGTCCGCGCCCGGCAGGAGCACCAGCAGCTCGGTGTCGCTCGGCCGCCCGACCCGGTCGAAGCGGCGCAGCTCGCGCAGCAAGGCCGGGCCGGCGTACGCCAGAGCCTGCTCGGGCAGCTCGCGTCCGTGCTGGGAGGCGAGCTCGCCGAGGTCCTCGATCGCCACGAGCAGGCAGCTCAGCGGGGTGCCGTGCCGTCCCGCGCGGCTGATCTCCTCCTCCAGGCGATCCTCCAGGGCGCGCGCCGACAGGCAGTCGATCTGCCCGCCCACGACTTCACGTCCCATCTCTGAGGGTGAGTCGAGGCGTCGATGAGGGTCGCTGGCAGCCATGCCGTTGTGGGCGCGGGAGCGTACGTAGGAGTGAGTCGCGCTCGACTCGCGGGGTCCGTCCCGCCGCCATCTCCGTCGATTATGCCTGCTCGGAGCGATTCTGTCACCTCCCGCAAGCGCGCCCCCAACCGTCGCAGCGCCGCAAACGCCGCCGCCACGCGCGCGATCCATCCCCATCGGCTGGTACACATGCCCGAGAATGCTGTGCGAGCTGAACGTCGAGAACCTGCTCCTGATCGAGCGCGCCCAGTTGCGGCTCGCCCCCGGGCTGAACGTGCTCACGGGTGAGACGGGCGCCGGCAAGACCGTGCTCGCGCACGCGCTGGACCTGCTGCTGGGGGGGCGGGGCGCCGCGCCCGGACGGCGTGGCCGGCCCACGATCGTGCGCCCCGGCGCGAGCGAGGCCTACGTCGAGGGCGTGTTCGAGTTGGGAGACGCGCTCCGCGAGGAGCTCGCGGAGCGTCTGAGCGCCGGTGCCGGCGACCTGGATGCGCGGGAGATAGTCCTCGCCCGCCGCATCGATGCCGACGGACGGCGCACTCGGGCATATGTGAACGGCCGCGTCGCGACAGTCACGGACCTGCGCGACATCGGCGCGCGCCTCGTTTCGTTCTATGGACAGCACGAGCACCGCAAGTTGACCCTGGCCGGCGCTCAGCTGCAGGTTCTCGACGGGATGTGCGGGCCGGAGCAGATCGCGCGCCTGCAGGCGTGTGCGCAGGCATACCGCGAGAGCGCTCGTCTGGAGGCGGAGCTCGCGGGGCTGCGCGAGCTGTCCAATGCCCGCGAGCGCGAGCTGGACCTGCTCGATCACGAGCTCGCGGAGATCGATGAGGCCGCCCCGGAGGAGTCCGAGCACGGGCGCCTGCTCGCCGCGCGCGAGCGGTTGCGTCGGCTGGATGCGCTGTGTGCCGCCGCGGGCTCTGCCGGCCAGGCACTTGCGCCCGAGTCGCCCGAGGATCCCGGTGCCGTGGCACTGCTCGCGGCCGGCGCCGCCCGCCTGGATGCGGTCGCGGGCGCCGACCCCGCCCTGGATGCGCTCGCCGAGCGCCTGGGCGCGATCGTCCTGGAGTCCCAGGACGTCGCGGCGGAGCTGCGCGCCTACGGCGAGCGCCTCGCCGGCGAGGACGGGTCGCTGGAGGAGGTCGAACAGCGCCTGGCGGCGACGGATCGGCTGATCCGCAAGCACGGCGGCTCGATCGCGGCCGTGCTCGAATACGCCGAGCGCGCCCGCGCGCGGCGCGAGGAGCTCGATGGCGTGCAGAGCGCCCTCGCCCGGGCGGGCGAGCAGCTGTCACACGCGCGCGCGGAGCTCGACCGGCAGGTGCAGGCGTTGCGCGGCGCACGCGAGCTGGCGGCCCCGCGCCTGGCCGTCGCCGTGCGGGAGCAGCTCGCGGCGCTGGCGATGGCGGACGCGGACTTCGACGTCGTCCTGTCCACGCGCCCGCCCGGCCCCACCGGCGGGGACTCGGTCGAGCTGACGATCGCCCCCAACCCCGGCGTGCCGGCCGGCCCTCTGCGCGAGATCGCCTCCGGCGGCGAGCTCTCACGCGTGATGCTGGCCGTGATCACGGCGTCTATGCAGGACGCGCCCGGCGCCGGCGCCGGGGCCGGCGGGGGAGCGGACTCCGATGTCGTCGGGCAGCAGGCGACGCTCGTGTTCGACGAGATTGACGCGGGCATCGGCGGTCACACCGCACGCGCGGTCGGCGAGCGCCTGCGGGCGTTGGGCGAGACCAGACAGGTCCTGTGCATCACCCACCTGCCCCAGATAGCCTCGCTGGGGGCGCGGCATTTCTCGGTCGTCAAGGACACCTCTGGCGACCCCACGCTCGCGACCGTGGTGCAGCTCGGCGAGCCAGAGGTCGTCTCCGAGCTGGTCAGGATGCTCGGCGCCGACGCCACCGACACGAGCGCCCGCCGTCACGCCAAGGACCTGCGCAAAGCCGCCTGAGCGCGTGGTCTGAGATAGACGGGCCGGCAGGGGACGCGCTTGGACAGACGGCATAGCCGGTGACGCATCAACCGCCCCGACTCGTCCAAGACGCGCTCGGAGCGGTTACTCTCGGCGGTGATGGCCGCGACCAGGCAGCCGCCGAGCATGTCCATGCAGTTGGCGCAGTCAGACCAGGGCGCGCCCACGCCGACGATCAGCGGCCCGGTGCGCCTGGGCAGGCGCACGAAGCTGCTGGTGAGGCGCCTCGCGCGCGGGGACGTCGCCGTGATCGACCATCTCGACATCGACCGGGTCTCCGCCGAGGAGCTGATCGCCGCGGGCGCCGCGGCCGTCCTGAACTGCAGGCCGTCCTCGAGCGGCGCCTATCCAAACCTCGGCCCGCAGCTGCTGGTCGAGGCGGGGGTCCCGCTGGTCGATCTGCCGGACGACTCGCTGTTTGAAAAGCTGTCCGACGGAGAGCGGATCGTGGTGCAGGGCGCGCAGGTGCGACGGCGCGAGAGCGCAGAGGGCGAGCGCGGCGCGCCGCTCGTGACGGGCAGGGTGCTCGACCGCGCCGGCGTGCGCGCGGAGACGGAGGCCCGCCGGCGCGAGGTCGGCGAGGCGCTGGAGCGGTTCGCGCGCAACACGATCGAGCACATGCGCGAGGAGCGCGAACTGCTCGCCGGGCGGATCGACCTGCCGCGATTCGCCACCGACTTCCGAGACCGCTCCGCGCTCGTGGTCGTGCGCGGTGTCGGGCACCAGCGCGATCTGCGCGCGCTGCGCCCGTTCATCCGCGACATGCGCCCGGTGCTCGTCGCCGTCGACGGGGGCGCCGAGGCGCTTCTGGGAGCCGGACTGTGCCCGGACATGATCGTCGGCGACATGGACTCCGCCGGCGAGGCGGCATTGGGCTGCGGGGCGGAGCTCGTCGTGCACTGCTATCCCGACGGCCGCGCGCCCGGGCGCGAGCGACTGCGGGAGCTGGGCCTCCCCTACAAGCTCGTCCCGGCGCCCGGCACCAGCCAGGACGTGGCGATGCTGATCGCGGCCGAGAAGGGCGCGCGCCTGATCGTGTCGGTCGGCTCGCAGTTCAATCTCGTCGAGTTCCTGGACCGCAGCCGCGAGGGGATGTCCTCGACGTTTCTGACACGCCTGCGCATCGGCGAGATCCTCGTCGATGCCAAGGGCGTCAGCCGCCTCTACCATCCGCGACCGGGCCTGGCCCCGCTGCTGGTCGTGATCGCCGCCGGCCTGATCGCGATGGTCGCGGTCGTGGCGCTGACACCGGCGCTGCGGGACGTCGTCGAACTGCTGTGGCTGCAGCTGCAATTGCTCTGAGTCAGCGCTCCTGCAAGAGTCCCGATCGAGAATGTTCGACTACCGATACCACGCGCTTTCCCTCGCGGCCGTACTGCTGGCGCTGGCGGTAGGGGTGCTGATCGGCGTGGCGATCGGCGATTCCAACCTCGTGTCCTCCGCCAAGAACGGCATCGTCGCCAGTCTCAACTCCGAAGTCAGCGGCGCCCGCCATCAGGTGGGGCAGCTGCAGGATCAGCTGGCCGCCGAGGAAGCGTTCGCGGGGGGGCTGTATCCGCTCGCCGTCCACGACCTGCTGAGCGGGCGCAGCATCGGCCTGGTGTTCCTCGGCGAATCCTCGAATGAGATCGACGGGCTGGGGCGCTCGGCGGTGACCCAGGCCGGGGGGGCCTCGCGATCGTGGTCGCGGTGCGCGAGCCGCTGGACCTGCAGGGGATCGACGGCGAGGCGGCCGGCACTCGTTACGCGAAGCTGGCGGCCTCGCCCGCGCTGGTCGGTCGCTTTGGCGAACTGGCGGGCAAGCAGCTCGTCAGGGGCGGGCGGCTGGTCGACCGCGAGCTGCTCAGCCGCGTGCAGAGCAGTCTGCTGAGCGCGTTCGACGGGCAGCTCGGCCGGCTGGACGGGCTCGTCGTGGTGCGCGCGGACCCGGCCGGCATGAGTCCCGAACAGAGCGCGGCGAGCGCGGCCTTCGAGACGGGCCTGCTGAGCGGGGTCGCTGCCGTCGGGATTCCCACGGTCGGCGTCGAGCTGACCGGCACCCAACCCTCGCAGGTGCCGTGGTATGAGAGCAAGCGCCTCTCGAGCGTGGACGACCTCGACGCGCCCGCCGGCCAGGCCGCGCTCGTGTATGCGCTCGCGGGGGCGCACGGCGCGTTCGGGGTCAAGCCGACGGCCGACTCGCTGCTGCCCAGCGCGGTGCCCTAGCGACGATGCGTGCGTTACCGTTCGTGACCGCCCTCGTGTTCGCGGCGATTCTGGCCCGGCCGACGCTGCGGGCGCTGCGCGCCGGTGGGCACGTGCGGCCCAACTATCGGGGGCGCTCGTTGCCGTTCCCGCTCGGCGTGCTGATCCTCGCGGCGGCCCTGCTCGCGCTCGTGCCGCTCACGCCGATCGAACGGCTCGCCCACGCCGCGATCCTGTATCCGCGTCTGCTCCCGGTCGCGGCGTACGTGCTCGGGGTCGCGTGCCTGGGTCTGATCGACGACGCGTTCGGCGGCGAGCGTCCGGGTGCGCCCGAGTCCCGGGGCTGGCGCGGTCACGGCGCGGCGGCGCTGCGCGGCGAGCTGTCCACCGGGGCGCTGAAGGCTGCGGGCTCGCTCGGGCTGGCACTGCTGACGATCGACCTGGGCTTCGCGGGCCTGTCGGTCGGGCGCTGGCTGCTGGCCAGCGCCGTGCTGGTCCTGGCGACGAACGCCCTGAACCTGCTCGACCTGCGCCCCGGCCGCGCCGCCAAGGCGTTCGTGGCGCTCGGGGCGGGCCTGACGATCGGCTCCCGCGAGCTGCGCCCGCTGTGGACGCTCGGCCTGTTCGCCGGGCCGGCGCTCGTGGTGGGGATGTATGACCTGCGCGAACGGGCGATGCTCGGCGACACCGGCGCCAACCTGCTCGGCGCGCTCGCCGGGCTGTGGCTCGTGCTGACGCTGTCTGCGAGAGGGCAGCTGATCGCGCTCGCGCTGCTTGTGATTCTGACCGTCTACGGCGAGCTGCGCTCGATCTCAGAGCTGGTGGAGCGGGTGCCGCTGGTGCGCGGGCTAGACTCATGGGGCAGGCCCTCCTAGCGTCCTCATATGACACTGCCCAGCACCGACCGCCGCGCGGACACCCCCTCGAAGACCCGGTTCATATTCGTCACCGGCGGCGTCGTGTCCTCGCTGGGCAAGGGCATCGCCGCGGCCTCGATTGGACGGCTGCTGGTCGCGCGCGGGCTGACGGTCGCGATGCAGAAGTTCGACCCCTACATCAACGTCGACCCGGGCACGATGTCGCCGTATCAGCACGGCGAGGTGTTCGTCACCGAGGACGGCGCCGAGACCGACCTGGACCTCGGCCACTACGAGCGGTTCACCGACGCCAACACCAGCCGCGCCTCCAACGTGACGGCGGGGGGCGTGTACGACACGGTCATCCGCCGCGAGCGCCGCGGGGACTACCTCGGCGGCACCGTGCAGGTGGTGCCGCACATCACCGACGAGATCAAGCAGCGGGTAGCGCTGATCGCGGAGTCAAGCGACGTCGACTTCGTCATCACCGAGATCGGCGGGACCGTCGGCGACATCGAGTCGCTGCCGTTCCTGGAGGCGATCCGCCAGTTCCCCGTCGACGTCGGGCGCCGGCGCTGCATGTACATCCACCTGACCCTCGTCCCCTACATCGGCCACGCGGGCGAGCTGAAGACCAAGCCGACTCAGCACTCGGTCAACGAGCTGCGGCGCATCGGGATCGCCCCGGACATGCTGATGTGCCGCTCCGAGAGAGCGCTCTCGGGCGAGATCCGCAAGAAGATCGCGCTGTTCGCCAGCCTGCCGATGGACGCGGTCGTGGCTGCGCGCGACGTCGATGACATCTACAAGGTGCCGCTCGTGTTCGCAGAGCAGGGCGTCGATGACTTCATCCTCGAGCACTTCGGCCTGCAGGACGTGCCCGCGCCCGAGCTCTCCGGCTGGCGGGAGCCGATCGAACGGGCCGAACGGGCCGGCCGCGAGGTCACAATCGCGCTCGTGGGCAAGTACGTGCAGCTGGCCGACGCCTACCTGTCGGTGTCGGAGGCGCTGCGCCACGCCGGCGCGCAGCGGGGCTGCAGGGTGCAGATCGAGTGGGTCGACTCAGAGCGCCTGGAGGACCCTGCCTCGGGCGCCTCCCAGCAGCTCATCGCCGCGGACGGAATCCTCATTCCCGGCGGCTTCGGCGGTCGCGGGATCGAGGGCAAGATCGCCGCCGCCCAGATCGCGCGCGAGCGGCGCATCCCGTATCTGGGCATCTGTCTGGGGATGCAGATCGCGGTGGCGGAGTTCGCCCGGCACGTCGCCGGCATGGAGGGCGCCAACTCGACCGAGTTCGATCTCGAGACGCCCTATCCGGTCATCGACCTGCTGCCCGAGCAGAAGGAGATCGCCGATCTCGGCGGCACGATGCGCCTGGGCGCCGACCCGATCAAGCTCCACGACGGCACCCGCGCACGCGCGATCTACGCCGGCGAAGCGGTCGTCTACGAGCGCCACCGCCATCGTTACGAGGTCAACAACCTGCTGCGCAAGCGCTTGCAGAGCGCCGGTCTGACGGTGTCGGGCACCTCACCGGACGATCGGCTCGTCGAGGTGATCGAGCTCGAGGATCACCCGTTCTTCGTCGCCTCCCAGTTCCACCCCGAGTTCAAGTCCCGCCCGGAGCGCCCGGCGCCGCTGTTTCGCGAGTTCGTCGCGGCCGCGCTGTCCTACTCCCAGGGCGGTGCCGAGGACGAGGGAAGAACAGTCGTCGCTGCATCCGAAGACGCCACAGCGCCCGCGGCCCGGTCGTGAGCGCCGCTGCGGATCACTCCCTCGGCGATCGGCCCGGATCTGGCGCGGAGCTTGCGAGTGCGCCTAAGACGTTGCGCGTTCAAGCCGTGTTCACGGACGTGGACGAGCGGCACGCGGATGAGATCGCGGCCGAGATGATCGCTCGCGCACACGAGCTCGCCAACCTGCCGGAGTGGGAGTGCGACGTCGACGTGGACGTCCAGCTGAGCTCGCCGGATGATGAGGCCGGCGCCTGCGGTGGACGCGCCCGATAGCTTGCAGCTCCCATGTTGAAGCTGCGCCGCGCCACCGTCATCGATGCCGGTCCGCCCGAGGGCCCCGAGCAGGATCTCGTGGTCGAGCTGGACGGGCGCTCACGCCCGGCGATCGCCGACGTCGCGCTCGTCGGCGCCGCGCGGGCGGGAGACGAGGTGATCGTCAACGTCCAGGCGCTGGATCTCGGTCTCGGCTCGGGCGGGTTCGACATCGTGCACGTAAACCTCACCCGCGGCCTGGGTGGCGACGGCACGCCCGGCGCGAGCGTGATGAAGCTCAACTACACGAGCCTCCAGCACGCCGTCCGGCCCGTCGAGGACGAGCTCCTGAGCCTTCCGCTGGACCGGCCCGTGGCGGTGCTCGCGCTGCACGGCCAGCTCGCTCCGGTCGCGTGGGCGTTCATGCAGGCGCTGCCCGACGCTCGTCTGGGCTACGTGCAGACCGAGGGCGGCGCGCTGCCCGGCGGGCACTCGCGCACCGTTCGCGCCCTGCGCGAGCAGGGGCTGCTCGCCGGCCATCTCACGGCGGGCGCGGCGTTCGGCGGGGAGGCGGAGGCGATCACGACCGCCGGCGCACTGCACCACGGGCTGGGCGCCCTCGGCTGGGACGGGGCTGTGTGCGGGCCGGGACCGGGGATCGTGGGCTGCGGCTCCGCGCTCGGCCACGGGGGGCTGTCGGCGCTGGACAGCGCCCACGTGGCGCTCGCGCTCGGCTGTGAGGCGCTGCTGGTCGCGCGGATGTCCTCCGGCGATGCCCGGGCGCGTCATCGCGGCATCTCCCATCACACGCTTGCCGTTCTGGATCTGCTGCTGGCACCCGTGACCGTTGCGCTGCCCGCGGGGGTGCGCTCTCCCGTGGGCGCCGACCTGCGCGCCGGTCTTCGATCGATCGGGCTCGGTGCGGTCTTCGGCGGGGCGCTGCCCAGCCGGCCCGGTCTGGAGCTCGACGTCGAGCGGCCGATCGGAGATCGGACGATCTCCGATCGGCCAGCGCGCATAAACCGCCACGACTGGCGCCGCGCAGCAATCGATCTGCCCGGGTACCGCGCCTCGGGGCTGCCCGCGCAGACGATGGGGCGCGGCCTGGCGCAGGACCCGCTGTTCTTCGGCGCCGCTCTGGCCGGCGGCTCGGCGCTGGCCGAGCTCGTCGCGCGGACCCGTGTCGATGGTCAGCGGGCAGGAGCTGGGGAGCTGGACGCGAAGCTCCGTATGTGAGCCCCACGTCCACGTCCACGTCACGGTCGACCGGCGAGATCGAGCCGCTCGTGCTCGACTTCCTCGCCTACCTCGAGCTCGAGCGGGGCCTGTCGCGCAACACGCTGATCGCCTACCGCTCGGACCTGCTGCAGTTCGGCGAGCTCCTGCGCCGGCGCGGGATCGATCCGCTGCAGGCCCAGCACGGCGATCTCGCCGCGTTCCTGGCCGAGCTCTCCGCCTCCGGCGGTGGGAACCCCGGGGCGGGCGAGCCCCCGGCGCCGCCGGTCTCCGCGGCTACGCTGCGGCGCAAGACGGCGTGTCTGCGCTCGTTCTACCGGCATCTGCGCCGCGAAGGCGCGATCGTCCACGACCCGACCGCGGAGCTGCGCGGGCCCCGGCGCACGCAGCGCCTGCCGGTGGCGCTCACGCGCGGGGAGGTGGGGAGGCTGCTCGACGGGCCTCGCGGCGGCGAGCCCCTGGTGCTGCGCGACCGGGCGCTGTTGGAGCTGATGTACGCGTGCGGGCTGCGCGCCTCGGAGGCGACGGGGATGGAGCTTGCGGACATCGACCTGCAGGAGGGCGTCCTGCGCGCCCGCGGCAAGGGCGCCAAGGAGCGGATCGTGCCGGTCGGCTCACGCGCGGTCCTCGCCACGAGGGCGTATCTGCAGCGGGGACGCCCGGCGCTGGTCGGCGTGCGGGTGCAGTCGAAGCTCCTCGTCAACCGCCGGGGCGGCGGGCTGACGCGCCAGGGGCTGTACAAGATCGTCCAGGGCTACGCGCGCAGGGCCGACCTCGACGAGAAGATGAGCCCGCATACGCTGCGCCACACGTTCGCCACCCACCTGCTCGCCGGGGGCTGCGATCTGCGCTCGCTGCAGGAGATGCTCGGCCACGCCGATCTGGCGACCACCCAGGTCTACACCCATCTGTCGGCCGACCGTTTGAAGGACGTCTACTTCGACGCGCACCCGCGGGCCAAGCGCCGGGGATAGGCCTGACACGCTTGACGGTCGCGGGCCATAAGCTGGATCGCTATGCCCGAGTTGCCCGAGGTCGAGACGATCAGACGCCAGCTCGCTCCTCTGGTGGAGGGCAGGACGTTGGTCCGACTGGAGATCCTCGACCCGCGCTGGTCGCGCCCGCTGGCTCCGCAGAAGTTGACCGACGCGATCGAGGGCCGGCGCATCGAGCGGCTTGGCAGGCGAGGCAAGTACCTGGTGTGGAGCTTGGCAGGCGACGTGCATCTCGCACAGCACCTGCGTATGACCGGCGCGGTCCTGTGTGAGCCGAGACCCGATCCCCCGCACGTACGTGTCCGCCTGGAGTTGCGGCCCAAGCGCCGCCTGGTGATCGTCGATCCGCGCCGCTTCGGCACGGGCGAGCTGCTGCTCGGGGGCGGCGATGCGCTGGAGGCGTTCTTCGCCGCTCGCCTGGGCGTGGAGCCGTTCGACGAAGGGTTCACGCCCGAGCATCTGCGCGCGCTCGCGCGCGGGCGAGTCGCCCCGATCAAGGCGCTGCTGCTCGATCAGCGGCGGATCGCGGGCGTCGGCAACATCTACGCCGACGAGGCGCTGTTCCGCGCCGGGGTTCACCCGCTGCGCCCGGCCGGGCGGCTCTCGCGCGAGCAGTACGCCCGCCTGCGCGAGACGGTCATTGCGGTGCTCCGCGAGGGCATCGACGCGCGCGGGGCCACGATCGACGACTTCCGTCACGTCGACGGCGTGCGCGGCTCGTTTCAGGACCGCTTCCTCGTGCACCGGCGCGCCGGCGAGCCGTGCCCGCGATGCGGCAGGACGATCGTCAAGATGGTCGTGGCCGGACGCGGCACCTACGTGTGCGAGGCCTGCCAGCCGCGGCCACGGCGCCGGCGAGCACCGCGCCGGAGCTGAGCGGTCAGGCCGCCGGCTGACCCAGCGGGCACACAGCCTGGACGGCTGGGTCGGGCTGTGCGCCCTCGATCAGCGACCGGTCTTGACGCCCGCTCTCGACGGCCGCCTGGAGCTCGGTGAACCCGCCGAGCAGCTCGCCGTCGATCACGACCTGGGGGAAGGTCATCATGCCGGTCCTGCGCGCCAGCGCCGCCCGTCCCTCGGGGTCCTTGGACAGGTTGACCTCGGTGAACTCGATGCCACGGGCCTGCAGCAGTCCCTTGACGCGGGCGCAGAACGAGCATGGCTCCGTGCTGTATACGACTATCTCACTCATTACTTCATAAAGTATAGTCCTGGAGTTGGCGCGGACCCTGGCGCTGTCCCAGACCGGGCGGGCAGGCGCGAGGGGAGAATGCGCGACGGGCAAGCGTGCAAAGGGTGCGCCGGACGCGAGCCTAGACTCGAAGGGACCATGCCCGGACCGGTCAAGACCGAGGCGATCGTGCTGCGCTCGCTGCGCTACGGCGAGGCCGACCGTATCCTGCACCTGTACACGCCCCAGCGGGGACGGGTGAGCGCGATCGCCAAGGGGGTGCGTCGCGCGCGCAGCCGGTTCGGCGGGCGGTTGGAGCCGTTCTTCCGGCTGGAGCTCGACCTGCACGAGGGCCGGGGCGAGCTGCTGACTGTCACCGGCGCGCAGACCGTCGAGGCGTACGCGCGCCTGCGCACCGACGCCCGTGCGCTGGATGCCGCCGCGCGCGCGTGCGACGCGGTCGGGCGGCTGTTCGAGACCGCAGAGCCCCATCCGAACGTGTTCAACCTGCTCTGCCGTCGCCTGTCGCTGCTGGATGCGGGCGCTGGAGCAGCCGTCGCCGGCAGGGCGGGCCGCGCCGGCGGCGGCTCGCAGATCCAGATCCACCGCGGATCTGCCGCTGGCCGCGCGGGCGCGCTGGCGTTCAGGCTGAAGCTGATGCTCGCCGCCGGTCTGGCCCCGCAGCTCGGGGCGTGTGCGAACTGCGGGGAGCGCGAGCATCTCGTCGGCTTCTCCGGCGCGTCCGGGGGTGTCGTGTGCGGGACGTGTGAGGCCGCGTCGTTCCCGCTCGATCCAGGCGCTTACAGCTTCATGACCGGCGCGCTCGGCCTGCCGCTGGCCGAGGCTCCGGGCGCGGGCGAGCAGGCGCTCGGGCAGGTGGAGCGGGCGATCTCGGAAACGCTCGAGCACCATGCCCACGTGCGACTGATGCCGGCCGCCGCCGCCGGGACGGCCGGCTGATGGGCCTCGCCACCGACACCGACTCCGTCGCTGCCGCGTTCGCCGCGCGCATCGCCGTGCAGGAGGACGTATCGCTGTCGCCGCTGGCGGCGCGCTCATATCCCGCGCGGCGGGCACGCCCGGAGGAGGACTGTGCGCTGCGCACCCCGTATCAGCGCGACCGCGACAGGATCGTGCACAGCAAGGCGTTTCGCCGGCTGATGCACAAGACGCAGGTGTTCGTGGCGCCCGAGGGCGATCACTACCGCACGCGGCTGACGCACACGCTGGAGGTCACGACGATCTCGCGCACCGTCGCGCGCGCACTGAGGCTGAACGAGGATCTGACTGAGGCGATCGGTCTCGGGCACGACCTCGGGCACCCGCCGTTCGGGCACATCGGCGAGGAGGTGCTGGACCGCTGCCTGCGTGAGCGCTTCGGCGGGGGGTTTCGTCACTACGAGCACTCCCTGCGCGTGGTCGACGTTCTGGAGCGTGACGGCGCCGGGCTGAACCTGACAGAGCAGGTCCGCGACGGGATCGCGCGCCACTCCGGTCGCGCCGAGGCGCCGAGCACGCTGGAGGGTCGGATCGTGCGGTTGATCGACCGCGTCGCGTACATCAACCACGACATCGACGATGCGCTGCGCGCCGGGCTGCTGCGAGCGCAGGAGCTGCCGGCGCAGCCGATCGCGGTGCTCGGCGAGAGTGGGTCGGCCCGCATCGACGCGCTCGTGCACGACCTCGTGGAGGAGTCTGCTCGCGCGGGGGACGTCGTGCAGGGGCCCGAGGCCGGCCCGGCGATGGGAGAGCTGCGCAAGTTCATGTTCGAGCGCGTGTATCTCGGTCCGGCCGTGCGCGCCGAGCACGAGCGCATCGCCGGGGTGGTGCGCACGCTGTTCGAGCATTACGTGGATCAACCCGACCAGCTGCCACCCCCTCCCGGCGACGACGAGGACGATCTGGCGCGACGTGTGACCGACTACCTGGCGGGCATGACCGACCGGTACTGCATAAGGAAGTACACCGAGCTGCAGGTGCCCAAAGCATTCGCCCGCTAGCGTTGAGCGGCGATGGCGCTATATACCAGCGAGTCCAAGGATCGCGTGCGCGAGGCGGTCGACTTCGTCGAGCTGGTCTCCGCGCGCACCGACCTGCGCCGCGCGGGGCAGAACAGCTACGAGGGGCTGTGCCCGTTTCACGAGGAGCGCACGCCGTCGTTTGGGATCGATCCCGTGCAGAAGGTCTACTACTGCTTCGGGTGTCAGGCGGCGGGGGATGTGTTCACGTTCGTGCAGGAGACGGAGAGCGTGGACTTCAAAGGGGCGCTGGAGCTGCTGGCCGACCGCTGCGGGGTCGAGCTCGAGCGCGAGCAGGAGGACGAGCGCGAGTCCCAGCGCCGCCGCGAGCGTGAACGGCTGCTGGAGCTGCTGGCGCGCACGAGCGCCTACTACGAGCGCTGCCTGTGGGAGAGCGAGGAGGCGGCGGGCGCGCGCGAGTATCTGGCGGGGAGGGGCCTGGGGGAGGAGATCCTCAGGGAGTTCCACGTCGGTTATGCCCCCAGCGCGTGGGATCGCGTGCTGAGCGCCTCGCTGCGCGGGGGGTTCTCCGAGGCCGAGCTGTATGCGACGGGGCTGGCCCAGCGCTCGCAGCAGAACGGGCGACCGTATGACCGGTTTCGCTCGCGGATCATGTTTCCGCTGGCCGACATGCGCGGCCGGGTGCTCGGGTTCGGGGCGCGCGTGCTGGATTCCGATCTGCAGGAGGGGCAGGAGGGGGTGGGGAGGGGGAGAGAGAAAGAGACAAGGGATGGGCGACGTCCCAAGTATCTGAATACGACCGATAACAGCGTGTACCACAAGGGGATGCACCTGTACGGCGCCAATCTGGCGCGCGTGCAGGCCGCGCGAGCGGGGCAGGCAATCCTGTGCGAGGGCTACACCGACGTGATCGCGTTGCACCAGGCGGGCGTGCGCAACGCGGTCGGTCTGATGGGCACCGCGCTGACCGCCGAGCAGGTGGGGGAGCTCGCGCGGATGGCGCCGACCGTGCTGCTGGCGCTCGACGCTGACAGCGCCGGGCAGGAGGCGATGCTGCGCGCGGCCGGATTGGCCGCCAAGCGCAAGCTGGAGCTGCGCGTGGTCGCGCTGCCAGAGGGCAAGGACCCGGCCGAGCTCGTGCAGGCGCAGGGGGCGGGGGCGATCGAGCGGGCCGTGGAGGAGTCGGTGCCGTTCGTGCGCTTTCGCGTGCAGCGTGTCCTGGACGGCGGCGACCATGGCAGCCCCGAGGGAAGGGACCGGATGCTGGACGAGCTGCGGCCGGTGTTCGCGATGCTGCCGGCGAGCGCGCTGCGGATGGAGCTGACGCGGATGGTCTCCGAGCGGTTGCAGCTGCCCGAGAGCCTCGCCGAGCGGGCTCTGGCCGCGGCGCGGGGCGCGCGGGCAGCAAGCGGGGGCGACCCAGGCACGCGGGCGCCGGTCGCCTCGGTGGCCGTGCGCGGGGCGAGCACCGAGCGGGCGTTTCTGGCCCAGTGCATCGCCGAGCCCGAGTCGGGCGCGCGGGCGCTCGGGGAATTGGAGTTGTCCGAGCACTTCACCAGCGATGTGTTGCGCCGTGCGGGCGAATATCTGCGCGAGCATCTGGCCGATCCCGGCGCGGACCTGCCCGAGGACGACCCCGAGCTGGCGGGGTTGCTGGCCGAGCTGGTCGTGCAGGCCGGCCGCGAGCATCCGGCGCCGGCGATGCTCGAGTCCCAGCGCATGCAGCTGGAGCTGGCCAGGATCGACCGCGAGATCCAGCGCGCGCGCGGGCAGGAGTCGGGGGATGTGAGCGAGCTGGCACACCGCCGCGCGGAGGTCAAGCGCGAGTTCGATCGGGCGAACGAGCGGGCGCTGGAGGAGACGGGCGCGGGGGCGGGGTGAGTCCCTGGTCCTCTCGTTGAGAAGTCACAAAGTTGACACAGAGACGGCACAGAGTGGAACGTACGTTCGTGCCGTAACGTCCGATGTGTGGAGGACAATACGGTGCATGGATCGCACATCGCTTGAGCAACTGCTGGACCATGGTCTTTCGCTTGCGGAGATCGGGCAGCGCTTTGGCAAGGACGCCTCGACGGTCGGCTACTGGGTGAAGAAACACGGTCTCAGAGCCATTGGCAGCGAGAAGTACGCCCCACGAGGAGGGTTGCGCCGGGAGGAGTTGGAGCCGCTGGTCGAGCAGGGAGCAACGCTTGCGCAGATCGCCGACGAGGTCGATCGTAGCCTGGCGACCGTGAGGTATTGGCTTGCCAAGTACGGCCTGCGCACGCAATGTCCCAAGGGCCCGCCTCGGCGACCGGGAGTGCATCAGGCGCGCGTCGAGGGGCGTCAGCAGGCGATGGTCGTTTGTCCCCGGCATGGCGCGGCCGAGCACGTTCGAGATTCGCGTGGGTCCTACAGATGCCGGCAATGTCGTGCTGATTCCGTCGTACGCCGTCGCCGTAAGGTCAAGCAGATCCTCGTCGCCGAGGCGGGCGGGCGCTGCCGTCTGTGCGGCTATGACCGTTGCGTTGCGGCGTTGGAGTTCCACCATCTCGATCCAAGTGCCAAGGAGTTCGGCTTGTCCCAGCGCGGGGCACGTAGCATCGAGAAGCTGCGCGCTGAGGTTCGCAAGTGCGTGCTGCTGTGCTCGAACTGCCACGCCGAGGTGGAGGCAGCATTCGTCAAGCTGCCGAGCGATTTGCTGACCGACGATGACAACGACCTCGTCATGTCATAGAATGACCTGGCTGCAGCGGCTTTCCGAGGTAGCACGATCCGGGGTGGCGCAACGGTAGCGCAAGATCCTGTTAAGATCGAGGTTGTGGGTTCGAATCCCACCCCCGGAGTTCCTATCAGCGTTGCCGGGTAGCTCGACGAGCTATTGCGTCACTCGTCTGTGCGTGACCCAGTCGGCATGGGCATGTTCGATTTGATCGTCCCGGTCGGATCGCGCTCAGCCAGTCGCTCCACCAGAGCGGCGGCCGTGTCCGCCGGGTCGTGCGTGTCAGCCCACGCGGCCAGCTCGCCTGCCCGAGCACGGATCGAAAGCTCGCTCAGAGCCCGTTCGACCGCCAGGCGCAGCGGCCGTGGCGAGACAAAGCGTCGCGGCAAGCGCACCCCCGCCCCGAACCAGTCCAGGCGGGCGGCGTTCTCGTTCATGTCGCCCACGTGCGGGCACGCCACCACCGCGCAGCCGCACGCCAGCGCGCGTGCGAGCGTGCCGTGGCCGGCGTGGCAGACGACGACGTCGCAGAGGGGCATGGTGCGCGCGTAGGAGACCCACTCGACGACCCGTGCATTGGCGGGCACGGGCAGCGGACGCGAGGGCAGGCGCCGGTTCCAGGTTGCGAGCACTCGTACCGGCGCGCCGGCAAGGCCGCGTAGAGCGGCTCCCAACAGCCGGTGGTCGGGATCCTGGGCGGTCGATGGTGCGATCAATACGAGCGGATCCTCGCCGGGTGGAAGCTCGACGTCACGCGCGGGGGGCTCCCACATCAACGGTCCGACGACGTGCGCCCACGAAGGCCACGCGCGCGGGTACTCCAGCTGCGGGAAGGTGGCCACGAGCGCCAGTTCGCGGCTGGTCCCGCCGTGGCCGTACTGCAGCGGGGGCAGCCCGAGGCGCGCGCGGGTCTGGTTCAGCTCGACCCGGCCGAGCTCCACCCCGCGGCGGATCGGCCCCTGCGCCCGGCGCCACAGCGCGCGCCCGGCGGCCGTGCGCGGCAGGCGCGCGCCGAGCGAGTAGATCGGAAAGTCCGGCTCGTTCTCGGGGTAGACATGGGGGATCAAGGTCGCACGGGGAATGCCGTTCAGCTCAGCGGCGAGCGATGGGGCGAGCGTGAGGATGTCCGCGACGACCACGTCCGGGCGCAGCTCGCGCACGAGCGGAAGCGTGTCTTGCGTGGCGTGCACGACCGCCTCGTAGAAGCCCAGCGGCTCCCCGCCGGGACCGCCAGTGGGGAACACGTCGTACTCGGGCGCCGGCGCGAACGCCATGCCCTCGGCCTCGACACTCGCCTGCCAGCGCCGCCAGGTCTGCAGCGTGACCTCGTGACCGCGCTCGCGCAACGCGCGCCCGAGGGCGATCATTGGAAACGCGTGACCCGGGTCTCCGAACGCTCCCAGCAGTACTCGCCGCGACACGCGGGGGTCTCGCGGCCTCTGTCTCTCTCTCTATCCCGTCCCCCAAAGCCGCCGCCACCACCGGCACGAGCGATGTCAGGCTGCCGCGAGCTCTGCGACGAGGCGCAGCTGCGTCAGGCGGTCCTCGGCGGTGAAAGCGATCGGGGTGACGCCGAGCGTGCCGACGCCCGCGTCGCGGTAGACGGCCAGGCGCTCGCGCACCACGTCGGGTGGGCCGCACAGCGAAACGCTGTCGATCAGCGCGTCGGGGATCGCCGCCATCGCCTCCTCGCGCTTGCCTTCGAGGTAGAGGTCCTGGATCTGGGCGGCCTCCGCCTCGAAGCCGTAGCGGCAGATGAGCTGGTTGTAGAAGTTCTGCTTGCGCGAGCCCATCCCGCCGACGTACAGCGCGATGAACGGGCGCATCGCGTTGCGCGCACCCTCCAGGTCGTCGGTGACGAACACGTTTACGGTCGGCGCGATGTCAAACCCATCAAGCGATTTGCCCGACCGCTCGGCGCCCTCCTGCAGGAGCGGGCGCAGCTCGGAGACGTGCTCGGGGGAGAACAGCGTCGGGATCCAGCCGTCGGCGATCTCCCCGGCGAGCGTGGTGTTCTTCGGCCCGATCGCCGCGAGGTAGATGGGGATCTGCTCCTGCACGGTGGAGATCGTGAGCTTCAGCGCCTTGCCGGGGCCGTCGGGCAGCGGCAACTCCAGCGTCTCGCCGTGGAACTCGACGCGCTCGCGGGCGAGGGCCATGCGCACGACGGCGACATACTCGCGCGTGCGCTGCAGCTGCTTGCCGAACCGCTGCCCGTGCCAGCCCTCGGCGACTTGCGGCCCCGAGGAGCCGATCCCGCAGATCATGCGCCCGTTCGAGAGCTGGTCGATCGTGGCGGCGGTCATCGCGGTCATCGCCGCCGAGCGCCCGGGCATCTGGAAGATGCCGGAGCCCAGGCGGATCTTCGATGTCTGCCCCGCCAGCCAGCCGAGCACGGTGGCCGTGTCCGAGCCGTACGCCTCCGCTGCCCACACGGAGTCATAGCCCAGCCGCTCGGCCTCCTGCACGATGTTCAGCTGATCCTCGGAGCTGAGGCCGAGGCCCCAGTAGCCGATGTGCACGCCGAGCTTCATCGTCGTCACCCTACACAGCCGCGCCCTACACGACCTCGCCGGGTCGCAGGAACATGATCTCCGGGACCATGCACATGGGGGAGAGCTTGAGCAGGTAGCGCACGGACTCGGCGACGTCCTCGGGCTGGATCATCTGCTCGGCGGGGACGTGACCCTTGACGAAGTCGGTCATCGGGGTGTCCACGAATGCGGGGCACAGCGCGGTCGACTTGATGCCCTCGCCGCTCAGCTCGCTGTTCATCGCCTCGGTGAAGCCGACGACGCCGTGCTTGGTGGCCGAGTACACGGAGTTCCAGCCCACGCCGCGCTTGCCCGCGATCGAGGCCGTGTTGACGACGAGCGCGCTCGAGTGCTCGGCGGCGGCCTGCCTGAGCAGCGCCACCGATTCGCGGTAGAACAGGGGGATCGAGCGCAGGTTGATGTCCAGCTGCATGTCCAGCCGCTTGGTGACGATCTCACCCACGGGCGCGCCGAACCCGACCCCGGCGTTGTTCACGAGCACGTCCAGCCGCCCGTACTTCTCGCGGTGGGCCTCGACCACGCGCTGGATGTCGGCCTCCTCGGAGACGTTCGCGGCGAGGGCCTGCAGCTCATAGCCCTCCCCAGCAAGCTCCTCCGCGGCCGCCGCCAGCTTCTCGGGCCGGCGCGCGGCGAGCGTCAGCGAGTAGCCCTCCTGCCCGAGCACCCGCGCGATCGCAAGCCCGATCCCGCTCGACGCTCCGGTCACGATCGCTGCACGGTCTGCCATCTGCTCGCTCCTCTGTTCGTAGTGGCCGTCGGCGCCGCCACGATCGGCGACCCCGCCTGCCTCGGAGTCCGGGGCGGCGGCAGTGAGCATTCCACATCTCGCTGCTAGCGTCTGCCCGATCGTGGTCGGGCTCATGGCCCGCTCGCGAGGAGGGCCCGTAGCTCAGTTGGTTAGAGCTGCCGACTCATAATCGGTAGGTCCCTGGTTCGAGTCCAGGCGGGCCCATAGCGAAAAAATCCTACTAGAATGGGGCTTTCTGTGTCTGCAGGGCCGCTGGAAGGGTTGTCGAGGGGCCGGGTGTAAACAGAAGTGCAAACACGCCATCTGCTGGGTATGTTCGTGCAACGATCGACACCAGCGCCTCGCATCCCTACTAGACTGGGTGACATGAGCGCCCCCGAGCACCAGGCGATACCGCGTGAGCTGGAGTTCCCCGCATGGCTGGATGAGGACTTCGGTGGTCACGTCGTCTTGAAGCGCGAGCACGGCCAGTGGTACGCGCTACTGCTGGAGTTCGACATCACTGGCTGCGGGAGCACCAGGGCCGCCGCCGTACAGGACAGCTTCGCGCTGCTTGGCACCTACCTGCACGACTACTTCGAGGAAGGTGCGTCCTTCGCCGACGCAATCCGTCCGGTGCCCCGGCGGCTGCGGGCACGGCTCGCCGTCGAGTCGATCCTCGGCCGTCCGCTGCGCAGTCTCGCGCCGCGCCTGGCGCTCGCAAACGAGAGCACCTACGCGCTGCCGCCGGGGCTCCTACGCTTCGCCCATTAACCGGCTCGCAGACCGTTGGGCCGGGGACCACAACTCAAGCGTGGGCCGTTCACGGCCAGGGACGTCAAGAAGGCTCTGAAGGCCGACGGGTGGACACCCAAGAGCGGGGGTAGGCACCAGACGGTCTGGATGCACCCGCAGAAGCCCGGCAAGTTTCCCGTCTCGGAGAGCTGGAGCGCGCTACGCGCATGGGACCCGATTCTCAAGGGCATGATCCGCACGTGCGGGATCGACAAGGAGCGGCTTCTACGCCTGCTCAACGGACTCGACGAGTAGAGCGCCGGCCCGGGCTCCTCCTCCTCCTCGGGGTGTCGTCTGGGGTGTTCGGTTGTGTGTTCGTTTATAAGGCGAACACCCCAGACGAACACCCTGCCGCCCGTTCGCTCCCGAAATTTGGCTCTGTGCCTGGTCTGGAGGAAGGGAGTCTCCGCCTCTCCGCTTCGCTCCAACCCGGAGACTCCCTTCCTCGACCCACCACATCACAAATGTGACGAGTGGGCCAGGCGCAGAGCGTGTGGGGGTGGGAGCGAACGGGCGGCAGGGTGTAGTGGCGGAGGACAACGGCGAGAGGGATGGGACGGGTCGGTAAGTCCGCGAACGGATCAAGAGTGACGAATCTTCAGCACTAGAGCCAAATCGGCCGACGCCACAACACCCCGCGACACGCCCGGCGCGGGCTCATAATCGGTAGGTCCCTGGTTCGAGTCCAGGCGGGCCCATGATGCGGTTGGGCGACAGCGAAAGCCGCGACGGACGGTGCCGGTACGCCACTTGAATGCACACCCCACCCCCAATGTTTCAAAGAAGACACAAATTGGGCAGACAATCGTATGCATTGGGTCATATCACCTGTAGTCATGTTCATGTTGAGCAGCAACGGTCCATGTGTGTCCGCGGCCGCTGCACCCACCAACGCCGAGCTGGGCCGTGCAATCCGCCGGTTGCGGCGTGCGCGTCGCATGACGATCGAAGGTCTCGCTCACGCCGCCGACATGCACCCGACCTATCTGTCGGGCATCGAGCGGGGGGTGCGCAACCCGACCTGGAGCAAGCTCACCGCTCTCGCCGGCGCGCTGCAGGTTCCGGTCGCCGAGATCGCCCGGGACTCCGAAGCCGAGGCGCAGCTGGCGGCGCGGATGCGCATCGCCAGGGCCGAGCTCGGTCTGTCCGAGCGCTTCGCCTGATCCGCCGCGCCCGGGACGCCCGCTGTCAGCCCGCGGAGCCCTCCGGCGCTGCGAATACGCTCAGGGGTATGACGCAACAGCCTTACCCGCAGCTGTGCGGCGAGCGACTGGCGGTGATCGACCTGGGCTCCAACTCGTTCCGGCTCGTCGTGTTCATGTCCGCCGGCGGCTGGTGGCGGCGCACCGACGAGATCTATGAGCCCGTGCGCATCGGCGAGGGCCTGGCGGCGAGCGGCAGGCTGGGGGAGGAGCCGATGCGCCGCGCCCTGGCGACGCTGGACGTGTTCGACCACTTCTGCCGGGCGGCCGACCTGCGCGAGGACGCGGTCGACGCCGTCGCCACCAGCGCGATCCGCGATGCGGAGAACGCCGAGGGCTTTCTGGCGCTGGCGCGGCAGCACACGAGCCTGCCGATCCGCGTGCTCAGCCGCGAACAGGAGGCGCGCTACGGGTATCTCGCAGCGGTCAACTCGACGACCCTGGACGACGGCTGCGTGCTGGATCTCGGCGGCGGATCGCTGCAGCTCGTGCGCGTCATCGATCGTCACGCCCGCGAGCTCGGCTCCTGGCGGCTGGGCACGGTGCGCATGACCGAGCGGTTCTTACCGGCGAACGGTGCCGCGAAGCGCAGGCAGATCGAGGAGTTGCGCGAGCATGTCGCGCGCGAGCTGGAGCAGGCCGACTGGCTCTCCCACGCCGGTCCGCGCCTGGTCGGCCTGGGCGGGACGGTCCGCAACCTGGCCGCCGCCGTGCAGCGGGCGCAGGGGCTGCCGTCCAATGGTGTGCAGGCGATGATCGTCCCCAGCGACGCGCTGCAGGAGCTCGTGGAGCGACTCGCGGCGCTGCCGGCCTGCCAGCGCAGCTCGGTGCCTGGCATCAAGCCGGTGCGGGCCGACCTGATCCTCGCCGGCGCGATCGTCGTGCAGGGCGCGCTGCTCGCCGGCGGCTTTGACGGACTGGAAGTCACCGAGGCGGGGCTGCGCGAGGGCGTCTTCTTCGAGCGCCTGCTTGCCGACAGGGACCCGCCGCTGTTCGCCGACCTGCGCCGCACGAGCGTGCTGAACCTGGCCGCGCAGTACCGGCCCGACGCTTCCCACACCGAGCATGTGGCCACGCTCGCGCTGGCGATGTTCGACGAGCTCGCTCGCCTGGGACTGCATGAGGGCGATCGGACCGAGCGCGAACTGCTGTGGGCCGCGTGCATGCTGCACGACATCGGCATGTCCGTGGACTACGACGACCACCACAAGCACTCGCGCTACCTGATCCTCAACGGCGGCCTGCCCGGGTACTCGCCGATCGAGGTGGCGATCATCGCCCAGGCTGCCCGCTACCACCGCAAGGGCATGCCCGACCCCGGCCCGCTCGCGGCGCTGTTCGCCGATGACGACATGGCGCGCCTGGACCGCTGCGCGGTCCTGCTGCGTCTGGCCGAGGATCTCGAGCGCTCCCGCGATCAGCTAGTGCGCGGCGCCCGCTTCACGCTCGCCGGCACCCCTGGCGGGGACACGTCTGCCGCTGAGGCAGATTCCGCCGCCGGCGCATCCGCGGGCGAGCCCGAGCTCGGATCGCGGACAGGCCAGAGCCGTGGCGAGGTCGAGCTGCGCCTGATCGCCGACGGCGAGCAGACCGTGCCGCGTTGGGCGGCCCGGCGCGAGAGCGAGCTGTTCGCCCGCGCGTTTCACCGCGATCTGCTCGTGGCCGCGTAACGCCCGCCCCGGGTGAGCTTGGCACCCCGCCGCCGCGCTCAGCTGCGGCGCAGGTGGGCATCCTCTCCGCAGCCGCGCTCGGCTCGGGCGCAGGCGGGATTGCACCTCGCCGCAGCGCTCAGTTCCGGGGCAGACGGACTTGCACCCCGTCGCCGCTCAGCTGCGGCGCAGTGCGCGCTCGTGCCCAGCGCAGTCATACAGCAGCAGCGCGTTCGGGTTGACCGGCCGCGGCTGCCACGTCGCCGCGGGGATCACCTCGCAGGATTCGATCACGGCCGTGGAGGCCGCGTTGCCCCCGCGTTCGGCGTAGGCGCCGCCGAGCACGACGTAGCGCGCTTCGCCCCGCTGCACCAGCCGCGCGAGGCTGGCGCCGTCGAGCGCCGGGTCGTTGCCGCTGTAGCCGCCGATCGCGCCCGCGTCATAGCCGAGCAGGATCATCGGCGCGGCCGTGTCCGACGCCTCGGTCAGCACATCCCAGCGCGTGCCCGGATGATGCGCGCCGACGTAGGCGATCAGCGCCCTGGTGACGCGCAGGGCGTAGGGGTCCACGCCGAGCCGACCGACCGCTCCCGCGGCGTGCGGGCCGGCGGCCGGGAACGTGCCCTCGACGGGGAATTCCCAGGCGGTGGCGGCGTAGGCGGCGGGGGCGATCAGCAGCAGGCAGAGCGTGAGCCCCATCGCCGCGCGCGTCCACATCAAGCGGAGCTTGGCCAGGACCGTGATCAGGATCGCCGCGACACCGACCATGGCGCCAAGGATCAGCACGGGCCAGAACCGGTGCATGTAGTGGTCGTATTTCAGCAGCGTCAGCTGGGTCCAGACGGTCAGCCCGACAGCGATCGGGATCAACGCCAGGCGCAGTCCGCGCTGGCGGCCACGCGCGACGAAGGCAACCGCCCCGCCGCCGATCATCGCCGCGGCGCCCGGCCCCAACGCGGATACGTAGTAGGGGTGCACGATTCCCTTGGACAGGCTGAGCACGGCCGCCTCGATCAGGAACCAGCCTCCCAGCACGATCAGGCCAGCCAGGCGCGGATCACGCCGGCCACCGCTGCCACTGTCAGGTTCGCCGCCACCGTCACGACCGCTGTGCCCGTCACGACCGCTGCGATCGTCACGTTCGCTGTGCCCGTCACGTTCGCTGCGACCGTCGCGTTCGCTGCGACCGTCGCCCTCGCCGTCGCTGTCGTCGCCGGAGCGAGCGCCGATCGACCACAGCGCGAGCGCGATCATGCCGAGCAGCGCGAACGGGAGCATCCAGCCGGCCTGCCCGCCCAGCTCCTTGTCGAGCAGGCGCAGCAGCCCCGTCGCCCCACCGAACGCGGTCGGCTCCCGCGCCCGGCCGTTGGGCAGGTAGGCGGGGGGTGGCTTGTGCTTGGGTGCGATCGCGGGGACGATCGCGACGGGCGCCGGCCGTGCGGGTGCGGCGGGAGCGGCGGCCGAGCCGGCGCCGGGTCGCGATCCACCGTGCGCCGCGGCGGCGCGCTGCGCGCGCGCGCGCAGCGCTTCCCGTTCGATGTGCGCGAGCGAGCCGTGCTTGACCAGGATCGGGATGCGCCCGGGACCGCCGACCTGTCCTTCCACGCGCCCGAGCCCGTTGTAGTCGAACGTCAGGTTGTGCTCGGTGTTGTCGGTCGAGCCGCCCACGAACGGGCGCTGCGAGGCGGGCGTCAGTTCCACGACCGCCGACCAGGAGGCCGATACGACGAACAGCACCGCGCCCGCCGCGAGCAGCTGGGCGGCGCGGCGCGCGATCGACCCCGGCGCGCACGCCAGGTAGCCGAGACCGAGCCCGGGGATGACCAGGACCGCGGCCAGGGTCTTCGTGTTGAACGCCAGCCCCACGAGCAGCGCGCTGAGCAGCAGCGTGCGCAGCCTGCCCGTTTCGCACGCGCGCAGGCCGGCGCCGCAGGCGAGGATCATCAGCAGGATCAGCAGCGAGTCGACGCCGTTCTCGCGCGAAACGGCCACAAACGATGGGAACACCGCCAGCGCCAGCGCGGCGGCGACCCCCGCCGCCGCCCCGAACCGGGGCTTCAGCACCCAGTACAGCGCGGCGACGGCGAGCACTCCCATGATCGCCTCGGGCAGCAGCAGGCTGAGCGGTGTGAACCCGAACAGCTTGGCGCTGAGCGCCTGCACCCACAGGGCCAGCGGCGGCTTGTCGACCGTGATCAGCCCGCCGGGGTCGAACGAGATGAAGAAGAAGTTGTGCCACGAGTCGAGCATCGAGCGGACCGCGGCCGAGTAGAACGTGTTCCCGTACTCGTTCCGCGTGAGCCGGTTGACGTTCAGCATGGCCGACAGCGCCAGCACGGCCGTGAGGGCGAGATGATGGGGTCTCACCCGCCCCCTCACGCGCACGCGCCGCCACGGGGCCACACGAGCAGCGGGCTCGGAGGCGAGCGGCTGTGACGCCGGGAGGGTGGTGGTCTGCTGCGTGGAGCTCATGTGGATGGCGTCACCGGCGGCGGTGCCGGGAGGGTGATGTGGTCTGCTGAGCGTGGTTCATGTGCAGGGCGTCATGTCGCAAGCGCCGCCAGCAGCCGGTCGAGGTCGTCCTCGTCGTTCCACGACCCGACGGACGCTCGCAGCCAGGGCGCGCCGGGAATGTTACGCAGGAGCACTCCGTGCTCGCGCAGTCGATCGCGCTCGTGCTCGGGGTCGGGGCTCGCAAACGACACGAGCGTGCTGTCCCCGCGCGGCGCCACCGTCCGGCCTCGATCTTCCAGCAGCGCCACCAGTCTCCCGGCTAGCCCCCGCGCGCGCTCGTGCACGGCCTGCCAGCCTGCGGACTCCAGCACCCTCACTGCCGCCAGCCCGCACGCGAGGGTCTCGGCGCTCAGCGACATCGAGTCCAGGGCGCGGGCGTCCTCGCGCAGGCCGGCGTCCAGGCCCGCGTTCGGCTCGGCGAGGTTCGCGTAGCCGCGACGCTCGATGCGTAGCCGCTCGCGCAGCTTCGCGCTCACATACAGCATCCCCGTGCCGTCGGGACCGCACAGCCACTTCTGACCGGCCCCCGCATACGCGTCACATCCCAGCTCGCCCAGGTCCACTGCGATCGCGCCGACCCCCTGCGCGCCGTCCAGCAGGACCGGCGCCCGCACGTCCGCCAGCTCCCGCGGCGCCACGCGACCGCTCATCCAGCCGACGTGCGAGCACGCCACCAGCCGCGTGCGCGGGCCGGCAGCGCCCGCGATCTCTGCCAGCGCCACCATGCGCACGCTCACCCCGCGCAGCTCCCGCGCCGCCGCCAGCGCGCCCAGCAGCCCGGGGTGCTCCTCGTCGCTTGTGAGGATCTCATCGCCCGCGCCGAGCTCCAGCCCGCCGACGATCTGGGCGAGGCCCTCGCTCGTGCAGCTCGTCAGCGCCAGCTCGCCGGGCTTGCAGCCGAGCGCGGCGGCGTAGGCCTCGCGCAGCTGCCCACTCAGCTCGGCGCGGCGCTCGAAGTGCGCCATGGCGCGGCCATCCTCGGCCTCGCGCCGGAGCTCCTCTGCCGCGGCCGTGACCGCCGCCGCGGGCAGGGGCCCGTCGGTGCCCGCGTTCAGGTAGGCGAGTCGGCGCAGGACGGGGAATTCATCGCGTAACCCGGACAGGTCCACAAACCGCGAGAATACCCGCATGCCTGACGCGCCCCGGCAGACGCCCCTGTGGGAACTGACCCCGCAGGATCGCGAGCGCGCGGAGATGACGCGGTTCATGCGCTGGGCGGGCGAGCGTCACGGGCGCACCTTCGCCGACTACGCCGAGCTGTGGGACTGGTCGGTGTCCGAAATAGAGGAGTTCTGGGCGGCGATCTGGGAGTACTGCGGCGTGCGCGCGTCCCGCCCCTACGAGCGAGTGCTCGACTCTCACCGGATGCCCGGCGCGCACTGGTTCGAGGGAGCCGAGCTGAACTACGCGGAGAACATGCTCGCCGATCGTGACCCCGACGCGCCGGCGGTCCTGCACGCCTCGGAGCTCCGCGAGCTGGACATGCTGACGTGGAGGCAGCTCACCGAGCAGGTCGCGGCCGCGGCCGCCGGTCTGCGCGCGCTGGGCGTCACGCGCGGCGATCGCGTCGTCGCCTACATGCCCAACATCCCCGAGACGCTCGTCGCGTTCCTGGCGACCGCGTCGATTGGCGCGATCTGGTCCAGCGCGGCGCCCGAGTTCGGCGCGCGCAGCGTGATCGACCGCTTCGCCCAGATCGAGCCGGTCGTCCTGCTGACGGTGGACGGCTACCGCCACGGGGGCCGCGACTTCGATCGCACCGAGCAGGTTCGCGCGATCCTCGCCGAGCTGCCCACGGTTCGCCACACGGTCCTGCTTTCGTATCTGTCTCCCGAAGCGTCCGCCGCCGATCTGCCCGATGTGATGAGCTGGAGCGAGCTGATCGAGCGTGGAAGGGGAACGGCGATCCAATTCGAGCAGGTCCCGTTCGAGCATCCCCTGTGGGTGCTCTACTCCTCGGGCACGACCGGCCTGCCCAAGGCGATCGTGCACGGCCACGGCGGGATCCTGCTCGAGCAGCTGAAGAAGAGCCTCTTGCACCTGGATCTGCGCGCCGGCGATCGCATGTTCTGGTTTACGACGACCGGCTGGATGATGTGGAACTTCCTCGTCGGTTGCCTGTTCAGCGACGCCGCGATCGTGCTGTATGACGGCAGTCCCGGCCACCCCGATCTCGGTGTCCTGTGGGAGCTGGCCGAGCGCACCGGCATGACGTGCATGGGCGTCAGCGCGGGCCTGCTGTCGGCCTCTGAAAAGGCGGGGATCGAGCCCGGCCGAGACTACGATCTGAAAGCCCTGCGCGCGATCGGCTCGACCGGCTCGCCGCTGGCCCCGGAGAGCTTTCGGTGGGTGTACGAGCACGTCAAACCAGACGTGTGGCTGTTCTCGACCAGCGGCGGCACGGACGTGTGCACCGCCTTCGTCGGCGGCTGCCCGCTGCTGGGAGTCTACGAGGGCGAATTGCAGTGCCGCGCGCTGGGCTGCGCCGTGGAGGCGTGGGACGAGCGGGGCAACTCCCTGATCGACGAGGTCGGCGAGCTGGTGATCACCGAGCCGATGCCCTCGATGCCCCTGTTCTTGTGGGGCGATGAGGACGGCGAGCGATTGCGCGAGAGCTATTTCGCGATGTATCCCGGCATCTGGCGCCACGGCGACTGGATTCGGATAACGCCCCGCGGGGGAGCGGTCATCTACGGGCGCTCTGACTCGACGATCAACCGCCAGGGCGTGCGCATGGGCACGAGCGAGATCTACCGTGCCGCGGGCGCCGTGGCGGAGGTGATCGACGCTCTGGTCGTGGACGTCCCCCGCGGCGAGGCCGACGGCGGAGGCGGTGAGCTGTGGATGATCCTGTTCGTCGTGCTCGCCCCCGGTGTCTCACTGGACGATGAGCTGGCGGCCAAGATCAAGCGGCGCATCCGTGAGGACTGCTCGCCGCGGCACGTCCCCAACGAGATCCTGCAGATCGCCCAGGTCCCGCGCACGCTCTCGGGCAAGGTGCTGGAGGTGCCGGTCAAGCGCATCCTGACGGGCATCCCGCCGCAGGAGGCGGCGAGCGCGGACTCGCTGGCCGATCCGCATTCGCTGGACTTCTTCGTGAAGCTCGCCGCCGAGCGCCGGTCCGCGCCGGTTACAGGCCCATAGAGCGGCCGACGATCTCCAGCATGATCTCGTTTGCGCCGCCGTATATGCGCGTGACCCGCGCGTCGGCGTAGGCGCGCGCGATCGGGTACTCGAGCATGTAGCCGTAGCCGCCGTGCAGCTGCAGGCAGCGGTCGACGACGCGCCCCTGCAGGTCCGTGCACCACCACTTGGCCATCGCCGCGTCCTCGGCGCTCAGCTCGCCGTCGCCGAGCGCCTGCACGCAGCGGTCGACATACGCGCGGGCGATCTCCACTTCCGTGCGGATCTCCGCGAGGGTGAAGCGCGAATGCTGAAACGAGCCGATCGGCTTGCCGAATGCCCGGCGCTCGCGCACGTAGTCGAGCGTCCAGCCCAGCGCCGCCTCCGCCGCCGCGACGGCCGACGCCGCGATCGACAGCCGCTCCTGGGGCAGGTTGGAGACGAGATGGCGGAATCCCTCGCCCTCCTGTCCGAGCAGGTTCTCGACCGGCACCCGCGCCTGCGCGAACGACAGCTCGGCGGTGTCCTGGGCATGCTGGCCGATCTTCTGAAGGTTGCGCCCCCGCTCGAAGCCCTCGGTGCCGCGCTCCACGACGAGCAGCGAGATGCCGCGGTGGCGCTCTGACGGATCGGTCTTCACGGCGACGATCGCCAGGTCGGCGTTGATCCCGTTCGTGATGAACGTCTTTGAGCCGTCCACGACGTAGTGATCGCCCTCGCGCCGCGCGCGCGTGGACATCGCAGCCAGGTCCGAGCCCATCCCGGGCTCGGTCATCGCCAGCGCTGTGATCAGCTCGCCCGAGGCGATCCCGCCCAGCCAGCGCTCGCGCTGCTCGTCGGTGCAGTAGGTCAGGAAGTAGGGCAGGCAGATGTCGTTGTGCAGCGTGATCCCCAGCCCGAAGCCGCCCACGCCGGCGCGCTGGGTCTCCTCGCCGATGACCACGTTGAAGCGGAAATCCTCGACCCCCGCGCCGCCGTAACGCTCGGGTATGGCCATGCCCAAAAAGCCCCCGCGCCCGGCCAGCGCGAACACCTCGCGCGGGACGATCCCGGTGCGCTCCCACTCGCCGTAGCGGTTCTCCTCGCCGATCACCTCGCGCGCAAGGAACGTGCGCAGGCTCGCGCGGAAGTCCTCGTGCACGTCCTCGAACAGCGTGCGGCGCATGCGCTGGACACTATCCGCCAGGCGAGTGTCGGCGGCGGCAGAGGTGGGTGTGGGCGGCGGCAGAAGCGGGAGTGGGCGGCGACAGAAGCAGGAGTGGGGGGCCCCAGCGTCGAAGGACAGCGCCGATGAAGCGTGTCGCGACCGCAACCCCGCCGGCCCAGCCCGTGAACGGCACGAGCGAGCATCAGAGCCTGTCGAAGTACATCCGCGCGCGCTTTGACGAGTGCTCGCGCTCTCAGAAGGACGTCGCCCAGTACATCGTCGACCATCTCGACGAGGCTGCCTTCCAGACCGCGGAGGAGCTGGCGCGCCGCGCGAACACGTCCAGCTCGACCGTCGTGCGCTTCTCCCAGGCGCTGGGGTTCGAGGGCTTCCCCGAGCTGCAGGCCGCCGCGCGCGAGGAATACCGCCGCGTGCACGCCGCTGCCCCGGCGAGCGCCAGCCAGGCCGCCGCGGCCAGCTCGGCGCCGCTGTTCTCGCTTGATCAGAACGAGTTCGAGTCCTCGCTGACCGCCGACTATCTGAACGTCGAGGAGACCGCGCGCAAGGTCTCGCGCAGCTCCGTGGAGGCGCTCGTGGAGGCGATCGTCGACGCCGAGAAGGTGCTCGTCGCGGGCACCGACCAGATGGCGTTCTTCGCCAGCTACCTGCGTCATCTGCTGATGCTGCTCGACCTGCGCGTGGACGTCGTCGCGAGCCCCTCCCAGGAGGCGCTCAGCCGGCTGGGGCGCATCGATCAGGGCACGCTCGTGATCGGCCTCTCGGCGGGGCGCCCGCATCCGCTGGTCGTGCGCGCGATGAAGCTCGCCCGCCACCGCAAGGCCCGCACCGCGGCGATCACCGACGCGACCCTCTCCGAGGTCGCCAAGCTCGCGCAGATCAAGCTGTACTACTCCTCGAACTCGCCCGCGTACGTGCGCTCGCACACGGCGCTGCTGAGCGTGATCCAGGCGCTGGCCTACGGCGTGTACTCGCAGGACTCCGCGCAGTACGACGATCGCATCAAGGCCTTCCGGTTGAAGTAGCAGTGGGGATGACCTGGCCGCATGCGGCCAGGTCCGACCCCGCACATGTGCGGGGTCGTCGGACGGCGCATGCGCCGTCCGCAACCATGCCGCATGCGGCATGGTTCGGGGCCGCACATGTGCGGCCCCGCTGTCGGCGCATGCGCCGACAGGGGTAGACTCTGTGTATGCGCGACGAGGCGACATTCAGGGTCAAGACGGGCCTAGCCGAGATGCTCAAGGGGGGCGTGATCATGGACGTGGTCACGCCCGCGCAGGCCACGATCGCCGAGGAGGCCGGCGCCGTGGCGGTGATGGCGCTCGAGCGCGTGCCCGCTGACATTCGCCGGGACGGGGGCGTCGCGCGGATGTCCGACCCGGAGATGATCGCCGGTATCCAGCAGGCGGTCAGCATCCCCGTGATGGCCAAGGCGCGGATCGGCCATTTCATGGAGGCGCGCGTGCTGGAGGCGCTGGAGGTCGATTACGTCGACGAGTCGGAGGTGCTGACGCCCGCGGACGAGTCCCATCACATTGACAAGTGGGAGTTCCGCGTGCCGTTCGTGTGCGGCGCGACGAACCTGGGCGAGGCGCTGCGCCGGATAGGAGAGGGCGCGGCGATGATCCGCTCCAAGGGCGAGGCCGGGACCGGGGACATCGTCGAGGCCGTCCGGCACATGCGCGCGATCACCGGTGCGATCCGCCGGCTGACCGTGCTTGCGCAGGACGAGCTGGCGTCTGCCGCCAAGGAGCTGGGCGCCCCCGCCGATCTCGTGCGCTCGGTCGCCGCGGACGGGCGGCTGCCGGTCGTGCTGTTCTGCGCCGGCGGGATCGCCACGCCCGCGGACGCGGCGCTGATGATGGCGCTCGGCGCGGAGGGCGTGTTCGTGGGCTCGGGCATCTTCAAGTCCGAGGACCCGCCCGCCCGCGCGCGGGCGATCGTGCAGGCCACGACGCACTGGCAGGACCCCGAGCGGGTGGCCGGCGCCTCGCGCGGTCTCGGGCCGGCGATGGCCAGCCTGGAGAGCTCGAAGCTGGAGGGCGACGAGCTCCTGGCCCAGCGCGGCTGGTAGCCGTGCCCTTGATCGGCGTGCTCGCCCTGCAGGGCGGGTTTCAGGCGCACGAGCGGATGCTGCGCGGGCTGGGCGCCGGCGTGCGCGAGGTGCGGGTGCCCGCCGACCTGGACGGGCTGGACGGGCTGGTGATCCCGGGGGGCGAGTCGAGCACGATGACGCTTGGGATCGAGCGCGAGGGGCTGCGCGAGCCGCTGCGCGAGCTCGTGGCTCCCGGCGCCGGCGGCGGCGGCGGCGGCGGCGGCGTGCCGGTGCTGGGGTCGTGCGCGGGGCTGATTATGCTCGACTCAGACCATCTCGCCCTGATGGACATGCGCGCGCGGCGCAACGCGTTCGGGCGTCAGCTGCGCTCCTTCGAGACCGACTTGGAGGTGGCGGGCATCGCCGGCGGACTGTTGCGGGCGGTGTTCATCCGCGCGCCGTGGATCGCCGAGCACGGCCCAGACGTCGAGATCCTCGCTGAGGTGGACGGCCATCCGGTCGCGGCGCGCCAGGGCAGCATGCTGGCGGTGGCGTTCCACGCCGAGCTGACCGACGACGATCGCGTGCACCGGCTGTTCCTGTCAGCCATGTGACGCAATCGCTACAGGTGTGTGACGGGAGGATAAAGGCGCTCGGCGAAGTGTTTGCAAAAAAAACTGCGTATGACTATGGTGTTACGCAGTTTAAAAAGAACAACAACATCCCGACCTCTTTATCTTCAGCGACTGCCTGCGAGTATGGGCTCAGACGGCCTCGAACCGCACAACGCCCTCTGCGGCGTCCTCGCGTTCGGCCACGCGGCCCTCGTCGAGCAGCAGATCGACGTTGCCGAGCACCTCGGAGATCGTCAGGTATGCCTGCGTGACGGCGACGTTGCCCCACAGCTCGACGGCGATCTCGTGCGCGGTGCGCGGCTGGGCCGCGATCAGGCCGTGGATCTTCTCCGCGCGGCGGCGGTGCATGCGAAAGCGCTCGTCGATCAGCGCCGCGTGGTCTGCGATCGGCGCGCCGTGGCCGGGCAGGACGAGCGACAGCTCCATCTCCCGGGTCAACCGCAGCGAGGCGATGTAGTCGATCAGCGCCCGCGGCCTGGGCCCGGTGAAGTCCGCCGGCGCCTCCAGGGGGCGGGCGAGCAGCGGGTTGGAGGAGATGTGCGCGATCAGGTGGTCGGCGGCGAGCAGGATCGCGCGGGACTCGTCGAGGAACACCGTGTCCGAGGGGCTGTGCCCGGGCCGGTGCAGCACGCGCAGCGTGCGGTCGCGCAGGCTCAGCTCCTCGCCGTCGCGCAGCGGACGGGTCACCTCCACCGAGGAGCCCCACGCGCGGAAGCTCGCGGAGACGGCCCGCAGCGCGGTGACCACGTCAGCGGGGATGCCGTGGCGGAGCATGATCTCCTGGGCGAACCGGTCGTCCAGGTCGGCCGACTCGCGGTAGTTGCGCAGGTACGAGCCCAGTCCCTCCAGCGCCGCGACCTCCGCTCCCGAGCGCCGCGCGAGGATCGACGCCAGGCCGAAGTGGTCGATGTGCTGGTGGGTGATCACCAGCAGCTCGATGTCCTCGATCGCGTGCCCGCGCGCGGCCAGCGCCTGTTCGAGCTCGTCCAGCGCCTTGCCCGAGTTGGGACCCGAGTCGATGAGGGTCAGCGGATCGTCCTCGATCAGGTACGCGTTCACGCGCCCGACCTGAAACGGAGTCGGGATCGCCAGCCGATGGATGCCCGCGTCGGCGGCCTGCGCCAGCAACTCCTCCTCGCCCGGTCCGTCGGGCTGGTCGGCGTCCGTCACGACCGGATCAGCGCCAGTACCTCGTCGCGGCGGCGCTCCATGTCCTCGCGCGAGATCAGCGACTCCAGGCACAGGCGCAGCAGCGGCTCGGTATTGGACGGGCGCACGTTGAAGTGCCAGTCCTCGTAGTCGATCGAGATCCCGTCCAGGCGATCCTGGCGCGCGTCGGAGTAGCGCTCGGCGATCTCCTCCATCTTCGCGCCCGGGTCCGCGACCTCGGAGTTGACCTCGCCGGAGATGAAGTAGCGCCCGTGATACGGCGCCAGCAGCTCGGACATGCGCCGGCCCTCGCGGGAGAGCAGCTCGAGCACGAGCAGCGCCGGCAGCGTGCCGGAGTCCGCGCAGTAGAAGTCGCGGAAGTAGTAGTGGCCCGACACCTCCCCGCCGAACAGCGAGCCCTCCGCGCGCATCCTGGTCTTGAAGAACGCGTGCCCCACGCGGTTGACGTAGGGGATGCCCCCGGCGCGCTTGACCGTGTCGGGCACGGCCCGGGAGGCGCGCACGTCATACAGGATCGCCTCGGGGTGGGTGGGGTCCGATCTCTTGGCCAGCAGCGACTGCGCCAGCAGCGCGGTCAGGAAGTCGCCGTCCACGAACGCGCCCGTGTCGTCGATGAAGAAGCAGCGGTCGCCGTCCCCGTCCCAGGCGATGCCGAGGTCCGCGCCGCTCTCGCGCACCTTCGCCACGATGAACCGCCGGTTCTCCTCCAGCAGCGGGTTGGGCTCGTGGTCGGGGAACGTTCCGTCGGGCGTCCAGTAGGTCTCGATCAACTCCAGCCCCAGTCCCTCCAGCAGCGGGCCGACCATCGGCCCGGCCATGCCGTTGCCGCCGTCGACCACGACCTTCAGGGGTGCGATGACGCCGGGGTCGATCAGCGCGAGCGCGGCGCGCTGGAACTCCTCGTAGATGTCGAGCGCCTCGACGCTCCCCCGAGCGGCGGGGGACGCCTGCTCGCCGCGGTCCAGGCCGGCCTCGATCAGGCGGCGGATGTCCTGGATGCCGGAGTCGCCCGACAGCGCGATCGCCCCCTCGCGCACGAGCTTGGCGCCGGTGTATGCGGCGGGGTTGTGCGAGGCCGTGCACATCAGCCCGCCGTCGAGCTCGCGCGACCCCACGAGGTAGTAGAGCATCTCCGAGCCCACCTGGCCGGCGTCGATCACATGGGCGCCCTCGCGCACGAGGCCCTCGCGGTAGCGCGCGGACAGCTCGGGCGCGCTCAGGCGCATGTCGCGTCCGAGACCGACCCTCAGCTCGGCGACGGGCTTGCCGGAGAGCTCGCTCAGCACCCGCGCGAACGCGCGGCCGATCAGCTCGGCGCCGTCCCCGTCGAGCTGCGAGCCGTACAGCCCGCGGATGTCATACGCCTTGAATACGTCTGGGTCGATCCCCATCTCGTGGGCATCCTATGCGCTCGTCCCCGGGGATGAGACCCATATTGGAAGCGCTCTGAACTCTCGCACGCGCGTGGCCGCGGACACCAGCCTCGACTCTGACCTACGCGGAGGTCTCGGCACCCTCCAACGCGCTCCTTTTACACTTCCTCCCATGTCAGGACATTCCAAGTGGGCTTCCATCAAGCACAAGAAGGCGATCGTGGACTCGCGCCGGGGTCAGCAGTTCACGAAGCTCGCGCGGGCGATCACGGTCGCGGCGCGCGACGGCGGCGGCGACCCGGACGCGAATGCGACGCTGGAGAACGCGATCCGCAAGGCCAAGGAATCCTCGATGCCCAAGGACAACATCGAACGCGCGATCGCCAAGGGCACGGGCGCGGGCGCTGACGGCGAGGCTGCGCTTGAGAGCGTGCTGTACGAGGGGTACGGCCCGGGCGGGGTGGCGGTGCTGGTGGAGGCGGTGACCGACAATCGCAACCGCACGAGCGCGGACGTCAGGCACGCGTTCTCCAAGCACGGCGGCTCGCTCGGCGAGCCGGGCTCGGTGGCGTACCTGTTCGACAAGCGCGGCACGATCGTGATCGACGCGGACAGGCACTCAGAAGACGAGCTGATGGTCGCAGTGGAGGCGGGCGCGCAGGACGTCACAGCGGACGACGGCCTGTGGGAGGTGATCGCCGAGCCGGCCGAGTACGCGGCCGTGCTGGCAGCGCTGGAAGAGGCGGGCATACAGATCGAGAGCGCCGAGATGGGCTACCGCCCCTCCAGTCTCGTGCCGATCGACGAATCGCAGGCGGGCACGCTGATGAGGCTGATTGAGGCCTTGGAAGAGAGCGATGACGTTGGGGAGGTCCACGCCAACTTCGACGTATCCGCAGAGGTGCTGGAGCGCGTTGCCGGGTAGTGGGGACGGGGGTGGTCTTGGCGACCGCGATCGGTCGCCGGCGAAGCCTTGTACGGGAATGCCGCACAGCGATGTGCGGGAATCCCGTACGCCGACATACGGGGGCGGGGCGGCCAGGCCTCCAGTCGTGATCCTGTGCGGGGGCCGGGGAACCCGCCTGCAGGAGCAGGGCACCGCCGCCGGAGGCGGTGGTCGGGAGATCCCCAAGCCGCTCGTGGAGATCGGCGGCGAGCCGATCGTCGGGCACGTGATCAGGGTGTACGCCGCGCAGGGGTTTAAGCGCTTCCTGCTGGCGACGGGCTACCGGGGCGCGATGATCGAGGACTACGCGCGCGCGGCGCGCTGGCCGCAGGGCGTGAGCGTGGAGTGCGTGGACACGGGCATTGAGACCCCGACGGGCGGGCGGATCAAGCTGCTGGAGGACCGGCTGGCGGGGGAGGGGACGTCGACGTTCTGCGCTACCTACGCTGACGGGATTGCGGACATCGACCTGGACGCGCTGCTCTCATTCCACGCGGACCACGGGCGGCTGGCAAGCATGACGGTCGTCCGGCCAGAGCTGCAGTTCGGCGTGGCCGAGCTCGACGGCGACGGCACGGTCACGGGCTTTCGCGAGAAGCCGCGCTCGGAGCACTGGGTCAACGGCGGCTTCTTCTGCCTGGAGCGGGGCGTGCTGGAGCACCTCACACAGGAGAGCGTGCTCGAGCGCGAGCCCCTGGCAGAGCTGGCCGGCGCCGGCGAGCTGCGCGCCTACCGGCACGAGGGCTTCTGGGAGTGCATGGACACCTACAAGGATGCTGTACTGCTGAACGACATGTGGGCCGCGGGGCGGGCCGCGTGGCGGGTGTGGGAGTGAGGCGGGTCAGGCGTCGTCGTCCGGAGGATGTGCGTCGCGCTCCCGTCGTGACTCGGTCGGCTGTTGCTCGGATGTGTCGTCGTTTGCGCTGTCGGGCGGGGGTTGGTCCGGGGGAGCGGGTGCGACGGTGCGCAGGCCCGCAAGGCGCGCCGCGGCGCTCTGGCGCTCGTCGTAGCCGATGAACGCGTCGAGCGGGGTGAGGTCGAGCGCGGATATCACATGGATTGCGTCGAGGGCTCGCAGGGCCGGCTCATCAAGTGTGCCCGCGGCGATCAGCAGAGTCCGGTCGAGGGGCAACAGCGCTATCGCGTCGAGCAGTTCGCCTGCCTGTTCCAGCAGCGTGTCGAGTGGCAACTGCGGGTCGTCCGCGACGGCGCGGCGGATCGCACGTGACACCTCGGTCAAGACCAGCTCGCTGGAGATGACGTCGGCGTCGAGGAGGAAGGCACGCAGCGCGTCGCTCTCGGGCTCCTCCCGGACGAGCTTGACAAGCGCTGAGGCGTCGGCGTAGAAGAGCGCCACCTTCAGCGCTCGCCGCGAACTTCGTCAAGCGCGCGGCTGAGTGCGTGGGCATCGCCCGTGAGTCGCAGGGGCTTGGGCAGAGCGCTGCGGATCGGTCGTGACACGCGACCCTCGGCGATCAGCCGGTCAAGCGCAACTCCCGTGCTTGGGGGTGGTCCCAGCTCGGCCACCGGCCGGTTGCGATCGGTCACGAGCAGGCGCTCGCCATGCCCGACACGCCGCAGACAGCGGCTGAGGTTCTGACGCAGCTCGGCCACGCCAACGGTCGCACTCATGTACATGAGAGTAGCATTTAGGGCCCGCGAATCAATATCTGACGGTCCGGATGCACTCGCCCGGCGGCGCCAGCCGCTGGCCGATCTTCGATCGGTCACGATGCTCGACGTACTACCGGTACGCCTACCGATCGGAGATCGACAGCGATCTCCGATCGGCCAGCGTGCGGCGTCTGGCATCCACCATCCGAGCACCCCGATCCCGCCATCTATTGATTCGCGGGCCCTTACGTCTCCGATGTGGGATCGGTGTGCGAGATAATTGAGGCCGATGCTGATTTCGGTGGCGGCAGACGAGCGGACCGGGATCGCCGAGGGCCTGATCGCGAGCCTGCGCTCGCGCGGGCACGAGGTGCTCGCCCACGGAGCTCTGGCCGGGGGCGAGGGCGAGTCTCGGGGCGAGGGCGTGGACTCGGGCGAGCGCACGGACTGGGCATGGGCCTCGGAGGCGGCCGCACGCGATGTCGCGAACGGGCGCGCCGAGCAGGCGATCGTGTGTTGCTGGACGGGCACCGGCGCGTCGATCGCGGCGAACAAGGTCCGGGGCGTGCGCGCCGCGCTGTGCGCCGACGCGGCGAGCGCCGCGGGCGCGCGGCGCTGGAACGACGCGAACGTGCTTGCGCTGAGCCTGCGCGCCACCTCTCAGGCGGAGCTGGAGGAGATCCTCGACGCGTGGTTCGCGGGCGCGGCGAGCCGGGAGGCCGGCGATCGGGCGAACGTCGCGCACGTGGGGGAGCTCGAGGGAGCCTGATTGCCGTCCCTGCCGAGCAGGCGTCCGACTCAGCACGCAGAATCAACGGGGTGATGATCGTTCTCGGCATCGACCCCGGCCTGGCCAACACCGGCTACGGCGTGGTCGCGCGGCGCGACGGGCGCCTGGTGGCGCTCGACGGCGGCGTGATCGAGACCGCGGCTGGGCTGGCCGTCGAGCGCCGGCTCGCGGACATCTATGCGGGAGTGGACGCGCTCCTGGCCGAGCACGAGCCCGACGGGGTCGCCCTGGAGGAGCTGTACTTCGGCCAGAACGTGCGCACCGCCTTCGCCGTCGGGCAGGCGCGCGGCGTGGTGATGCTCGCCGCGGGGCAGCGCGGGCTCGCGTGTGAGAGCTACACCCCGCAGGCGGTCAAGAGCTCGGTCTGCGGCAGCGGGCGCGCCGGCAAGGAGCAGGTGGCGCGCATGGTCGCGGCGCTGCTCGGCTTGGATTCCCCGCCGGCGCCCGACCACGCCGCCGACGCGCTGGCGGTTGCGGTCTGCCACGTCAACCGCGCGCCGCTGGCCCGCGCGCTCGCGGGAGCGGGAGCGGGGGCGCCGGCATGATCGGCGTGCTCAAGGGCGAGGTCGCGGTCCGCCGGGCAGACCACGTCGTGCTGCTGTGCGGCGGCGTCGGCTACCGCGCCGCAGTGTCCGCGCAGACGCTGCACCACGTGCCTGCGGCCGGCGAGGAGACGATGCTGCACACCCACCTGATCGTGCGCGACGACGCGCTGACTCTCTACGGGTTTCACTCCGAGCCCGAGCGCGACCTGTTCCTGATGCTGCTCTCAGTGCAGGCGGTCGGTCCGAAGGTCGCCCTGGCCGTGCTCTCGGGCGGCCCCTCGCGCGAGCTGATCGGCGCGATCGCCGCCGGCGACGCGGCACGGTTTCAGACGGTGCCCGGGATCGGCAAGCGCACCGCGGAGCGGATCATCGTCGAGCTGCGCGAGAAGGTCGTCGGCGCGCAGGGGCCCGCGAGCGACGGGCAGCTGATCACGACCCGGCGCGGCGATGGGGGTCCGCGCGGGCTCGCGCGCGACGGGCTCCTGGAGCTCGGATACGGGCCGGGCGAGGTGCAGGAGCTGCTGCGCGACGCTGAGGGCGAGAGCGCGGAGGAACTGATCGCGCACGCGCTTCGTGCCGCGAGGGCAGGGTGATCTGAGCGATGAGCGACACGACGACTGCGGCCTCTGCCGAGCGCATCCAGACGCCGTATCTCGTTCCCGAGGACGAGCTCGACCGCTCGCTGCGCCCGCGGCGGCTGGAGGAGTTCGTCGGTCAGGAGACCCTGCGCGAGCAGCTGGCCGTCGCGATCGAGGCGGCCGCCGCGCGCGGGGATGCGCTCGACCACGTGCTGCTGGCGGGCCCGCCCGGGCTGGGCAAGACCTCGCTGGCGCAGATCGTCGCGGCGGAGCTTGACGCGCCGTTCGTGCAGACGGCCGGGCCGGCGCTGGAGCGCAAGGGCGACATCGCCGCGTTCCTGACGGCGCTGGAGCCGCGCAGCGTGTTCTTCGTCGATGAGATCCACCGCCTGCCGCGGGCGCTAGAGGAGACTTTCTACCCGGCGATGGAGGACCACCGCCTGCCGATCACCGTCGGGCAGGGCGCCGGCGCGCGGGTGGTGACGCTCGAGCTGCCCCCGTTCACGCTGGTGGGGGCGACGACGCGCACGGGCCTCTTGAGCACCCCGATGCGCGACCGCTTCGGCATTCAGGCGCGGCTTGAGCCCTATGCGACCGATGAGCTGGCGGCGATCGTCCGCCGCTCGGCGGGGATCCTCGAGATCGAGCTCGACGAGGACGGAGCGCTCGCGATCGCGGCGCGCAGCCGGGGGACCCCGCGCGTGGCCAACAGGCTGCTCAAGCGCGTGCGCGACTACGCCGAGGTGCGCATGCAGGGGATCGTCACGGCGGCCGCCGCGCGGGGGGCGCTGGAGCTGCTGGAGGTCGACGAGCTGGGCCTAGACCGCCTGGACCGGGAGATCCTGCGCGCGATCTGCGTGAAGTTCGACGGCGGCCCGGTGGGGCTCTCCACGCTCGCGGTGGCCGCCGGCGAGGAGCAGGACACGGTCGAGGACGTCTACGAGCCGTATCTGCTGATGCAGGGCCTGATCAAGCGCACTCCGCGCGGGCGCGCGGCCACTCCCGCGGCGTTCGCCCATCTGGGCCTGCCGGCCCCCGAGCCGGCCGGTTCCGCCCTGTTCTGAGGCCTCGCGGCGGATCCCGCGGCACCCGTCGCGTCCGCGGGTCCGCGATCCGCGTCGGCATGAGCGCCAGGCCCGTGCCGCACAGCGAGCGGGCGGGTACCTTCACTCGACGGCTGCCCTAGTCTGTGGCTATATGGCCCATCCGTTCATCTGCCCCAACTGCGGACACCGCACGTCAGAGCTCGACCGCAACATCGGCTTCACCCGCCAGCGCAAGGGCTGCGAGAGGTGCGGGTTCGCGTTCCTGTTCGAGCTGCTCGACGACTACTACCCGGCACCGGACGCCGCGTTCTTCGTGTGCGACGGCGAGGGCCGGGTGATCGGCTGCGGCAAGAACTCGTTCGCGTTCACGGGCCTGGAGGAGGAGGAGGTGATCGGCCAGCACGTCGAGCAGGTGCTGGGGCTGAGCTTCTCAAACGGCGACGATCCGGTCGCGACCGTGCTGGAGTGGGGAGTGCGCGCGCTTGAGGTGCCCGTGGTTGTGAGCGGCGAACGCGACGTGGCGGCGAGCGCCAAGGCGGACATGTTCCCCGCCTATGACGACGACGGCGGGCTGCTGCTGGTGCTCACGCCGGAGAAGTAGTCTGCTGAGGCGATGACCTTTCCGATGACCCACCCCACGACCGAACGTCGCGAACGATGACGGACCGCCGTCGCAACGGGCTCATCCTGCTGCTCGTCGCCGGCCTGTTCGCGGTCTCGGCTGCGGTGATCGCGCTGAAGCCGACGAAACTGGGCCTGGAACTGAAGGGCGGGGTGCAGCTGGTCTACCAGGCCAAGCCGACGGCGCAGTCGAAGGTTACCGCGGAATCGCTCGAACGGTCGATCAACATCATGCGCACGCGCGTGGACCAGTTGGGCGTCGCCCAGCCTGAAATCCAGCGCAGCGGGGGGCAGGAAATCGATGTGGATCTGCCAGATGTGAGCAACGCCCAGCGCGCCGAAGCCGAGGTCGGCAAGACCGCCCAGCTGTACTTCTATGACTGGGAGCCGAACGTGATCGGCCCGACCGGCAAGCTGGCGAGCGCGACGGAAACGACCGTGACGGGCGGGCCGGCCGCGGGCTCCAGCGCGTACGGCATACCCCAGTACCAGGCGGTGCTGCGCGCAGCCAAACGCGCGCCGATCCTGCGCAAGAACGCCACCACGCTAGGGGAAGGGTGCACCCCGGCGCAGGTCGGCGGGTGCGTGTACGGCGACTGGTACCTGATCGACACAGCCCACGAAAAGATGCTGTGCGCGGGCGGCAAGGCGACCTGTCAGCCCCAGGAAACCGAACAGAACCTGTACGCCGACGGCTACAAGCCGCCGGCTGGCTCCAAGCCCAAGGCGGTGCGCGTGAACCCGGGGACCGTGCTCGTGCAGGCCCGCCCGGTGGAATCGGCGGCCGGCAAGATCACCCAGCAGAGCCCGAACAGCTTCTACGTGCTCAACGACGAACCGGTGCTGGAAGGCAACAACATCAAGAACCCCCAGCAGGGCTTCGACGAAGGCGCCGGCGGCACGGGCGCGCCGAACGTCAACTTCGGCTTCACCTCCCACGGGCAGAGCGTGTTCCAGCGCGTGACCAAGGAAATCGCCCATCGCGGCCAGGAAGCGCAGCTGCCGGGGGTGAGCCACGAAGCGGCGCTGCAGCACTTCGCGATCGCGCTGGACGGCCAGCTGATCACCGCGCCCTCGATCGACTTCAGCCAGTACCCCGAAGGGATCGACGCCTCCCAGGGCTCGCAGATCTCAGGCGGCTTCACGATCACCTCCGCGCAGGAACTGGCCGCCGAGCTGCAGTCCGGCGCGCTGCCGATCCGCCTGGAACTGATCTCCAACTCCCAGGTCTCGGCGACGCTCGGCAAAACGGCGCTGAGCCAGAGCCTGCTCGCGGGGATCATCGGGTTCGCGGTCGTGTGCCTGTTCCTGCTGGCGTTCTACCGCGTGCTGGGCGCGATCGCGGTCGGCGGGCTGATCGTCTACGGGACGTACCTGTTCGCGCTGATCAAGCTGATCCCGATCACGCTGACGCTGCCGGGAATCGCCGGCCTGATCCTGACGATCGGCGTGTGCGCGGACGCGAACATCGTGATCTTCGAGCGCGTCAAGGAGGAGATCAGGGGGGGCAGATCGATCGTTTCGGGCATCGCCACGGGCTATACGCGCGGGTTCGCGGCGATCGTCGACGCCAACGTCGTGACGTTCATGACCGCGTTCATCCTGTTCGCGCTGGCCACCGCGGAAGTCAAGGGGTTCGCGTTCATGCTGGGGATCGGCACGCTCGTATCGCTGTTCACCGCCGTGCTCGCCACGCGCGCCGCCCTGGGCGTGATGGGGCGCTCGCGGCTGGTCAGCCATCCCGCGGCGCTCGGCGCGGCCAAGCCCAAGCGGGCGTGGACGTTCGACTTCATGGGCGCCTCGAGATGGTTCTTCTCGCTGTCGGGCACGATTCTCTTGATCGGTGCGCTGGCGATCGGCGGCAGGGGGCTGAACTTCGGCATCGACTTCAAGTCCGGCACGCGCATCCAGACGGCGTTCGTCAAGGCCGTTAGCGCCGCCCAAGTGAGCTCGGTGATGAGCGCCGAGGGCTATCCCACCGCGCACGTCCAGAAGTACTCGAGCAAGGGCGTGGGCGGCAGCGGATATCAGATCTCCACCGAGAAACTGAAGCCCACGGCGGTCCACGAAGTCAAGGCCGCGCTCGACGCCAAGTTCGGCAACGGGCCGAGCTCTCCCGGGACGAAGGACTTCTCGAGCACCTCGATCGGGCCGACGTTCGGGAAAACGATCGCCAACAGCGCGATCATCGCGATCATCGCCTCGCTGCTGGTGATCTCCGCCTACATCGCGCTGCGCTTCGAGTGGAAGTACGCCGTGCCGGTGCTGATCGCGCTGATGCACGATCTGCTGATCACCTCGGGGATCTATGCCCTGACCGGCCGCGAAGTGACCTCCGCGACGGTCGCGGCGCTGCTGACGATTCTCGGGTACTCGCTGTATGACACGATCATCGTGTTCGACCGCGTGCGCGAGAACGTGCCGCGCATGCCGCGCGCGGCGTTCTCGCAGATCGTCAACCGCTCGATGTCCGAGGTTCTCACGCGCTCGCTGGCGACGAGCTTCTGCACGCTGCTGCCGGTGCTCTCGCTGCTGATCTTCGGCGGCAGCACGCTCAAGGACTTCGCGTTCGCGCTGATGGTCGGGATCGCCTCGGGCGCGTACTCATCGATCTTCATCGCCTCGCCGGTGCTGACGCACTGGAAGGAGCGCGAGGGCGCCTATCGCTCCCGGCGCGCGCGGATCGTGCGCGAACTGGGCGCCGTGCCCGCGTACGCGACCGCGATCGGGGGCGCGCCCGTGGACGTGGAGCCCACGCAGAAGCGCAGGCGCACGCGCAGCGGCAGCCTGATCGCCCCCGAGGAGGCCGGCGAGCAGCTCTCGCGCGGCGAGTTTCAGGAACTGGTGCGCGACCTGGACATCGAGGGTGTGAAGCCGAAGGGCGAGCCGGGCGAGCCCGACGGGCAGGGCCGGAGCAGCACCACGGGCGTGGTGGAGCGCGACCCGGCGGCGGACCTGACTCCAGAGGATCTGGTGCTCAAGGAACAGCCCAAGCGGCGCGAAAAGACCAAACGGCCGCGCAACCGCAGGCACGGGAGGTCTCGCTGATGGGCATGCTCGGCTGGGTGATGATGGGTCTGGCGATCTGGCACTTCACGATCTTCCTGCCCGACCGTTTCTGGGGTGGGATCGTCGGCGCGTTCGTGGGCTCGCTCGTCGGGGCGATTGTGATCGGGCTGATCATCTACGGGGCAAAAGTGGGGGCGCTGCAGGTGCCCGGACAGAAGGCGACGGACATCGCGGTCGTTCTGTATGCCGTTCCGGGAGCGCTGCTGGGCATCGCGGCCGTGTACTTCGAGGGGATGCGTCGCGAACGCGGTTCCGTCTAGGGGCACCCGTAGGGTGGGGGCATGGGGGAGCCCCGTTTCGAGATCTCCGAGTGTGAGCCGGCTGCGGTGGGGAGGCTGTGCGGCGAGCTGGGCGTGAGCGGGCCGCTCGCGCAGGTGCTGGTGCGCCGGGGCCTTGAGGATCCGGCGTGCGCCCGGGCGTTCATCGCGGCCGACGAGGAGCACCCCTATACCGCGTTCGCCGGCATCGAGACGGCGATCGCAACGATCCGCGGACACGTCAAGGACGGGACGAGGATCACGGTGCACGGGGACTATGACGTCGACGGCGTGTGCTCGACCGCGGTGCTGGTGCGCGCGCTGCGAGCGCTGGGGGCGCACGTCGACTGGTACCTTCCCGACCGCGCGAGCGACGGCTACGGGTTGAACATGGACACCGTGAGGCGACTGGCGGCGCGGGGGACGAGGCTGCTGGTGACCGCGGACTGCGCGATCACCGCCGTCGAGGAGGTCGCGGCGGCGCGGGAGCTGGGGATGGAGGTGATCGTCAGCGACCATCACAGCGCGCGCGCGGACGGGGCGCTGCCGGACGCGCCGATCGTGCACCCGGCGCTGTGCGGGTATCCGTGTGCGGAGCTGTGCGCGACCGCGGTCGCCTACAAGCTGGCCGAGGGCCTTCTGGGCCGCGCGCCGGTGGTGGACCTCGACCTGGTGGCGCTCGCCACGATCGCCGACGTCGTGCCGCTACTCGGCGAGAATCGCGCGCTCGTCAGGCGCGGGCTGCGCGTGCTGGCGGGGACGGTCAAGCCGGGGCTGCGCGCTCTGATGGCGGTCGCGCGCGTGGACCCGGCGAGGGTGAACGAGCGCTCGGTCGCGTTCGGACTGGCCCCGCGGCTGAACGCCGCGGGGCGGCTGTACCGGGCCGACGCCGCGCTGGAGCTGATCCTGACCGAGGATGCGACGCGCGCGGCGCAGGTCGCGCAGGAGCTCGACCGCATCAACCACGAGCGCCGCGCCGCCGAGCGCAGGATCAGGTTCGAGGCCGAAGCGCAGATCGCGGCGCTCGGGGATGGCGCTGGGCGCCGCGCGCTCGTGCTCGCGGGGGAGGGGTGGCATGTCGGCGTGATCGGCATCGTCGCCTCGCGCCTGGCCGAGACCCATCGCAAGCCCGTCGTGCTGATCTCCCTGGAGGGAGAGCGCGGGCGCGGCTCCGGGCGCGGCGGCTGTGAGGCGTTCGACCTGCTGGCGGGGCTGAGGGCGTGCGAGGAGCACCTGAGCCGCTACGGCGGTCATCGCGCCGCGGCGGGACTGGAGCTCCAGCGCGACCGGCTGGCGGGGTTCGCGGACGCGCTGGATGCGTACGCCGCTGGCGCGCTCGGCTCACACGACACGGCGCCCGTGGAGCGCGTGGACGCGGTCGTGGATGGCGCGGAGCTGGGCATGGCGCTGGCCGAGGAGCTGCAGGGGCTGGCGCCGTTCGGTCAGGGCAACCCGCCGGTGTCGCTGCTGATCGAGGACGCCACGTTCACCGACGTGCGCGCGATGGGCGAAGGCAAGCACTCGCGCTTCACCGTGCGCTCGCCCGCGGGACGGGCGCGGGCGGTGGCGTTTCACACCGGCGGGCGCCTGGGAGTCGCGGAGGGCGAGCCCGCGCAGGCGACGTTCGCGCTGGAGATCAACGAGTGGAACGGGGTCAGCGAGCCGCGGCTGGTTCTCCGCCACGCCCGGCCGCTGGCGGGGGAGCAGACAGCGACGCTGGAGGAGGAGGAAGAGGAGGAGGAGCTCGTGCTGTTTGCCTGAGGTTGTGAACGCTGGCCAGTTCCCTACCCTGTGACTATGGCACCTGCCAGAGACCCCCATGGCACCGCCGCCGTAACGGTTGAGGAGCCCAAGGCCGAGACAGCCGCGCCGCGCCTTGACCTCAACGAGCTGGAGCGCCGGCTGCTGGGAGATCTGTTCGCGATCGTCTCCGAGCACGCCGCGGACTCCGCCGTGGAGATCGACCGCGAGCGCGTGCAGGACGCGTTCGTGTTCGCGTGCGAGCACCACGCCGACCAGCGGCGCAAGTCCGGTGAGGACTTCATCGTGCACCCGGTCGGCGTGGCGCGCATCTGTGCCGGCATGAGACTGGACACCGAGACGCTGTGCGCGGCGCTGCTGCACGACACCGTCGAGGACACCTCCGCCTCGATCGAGGAGGTGTCAGGGCGCTTCGGCGAGGAGATCTCCCAGATCGTTGACGGGGTGACGAAGCTGACGGGCATCACGTTTCAGTCGCGCGACGAGGCGCAGGCGGAGAACTACCGCAAGATGATGGTGGCGATGGCCACCGACGTGCGGGTCATCCTGATCAAGCTCGCCGACCGGCTGCACAACATGCGCACGATCGACGCGATGCCCAAGCAGAAGCAGATGGAGAAGGCCCGCGAGACGCTCGAGATCTACGCGCCGCTGGCGCACCGCCTGGGCATCCATGCGATCAAGTGGGAGCTCGAGGATCTCGCGTTCGCGACGCTGCATCCGCGCAAGTACCAGGAGATCAAGGGCCTCGTCGCCCAGCAGCGCGACGAGCGCGAGCGCTACGTGGGCGAAGCGGGCGAGTACCTCGCGCGCGAGCTGGCCGAGCTGGGCATCGAGGCGCAGATCGCCGGGCGGGCCAAGCACTTCTACTCGATCTACTCGAAGATGACCAAGAAGGGCCGCGAGTTCAACGAGATCTATGACCTCACTGCGATGCGCGTGATCGTCGAATCCGTCAAGGACTGCTACGGCACCGTCGGCGCGATCCACTCACTGTGGAAGCCGCTGCCCGGCCGCTTCAAGGACTTCATCGCGATGCCCAAGTTCAACATGTACCAGTCGCTGCACACGACCGTGATCGGGCCGGAGGGCCGGCCGCTGGAGATTCAGATCCGCACGCAGGAGATGCAGGAGATGGCGGAGTTCGGGGTCGCGGCGCACTGGATGTACAAGCACCTGCCTGGCTCCGAGCGCGCTGGAGGGGATGACGGCGGGCGGGCGGGCTCGCCCGAGGACGCGAAGCTGCAGTGGCTGCGCTCGATGCTCGACTGGCAGAAGGATCTCTCCGACCCCCAGGAGTTCATGGACACGCTGCGCACCGACCTGTTCGAGGACGAGGTGTACGTGTTCACGCCCAAGGGCGAAGTCAAGTCGCTGGCCGCCGGCGCCACGCCGCTGGACTTCGCCTATGAGGTCCACACCGAGATCGGCCACCGCTGCGTGGGCGCGCGCGTGAACGGCAAGATCGTGCCGCTGCACTGCGAGCTGAAGTCCGGAGACATCGTGGAGATCCTGACCGCCAAGCGCGAGCGCGGGCCCTCGCGCGACTGGCTGGCGATGGTCAAGACCACGCGCGCGCGCAACAAGATCAAGGCGTGGTTTAAGGCCGAGTCCCGCCAGGACACCGAGCACACCGGGCGCGATCTCTTGCAGGAGCACCTGCGCAAGCAGGGCCTGCCCGCGCAGAAGATCACCGGCTCGGCGCTCTTGGCCGACGTGATCCGCGAGGTCGGCTATCGCAAGGCCGACGACTTCTACATCGCCCTGGGCGCGGCGAAGGTCTCGCCGAAGGTGGTCGTCAACAAGGTGATGCAGCGCCTGAAGCAGGGCGAGGCCGCCGACGGCGACGCCACCGGCGCGGAGCTCTTGCGGGTCGGACGCCCGCGCCGGCGCCCGACCAAGTCATCGGGGCAGTACGGGATCAGGGTCGAGGGCGTGCAGGACGTGATGCTGCGCCTGGCCAAGTGCTGCCGGCCCGTGCCGGGCGATGAGATCGTCGGCTACATCTCGCTGGGACGTGGCATCACGATCCATCGCGAGGACTGCCCCAACGCGGTGATCCTCGCGCGCGACCCCGAGCGCTTTGCGAGCGTTTCCTGGGAGGGCGAGCGCAGCACCGCCTTCGTGGTCGAGATCCAGATCGACGCGTGGGACCGCCATCGCCTGCTCGAGGACCTCTCGCGGGTGTTCAGCGAGTCGGGCGCGAACATCCTGGAGGCGCGCTGCCTGTCGAGCCCGCCGATGGTCAAGAACCGGTTCGTAGTCGAGGTCGCCGACACGCACACGCTGAAGGGCGCGATCACGCGGTTGCGCAACATCGAGTCGGTGTTCGACGCCTATCGGGTCACGCCGGGCGGCGCGGCGGCGTAGCGCGGCCGGTGTCTACGCGACGACGTTGAGGGCGCCCGGCATGATCGAGTAGCGCGCCTGCACCGCCTCCCCGAGGTAGTCGCCGTCCACCTGCAGCGGCAGGAGGCGCTCGTCGGTGGAGCGCACGGTCAGCTCGGTCAGCTCGGAGAAGCCCGTGACCTGGCGGTGGCCGCTGACGCGCGCGCCGCGCGAGAACGCGCGCAGGCCGATCGAGGGCATCGACAGGGGCGTGGCGCGGTGCAGCACGCAGCCGCACAGCGCGCCCGAGTCGAGCGTCGTGCCGTCGGCGATCTCGATCGGGCGGTTTTGGAAGTAGGTGAACGGCGAGCCGTTCTGGACAATCGTCGTCACGCCCGCCAGCGTCCGCCCGCCGGCGAGCACCTCCATGCGCGGGGGCCTGACCAAGTAGCGCCGGGCGAACGTGCGCAGCGCCACCCACGTGAAGTAATAGGCGCCCAGGCGCGCCTTCAGGCGCGGATTGGCGTCCACCCGCTCGACGACGCTCGCGTCGACGCCCAGGCCGGAGGCGAACGTGAAGCAGCGATCCTCGACCACCGCGCCCTCGGCGCCCTCGGCGCTGACGACGCCGAGGTCCACGCGGCGGGGGCGCCAATCGTCGGCGAGCGCGAGCAGGTGCTCGGTCGCGTCGACGAGCTCACCGGGGATGCCGAGCATCTTGGCGAAGACATTTGCCGAGCCGCCGGGCAGGCAGGTCAGTGGCGTAGGATTGGCGCCCGCCCACCCGGCGGGACTTCCAATCAATCCGTTGGCGGCTTCGTTGACGGTGCCGTCCCCGCCGAAGGCGACGACCACGTCATAGCCCTCGTGCGCGGCCTCGCGGCAGAGCTCGGTCGCATGGCCGCGCGCCTGCGTGTCGATCGCGTCGACCTCGAACCGGCCCTGCAGGGCGTACACGACGAGATGGCGCAGGCGATCGGAGACCGTCGTCGCGTACGGGTTGACGATGATCAGCATGCGCCGCTTGACGCCCGGGGCCTGCGGCTGGAGGGGGGCGGGCGTGTCGCCCGGGCGCTCGGCGGACGCAGTGGTCGGGCGCTCGGTTGCGGGGGCCTGCTCGCGGAGGGGCGTGCTCATCTGAAGCGCCCTACACCGGGGGCGCCCGGGCGTTACCGCAAGATCGGCATCCGTGCGCGGCCGGTGGCTCCAACGGCGCGCGGGCACGCATCCGCACACCGCATCCACATCCGCCCGCGCGCTTGCTAAAGTACCGCCCTACATAGCAGGACACATCAAGAGGGGTGGAGGGACTGGCCCGATGAAGCCCCGGCAACCACCGTCTTAGGACGGGAAGGTGCCAATTCCAGAAGATGTGTGGCGGGCTCTTACGCTCTTCGCCACACCGTTTGCAACTGGCGAAGGTCTTCAAAGGAGTCCCAATCATGGCTGTGAGACATCTGCAGTGCAAGGAGTGCAAGTCCGAGTATCCGCTGCAGGCGCTGTACGTGTGCGAGCGCTGCTTCGGCCCGCTGGAGGTCGCCTACGACCACAGCGCTCTGGCCGGCGGCGACTCCGGCGAGCTGCGCCGGCGCATCCAGGCCGGGCCGCAGAACATCTGGCGCTACGCCGACTTCCTGCCGCTGCCGGACGGCCCGCCCGGGCCTTCGGGCCGCCTCGCCTCGCGCGTGGGGTTGCCGGCCGGGTGCACGCCGCTGATCCGTGCCGACCGGCTGGCGGCGCGGCTGGGCCTGCGCGAGGTGTGGGTCAAGAACGACGCGGCCAACCCGACCCACTCGTTCAAGGATCGCGTCGTTTCCGTGGCCGCCGCGCGCGCCCGGGAACTGGGCTTTCAGACGATCGCCTGCGCATCCACGGGCAACCTCGCCAACTCGGTGGCCGCGCACGGGGCGGCGCTGGGGCTGGAGTCCTACGTGTTCATCCCGGCCGACCTGGAGGAGCAGAAGGTGCTCGCGACCGGTGTATACGGGACGAAACTGATCGCCGTGGAGGGCAACTACGACGAAGTCAACCGCCTGTGCACCGAGCTGTGCGCCGAGCGCGAGTGGGCGTTCGTGAACGTGAACCTGCGCCCGTACTACGCGGAGGGCTCAAAGACGCTGGCGTTTGAGATCGCCGAGCAGCTCGGGTTCGAGCTGCCCGATCGGATCGTCGCGCCGATCGCCTCGGGGTCGCTGTTCACGAAGATCGGCCGGGGCTTTGCCGAGTGGCGTGAGGTCGGCCTGCTCGACGGCGAGCTGCCGCGGATGAACGGCGCCCAGGCCGAGGGCTGCGCGCCCGTGGCGAGCGCGTTCGCCGCCGGGCAGGACGTGTGCCGGCCGGTCAAGCCCGACACGATCGCCAAGTCGCTGGCGATCGGCAATCCCGCCGACGGCCCGTACGCCCTGGAGCTGGCGCGCGAGAGCGGCGGCGGGGTGGACTGCGTCAGCGACGAGGAGATCAGGCAGGGCATCGCCCTGCTCGCGCAGACGACGGGCGTGTTCACCGAGACCGCCGGCGGCGTGAGCGCGGCGGTGCTGGCCAAGCTCGCCCAGCGCGGCGACATCGACCCCGACGAGCGCGTCGTGCTGGCGATCACCGGCGAGGGCCTGAAGACGCTCGATGCCGTCAGGGACACGTTCCAGATGCACACGATCGCGCCCACCGTCGAGTCGTTCGAGGCCGTGGAGGCCGATGGCCTTCGCGAGGCGGCGTCCTCAGTCGCTCATGTGCCGAGCACACTTCGCTCCCTGCGTCCTGGCCTCGCTCGACCCTCGACCACCACGGTCGAGTCGTCACGTGAGGTCGCGGTCTGATGGCGGTGACCGTTAAGATCCCGACGCAGCTGCGATCCGCGGCTGGGGGCGAGGCCGAGGCCGAGGTCGACGGCGCGACCGTCAAGGACGTGCTGGACGGGCTGTATGCGCGCCACGGCGAGCTGCGCGAGCGCCTCAGCGACGAGGACGGTTCGTTGCGGCGGTTCGTCAACGTGTACGTCGCCGGCGAGGACATCCGTTTTCTGGATGGCCTGCAGACGCCGGTCGCGGACGGCTCGGAGCTGACGATCCTGCCCGCCGTGGCGGGCGGCCGCTAGCGGAACCTTCCGGGCGCGTGCGCTGAGCGGCGGTTGAGCGTCGGCCGGCGGCGCTGTCCGGGCGAGCGCGCGCGGTCCGGCGGAGCTATCGAGTTGGACGGAGGGCCGGGCGGCTAGCGGTGAGCCGCCACGGTGGACGGGGCGCCATGAGTTGACGCCGTGCTCGGCGGGGTGGCGCCGCTGAAACCGATCGTCGAGAAGATCGCCGCGCCCGACATCACGGCGATCGTCAGCGCGCGCATGCGCCGCGGGGTGAGCCAGCCGAAGTGGTGGGTCTGCATCCACGTCCGGAACCCGGTCGCGCCCGACGCGGCGCACATCACACATCCGGCGCACATGCCTTGAGGATAACTCGCATGGGGATGATGGCGCGCCGGTCGGCTGCGGATCTGGACACTAACGCTCGGGTACGCCGGCGCGGTCCTGCAGGCGCCGGCGCAGCTCCTCGCCCCGCCCGGCGGCCACCGCGCGCGCGGCGCGGGCGTCGGTCAGCTCGATGCCGTGGGCGTGGGCGAAGTCCAGCAGCTCCTGGCGCTCCTGCACCTCGCGGGCGGTGCGCAGGAACAGCCAGCAGAACAGACCCAGCGTGAGCAGCGACTCCTCGACCATCATGACCGCGCCGGCGATGTTCTGATCGGCGATCGGGGAGATGTGGTAGATGGCGTCGCCGTGCAGGTAGAACGGGTAGAAGACCGTGCCCGACCACAGGAAGATGTTGCCGAGCACGGTGCCGGTGAGGCGCACGGCGACGATGTAGACGAGCTTGCCGAGATTGCCGAACCAGCTGGGCATCGGCAGCGGGCCGAACAGGCACATCCACATGTTGATGCCGAGGCCCAGGAACATCGCGTGCTCGAGCGCGTGCACGCCCGAGTGGCGCAGCGCCGCTTCATAGAAGACGGGCAGGTGCCACACGTACAGGTCGATCGCCCACAGCGGGAACGCGATCAAGGGATTGGCGAGCACGCGCAGGCGGTTGAAGAACCCGATGCGCAGGATCGGCGCGATCAGCGGGCCGGTCAGGCCGAGCACGATCAGCAGCGCGGCGACGTCGCCGAGCAGCAGGTGCTCGATCATGTGCACGAACAGCAGGTCCTGGCTGGCGCTGCCCAGCGAGGTGAGCGCGATCGCGATCACGACGAACCCCGAGTAGAAGCACGCCTGGCGCCAGCCGGGCACCGGTGTGCCGCCGTCGGCGGCGAGGGTGCGCACGCGCCGGGCATACAGCAGCCCGAGGATCGTCAGCGGCCCGAGCTGGACGGCGGCCTGGATGCCGGTCGAAACGGCGATCGGGAACACGGTCATCTCGCTCTGGAGGGTACGGGTTCGGGGCGGGTCGCCGTGGGGCATGAGAGGTGTTCAGAGAGCGGACAGCAGCCCGTGGCGTCGATCTGGCCTGCGCCCGTAATCGAGGTTGGCCCGTAGACTGCGGTGGGCATGAGAGCCAGGTTGCGCCGCAAGCTGCCGTTCTTGCTCGGCGGCCTGGCCGTCGCGGCGCTGGCGATCCCGGCGAGCGCGCAGGCGCACGGGATCGTCGGGCGGGCGGACCTGCCGATCCCCGTGTGGCTGTTCAGCTGGGCGGCGGCGATCGTGCTGGTCGTGTCGTTCGTCGCGCTGTCGACGCTGTGGATGACGCCGCAGCTGCAGGAGCAGCACCGCCGCGTGCTCGTGCGACTGCCGGCGGCGCTGGAATGGCTGGCCTGCCTGGTCGGGGTGGGGCTGTTCGTGCTGGTGGTGTACAGCGGGCTGGCGGGAGCGCAGGTGCCTCTGGCGAACCTCGATGTGACGTTCATCTACGTCATCTTCTGGGTCGGCATGCCGCTGGCGAGCGTGCTGTTCGGCGACGTGTTCCGCGCGCTCAGCCCGTGGCGGACGTGCGCGCGTGTGTGGGTTGCGGTTGGTCGAGTCCTCCAGCGAGATCGGGAGAGCCGTCCCCCGCTGCTGCGCTACCCCGAGTCGCTGGGGATGTGGCCGGCGGTGGCGACGATCGTGGGATTCGCGTGGCTGGAGCTGATCTACGTCCCCGCCGACCGCGAGCACCCGGCGACGCTGGCGGTGCTCTCGCTGGCGTACTTCGTGATCACGTTCGCCGGGATGGCGCTGTTCGGGATCGAGCAGTGGGGCGGGCGCGCGGACGGGTTCGGCGCGTACTTCAACCTACTCTCGCGGCTGTCGGCGGTGGTCCGTGACGAGGACGGGATCGTCTGCCTGCGCCGGCCGCTGAGCGGGATCACCGACCTTCAGATCCGCCCGGGCACGATCGCGCTGATCTGCGCGATCATCGGCACGACGACGTTCGACGGGTTCAGCAACGGCGGCGTCTGGCGCAACCTCGAGCCGAGCCTGCAGAGCCTGTTCGCCGACCTCGGCTTCAGTCCGACGCCTGCGCTGGAGCTGGCCTACTCGGTCGGGATGCTGTTCTGCCTGGGGCTGATCGCAGGCGTCTACCGGCTTGGGATCGCCGGGGTGCGCAGCGTCAGCTCGCGCTATGACACCCGGGAACTGACGCACTCCTTTGCGCACACGCTCGTGCCGATCGGCTTCGCGTACGTGCTCGCGCACTACTTCTCGCTGCTGATCTGGCAGGGCCAGGCGATCGTCTTCCTCGCCTCGGACCCGCTCGGCAACGGGGCGAACCTGTTCGGGACCAGCGGTGATCAGATCAACTACAACATCATCTCGTTTGCCGCGGTCTGGTACGTGCAGGTCGTGGCGCTGCTGAGCGGGCACGTCGGCGGGCTGGCGCTCGCGCACGACCGGGCCTTGGTGATGTACGACAACGTCGAAGAGGCCGTGCGCTCGCAGTACTGGATGCTCGCGGTGATGGTCGCGTTCACGAGCTTCGGGTTGTGGCTGCTCTCGGCGGTGGGCACGTGAGCGCGCCGGCTGGGCTACGGTGATGTCCATGCCCGCTCGCCGCCTGATCGTGTCTCTGATCGGTGTCGCGATGCTCGCCCTGCCCGTCTCGGCCGCCGCGGCGGCGCTCACGAGCGAGAACGGAAACCCGATCAACGATCAGGGCAGCAGCTACGACTACCGCTCGAACATCACGACGGTCACGCCGGACGTGCCCGGGCTCAGCCTGGAAGTGCTCGAGTTCGCCGACCGGCTGCTGCTCACCAACCACACGGGCGAGACGGTCACGATCTACGGCTACCAGGGCGAGCCCTACGCGCGCGTGCTGGCGAACGGCACGGCCGAACAGAACACCCGCTCGCCGGCGACCTATCTGAACACGAGCTTCTACGGCAACGTGACGGTGCCCGCTTCCGCCAATCCGGCCGCCCCGCCGCACTGGGTGGTGGTTGACCGCACGGGGCAGTTCGAATGGCACGACCACCGCATCCACTGGATGTCGCCGCTGACGCCGCCGCAGGTCAAGGACAAGAGCAAGCGCACGCTGATCTTCGACTGGCAGGTGCCGATCCGCGTGGGCGCTCAGATGGGCGCCATCGACGGGCAGCTCTACTGGACGCCCGAGAGCTCAAACGCCCCCGTCGCCGTGATCGTGCTGGGTGTGGCGATCGTGCTGCTCGGGCTGCTGTTCGTGTGGTTCGTGCGCAGGCGCCGCGCGCGCGCCGCGGCGACGGGAGGCTCGACGGGCTCCGCGGGCGGCGCCGGCGGGGTTGACGGCGGGGCCGGAGCTCCGGCGAAGGAGGCGTGGTGAGGGCGTGATAGCGTTTCTAGAAATGGCGCAGCTCGCCTGCCTGATGCACTGGTACATCTCGATGCTGTACGTCGTGCCGGTCCTGGCCGTCGGCGGCTGGTGCTGGTGGAGTTCCAAGCGCATGTCCTCGCGCCGCTCCTCCACCGGCCCGCCGAAGGGCACGCGCGCGCCGAAGCCCCCGCATAGTGGGTCAGGACGACCGGAGCGTCAGCGGCGCTGGTCTCAGCGACGGCGGCCCGAGGAGCGCCGCCCGGTCGCGGGGCGCGGGGGGTAGAGCTTGCGCTCCGCCGCCGTCATCTTGCGGATCGTCAGCGAGCCGTCCGCGACCTGCTGGCGGATATCCTCCAGTTTTACGCGCCGGCGCTCGGCTGCACGGTCTGCCTGCGTGATGGGCATATATCCAGGGTAGCGCGCCGACCGGCGCGCTACCGCGGCGTTGCGGCTAGGCTGCTCGCCGGTTGAGTCGAAAAGGATCATGTGATCGTGACTGCACGCAGTGCGGCTGCGCGCCGTGCTCCCGCGTGCCGTGCCACTGCGGGCCGTGCCACCGCGGGCCGGGGGTGCGAGTGCTGCTGGCCTCCATGGCGGCGCTGCTTGGACTGGCGCTCGCGCCGGGCGCTGAGGGCAGTGCCGAGGCGAGTCAGACGGCGCCCAGCTGCGTCCCGGCGAAGCTGAGCGTGTCCCAGGCGCTCGCCGGTGGCGCGGTCACGGTCTCGCCGGCGCCCGACTCGATGGACGCCTCCTACCTTGCGCAGATCAGCTTTCTCGGCGTGCCTGGCGCCGACATATCGGGCGTCGTGGTCGCCGGATCGCGCAGCGGCGCCCATGCCGGGCGCCTCGCCGTCTACTCCCAGGGCGACGGGGCGAGCTTTCTGCCCAGCAGGCCGTTCTCTCAGGGCGAGGTCGTGACCGTGCACGCCGTGCTGCGCCGGGGGGCCAGCACGACGCCGTTCGCCTGGAGATTCACCGTCGCCGAGGTCGATTCCGTCAGCCGCTCGCTGGAGACGCCGCCGCCTCCGCCCCCGCCGGCGAAGCCGAGCGAAGTGCAGCATTTCCTCTCGCGCCCGGACCTGCAGCCGCCGGCCGTCACGATCAGCTCCGACTCGCCGGGCTCAGCGCACGCGCCCGGCGACATCCTCCTGGCGCCCTACGCCGGACCGGGCCAGTACGGGCCGATGATCCTCGACGGCGCTGGCGATCTGCTCTGGTTCAAGCCGATCCCCACCGGAGAGCGGGCGGCGGACCTGCGGGTGCAGGAATACGAGGGCCGGCCGGTGCTGACATGGTGGCAGGACCCGCTCATCTCAGGCGGCCGGCGCGACGCCGGGGTCGTGATCGCAAGCAGCTCATACCAGGATGTCGCGATCGTGCGCGCGGGCAACGGCTACCAGCCCGACCTGCACGCGTTCGAAATCACGCCGGCGGGCACGGCGCTGTTCACCGTGTACGACGCGATCCGCTGCAACCTCAGCGCCTACGGGGGCCCGGCCGACGGCGCCGTCGCCGACACGCTGTTCCAGGAGATCGACCTGCGCACGGGGCTCGTCCGGTACGAGTGGCACGCGCTCGACCATGTAGCGCTCGGCGACTCCTACCAGCCGGTGGGTCACGGCGGCACGCTCCTATCGCCGTGGGATTACTTTCACATCAACGCGGTGTCCGAACACGGCGAAAAAATGCTCGTGGACTCGCGCAACACGTGGGCCGCCTACGACGTGCACGCCCGCACCGGCCAGATCGCCTGGCGTCTGGGCGGCAAGCGCTCGAGCTTTGCGATGGGCCCGGGGGCGGGCCCCGCCTGGCAGCACGACGCCCGCGAAGAGCCCGACGGCATGATCTCGTTCTTCGACAACGGCGGCACGCCGCCGGTGCACTCGCAGTCGCGCGTGATCGTGGTCGCGCTCGACAGGCAGACTATGACGGTCACGCTCGTCTCGAGCTTCGTGCACCCGACCCCGCTGCTGGCGGGCAGCCAGGGAGATTTTCAGCCGCTCGCCGGGGGCGACTGGTTTGTCGGCTGGGGGCAGGAGCCGTTCTTCTCGGAACTCGCCCCCGAAGGCAAGGTTCTGCTCGACGCCCACCTGCCCGCCGCCTACCAGTCCTACACGGTGTTCAAGCTCGCCTGGGAGGGTCAACCCGAAGAATTGCCGACCCTCGCGGTCGGTCCTGGCAAGACACATGGAGCACTTGAGGTGTATGCGAGTTGGAACGGGGCCACCCAGGTGGCTGCGTGGCGGGTGCTCGAGGGTGCGACCGCGACGAGCTTCGCGCCGGTCGCCCAGGGGTCGCGCACCGGCTTTGAAACGGCGATCTCCAGTCCTCGCTCAGGCGCGTATGTCGCCGTGCAGGCGCTCGGTGTGAGCGGTCAGGTGCTGGGCACGTCGGCGCCGGTCGCGCTCAGTGCGGCGCTGGCCGGGAGGTTGCCGGGCCCTGCTCGACGATAACTTGTGCGACCACGTGGACGGCGCTGCGGTCGAAATCGAGGATCTGCATGTCGTGCGTGGGCGCCGGCCGGTGCTCGATGGCATCTCGCTGCAAGTGGCTGGCGAGTCGGTCACCGGCCTGCTGGGTCCGAGCGGGTGCGGCAAGTCGACGCTCATGCGCGCGATCGTTGGCGTCCAGGTCGTCTCGGGCGGCCAGGTGACGGTGCTCGGAGACGACGCGGGCTCCCCTGCGCTGCGCAGGCGCGTGGGCTACGTGACTCAAGCTCCGTCGGTCTACGGCGATCTGAGCGTCGAGGAGAACCTGCGCTACTTCGCCGCCGTCGTCGGCGTGGGCCGCGAGCGCATCTCCCAGGTCATCAAAACGGTACGCCTGGGGGGGCACGAGCACCAGGTCGTCGGGTCGCTCTCCGGCGGCGAGTGCTCGCGCGTGTCGCTCGCGACGGCGCTGCTGGGCGACCCCGAGCTGCTGGTGCTCGACGAGCCGACCGTCGGCCTGGATCCGGTCCTGCGGGCGGAATTGTGGGGCACGTTCCACGAGCTGGCGGCCGCTGGGAGCACGCTGCTCATATCGAGCCACGTGATGGACGAGGCGAGCGAGTGCGACGAGCTGCTGCTGATGCGAGAGGGGGAGATGCTGGAGCAGACGACTCCCGAGCGGCTGCGGGCGCAGACCGGCGAGCACGATCTCGGCCGGGCGTTCCTCGCGGTCATCGAGCAGGCGACGGCGGCGGCGTGAGCGGCGCTTCATGAACGAGCGGGCCGCAACCCCATGAGCGCCCGGGTCACGTTGGCCACGGCCAGGCGCGTGTTGTGGCAGATCCGCCGCGACCCGCGCACGCTGGCGCTGCTGCTCGCGGTCCCGGTGGCGCTGCTGACGCTGATGCACTTCGTCTACGAAGGCCGGCCCCGCACGTTCCAGGCGATCGGGGCGCCGATGTGCGGGCTGTTCCCGTTCATCATCATGTTCCTCATCACCTCGATCGCGATGCTGCGCGAGCGCACCAACGGCACGCTGGAGCGGCTGATGTCGCTGCCGATCGCCAAGGGGGACCTGCTGGCGGGGTACGGGATCGCGTTCGGCCTGCTCGCGGCGGTGCAGGCGGTGGTGGTGTGCTTCGTCGGGTTCGTCGCGCTGGGGCTGAATGCCCCGCACGGCGCGTGGCTGCTCGGGCTGCTCGCGGTCGGCAACGCGGTGCTCGGCATGGCGCTTGGCCTGTTCGTGAGCGCGTTCGCGCGGACCGAGTTCCAGGCGGTGCAGTTCATGCCGGCGATCATCTACCCCCAGCTGTTGCTGTGCGGGCTGTTCATCGCCCGCAGCGAGATGGCCGCGCCGCTGTATTCGGTATCCCGAGCGCTGCCGCTCACCTACGCCTACGACGCCCTGGCGCGGGCGACCAGCCCACGCCCGCTGGGCAGTGAGATGACGGTGGACGTCATCGTCATTCTCGGCTCGACGCTCGTAGCGCTTGCATTGGGCGCGCTGACCCTGCGTCGCCGCACGGCGTGACATGGCCCGCGTCGGCCGTGGAATGAGGTGGCGCCCCGGTCTGACCTCTGGGGTCTTGATGGAAGTCCGCTCCGAAACGGCATGCGACTCTCCCTGTGCATGACCGCCGAGGCTGGTGACGGCGGACTTCCGTCCGTCAGCGCGCAGCAGACTCTACGCTTGGGTGCGTGACACGCGAGACCGAGAGCGCCGCCGGGCACGAGCTGACCTTCGACGAGGAGCTGCTGATGTGGCTCGGCGACGAGCCCCAGGGAGTGCGGGCGGCCGACGCCGAGCGAGTCCGCGACATCGCCGATGAGTTCGCGCGCGGCTTTGACTCGTTGGCCCGAGTCGGACGGGCCGTGACTATTTTCGGCTCGGCGCGCACATCGCGCGAGCACCCCGACTACGCGCTGGTCCGAGAGGTGGGCGCATGCCTGGGCCGGGCCGGCTACGCGATCATCACCGGAGGCGGCCCCGGGCTGATGGAGGCTGCCAACCTCGGCGCGCGCGATGCCGGTGCGCTGTCGATCGGCTGCAACATAGAACTCCCGCGCGAGCAGGCGTTGAACCCCTATCTGGACATCGGGCTTCGCTTCCGCCACTTCTTCGCCCGCAAGGTGATGTTCGTCCGCTACGCCAGCGCCTTCGTCATCGCGCCGGGCGGCTACGGGACGCTGGACGAGCTGTTCGAGGCCCTGACGCTGATCCAGACGGCGACTATCCGCCACTTCCCGGTGGTCCTGCTGGGCGACGGCGAGTGGGACGGACTGCTGGACTGGCTGCACGCCCGCGCGCTCGCCGAGCGGCATATCGACGCTGAGGATCTCGCGGTGCTGCACGTGGTCAAGCGCCCGTCGGAAGTCTGCGAGATCGTCGATGCCGCGCATCGGCGCCAGCGCGAGCACGGTGGCCGGCAGAGACGGCGCACCGTGGCTTGGGCATCGACCTGAGCCGTTGCGGCGAGAACGGGGGGAACGATGGTGCTGCATCCTTGACCGCCCGTTGAGACAGACGACTTTTGAGCGCCACTCAAATTGAGCGCGAGCCGGTCACTGGGCGTTCCGAGGGCGTTGTTGCCGGTCTTGGCCGCGATCTCTTCTGCTTCGACAGCCTCGGCCTGCGCCTCCATCCATCCGTGGACGTGCTCCACGTCCAGCTTGTCGAGGCGGAAACTACGCATTTGCGTGGCTTTCGTGCGATGCGGATGAGAGGACTCGAACCTCCACAGAGTTACCTCCACACGGACCTGAACCAAGCAGCCCCCGCGTAGGTGCGTCCAGGGGTGTCCAGAACGTCCAGATCGTCAGGTTTTCTGGACACGCTGGACGCATTGGACGATGTGACTGTTGCCAAACTGTTGCCACGGACAGGTGTCGTAACCGCGTGGGAGGAGGGGCTCCCGCAGTCGTCGCATGTCGGTCGGCATGTCTAGGCCGTCCTTTCTCGCTCAACCTGAGTGCGGGATTCGGAGCTGAGGGCGCCGCGCAGCGACTCGACGTACCTCGCTCGTAATCGTCTGTCCATGAGGCTGAAGTCATGGAGAGGTTCTCTCTGCTGCAGCGATGGCGCTGTCCAGTAGGGATCGCACGTGTTGTTGGTGCTGGTCGTCGATCGGGATGCTGGACACGCGGTGTCGCAGCTCCTCTGGTTGCACGATGTCGTGGCGTATGGCTTGCTCGGCGAATTCCAAGTCGCGGTCTCTGCCGGCGACGAGCTTTGAGAGCACGAGGTCGTGTGCCTCCATGCACCAGCCGGTGACCTCGGTGTGGGGGCCCACCAGTGGTTTGATGTTCACTGGGATGAGTCGCTCCTGCCATCCTGTGGGAGCCTTGGCCGTCTCGGGTCCTACTCCGTGTGCGTAGTAGCCGAAGGTCTCGTGGAACTGTGAACCGTCGCCCAGTGCGCCATCGATCTCGATTGCTCGCTCGGGTCGTGTGCGTGGATAGACGTCGGCCTCCTGGGAGAACAGCAGCGTGGATGGCGCGTGGGGGAACTGGCCGAGGATCGCTTGGCTGCCGACCACCACGATCTCGTCCTCGCCGGCTACGGCGGCGGATGCTCTGATGACGTGTTCGAGTTGGTCTCGCTTCATGCGCTCGTCTGGTGGACCGTGGCGAGTACTCGCCGACGGGCGGGCTCGCTGAGGGCGCCGGCGAAGGGCGAGCTTTGGCGCAGGTCGCGCATGCGGGATGTGTCGGCGCCGATCGCCTGCGCGATCTGGGCGGGTGTCATGGCGAGGATCTCCTCCCATGCACGGGCGTAGAACGGGTCGATCCGCTCCTGGGAACGCCATCGCTGCAGCCGGCTGCGAGCGTCGCGAACGGTCTGTGCGTCCAAACACTGGGCCACGGCGCGGTGGTAGGCCAGGGCGCGCTGGGCGGCGGCGTAGTGACCGTCCTCGCTTGCGCCATTGCGTTGGCTGACGGCGTTGCGATGGTTGGTATTGCGGTCGATCGCGTTGATCAGCTTGGATGTGTTCAGGCGCTCCGCTTCGGCACGGCGGGTGTGCAGCACCGCCGCAAGCGGGTGACGGTCTGTGGGGTATGTAGTGCGGCGTTCGCGCACGGCCTCGATCAGCTCTATGAGCGCGCGTAGGGGGGTCTCGCGGCGTCCCGACGGTGTGATGAGGATCGGAACGTCTCCCGAGGCGATCCAGCGTTCCAGCGCTGTTTGGCTCACACCGAGCAGCCGGGCAGTGCTCGCGCGGGTGACCGTAGGGCCGATCATCTCCTCTAGATCGGCGCGCACCGCCGCGATCTCCGCGCTCCCTGGGAACGTCCGCTCGGCGAGGCGCAGTTGTAGGAGGCTCTCGATCAATCTCTCTCGCTGTACAGCCGTATTCATGAGTCCGAGTCTACCAGAGCATGTTGAAGATTACTTGCTTTTTTCTCAACCTTAACGGGATGGGGGCTGTCAAAGCAGGTTCTCCAGGGCGTTACGCAGAGCGGGCTCTGCGCGGGGGAGGGTTCAGCTCGCCCCCTCCCGGCCGGGCATGTCTCAACCCAACGTTTCGCGCCGAGGCGTCCGGCGACCTCGGCCTGGGTGGTATGTTCCGTCCATTGCGTATGTTGCGTTTCATGCGCTGATGGTGTAGAGTGCTGAGTGAGGCGATCCCATGACTCAGACGCTCGACATCTCGCTGCTCGCCTATCCGACGCTGTCGGAGGCTGCGCGTCTGCTCGGCGTGAGCGCGTCGACGCTGTCGCGTCGGGATGACCTTCAGTGCGAGCGGATGGGTGAGCGCGACAAGCGGGTTTCCGCGGGGGAGGTGATGCGCCTGGCCGCCGTCTATCGCAAGCGTTCGCTGGGCGAGGTGGCGGCCGATCTCATCGCTCGTACCCGTGAGCGCGCCCCTGAGCATGCGGAGCATGTGCGGGAGGAGGTCGAGCTGTTCTTCGAGCAGAGCGAGCCGGCGGGGTTGTCTGCGGGCAAGTTCTTGGCGGAGGCCGAGCGGGCGTTGCCGGCCGATCTGTACGAGCAGGTGCGGCGGGTCTACCGTGCGTCCGGGGCTGCTCGCCCGCCGGCGCTGGTTAGCGCCGGCCCGTAGCGTCCTGGCGCAGGTGGCGCCCGGAGGGGTTGAATCCGCTCACGCGCGGGGCGTCGCGGAACCCGAGCTGGCGCAGGACGGCGATCGCGCCGGGTCGGTCCGCGGCGTCGATGTCCACGTATCCGTAGGCGGTGCCGGTGGTTTTGATCCGCACGGCGGCTCCTAAGCCTCGCGGTGTGGAAGCGCGTAGGCGGTCCAGGAGGGGATCGTCTGGCATGACCTTCGATCCTATGGCCGCGCGGGCTGTATCCGTCAGCGGGCCTCTCAGTGCCGTAGAGAAGGCGCGACGGGATGGCGCCCATCGGGTCATGCCGGGCGCCGGTCCCGTTCGTGCTCCTGTGGCGTGCGACTGTTCAGGCCGCAAGGTCCAGTACGGCCCCCGCCTCCTCCCTGACCGCGAGGGCGTCAATGCGCGCCTGACACCGACGCCTTGAGGTCCCAGAGCGCGCCGACACGCTCGACCTCCGCATCGGGCTCGGCCACGGGGCCGTGCTGCGCGGCGTGCTCGACGATGCTGCATGCCGTCTGGCTGATGTCCTCGTCGGCGAACTCCAGCGCGCTTGAGAGCACGCGCATCAGTGCCCAGCCGTCCGGGCTCAGGTCGATCTGCACTCCGAGCGGGGGATCGGTCTTGGCCCATCCGATCGCTTCCAGCAGCGCATAGACTTCCCGCAGGCTCTCGACGGGTCCGCAGAACCACTCGGGGTGCGCTTCGCGGTCGGTCGAGAACGCGGCCGTGTCGAGCGCTTCGGCGGCTGAGCCGATCTCTGCGTATGCGGCGCGGCGTACCCAGTCCACAATGCCCGCGGGGACCGTCACCATCGCCCCGCCCGACATCTGCCCGTGATCAGTAATAAAGTAATCTTGCATGGGAGATTCATCCTCTCGTGCCAGACCCCCGACTGTTCCACCAGTGCGGGGGTCAATTGTTATCTGTTGGCCTCACATTTTACCATCTGATGCGGGGGAATCCAAGGTTTTCACCCAAACTTGGCGCGTTTCTGTTCATGAGCTTGCGAGGCCCGCCGCGTGGCGTGATCGTGTTTCACATCATCTCGCCCGCCCTATGGGGTCCGGACCAGGGCCGGGAACCATGGAGGTCAAGGCGGCGCAGCCGCCGACCCCTTGTGGGTTGACCTTCGTGGTACCCTTTATTTACCGGACCTGAAAGGCGGGCGCGCCGCACTTAGGGGTCCCCGGCCGCGTGCAGCGCGGTTGGGGGTGCGGCGGGTCAGTTCGCCGTTTCCCGTGTCGCCGTTGGCGTGTACGGATGCCCTCGCGCAAAAGCGGGAGTGTGTTGATACTGAAATGCCGTGAGCGCGGCCCTTGCTCGGACGCTCGCTGTCGCGCGAAAGCAGCACCGTGCACGGGCAAAAAAATGGGCACTGCCAGCCCGAAACTAGCGGTCGCTGTAACCAAAGAGGGCCAGCATGCCACCGCCGAGGGAGGGTGCGCTCGCGTGAACGAGAGTTGAGGAATGTCCCTCGACTCCCCTGCTGGCAAACCGCGTCGAGTGCGTGGCCTGATGAGCAGTCAAGATGCTAGTCTGTTGGCCCGATGCCATTTCAACTTGTCGCACAGCTTCCAAACGGTGAGCAGAAGAGCATCTTCAACCGCGATGAAGATGATGTGCTTACGGTTGTAGCGGAGTTTCTTCGTGACCAGACGATCACGACAAGGTGGGGCAACAAGAACCAGACGCGGCAAGCTCTTGAGCTTCGTGTATACGAGACCAAGGAGCGTTACGATAAGAGGGCGCACGGCAGCGCTGCAGACTTTCTCAAGAACAAACGCAACGTCTTCAAGCGGTTTGAGAAGCAGATTCGCGAGCGAGTGCCGCAGCCACGGACGCGAGCCTTTGTAGTGATGCCGATCCAGGGTGACCGTTACGGCACTCAGAGCGATCAGACCGTTTATCGCGAGTACAACGAGCGGTTTGCTCGGATTGAGAGTGTGCTACAAGAGTTCGCCTGCGTGGCGATAAGGATCGATAAGGAGCAGGCGCTCAGCGGCTTGGTCGATCGCATCAAGGAAGAGATTCGGCGCGCGAGGTTTGTTGTCGCGGATCTCACCGATGAGCGGCCATCGTGCTACTTCGAGGTCGGATATGCCGAGGCCCTTGGACGACCAGTGATCCCTATCGCCAGCAAGGAGAGCGTAATGAGTCCGGGCGTCAAAACCAAGGTGCATTTTGACATCCATAAGAAATGTGCGGTTCTTCTCAAATCACGATGAGATGGCGGAAAAGCTTCGAGACGCGGTGGAAAAGAACCGCGCCAAGCTGGTTGATCCGGAGCCGGCACAAGACTTGCTTCGCACGGGGTTACTGCAAAATCTTCTAACGACGACCTGGAGTGGCCCTTCGTACGTGCCTGCTTTGAGAGCGCTCAAGTCGTCCGGCGTCGTAATCGAGGGAGACACGCCGGAGGCGGGCTCTTGACTTGAAGGCACGCTCCGGGGCTGCCCCGGCGAGCGTCTCGGTGGGCAACCCGCGCACTCCCGCCCAGGACGGTGGCTATGGACCGTACGTGCATGTGGTGGACCGGTCGCCTCGCTGCGACTCTCGCTTTGCCGCGTGAGTAGCAGGCTAGCGGTCACGCCACCGACGCTTGCTACGTCAACGAACGCAGCACCGCCTGAGCCGCGACGCGCTGGCGCTTCCGCGCGGTTGCGAGCGAGCTGCTCAGCAGAAGGGCGAGCTGCGCGGACCCTTTGGCTGTCCCTCCGCGGGAGAGCCCTTACAGCGCCACCAGCTCGCGGTCGGGCTCGCCGTCGGTGGCGAACTCGAACCCCAGCACGGCGTGGCCGTCGAGCCCCCCGGCGAGGCGTCGCAGCGTTTCGGTGCCGGTGCGGTGCTGGCCGCTCTCGATCCGTGAGATGACGGAGGTGGTTGTGTCCATGCGCTCGGCGACCTGCTGCTGGGAGAGACCGAGGTGTGTGTGGCGCATGATCGCGATCCGCGCGATCTACAGCTCGCGCGCCCTTGGGTGGGTCTGTTTGGATGCCAGCGGTGTCTATGTGGTGTCTTGCACATCTGTCGGGGTGCTCTACACTTCTGTTGGACCCTCACCAGCGAAAGAGCCCCTGGGCTCTGCCGTGCAAGCGGCTAGCTGACGAGGGTCTTATTCGTTGCTGGACACCTTGATCTCTGTTTCCGAGGCGATCTTGTCTCCGAGCAGTATCTGCGA
>CAWEFQ010000011.1:0-162660 GCA_963808385.1 uncultured Solirubrobacterales bacterium | reverse complement strand
AAAATTGCGGGGCCTTCCAAGGGGACCGGCAGCAGCGGGGTGTGGACGACCGCGTAGCCGATCTTCGATTCCGGTGGGCAGTTCGCGGGGTTCGCTTCGAACTGCGCGTTCGTGCAAGCCTTCTGCAGGGTCGTCAACCGCGACGGGAGCTGCTTCGGCAATTCGACTTTGACCTTTGTGAGGTTCGCCTGGGTACCCATCGAGCCCGCGGGCTCGCTCACGGTCGCGGTCAGGCTCGCGCCGTTGGCTTTGCTGTAGGGGCCGGTGAGATAGAACTTCCCGCCGGTGACCGTGAACGGCTGGTTGCCGACACCGACGCTGATCGTCGCTTCGCCGATCTTGCTGTTTTCCCCGCACAGCCCTTCGTTGGCGCGCGGTTCGGGGCACAGTTCGACACCCGTCAGCACACCCGAGAGGCCCGGCGGCAGTTTCGCTTCAATCGACTTCAGGTTCTGTTCGCCGTCTTTACGGTTCATCGTCACCGTCAACGGCGAGAACGCGCCCGCCTGGATGTTGGTCGCACCCGCGTTCACAGTCGGGTTGAACGGCAGGGTCGCACCGGGGCACGGGCCGCCGCCGGGGCCGTGTTCGATTTTGAACGACGATTCCGCGGTCACGGGCAGCTCGTCTGGATGCCGCCGGGGCTCACCAGCGCGCCGAGCTTCGCTTCGGAGGCACCGACTTCGGCGGTGAGCTCCCTGTTGACGACAGGCGCGAGGGGAGGCCCGAACATCCAGACGGTTTCTCGCAGACCGTCGGTCACGTATACACGCCCGCTCGCTTCATTCACCGTGACCATGCTGAAGAAGCGGCCCTCGTTGCCACCAGATGCTTCGCCGAACTCGCCGGCCCCCACATCGGCGAGCTGCCTGCCTTCCAAGCTGTACTCGATGAGATGGAGGCAGGGCGACTTCTTTGCGCCGCACGGGTCCGCGCTGTTGTCGACGACCGCGAACACGTCCCCATGCCCGTCGAGTGCCACGGACCACACGCCTTCGCTTTCGATTTCCACGGGCTTGCCGTTCACTTCCACAGGGGCGCCACTGGAATCGAGCTCCACGATCCTGTTGTTGCCGGCCACCCAGAGGTTGCCGGAGGAGTCGACCTCGACTGCGGTCGGTTCCTTCAGCGCGCCGGCCCCGGAGCCCGTGAACGTCTTCAGCAACGTGCCACTCGCGCTGTACTCGAGCACCTGGTTTTCCGGCACCACCGGCACGTACACGTTGCCGGCCGAGTCGGCTGCAATCTGTACGTCTGTCAAGGCGCCGAAGAAATTGCCTGACGCCGGCACTTCAAACGACGACACGAGCGCGCCCGTGTTGGGGTCGTAGACGAAGATCTTCGCCGGCGGGGAAAAGCCTTCTTGGCCGAGCACGTACACGTCGCCGTTCGTCGGGTTCACCGCAACACCCGAGTAGTACCCAGACCCAAACGGGGACGGCGGCGAGAGCAACCTGCCAGAAGGATCGAACTTGACCACCGACTCGGGGAGAAAGGCGGAAGAACCCGAGAAGCTCACGAAACCCGACACGAACAGGTCTCCAGAGCCTTCCACAGCGACGCCGACCGCGGCCGGCTCAGACGCGTTGAACTGTCCGTAGGAGACGAGCTTGGGAGGTTCGGCCTGAGCGGGGGCGGCGGTGGAGAGCGCAAAGAGGGCGGCGAGCGCACACAGCGCTATGAAAGAACGAACCTGACCTGCTTGGCTGAAACTGATTTTTGACATACCTGTCCCAGTGCTCCCAAGAAAGCCATCGAGCATGCCAAGGAGGCCCGTGGGGGTGCGGGTGCGGATTGGGATGGGCTCGGTGGTCATGGGGTTGCCTTTCTTTTGTTCTTGGGTGGTGCGGGGGAAGGGGGGTTTGAAGATGAGGAGGCTGAGTCAGATCCAGCTACGCCACTCGGCTGGGTGGTCACTCTCGCGTTCCCGCTTGCCGGGCGCCTACGTGGTTTGACACCGAGGTTGTTATTCCGCGTAAACGTTTTGGCCGCTGTCGGTCGTCCCTGAACGATTGAGGGCGCCGGCCCTGTGGGAACTGCCGGCGCCGGTGGGGTCTCGCCCGCCGGGCCGATATCGGCGTCGGCGTGGTCGTCGGATATTTGGAATTTGTGACCGAAGTGTGCCAACTGTGTGCCGATTTTGCGCACGCCCTTGAAAGCGAACGTGTGTTCGGCTAGGCTTGCCGCATGCTGATTCGCACGCTCATCGCTCGGGTCGACCGGGGCCGCCGCCTGGCGCGCCGTGTCTTGAAAGACGCGAATGCCCGGCGCTACACTTCCGCTATGGACGATCTCTTCTCCGTGCCCCTCGGTTACGTCGGCCCCGACCAGGGGCCCGACAACGAGCTCTCGCCTCCCGCGATCCCATCCGAGGCGTTTGAGCACCGTGGCAAGTGGGTCGCGTTTCGCGGCGCCGGGCTCGACATGATCAGGGACACCCAGGAGGAACTGCTCGAGGCGCTCGGCGACCAGCGTTTGGGGGTCGTGCTCTTCCACGTTCCCGAGACGCGCAACTTCGCCCGCTAGGCAGGCGCTCCGATGGCGCAGCGCAGGTTCCAGTACGACTCCGATGACGTGCCGTCGCTGGACGTGCGCATCCAGGCGCAGGGCGGCCCACACGCCGCACCCCTCCCGGCCGAGGGACTCAATCTCACGGGCACCGTCGACTCCGGCGCATCCACCACGGTGCTCTCGATGAAAAACGCGAAACAACTTGGACTCACACCCGCGGACCTGCGCAAAGCCCCAGACGCGGTCATCGCCGACCGCCGCAAGGTCCACTGCTGGTCCACAGACACACCGATACGTGCCCAAGTCCTGCGGCGGCGCTCCCCTTCCGATGAGCTGCTCCCCTGGGGACCCGTGTTCGCCCTCCACGTGCTCTTCATGGAGGACGCCGATCCGCTGTGGGGTCAAGCCGATTTCTTCGCGACCTTCGGCATCAACTTCGAACGACCGGAGTTCTCGCTGAGATACTGACCCGGACGTCCCGCGCGAGCCGGATCCGGCAACCTCGAGGGCGCGGCGGCGTTCGCCGCCTTCGTGCCGCGCTCGGACCGTGCCGCTGTGGTGCGCGCGCTGATCGCGTTTCAGGCGGCCTACAACTACCTCGATGTGCTCGCCGAGCAACCGTACGCCGACCCGGTCACGGGCGCGCGAGCACTCCACCAGGCGCTGCTCGATTCACTCGATCCCGCCCTGGGAACCGAGTCCTCCGACTACTACGCGCGCTATCCCCGACGCGAGGACGGCGGCTACCTCTCAGAGCTGGTTCACGCCTGCCGCACGGCGCTCGCGACGCTGCCCTCCTACAGCGCCGTGGCGCCGGCGACGCGGACGGCGACCGAGCGGATCGTCGAGTTCCAGAGCCTGAACCTCGCCACAGGCCAGGGCGATCACGAGGCGTTCGCGGGCTGGGCGCGCGCGGAGACTCCCCCGGGGACGGATCTGCGCTGGTGGGAGGCGGCGGCCGCCGGAGGCTCCTCGCTCGGCGTCTACGCGCTGATCGCCGCCGCGACCGCTCCCGTTGTGGACCCGCGCGAGGTGCGGGCGATCGAGGACGCGTACTTCCCCTGGATCGGCGCGCTGCACTCGCTGCTCGACCACCTCGTCGACAGCGGAGAGGACGCCGCGTGCGGCCAACGCAACCTGATCGACTACTACGCCACGACCGAGCAGGCCGCCGAGCGCATGCGGGCGCTCGCCGAGCGGGCAGCGGGCGCCGCCCGCGCGCTCCCAGACCGCGACCGCCGGCACACGATCGTGCTCGCGGCGATGGCCGCCAACTACCTGTCCGAGCCCGGGGCCGCGGCGCCCGGCGCGGCCCCGATCGCCGGCAACGTCAGCGCGACGATCGGGGGGCTGATGGCGCCGAGCCTGCTCGTGTTCAAAGCGCGGCGACTCGCCGGACGGCTACGACGCGCGCGGCTGGAGCGACTTCGAGGGTCATCCTCGACCCATCCCCGGGCAGTGGCAGACAAGCGAGATCCGGCGGTCGCGCTGCGGTTAGGGCGATGAGAGTCAACGTCGGGTCATATGAGTTCGACGACGTTCGCTACGACAGCGACTGCGATGTCCTCTGTCTGCGCCTGCGCGGCACGCGCGGGACGGCGGCGGACATCTTCGACACCCCCGAGGGTCATCTCGTGTACCTCGACCAGGACGGCGAGGTGACCGGCATCACGCTGATCGAAGCGAAGGGCTTCCTCGACCGTGACGGCAGGGTCCCGGTGACGCTGCCGAGGCTGGTCGAACCGGACGTCACCCACCTCGCCCAGGCCCTCGCGGGCTGAGCGGTTTTGGAAGCCTTCGCTTCGGGAAGAGTGGGTACAGTCAGGATCACCCAAACCAGGAGGGATCGCCGTGAGCATTCTCATCCGCTTCGCCCCCGCGTCATTGACCGCCCAGCAATACGACGAGTCCATACGGAAGCTCGAACAGGCCGGCGACTGGCCCGCCGACGGGCTCGACTACCACGTCTGCTTCGGCTCGGACCCCAACCTCCGGGTCAGCGAGATCTGGGACTCGCGCGAGCAGCTCGAGGCGTTCGGGCAGCGCCTGATGCCGGTGCTGGCCGAAGTCGGGATCGAGCCCGGCCAGCCGGAGGTGGTGGAGATCCACAACATCGTCAGGCGCTAGCGACTCGCCGGGCTGCGGGAGAGCCAGTGCACAGGAGGCCGGCGCAGCAGTGGTCGGCCCGTGCGGGTCGCTTGCCTCGTTCTCACGCAGGAAGGTCAGAAATACCCTGCAACTCAGCACTTTCCGGTAGTGGGCGATACTGAGCTCGAACCACGCCGGGGGGCTCAGGTCGGGTGATGTCCCCCGTGTTTGCTGAGCTTGGGTGATCTCAGGTTCGCTGAGATTTGCTCAGAATGGAACCTTGAATGGAACCTCGGGACGGGCCGCCGGGTGCCGCGCCTGATCGTGACGGTCATGCCGTTGCTCCTTCGGCCTCGCGTGCCCTACGCGTGTGCGAGCGCGCGCATCTCGCGCACGGGGTGACGCCCCAGGGTGCTGGAGGTCGCGTATGCGGCGAAGTCGACTACGGTGGGCCGGGTTGATTGCTGGATACCAATCGCTTGTGCAAGGTCGTCTCGCCCGTTGGGAAGCCTCGGCGACCGTTCGGCGTCGCTTCTCTCCCGGCGGATAGGGCTGACTCTGTCAGAACGGTATGTCGTCGTCTCCTGAGCCGGCACTCGTCGGCGCCACCGGCACGGGCTCGAAGTCACCTTCGTTGGGGACGTCGCTGCGGCCAATCGACCCGGCGGTGTCTGCCGAGGGAGCCACGATGTTGAACTCGGGCAGGTTCTTGCCCTGCTCAATCTCGGTGAGCTCTCCCTCGCGTTCGGTGAGGTAGCTACGCAGGGCCTGCTCCAGTCCCTTCCCCCTGCGGAAGCCTTCGAACATCTCGTGCACGGAGATGTCCTCAGCGTTCAGGCGCGCGACGATGTCCTTGAGCTCACCGTAACCCGTCTCGAAGGTGATGTTCTCGCGCTCGGTAGTGCTGTTCTCCCTCATGAGCCTTCTCCTTGTTGATGAGGCTTGATGTCGTCTACGGTTGCGGCTGCCTCCCCGTCCGCGAACCGCAGTTCGAGGGTCGTTCCAACCCTCAGGTCAGCGACCGTCTGAACCGCGCGACCGTGCTCTGAAGCGAGCACCCAGCCGCGACGGCGAAAGTCCTTCGCGTCAACGAGGGCGCCAAAATGGGAGACGCGATCATGCGCTCGCGCGAGCACCCGGTCGGCTGCTGGTCGCAGCTGGTTGACCTCGGCTGCGATGACCCTTTGCTCGGCAACGAGACGGCGGGTCAGGTCACGATCAGCATCGCCGGCAAATCGCTGAAGCGCGCGCCCATAATCACGACGCTTCTCGCGGATGCGCGTGCCGGCATTATGGACATGCACCGCAAAGGCATCGAGTGCTACAGGCCCCGGGATGCGCCGTGCTGCGCCGTTGAGGGATACGCTGGAAGCGTCGATAACGTCGCGATGGCCGGCAATGAACGCAACCGCCGCCTTGTGCAGCTTCACATGTAGGTCGTTGAGAGAGACCGGGCGTGGCAGCTTTAGCGCGACGGCGACGAGGAGACGAGAAGCCTCTGAAAGAGCCATCTCGCGCCTGCGGTATGAGCTCTCGGTGCGTGAGGCCAAGAGGTCACCCGTCCTATCGACAGCGGTCGCGAGCTCGGTGATGCGCTGGTGGGGGCGCGCCTGCTGCCATAGCTCCGAAACCCGCTCGCCGCGGTGACGCACGCTCGCTGAGATAGATGCGAGAGTGTCGGAGTGGCGTGCGAGCTCATCGAGCAGCTCCTCAGCTGAATAGCGGATAGCGCGCTCAGCGGCCTTGGCGGGTACGGGCGCGAAAGCGGCCGCGACGTGGTCGCAGTTAGGACGGTCCTTGGTATGACCGATGCTGGTGATGATAGGGACCTCGCACGCGAAGACCGCGCGGCATAGGCGCTCGTCGTCGAAGGCGACAAGGTCAGCAACCGAGCCTCCGCCGCGCGCGAGAATGATCACGTCGACACCGCGGACCGCCTGCAAGCGAGCGAGCGCGTCGATGACTGAGCCCACTGCTTCCACCCCCTGGACCGAAGCAGGGCAGACGACGATGTCCTGCGCAGGGAAACGTTCGCGCAAGTGTCGAATGACATCGACCATGGCATCGGAGCCTTGGGCAGCGACGACTCCGACACGACGCGGGAACGCTCTCACCGGCTTGCGTCGACCCGCATCACAAAGCCCGTCGTCCTGGAGGCGAGCGAGCGTCTGGGCACGCCGGCGTAACAGCTCTCCCTCACCCGTGTGCTTGATGCCGTCGATGATGAGCTTCGTCGACCCGCGCGGCGTGTAGAAGTCGACGCGCTCGTAGTGCGCCTGAACGAGGTCACCTTGCTCGGGCAGCGGCTGACAGCCGCCTACGCGGCCTTTCCAAATGCAGGCCTCGAGGTTGGAGTCCTCATCGGCCAGGACAAGGTAGACGTGACCAGAGATATGCAGCTTGATGGAGCGGACCTCGCCTTCCACCCAGCCGTCGCCGAGATTCCGCAATGCCCCGTTGATGCGGCGAGCAACTTGCGTGACCGAGAGAGCTGTTTGTGAGACTGAGATGTCAGAAGTGGTTGCCACGGGCGATACAAGCTACGACTATCGGCGGACGTTGCCGCCGCGGAGCCTGGCATTGTTTGTTTGTTCCCGGCGCATCCACGTGCTCCCCGCAGATTCCGGATCTAGAATGGGATATCGTCATCCGCTTCGGGCGACTCGGGTGGCGTGGCCGCAGGCGCACTCGTCGGAGGGATCTCGGCGACCTGATCTCTCCAGAATCCCGAATCGAATGCCACGGCATCGTTAAGCCTCAAGATGATGGGTGCGTTGCAGGAAGACGCTCGTCCGAAGACGACAGCGTGACGCTCGGGCAGAGAGGCGAGCAGTCGGGCGTGTGCCGAGCCAATGTAGTTCTCCAAGAAGCCCATGCCGGTCGCGTCATATATGCGCATCCCAACGATGGTGTTGCACTGATTCAGGATGCTCTTCGTGACGTTCGCCGTTCGCTGCGTAATCAGGAGGCAGCCAAGGCCGTACTTGCGACCCTGAAGGATCGCCCGAGCCGTTCCGTTGACAGCCGAGCGCTCTGCCTCGTTGACGGTGGAGTTCCACTCGGGGACAAGGCTGTGGGCCTCCTCAAGCACTAGGCAGACGCGCGCGGTATCGCTGAATGTGTCGTCCACGAGTGCGAGCAGACTCTCGGCGACTATCCGAGTCACGTCGACCATCGTCAAGCGCGCCATCGAGTTTGCTTTGCCGCTAAAGGGCTTCCCGTCCATCCGCGAGACCTCGAACCGGTTGGGGTTCAGAATCAGGCCGCGTTCTCGAATACGGTGTGGTGCTCACTCCAGATGCCGAGCTTGAGGGCAGTGACTCGTACGACGTCGCGCGGACCCGCGTCGGCTCGCTGACCCGCTATGAGCGCCTCAGTGATCTGGTAAAGAACGTCGCGACCGCTAATACTGGCGACCACTAGTCGGCCCTCCTGGAGACCTGCGTCGGCAGCCATTGGCGCCGTGTCGATTAGGAGATCGGCCAGCGTCGTGCCCTCACCGACGAAGCCGACGATCGGGGCACCCTGCGGAGGATCGGAGACCTCGACCACGCCACCTATGACGGCGGTCTCTCCTGCGGGTAGAGCTATGCGCACAGCACCACGGTGTCATTCATGAACACAGGATCACCGAATCCGCGGACGAGTCCAACCCCCGGCGTATCCCTCCTCGGCCAAGGGTCACATGGTGACTGTGCTCAGCGAGGAGGAGCCGCCCGACTGCGCGCGGCCTCCGCGCCGTTTTCGTCCCATCAGCTACGGGGCATGCCGCGCAAGTCGACGAGGCTTACGAGGCATCATGTGGGAAAGATGTGGGAAAACAGTCCTTGGGCTCCCTCGGTCAACAAGCCCAAGAACGCAAAAAGCCCCGTAAACACGGGGCCAAATGGTCAGTCCCCGAGGCCAAGCGCGGTGCGGGCAGACTGGGCACATTACGACGTAATTGTCGTGATACAATCGAGGAACGATGGCTACGAAGTCCGCCCCGTTCAGCATGCGCCTGTCCAAGCGAATGGAGGCGCTCGTCGAGCGGGAGGCCAAGCGCACAGGTCGCAGCAGGGGGGCGATCGTCGAGGCGCTCGCGGAGGAGGCGCTGCGGATGCGGCTGTTCCCCGGGGTCGCGTTCAAGGGTGCGGACTGGGAGCGACGCGCATGGGTCATCGGAACCGCGCTCGATGTCTGGCAGATCGTCGATGCCCATCGCGACATCGGCTCGATCGAGCAGATGGCGGCGGGCGGCTCGGCCAACGAACGTCAAATCCGGTTGGCGCTCGACTACTACGAGATGTTTCCCGAGGAGATCTGACGCGGCCATAGAGGATAACCGGCGGCCGATCGAGCAACTCGAAGAGGAATTCCCGTTCATCTCCGTAAGCCGTGTCGATGTCTGAGCGGATGCCGAACGCTCTGTGAAGCTGTTCCTCGACGCTCACATCTCGGCACGGCGCGTCGCGACGCCGCTCCGCGAGCCAGTGTCACGACGTTCGGGCCGCCGACGAAGAGCGCGAGCTCGACGGTCTCACCGACGAGGAACTGCTGTCGATCGCCACAGCGGAAGGGCGAATCTTCGTCACGTTTGACGTCAAGGACTTCCCCGTGATCGCACGCCGCTGGGCCGAGGCCGGACGAGCGCACGCGGGCTGCGCGATCGTGGTCCGCATCGACCACGGCGAGTTCGGCGCGATCCTCGAGACGATCGCCGCCGCGCTGAGCGCCCGCCCACGGCAGGCAGACTGGACGGACCTCACGCTGTTCGTCGCCCGGATTCCGCCGGGTTAGGCGACCAACCCAGCCCGGCCGAGTTTATGCTGGCCGGACATGTCCGGCCACTCGAACCAATGGTCCAGCATGGGCGATACTGGGCTCGAACCACGCCGGGGGCTCAGGTCGGGTGATGTCCCCCGTGTTTGCTGAGCTTGGGTGATCTCAGGTTCTCTGAGATTTGCTCAAAACGGAACCTTGAATGGAACCTTTGGACGGGCCGCCCGCGTGGCGCGCCTGCCGCCGTGCCCCCGTGCGGTCTGACCGGGGCTGTCTATCATGGAGGGCACGAGGTTGGACCGCTGCGCAAGCAGACGGCTCTTGTCTCGACCACGCCCCGGGGTAATACCCGGGGCCTATTTACGTTGTTGCGTCCGAACACAAGCCCGTCGATCGTGACGGTCATGCTGTTGCTCCTTTGTTGCTCCTTCGGCCCTACGCGTGTGCGAGCGCGCGCATCTCGCGCACGGGGTGACGCCCAAGGGTGCTGGAGGTCGCGTATGCGGCGATGTGCCCGTGGGGGCGGTGGGTGACGCGCACGCGGACGCATCCACGCAACCGGTCGATCGGGCGGCGGGGAAGCGGGATCAACAGAAGCTCGGTCTCCTCGTCAACGAGGACCGTCGGGTGACCCTCGACGAGATTTCGCCAAACGACATCGTCGGCCCACTCCTGATCGCCGGGCACGAATGAGACCTCGCTGGGGTAGCCGAGGTCGTCGTCGCTGAGCGACGAGGCCATGAACAGCTCATTGGTCTTCTCAGAAATGGTGCTCATCGGGTGCGCTCCCAGCTACGAACGATATCGCCCCAGCCGCCGAGCAGCTTGACCTCGGCGTCGTGCATCGCATCGTTCACCGAACCTTGCGTGACAATCGGCTCCTGCTTCTCGGCTCCAACGTAGCGGTGCTCATGGTGCTCCTCGGGGTTGTGGGCGTTGTCGAACGTCCGCACGGTATGCCACTCCCCATCGCGCTCTACGAGCAGCATGATCGCGTACTCGACGGGATGACCTTCACGTTCGTCGGGGAACTCATGGACCCGCCAATTGCATCCCGCAGACCGCCAATCGTGGAGGCGGCGTCGAACGGCGGACGCTAGGAGCCAGCGCGCTGAGGTCGGCTCAGATTCGCTCGCGTTGCGTCCACGAGGCGTGTTCGCATCCGATCTAGCTGCCACGATCGACGCCATGAGATTCAAGCTCCTCCCCGTCGTCAAGGCGTACCCGGTTATCGATCCTGTATCGCAGACCGAGGCCGTGTGCGTTGCGGGCATCTCGATGGAGGAGCCGTACAGCTGGGTCAGGCTCTTTCCGCTGGACTATCGCGGCCTCCAGCGCGCGAGCCGGTTCAAGAAGTACGAGGTGATCGAACTGGAGGCGCGCAAGAGCACCAAGGATTCGCGGCCTGAGAGCTTTTCGCCCGTCCTCGACTCGATCGAGGTCGGGGAGCTGATATCGACCGATGGCGGGACATGGCGCCGAAGGCTGCCGTTCTTCGATGCCATCGAGGACGAGTCGATGTGCGAGATTCAGCGTCGTCAGAAGACCGAACGTAAGACGCTCGGCGTCTTCCGGCCGGCCGAGGTCATGGACTTCACGGTCGGACCCGCAGAGAAAGGCTTTGCGGAGTCGCAGCGGGCTCTGCTCAACCAACCATCGCTGTTTGGCGATCGGGCCGGCGACGACACGCGTGCGGCCTTGGAGCCGCTGCCCGTCAAGGCGAAGTTCTCATATCGTTGCTCTGACCCTGCGTGCACGACGCACGATATGTCGCTCATCGATTGGGAGCTTGGAGCCCTGTATCGGACCCTGAGTGAGAAAGGCGACGACGAGAAGACCATCCACGCAAAGATTCGTGCGAAGTTCTTCGAGGAGTACTGCGGCGACAGCTACGACACGCGCTTTATCACCGGGAGCATGCTGAAACATCCGGCTCGTTCTTGATTCTCGGGCTCGTGCATCCCAAGCGGCCGGCGCGTCCGCAGGAGGCGTCTCTATTCTGATGGCGAATAGTGCTCCCACCATGTCCGCGAAGCTCTTCACAGTCGGCTACGAGGGTCGCTCGCTTGACGAGCTGGTCGGCACACTGTACGCAGCTGGCGTCGAGCGGCTGATCGACGTCCGCGAGCTGCCGTTGTCGCGGCGCCGGGGGTTCTCCAAGACAGCACTCGGTGACACGCTGCGCGAGTCTGGCATCGAATACGTCCACGTCAAGGCGCTCGGAAACCCGAAGCCAAACCGCGAGCGCTACTGGCGGGAGACGTCGAGGGCGGCGCAGCCGTCTACCGCAAACACTTGAACAACGGTTCACGCTCGGCGCTGGTCGAACTCGCTGAAAGCCTTGGCGACGACCCGGCTTGCTTGCTCTGCTACGAGCGCGACCACACCGAGTGTCACCGCGACGTGATCGTCCAAGAGCTTCAAGAGCTTCAGCCCCGGCTCAAAGTCAGCCACCTGTAGCGCTCGGCGGCGGCCCAGGTCACGCATAAGCACAACCCCGCGATTGCCAGGGACGTCGCGAATGTAGCTCGCCGTCTGACAGCGCCTACCGTGGCTTTCAGATCGCGAGCTTGATCTAACCCAGGACAGCGGCCAACTCATCCGCCTCCACCCGCACAGAGCGCGGCACCGTGATCGTGAGGTGTCCGTCGCGCTCCAGCAGCCATCTGGCGTTGATGATCGTCACTCCGATCACCTCACCGTCGGGTCCGTAGCGGACACCATGACCCTCCGGCGTCAGCACAGCATCGGCGGCCATGTTCGACTCGCCGCGCGTGAGATAGAGCACGTCGCCGTCCGCGTCGTGGTTGGCGCGCTCGAATACTAGATCGTCGATCGTGATGGTCATGCCGTTGCTCCTTCGGTCCTACGCGTGTGCGAGCGCGCGCATCTCGCGCACGGGGTGACGCCCCAGGGTGCTGGAGGTCGCGTATGCGGCGATGTGACCGTGGGGGCGATGAGTGACGCGCACGCGGACGCATCCACGCAACCGGTCGATCGGGCGGCGGGGAAGCGGGATCAACAGAAGCTCGGTCTCCTCGTCAACGAGGACCGTCGGGTGGCCCTCGACGAGATTCCGCCAAACGACATCGTCGGCCCACTCCTGATCGCCGGGCACGAATGAGACCTCGCTGGGGTAGCCGAGGTCGTCGTCGCTGAGCGACGAGGCCATGAACAGCTCATTGGTCTTCTCAGAAATGGTGCTCATCGGGTGCGCTCCCAGCTACGAACGATATCGCCCCAGCCGCCGAGCAGCTTGACCTCGGCGTCGTGCATCGCATCGTTCACCGAACCTTGCGTGACAATCGGCTCCTGCTTCTCGGCTCCAACGTAGCGATGCTCATGGTGCTCCTCGGGGCTGTGGGCGTTGTCGAACGTCCGCACGGTATGCCACGCCCCGTCGCGCTCTACGAGCAGCATGATCGCGTACTCGACGGGATGAGTGCTTGACCGCTCTATCACGATGAGCACATCGAGGGCGACGAACAGCTGCCGTGTCCGATCCTTAGGCATGCGTCGGATGATCCCAACCACTGCGGCGAACAATCACGAACACGCAGGCCAAACTCCGGGACGTGCGCTGTCGAGGGGCGAGGTAGCGGCGCCCGAGATCGGGCATCGTCAGCGCGTTGCCCGCCACGGGCCGTGAGGGCGTGACTGTGGACATCAGCTCTCGCAGCTTCTTCTCGACTTGGGCGCGGGCGAGCCCGTCTCGTGTCCCGGCCTTGCGCTTCGGTCCGACACTCCGCTTGATCTGAACGCCGTCGACGCTCCACTTGCCGTACCACGTCTCGCGCCCCCAACGTCGCGGCGGACGAGCAGACTCCCCATCCCCGATGCCCTTCGGGGCGCTTCCTTGCGCCCCCCTCTCCCATGCCGCGTGCCTTTGCTGCCTGCTTCACTGTGCTGGACCGCCATCTCGTCCTCCTGCGAGCGACAGCCTGACATCCTCGAGCGCCAGGAACGGTAGCCTGATACTGACTCCATCACGGATCTACGAACTCTGCCTGCACACCCATCGCTTCATAGGTCGGCTGAGCGCGCCGGTCGGCGCTGATCAACTTCGCCCCATGCTTCATCGCGGTCGCTGCGATCAGCGCGTCGTACAGGGCCCCGCCGCGCAGCCCCTTCTCCACCGCCTTGCGCAGAGCAGTGCGTTGGTCGCTACCGGACAGCGCCAGCCACGGTTCGGGAAAGTCCTGCTCGAGAACTTGAAGGACCAGGGCCGGGGGCATCCGGCGGCCCTCAGGCATACGGCTAAGCGCCGAAGTCGTCTCCAGGGCGACATGGGCCGGGAGGCGAACATCCACCCCTGAAAGTGCCGCGTGGGCCGGCCGATGAGCCACGTGCCACGGCGCGATCGCCGCAACCACAACGCTTGAATCAGGCGCGATCACCGGCGAACGCGGTCGATCGCCGCGCGAGTCTCCTCAACGCTCATGGGCTCCATCGGCCCATCCGTCACGATCACGGCCAGCCCGTCCCGCTCCTCGATGTGCGCCGGTACGTCCGGCACGGTCAGCTCAAGCCTCCGATCTCCCGACGCTATAGTCCTCTCTGCCAGGCGCCGAGCACTACGCGTGCCACGGCCAGAGAGAACTCCGGGACATCCAACCTGCTCGTCGCGCACGCTGGAGTGGAAGCTCTGCTCTATCGAGTTCTGACACAGTGAGACCGGCTCTATGACACTGTACCGATCTTCTCTATCACACTCCAGACCCCCAGCTCGTACGGGGTCATCTACGGGCCGTAGTCGCACCTGCAGCAGCTCCGCGGCAGCCGCGCTCGGCCACGAGCCGCTACAGCGTCGCACTCGACGGTGTCTCCCTCGATGCTCGCGCTCTGCGAGCATCTCGAGTGACTCCCGCTTGAACTCGTCGACGATGTTCAGCAGCTGCAACGCCCACCGTCTTCTCTCTGGTCAAACTCGAAGTCGAACGCCCACACACGGTTTCACCACTACACTCACAACCACTCACCTTCACCGTCGACTCGCCCGAGACGCCTGCGCTTGTACTTGCTCTTTCAGCACCCACAGCCCTTACTCTCATCACCGACTCTGCACATGGTGGCGGCTCACATCCCAGCTCAGCTATCGCCACTTGGGTGCTCACGGCGGTACACCCATAGCGGACTCTCCACCCAGAACGTCGCAGCTCGGCTCTCATGCATCGGCAGCCGTCAGCTCGAGATCCGTAGGACCATTGATCCCAAGCTCGTCTCGCAGCGGTTTCGGTATCACGATACGACCGACATTATCGATGGCAACCTTCATACCATCAGATTACCAATCTGAGGACAAGCTGCGTCGCTACCACCTCCAGCAAGCCTCGCTCACGAGCAACGATTAGGTCTTCGACCGTCCCGCCAGCCGCGACTTGAAGTACCACGGCAGAACCAATCAAAAATCAAAACCCGCTCATTTACAGGGCTTTTTGCAATGGGCGATACTGGGCTCGAACCAGTGACCTCCGCCTTGTCGAGGCGGCGCTCTCCCAGCTGAGCTAATCGCCCTGGGAACAAGTCCAAGCCTATCAACGCGGCAGGGCCTCACGGCCATGGGCGGGGAGGCGCTCGGCTTCGCTGCGCCCCGCTCCCGCCTTCCCGAGGCTCGGCGGTGTACAAGGCCCGGGCGAAGCCTCCCAGACGCGCCCGGGCCTCGGGGTCCGCCCGTCAGGGGAGGATCGCTTCCGGACCTTCCCCTCTGCCCGGGCTGGCCGATTCCGGGCCGCCGGAGCCGGCTTCGCCGGGGACGATCACGCCGCTCTGACCGGAGGAGGAGACGCCTTCGCCGGCCTCTATCTTGTTGACCGCCTGGGCGACCGTATTGGAGGCGATCGCAAACCCGACGCCGGTGGAGCCGGGCTGCGAGCCTTCAGCGCGCGCCGCGTCGGAGGCGATCTGGGAGCTCACGCCGACGACGTCGCCCTGTTCGTTGAGCAGCGGACCGCCCGAGTTGCCGGGGTTGAGCGCCGCGTCGGTCTGGATCGCGCCCGTGATCTTGGCGCCGTCGGGCGCGGCGATTTCGCGGTTCAGCGCCGAGACGATGCCGCGCGTGAGGGTCTCGTCGAGGCCGTACGGATTGCCGATCGCATACACCGAGTCCCCGACCTGGACCGAGCTCGAGCTCACCAGGCTCAGCGGCTTCAGGTTCAAACCGGACGGGTCGATGCGGATCAGCGCCAGATCCTGATTGGCTTCCTCGCCCACGAGCGTCGCCGTGCGCGTCACGTTCGAGGAGGCGCCCGGGCCGGCCACGATGCTGGTTGCGCCCGCGACCACGTGATCGTTGGTCAGGATTAGCCCGTGACCGTTGAGCACGATGCCCGTGCCGCTGTCTTCGCCCCCGGCGGTCACAGCCCTGATCGCCACGACGCCCGCAGAGTTGCGCTGGTAGATCTGGGTGGCCGTGAGCGTCGTGGAGGCCACCTCGCGACGGCTTGCCCCCGCCGAGGAGCCGCTGCCGATCCTCGCGCCGGTTGCGCTCACCGCCGGCGTCGAGCGCTGACGGCCGCCGCTCAGGGTGGCGCCCAGCGCAAGCGCCGCGACGATCGCGACGCCCACCCCTGTGATCGCCGCGAGCAGCATTGGTGCGAGTAGACGTTTCACGAGCCACCTCCGAGTCAGTCGAATGGATGAGGCCACCATGCGCGGGCTCGCTGTATTGGCGCTAACAATGTCTAAAAGCGCCGCTAAGGACGTGCGAAAGGGTTGATAACCGGATGCGAACGGCCCGATAAGCGGCCCGGGAAGGCCTCACGCGGGCAATGCACGGGCCTCGTTGCTGCCACCGGCGAGCTCGCGATCACCCGACACCGGCAGCGGGCCGATACGCTGGTGGGGTTTCCCGGCGACGTGGCGGAGTGGCTACGCAGCGGCCTGCAAAGCCGTTTACACCGGTTCGATTCCGGTCGTCGCCTCTGGGACAGTTTTCGTTTCGGTTTTCAATTGGGGTCCCCGGCCCTGCGGGGGTGGCGCGGCCGTCGGCGCACCGGGCGCGGTGTCGCTACTCAGGGGGTGATGTGCGCGATCGCCGCGTGCTCGCGCAGGTATTCGCGGAGGCCGGGGAGCGCGAAATTGAGCTGGCCATGCCCCACGGATTCGATCAGCTGCCTTTCAATGAGGCGCACGCGGTACGTGTTCGCGTAGTCCGGCGTCACCCCCATGCGCTTCACGATGTCGCTGGTCTTGGATGCCCCGTCGTCCTTCGCCATCGCGAGCAGGAACGTCTTGTCGATGTCCGAGCAGGCCTTGATCTCGGGCGCGTGGACGAGGGAGCCGAGGCGCCGGCGCGCCTGCTCGACGCCGACGCGGGCGTCCACTGCCGTGATCGTCTTCTCCTTCGGGTGCTGCTGCCACGTTCTGTAGCCGACGAGCTGGATGAGGAACGGGTAGCCGCCGGTTCCCGCGACACACTCCTGGAGGGCGTCGTCGTCGATCGTCCTCCCCTGGTCGAGGATGGGGCGCTGGATCGCGAGCGCGACGTCGTCGTCCCCGACCCTGCCGAGTTCGTGGCGCTCCGCGCGCCTCATGAACGTGAGCACACTTTCGCTGAGCAAGTCGCTGACGGTCGCCGGGAGGCCCGCGCCGAGGAACGCGAGAATCCAGCCCCTCGCGGAACGCATGCTGTACGACGGAGCACAGCTGCACGAGCTCGTCGAGCAAGTCGCGGTGTAGCTCGTCCACGCTGATCACCAGCCCCGTCTCTTGCGCGGCGAGGATGTTGCACAGGTCGGTGGCCTGGGAGCGCAGGCCCGGAACGGCTGGGTGTTGCTCCGACGTGTGCCAAGTGAGGCCGCCGCCGAGGCTGCCGGGCACGGTGAAGCCGGAAAGCGTCCTCTGCTTCGCCTTCGGGTCCTGCTGGCTCAGGAGCCGGGGCAGGTGTTCCGTGGTGAGGCGCTCGAGCAGGCCCGGCGTCGCCGTCTCCGCGACCACGAGCCAGCCGCGGGTACGCGCCTCCTCCTGCGCGGCGTTCAGCATCACGGTCTTGCCGGTGCCGCGCGCGCCGGTGTAGATTGTGGCTCGCGCGGGCGCGCCCGGCCCGGCTTCCAGCGCCTCGCTGAAGTCCTGAAGCAGCTCGTCGCGCCCCACGAGCAGCGGCGGCGACGCGCCGAAAGTAGGCTTGAAGGGGTTTCTCTGACGGGCTGCGTTCACGGCTTCATCGTAGCAGTCCTTTCTATTTCTTTCCATTTTTTCTATTTCTTTCCATTTGATCGCGAGCGACGTCAGGCTGTCCAGCGTGCCGCCGACGAGCTGCGCGCGGACAACCTCGTTTAGACCATCCCCGGCCCCCAACCACCAGCGCTCACCGCTGATCCGGCTCACCCCGAGCGGTCGGGATACGCTTAGAGCGATCATCTTCGCCGCGGACGCTTGGCCTCTGGTTTGTCCGGGCCGCTGTGGTTGACGCGAAGTCAACAGAGGCACGTGCCGGTTGACCAGGCGATTGGACCGGCGCACGCGGTTCGAGGTCGGATGGGGGGCGCGTGGCGGTCCGACGGAGGTACCGGCGGGTGATTCAGTCGAGCCGTGTGCGCCAGCGGTCGAGGACCTCATCGACGTCGGCTCGCACTCGGTCACGCGCTTGCGCGCGGTCGACGCCCGCCATCAGCAGGTCGTCGTAGTCGGTGTCGCCGTGACGCACCGCCGCCACCACCGCGAGTGTGATCGCCGCCGGGTCAAGAGCACGACCGGCGGCGGTTCGTCCAACTCTGCCGCTGCTGCGATCACCAGTATGCGTCGCTATCGCCTCAGCCCGCGCCTTGGGGCAGCCGGGGAAGATGCGGGTGATCTCGCGTGCGAGATCGCGCTGAAACTCGACGTCTTCGTTCGCCCGTCGCTCATGCTCGCGGTCGCGTCGTCGCGCCCGCGCATCCTCATCAGCCAAGCACTCAGCCTCGGCCCTCTCGATCGCCGGCTCTTCGATGAGCACACCCTGGCGCTCATAGTGCTTGCGTGCGCGACTGAAACGCACGAGGACCGCAGACAGGCGACTGTGCTTGCGCGCCCGGCGCGTCAGCGCCGCATCTCCCGATGGCAAGAACACGAGGTCCGCGAGATCCGCACACGACATGCACAGCGGACCGCGATCCTCCATCACCAGCCAGCCCCCATCCGTGCTGCCACAACCAGCGCTCCACCAACCACGTCACGTCGCGCCCAGGTGGAAGCGCATTGCCCGCCGCCCCGGACCAGGCTCCCCAAAGGCTCCCCATTCGAGCGTTTTTTGGGGGCATCCGAGAGCACCTGAGGTCCCCGAAAACCGCTTAGGTAAGCGGAAAACAGGACTTCTGGGAGCACTGCAAAGCCGTTTACACCGGTTCGATTCCGGTCGTCGCCTCTCCCGCCGCCCGAGCGCCGCTCAGCCGCTACGGCAGCTCGATCGCGCGCATCGTGTGCTCGTCGGGGAGCTTGTCCAGGATCGCGCGCAGCACCTCGCGCTCGCCGGCCTGCTCGCGCTGCAGGTCGTTGAGCAGCAGGCGCACCGCGCTGTAGGCGATCTTCATCTGCTCGGGGCTGAGCGCCACGATCAGCGTGCCCCGCTCGTCCGGCGCTCCCTCCAGGCCGGCCACCACCTCGCGCGCGAGCTGACGAATCTGGGGCTCGTGCGCCTCGTCGGAGATGAGCAGGCGCATCGCGACGGTGGCCACCGGCACCTCCTGCTCATCGAGATACAGATGATAGGCCGGCTCGTTCTCGTCCTCGGGTGCTTTTGTCGTGTCGCTCATGATGATGGTTTGTCTCGCGGCGCCATCCACCGCCCGCCGCGGCCGGGACCCTATCAGCGCCCGGCACGCGAGACCTTCGAGGTCACGTGACCTCGCAGGCTACCGCGCCGCCAGCAGCGGCACGTCGTGGGCCAGTTCGGCGGGGATGAAGTTGGCCGCATACACGGTCGTGCGCTTGCCCGAGGCGGAGATGCCGTAGACCAGGCCCGAGTGGTTGACGAACTGCGGCTGCTGGGCGTCGCGTTCAGAGCCCACGCCCCAGGCCTTCCAGACGGGGGCGAGCTCGCGGGCGGAGCCGATCAGGTACTGCATGCGCCCGGTCATCTTGTGGCGGGCGAGAAACGCCGCGACGGCCCTGGGCGTGTCGCCGCGCGGGTCGACCGAAACGGCGATGATCTGCACCTGAGAGGACTTCGCCGGGCCCATCAGTTCGAGGGTCGCGTGCAGGCTGGCGGTGATCAGCGGGCAGACGTCGGGGCAGTTGGTGTACAGGAACGTCACGAGCACCGCCCGGCCGCGATAGGAGGCGATGTTGACCGGCTGCCCCAGGTAGTTGTGCAGCTGTAGCGCCGGCGCGGGGGTGGGCGGCGAGAAGACGGCCTGCGCGCGGAACCGACCCTGCCCGCCGGAGCTGGCCCCGGCCACCTGCGGAGGAGAGTTGCCGCCGATCGCGAGCACGGCGACGCCGCCGGCGATCGCCACAAGCGCCAGCAGCAACAGCAGCACGCCGGGTTGCAGTCCACGGGAGCGCATTCAATCGACGTTACCAGCGCCCGGGGCCTGGCGCGCCCCTGCTCGGGTTGCCTGGGAGCCGAGACCGTGACGCGGGGCGATCGAGAGCGCGGTTACCGCGGCCCAGCGCGTGTTCGGTCATGCCTCGATCTCAAGACTCATCCTGCTGAGCGGACGAGCGGTAGGCGAGTCCGTCGGCAAGAAACGTTGCAGACCTTCACGTGTGATGCAAATTGCACGCGGACCTGTTAGGTTGCCCCGCGTTCGTGCCTAATCCTTGACCTCACGGGGTCGGGGAGCGGGGGACCCAGTGCAGCCGGATGTCGGCTGCGGGGGCGAATCGCCACCATAGCGTGGCGTAGCGCACGTGCGCGAGCCCGACAGCTAACCCCGTAGGCGCCCAACGATTTCGAAAGGACGTTGCGCATGCCGGGATTGCCGTCGCGTGATCTTGCCGTTATTGACCCCTGGGAGGCCTCCTATGCCCGCTCCCGTGCACGGCGCGCGCGCGCCGGGCGACGTGCCGGGCGATCTCCGATCGGTAGGCGCGGACGCCGCAACGGCGCCGGCGCCCAGTCTCCCCCGTCGCTGTCGGCGCTGCTGAGCGCCACCGGGCGCATGGGCGCGGATATGCGGGATCTGGCCGAGGCGCAGGCGTGGGAGCTGTCGCTGGGACGCTCGCGGGCGCGCAGACGTGCGCAACAGCTGCGATTCGTGCCCGCGGGAGCACGCGCCAAGCGGATCTCGCTGGGCGCACTGGTGGCGCTGACGGCCGCCCCGAACGCGAGCCTGGCCGAAGGGGGCGGGCCGGTCACCGCGGCGGCCGGTCCGGCGACGACGACCGAACACAGCATCGTGCTGAGCGCTGGCAGCGAAGGCCGCCAGGTGCAGCTGCTGCAGCGGGCGCTGGGAATCAAAGCCGACGGCGTGTTCGGCCCTGAAACCGAAGAAGCCGTCCAGAAGCTCCAGGCGAGCAAGGGCCTGGCCGTGGACGGGGTCCTCGGTCCCCAGACGAGCGCCGCGCTGCGCGAGCAGACCACGGCAACCGCGACTCTGGCGAGCTTCCACACCCCCGTGCCCGGAGAATCGCCGCCCGCGGGCACCTCCTCGGCGGCCGCCGTGGCCGCGGTGGAGCTCGCGGACGCCTCCACCACGCAGTCCACCGGCACGACGGGGGGCTCCGAAGGCGCCACAGCCCAATCCGGGATCGCCGCGGCGTACGGTACGGAAGACAAAACCGAAACCCCGATCCCCGGCGAAACCGCCGCGACGGGCGGGACCGTGGCGAGCGCCGGCGCGGCGACGGCGGCAGGCCACGCTGCCACGGTGAGCGATGCCGAAGCGGGGGGCACGGGCTCCACGTCCGGCGCCGGCGAACAGGGTGCGACCTCCTCCGCGCAGGGCAACGGCGTCATCGCCGCCAGTGAACAAGCAAGCGAAACGGGTCAGGTACGGCGCCTGCAGGCGGCGCTGCATCTGCAGGCCGACGGCGAATTCGGCCCGGCGACCGAGGCCGCGGTCAGGCGTCTGCAGGCCCGCCACGGACTGAACGTGGACGGCGTCGTGGGCCCCGCCACGTGGAACGTGATCGGCGTCAGCCGCGAACAGACGCTCACTCCCCCGCCTTCCGCCCTGCCCGCGCCCACGCCAAGCCACCACGCCGGCCACGCTGGCGCGGGCGCCACGACCGGCGATGAAGCCCCGCAGGGCGCCGGCGGCGGCGAAAGCGCCGTCGGGGCCGGGACCAGCCCGGTGGCCCGTCTGCAGAAAGCGCTCAAGCTGGCGGTGGACGGCGAATTCGGTCCCGAAACCGAGGCCGCCGTCATGCGCCTGCAGGCCCGCCACGGACTGACTCCCGACGGAGTCGTCGGCCCGGCGACGTGGGCCGTGCTCAACATCCACACCGAGGGCGCGCTCACGCCACCCCCCTCCGCCCACGTCAGTCCGAGCGAAGCCACCTCGCGTCGCGGCACGAGCACGAGCGCCGGGAGCTCAGAAGCGGGCGGCTCCTCCAGCGCCGGCGGCGGTGAAGGCGTCGTTGCGCGCGTGATCGCCGCAGCCGACGAAATCGCCACACGACCATACGTATACGGCGGCGGCCACGGATCGTTCTCCTCCGAAGGCTACGACTGCTCGGGCTCGGTCTCCTACGCACTGCACGGCGGCGGCCTGCTGAGCTCGCCCGAGGACTCCACGGGCCTGGAGTCCTACGGCGAACCCGGACCGGGCAGGTACATCACGATCTACGCCAACTCCGGACACGCCTACATGGTCATCGACGGCAAACGCTTCGACACGGTCGCCCTCCAGGAAGGCGGCTCGCGCTGGGGCGGATCCTCGAACGACGGCGGCGGCTTCGTGGAACGCCACCCCGCCGGGCTGTAGCGAGGCGGGAACCGAAGCTCCCGCCAGCAAAATTTGTGTGACCGGGCCGGCCCCTTAGGGGCCGGCCCAACTCGTCGCCGGCGCCCGCCCAAGAGTTTCGTCCCAAGCGATCTCTAGCTTGGATGTCTCCGTCTGACACAGCGATGACAGGAGGTAGACAAGCGATGCTGGCACAGACGAAGACGTTCACGATCGAGGGATTGCAGACCAGGCAGGTGACCGTTGAGGTCGACATCAGGCCGGGGCTGCCCGGGTTCGCGATCGTCGGCCTCGCCGACGCATCGGTGCGCGAGGCGCGCGAGCGGGTGCAGGCGGCGATTCTGAACTCGGGATACGAGTTCCCGGGGCGCAGGGTCACGGTGAACCTCGCTCCCGCGGATGTGCCGAAGATCGGCCCGGGATTGGATCTGGCGCTGGCCTGCGGGGTGCTGGCGGCGAGCGATCAGCTGCCCAAGGATCGCCTGGAGGACCACGCGCTGCTCGGCGAGCTGGCGCTCGACGGCGGGGTGAGGAGCTGCCGGGGGACGCTGGCGGTCGCGCAGGCCTGCGCCGAGGCGGGGCTACAGACGCTCGTGCTGGCACCGGAGTGCGCGCGCGAGGCGATGCTGGTTGATGATCTGCGCGCGGTCGCGGCGGGGCGGCTGCAGAGCGCGGTGCGGGTGCTGAGCGGCGGTCCTGCGGACCCGCTGCCGGAGCCATGCGAGGACAAGCAGATGGGAGTCGGCGCGGCGGGACCGGACCTGATCGACATGCGCGGCCAGCACCATGCGGTGCGGGCACTGGTCGTGGCGGCCGCTGGTGGGCACAACTGCCTGCTGAGCGGGCCGCCGGGGACGGGCAAGACGATGCTCGCGCAGCGGATGCCGTCGATCCTGCCCAACTTGAGCAGGCCGGAGGCGATCGAGGTGACGCGCATCCACAGCATCGCGGGCGGCCTGGAGGGCGAGCTGGCACAGAGCAGGCCGTTCAGAGCGCCACACCATTCGATCACGACCGCGGGCCTGGTCGGCGGGGCGCGCAAGGGCTGGGTCGGCGAGGTCGTGCTCGCCCACAGGGGAGTGCTGTTCTTAGACGAGCTCTCGGAGTTCGCCAAGCCCGCGCTGGAGGCGCTGCGCCAGCCGCTGGAGGATGGGCGCGTGGCGATCGTCAGGGCGCGGTACTCGACTGTATACCCAGCGCGGTTCATGCTCGTCGCGGCGACGAACCCTTGCTCGTGCGGGTACGCGGGGGATGGAGACCGGTGCAGGTGCAGCGAAGCCGACCTGGCGCGCCATCGCCGCCGCCTGAGCGGTCCGCTGCTGGACAGGATCGATCTGCAGGTACAGCTGGAGAACGAAAGCCTGAGCGCGGCGCCGTGGACGAGCTCTGAGCAGGCACGCGAGCATGTGAGCAGGGCGCGTGAACGCCAGGCGAGGAGACTCCACGAGGAGGGCGTGAGCGTCAACGCGGAGATGGACACGGGCATGCTCAAACGGCACGCGAGACTCGACGAGAAGAGCGAAGAGATGCTGCGAGCGGCGCAGGCGAGGGGCACGCTTAGCGCGCGCGGACAACACCGGATGCTGCGCGTGGCACGAACGATCGCCGACCTGAACGGCAGCGAGCGCATCAGAACGCGAGATGTAGGGATGGCGCTGTCGATGCGGCCCGAGACCAGCTTGGGGAGCAGCAGGGCGGCGTGATGAGAACGAGACGCGCATGCTGCGAGAAGTGCCTGCGCAGAAGCTGGCTTTTAAGCAGGCTGAGCATCCTGCTGAACTACAGCAGCCGCGACTGTGACCGGCTGCTGGCGCTGTTGGAGCTGGGCGACGAGGAGCTGGTGCAGGCGATCGGCGGCAGGCGCCGGCGGGAACTGACGAACCTATGCGAGCGCTTCCGCGCAGAGCAGGTTGAGCAGGCGCCGGGTGTGAACCGGGTATGCCGGCATGGCCCCGACTACCCGCGCGCGCTGCGAAGCTGGGCGGGGGCGCCGGCGATGTTGCACGTCATCGGCCAGACGAAGCGGCTGCGGGAGCTGACCGCGGGTCCGGTGGTGGCGATCGTGGGCGCCACCAAGGCGAGCGACTATGGCATGGAGATGGCACGCAGCTTCGCGCGCGGCCTGGCTGCAAGCGGGGTGACGGTCGTGAGCGCCTTCGCGGACGGGATCGCAGCGGCGGCACACGCGGGCGCGCTGGAAGCGGACGGTCCGACGGTGAGCGTGATGGCGGGAGGCGTCGACGTGTGCAAGCCGGCTGGCAGGCGGGAGCTGTGCGAGCGGGTGAAGGCGCAGGGCTGCGCGGTGGCGGAGCTGCCGTGCGGCGCACCGGTGCCGCGCTGGGGCGGGACGGCGTGCGCACGGACGGTGGCGGGCCTGGCCGAGCTGACGATCGTGATCGAGGCTGAGGAGAGCTCACGGGAGCTGGTGGGGGCACGTGTGGCGAAGGCGCTGGACAGGACGGTTGCGGCGCTCCCGGGGCGGGTCACCTCGCCGCTGTCGCAAGGCACGTGCGCGCTGCTGATGCAGGGAGCGCCGCTGGTGCGCGGGCCCGCGGACGCGCTCGATCTGCTGTACGGCGCGGGTCCTCGCAGGCCCGGGACGCCCCACGAGCGCAGACCCGCCATGCCCGAGCCGGCGAAGCTCGAACCCCGGCTGCGAGCGATGCTGGAGCATGTGGGCGCCGGGCGGGACACGCCCGGCAAGCTGACCGGCGCCGGAGCGGATCCGGGCGAGGCGATGCTCGCGCTCTCAGAGCTCGAGCTGATGGGGCTGCTGGGGCGAGGCGACGGCGGGCGGTACGTGCCACGGGAGAGCCTGGCGGGCTGGTGAGGTAGGCTGACGTCGCCGAGCGCAATGAGCCGCCGGCGAGCGATGAGGCCCGCTCCATAACCGCGGCGACGTCCGCTGATGGCCTCTGCGACTACGTCCAACGACGCATCGTGGAGGTCCCCAGATGACGCCCGTTCAACTAGCAGCGATTCTCGCCGGCGCCGTTCTGCTCGCCAGCATGGTCTCGGTCGAGGCTGGCATCTCGGTCGCGCTCATCGAGCTGGCGTTCGGCGTCGCGCTCGGCAACACGTTCAATCTCGATCCGAATGCGAGCTGGCTCGTGTTCATCGCCAGCTTCGCCTCGGTCGTGCTCACGTTCCTCGCCGGCGCAGAGGTCGACCCCGACGACTTCCGCGAGCGCTTCGGCGCGTCGATCGCAATCGGCGTCGTCTCATTCGCCGGTCCGTTCGTGGCGGCGACGCTGATCGCGCTCGGGCCGCTCGGCTGGAGCACGAAAGCGTCGCTGATCGCCGGCACCGCCCTGTCGACGACGAGTCTCGCCGTCGTCTATGCCGTGCTGGTCGAGACCGGGCTCAATACGGTCAGGGTCGGCAAGCTGATCATGAGCGCCTGCTTCGTGACCGACATGTGCACGGTGATCGCGCTGTCGGCGATCTTCATCAAGCCGACCGTGTGGTTCCCGGTGTTTCTCGTCGTGTCGGTGGCGCTGATCGTGCCGCTGCCGAAGCTCTCGCCCTGGTTCTTCGGACGCTACGGCGATCGCGTGATCGAGCCGGAGATCAAGCTCGTCTTCGCGATCCTCCTCGCACTGATGGTGCTCGGCGACGCGGCCAACAGCCAGGCGGTGCTGCCGGCGTTCGTGCTCGGCCTGGTGATGTCGCGCCACTACCAGCGACACCAGGAAGAGCAGCGGCGCCTGCGGGTCGTGGCGTTCGCGTTCCTCACGCCGTTCTTCTTCCTGCGCGGCGGTCTGAACGTCTCGCTCGCGGCGGTGTTCGCCAATCTCGGCGTGCTCGGGGTGCTGGTCGCGGCCAAGATGATCCCCAAGCTCGGCCTGATCTACCCGCTCGCCCGCCGGCACACCGGCCCGAACGCAACGTTCACGACGCTGCTGATGAGCACGGGGTTGACGTTCGGCACGATCAGCGCGCTCTACGGCCTGAACGCACACATCATCGACCGTACGCAGTTCTCGCTGCTCGTCACCGTCGTCGTGCTTTCGGCAATCATCCCGACCGCGATCGCCCAACGCTGGTTCTCACCGCCGGGGCCCGGCGAGCATGCACATCTTCCATTGCCGCCCGAGCCTTCGGAGATCCTCATCGGCCAGGTCGACCTAGACCGAGTCTTCATAGTTACACCCACGTGCGGATGTAGCTCAGCTGGCTAGAGCGTCGCCTTGCCATGGCGAAGGTCGAGGGTTCGAATCCCTTCATCCGCTCTCGACGCGACCCAAGCCACGAGCGAGGAGCGAGGCGCACCATCATGCCAGCCACCAACACCGCATCGCAGCCGCAGCAGCTCATAACCGGAGTGGACTTCGTCGCCGTCTCCACCAAAGACCTCGACACCGCCGTCAAGTTCTACGGCGAGACCCTCGGGCTGCCGATGTCGGTGCGCCTGCCGGAGCGCAGCTACGCCGAGTTCGAGACGGGCAACCTGACGCTGAGCGTGATCGACGCGGAGAAGATGGGGATGGAGCATCAGGTGCGCGGGCATGAGATCGCGCTGCACGTGGACGACGTCCAGGCGGCGCGCGCCACGCTGGAAGAGCGCGGGGTGACGTTCAGGGGCGCCACGCTGGACACGAGCGTGTGTCACATGGCGCTGTTCAACGACCCGGACGGCAACCCGCTGATGCTCCACCACCGCTACGCGCCGCGCAACGCCCTGGCCTAAGCGCCTGCTGGACACTCACCCTCGCACTGATGGCCGGCCTGTGCATCGCGGCGCGCGACGGCGACCTTCAGCACGACCAGCAGACGTCACCTGCCGCGGGAGAACCCATGCACCCGAAGAGCGTCGTCACGATCACGCGGGTCAAGCACGGACAACACGCCACGCCGGACTATGCCCCATCCGACCTCGCGGAAACGGCCGCACGAACAAGCGAACCACCAGCAGCCGAGCCGTCCCGAGACCGGTTGGGTCTTTCAGGATCTGGGGCTTATTTTTCTGATCAGGTCGAGGGCAGCAACGCGGTGCTTGGGATGTACTCGCCCTCGGCGCCTTCGGCGCTCTCGGCCCCGGCGGCCGGCGCGGCGCCGTCGCCGCGCTGAGCGCTCTTGACGTCATACAGGTACCGGTCGGCGCGCGCCAGCGCCGCGTCGAGGCTCTCGCCTGCAAGCCACTCGCTGGCGCCTATCGACCAGCCGACGGGGTCCTCATCGCGGTGCAGCCGCCCGAGCACGGCCTGCGCCCCGGCGGCAGTCGTGGCGGGCAGCATCAGCACAAACTCGTCGCCGCCGTATCGGGCGAGAATGTCGCCCTGGCGCACGCGCGCGCACCAGTCGCGGCCCAGGCTCGCCAGCAGCCGATCGCCGGCGGCATGGCCTTCGCGGTCGTTGATCTGCTTGAACCCGTCAAGATCGAGCACGGCCAGCGTCAGCGGGTTGCCGGTGCGATCGGCCAGCGCGCGCTCGCGCATGGCGGCCGTCAGGAATCCGCCGCGGTTGAGCAGCCCCGTCAGATGATCGGTGCCGGCCTGCCGGCGCAGGTTCTCGCTGAGACTGCCGAGCAGCAGGCAGATCGACCAGATCGTGATGGTCACCATCATCCAGTAGATGAAGATGTTGGGCAGGCCACCGAGCAGCAGCGCGACACCGAAGCCGGCGGAGATCAACAGACCCTGGGCGATCACACCGCGCCGGGGGAAGAAGTGGGCCGCGTAGATGGCGATCCAGGGATAGGCGAACGCCGCGACCATCGCGCCTCCGGGGGTGGCGGCGTGGGCAATCAGCAGGCTGGTCGTAAGCGATCCGCTCGCCGAGACCAGCTCGAAGCCGAGCAGCGGGATGCGCGAGCCGAACAGCCAGATCACGCCGGCGAGGATGAAACCGAGCCCACCCGCAACCGCCACGAGTCCCACGGGCTCACCGGCGCTGATGGGGTACGCGACGGCGACCATGCAGATCAGCCCCTTGAACGTGAGCAGCAACGACAGCGACCATGCGATCGCCGGGCGGCGCGCGGTGAAACGGCGCACGAGCGAGCGCCCCAGCGCGTCGATCCATGCCAGCGGCGATCCCGCCCCGAGCAGCGGGTGCGACGAGCGCCGCTTCGGCGGCTGCTCATACACTGTTTCGCGCGTGTGATCCACCTGTCGATATCTTCGGTCGCACGTTCGCCCGGCTTGAGCCGGCCGGGCGCCTGACAATGAACATTCACGCTCGCCCTCGATCGGCGGCACACGCACTACCCTGAACAGACGATGCTCTTCGCCCGCAAGCACACGAGCATGGTCGCGCAGACATCGGCTCTGCCCACCGTCGACGATCGGCCAGCGCGACCGAGATGGCCGTGCCCGCGCGACACGAGGTCCTGCACACCCCCCTGCAGGGGCCGTTCCCGGAGGGCGTCGAGACGGCGGTGTTCGGCATGGGCTGCTTCTGGGGGGCCGAGCGGATCTTCTGGCAGGCTCCTGGCGTCTACACCACGGCCGTCGGCTACGCGGGTGGATACACGCCCAACCCGACCTATGAGGAGGTGTGCTCCGGTCAGACCGGCCACGCCGAGGTCGTGCTCGTCGCCTTCGACACGGCCGCCACGAGCTATGCGGAGATGCTGAGGCTGTTCTGGGAGGGCCACGATCCGACCCAGGGCATGCGCCAGGGCAACGACGCTCGGCAGCCAGTACCGCTCGGCGATCTACTTCCGCGACGAGGCTCAGCACACCGCGGCGCAGGCGTCTCGAGACGCCTATCAGCAGATGCTCGCCGCAGCCGGCCACGGTGAGATCACGACCGAGATCGCCCCGCTCGACTCCGCCGCGGCCCGCCCGCTGTACTACGCGGAGGACTACCACCAGCAGTACCTCGCCAAGAACCCCGGCGGCTACTGCGGGCTGGGCGGCACGGGCGTGAGCTGTCCCGTCGGCTTGACGACTTCCTGACGGTCCTTAAACGACGCGGCCCGCCGAGGCGGGCCAGTGTCACAGAAGGCTGATAACCATTGCAAAGAGTAGCAGACGGACGGGCGACAGAGCGCGACGGCGATTAACTCGTCTCGGCGCGTGATTGTGGCTACCTGCTCGTGTCGCCCGACCAATTGGCGGAAGGTGTGGGAATCGAACCCATCCGAAGGATCGCTCCGGAAGAATGGTTATCAACCTTCTGCGACGACCACGTCGCTGCACCTTCCTGAACTGCATTGTACTCAAACCACCGGACGGTTATGCGGTGCTGCCCGCCGGCGCCGGCGGCGTCCAGCTGGGGGCGTGCGGGCCCCCGAGCGTGGGCACGTCGGAGGGGTAGACCTCGTTGCCGTGAATCGCGTGGTCGCCGATCTCGAGCTCCTCGTCGCTGAGACGCAAGGGCATGAAGATCCCGACGATCTTCAGCAGCACGAACGTCATCGCGCCACTGAACACGATCACCCAAGCCGCCGTCTCGGCCTGCCAGCGCAGCAGTTTCCAACTGCCGCCGTTGAACACGCTCGAGAAGCCGGGCAGGCTTTCCGCGCCGCCGATCCCGATGTACTCGATCAGATGCGGGTCGGCGAACAACCCCACCATCAGACCCCCGCACAGGCCCGCGATCCCGTGGGTGTAGACGACGCCCAGCGTGTCGTCGACGTGCCGGAACACGGGCGCTCGGCTGAGGAAGCGGATCGCCATCCACACGATCGTGGAGGCGATCACGCCGACGGCGATCGCGCCGTAGCCGTTGACGAAACCGGCGGACGGAGTGATCGCCACCAAGCCGGTGATCATCCCGTTGACGGAGCCGATCAGCGAGGGCTTGTCGCGGAAGATGTAGTCCCACGCGATCCACACGAGCATCGCCACGGCGGTGCACAGGTTCGTGTTGACCACGGCCGCCGAGGCGTTGGCGCCCGCGTAGTAGGAGTCACCGCCGTTGAACCCGTTCCAGCCGAGCCACAGGAGGCCGGCGCCCGCGGCGACCATCAGCAGGTTGTTGGGCGCGTCGATCTCGCGGTCGCGCTGCAATCGCGGTCCGATCACCGCGGCCGCCACGAAGCCGGAGATGCCCGCGGCCAGATGGATGACGTAGCCCCCCGAGTAGTCCAGCGCGCCATGGGCCGCGAAGTAGCCGCCGCCCCAGATCAGGAACGCGTTGACCGTGTATACGAACGTGATCCACAGCAGCACGAACGGGATCCAAGCCTTGAAGCTGATCCGCCCGAGCACCGAGCCGAGCATCAGGATCGGCGTGATCGCCGCGAACACGAACTGGAAGTAGACCAGCGAGGCCTCCGGGAAATGGAAGGCCGGCCCGGTCGTGATCGACGGAATGATCGCCTGACCCTCCTCGGCGCCGGTCGAGAGGACCGTGCCCGACTTGCCCCAGAAGGTGTCCAGGAAGCCTTTCCCGCTCCCGATCGGGCTGCCGAAGCCCATCTTGAACGCCCACAGGCACCAGGCCACCAGCACCAAGCAGAACGCCACGAACGTGAGCATCATGCTGTTGACCGACCAGCGCTTCTGCATGACCCCGCCGTACAGGACGGCGAGACCGGGGAGGCTCATCAGCCCGACGAACGTCGCGGCGGTCATCTGCCACGCGTTGTCTCCGGCGTTGAGCCACGACGGATATGCGAGCCATTCTGCTGTGGCCAGGATGGACATACGCCTCCATTTCTCTCTCTGTAGATACACGGAACCGCCGCCCGGCATGCGAGCGACGGCACGGCGATTGCGATGCAGACATAAAACCCGTCGCGGACGGGAGCCGGTAGGGACATCCTGGCCAACACTTGGCCGACCGGTTTCGACATTTGTCTAGATGCCCTTCCGCGCGGGTTGTCAGGGGGCCGAGCCCACGCGGGCGGTGGTCACAGGTCGCCGTTACCGCGGCGCGGCGCGTGTGCGGTTCACAGCGCTTTCAGTTTCGATCCTGCTGAGCGGATGCGACGGACTGCGATTCTCAGCCGAACGGAAAGCCGGCGCGGCGACAGGCGGCGCGCAGTTCGGCGGCGGCGCTCCTGAACGCACCCGGCGAGGCACACACCTCGCGGGCCTGGGCACCACACGCGTGCTCGGTAGCGCCGCCGAGCGTGGAGGCGAACGTCACTTCGATGCAGTCCTTACGCGCGGGGGCGCCGCTGGTCAGGGCATAAGCGCCGAGTCCGATCACGGCCAGCGCCACGCACGCGAGCAGCGCGGCCACCACTGCCCGCTCGCGCCTGCCCCAATGCAGCGGCTCGGACAGCCGGCGGGACTGGTCGATCATGATCATGGCGCGGATGAGCCTACTGCGATCGGTCGCCAGGCTCGGCCGTATCCGCGGCCGGCGCAAACGAGAGCGCGGCCGAGTTGATGCAGTAGCGCTGGGTGGGCGGGCCTCCATCAATACCGGGGCCATCGTCGAACACGTGCCCGAGATGCCCGCCGCAGGTGCGGCACACGACCTCGGTGCGGCGCATGAACAGGGAATTGTCCGGCCGCAACTCGACCGCCTCGGCGACGGCGGGCTCGGTGAAGCTCGGCCAGCCCGTGCCGGAGTCGAACTTGGTGTCCGAGCCAAACAGCTCCGTCCCGCACGCGGCGCAGCGATAGGAGCCGGCGTCCTTGTTGTAGACGAGCTCGCCGGTGAACGGCGCCTCGGTGCCGGCCTGGCGCAGAACCTCGTACTGGGCGGGCGTCAGCTGCTCGCGCCACTCCTGCTCGGACTTGACGATCGCGGGCCCGCCCATTGCTCTGTTCTAGCACTCGCGGCGCCGACTCCCCGTGCCCAGGAGTGTTAGCATGATGTTTACGTTCACGTCAGCTTTACTCAGCCAGCCAGGAGCGACCGTTTGACCCCCATCTCCCCCACACCCCGGCCGAGCGGCACACGGAGATCGCGGATCGGCGTCGGCGAAGGCCACGCCAACTACAAGTGGTGGGCGCTCTCCTGCACCAGCCTCGGGATGCTGCTCGCGGCGACGAACTCGGGCACGCTCATCATCGCCCTCCCCGACCTGGAGCGCTCGCTGCACGCGAGCCTCTTGGCGCTCGTCTGGGTGATCCTCGCCTACCTGATCGCCGCCACCGTGCTCGTGCTGATGGCCGGCCGGCTGTCGGACCTGTTCGGGCGCAAGCGCGCCTACATCGGCGGGTTCCTCGTGTTCGCGATCGCCTCGCTCGGAGCGGGATTCTCGCCGGACGCGACCGTGCTGATCGGCTGGCGCATCCTGCAGGGCATCGGCTCGGCGTTCCTGTTCGCCAACGCCGCCGCCCTGGTCACCGACGCGTTCCCGCGTGAGGAACTGGGCCTGGCGATGGGCGCCAACACGATGGTCGCCGCGATCGGGCTCGTGCTCGGACCCGTGCTCGGCGGCGCGCTGGTGGCGATCTCCTGGCACTGGGTGTTCTGGTTCAACGTCCCGCTCGCGCTCGCCGGCGCGGCCTGGGGCGCGCTGATCCTGCGCGAGCTGGCCAGGCGCGAGCACGTGCACAGCTATGACGTGCTGGGCACGAGCACGTTCGTGCTCGGCCTCACCGGCCTGGTGCTGGGCGTCTCCAAGGGCGGGCTGAGCGGATGGAACAACACGCTCGTGATCTCAGGCCTCGCCGCGGCGGCGGTGCTGCTGCCCGCGTGGGTGTTGATCGAGCGCCGCTCGCGCGCGCCGATGCTCGACCTGACGCTGTTCGGCAACCGCCTGTTCGCCGCGGCCACCGCGGCGGCGTTCATCAACGGTCTCGCGCGATTCGCGCTGATGTTCCTGTTCGTCTTCTACTTTCAGGGCGCTCAGTCGAACTCGCCGATCGAAGCGGGCATCAAGCTGATACCGCTCGCGCTCGGGATGCTCATCGCCTCGCCCCTGGCGGGCATCTACGCCGACCGCCACGGCTCGCGCACGCTGGCGGCGCTGGGCATGCTCGTCAGCGCCATCGGCCTCGCGGGGATGACGACGCTCGGCGTGCACACCCCCTACTGGCAGAGCGCTGTCTGGCTCGCGCTCGTGGGCGTCGGCTCGGGCATGTTCAACTCCCCCAACACCGCCGCGATGATGGGCGCCGTCCCCGCCCAGCGGCGCGGGATCGCCGCGGGCGCGCGCACGCTCGTGCAGAACACCGGCGCAGTCCTCTCAATCGCGTTCGTGCTGGCAATCGTCACCTCCTCGATCCCCCAATCGACGCTGTTCGCCGTGTTCTCCGGCCTGGCCCATGGACTTTCCGCGGCCAAGCTTCAGCCGTTCATCGACAACATGCACGTCGCCCTGTGGGCCCTCGCGGCGACCTCGCTGGTCGGAACGGTCGTATGCCTGCTGCGCCCGAGCCACATCCAGTCCCCCGACTCATCCGCCGCCCAGTCCGCACCGCCCGCGGGTACGCGGGGCCGGACGCCCCGCACGACCCACATCGGGATCGAACATGCCCGCCCGGATGCGATCCCCCCAGTCAACCCGAGCCATTCCATCCCAGACCCGGTCGCAGGCCACCCGCAGAGGGCCTCATGAGCGAGTCCGCCCCCAGCCTGCGGATCGGCGACGTCGCTCGGCTGGCCGGCACGACGCCGCGGACGATCCGCTACTACGAGGAGATCGGGCTGCTGCCCGGGGCGCCCGAGCGCCCGTCCGGCGGGCATCGCGTGTATACCGAGGCCGAGGTCGAGCGGCTGCGCGAGGTTATGCGTCTGCGCGATCTGCTCGGGGTCACGCTCGAGGAGCTGAAAACGCTGCTCGCCGCCGGTGAGTCCCGGGCGATCGTGCGCGCACAGCTGCGCCGCGACGACATCCCTGCACCGCGCCGGCGCGAGCTGCTGGATGAGGCGCTCGGTCACATCGACCGCCAGCTCGAGCTGGTCGAGCATCGCGCGGGCGAGCTGGCCAAGCTCAAAAGCGAGCTGTGCGAGACCCGCCGGCGCGTTCGCCGCAAGATCCGTGAGCTGGACGAGGCCCCCGCGATGAGCATCGCCCCCTGAACCCCGACGTGACCAACCGCTTCGCCGACTATCGCCCCTCCTACCGGCCCGAGCGGCGGCGCTGCTGTGGGAGCGTGTCGTCCCGTTCTTCGCCCGCCACCTCGGGTCCGGCTGAGGTCAGGGGTCCCCAGCCGACCCCCCTGCAATAATCGTTGACCGTACAACTATGACGACCTTCTACCGGCTGCTCGGCTTTCTGCGCCCCTACCGACGGGGACTGACGATCTCGTGGGCGCTGGCGAGCCTGGCAATGGTGATGACCGTCGCGCTCCCCGCCCTGACGGGCCGCGCGGTGCAGGTCATCAACACCGGCGCCCAGCACCACCAGGCGGGCACCCATGCGAGCGACCGTCACGAACTGACGCTGATCGCCGGCGCGATCGCGCTCGTCGTGCTCGTGCGCTGGGGCCTGACCTACTGGCGGCGGATGGTCGCCGGGCGGGTGTCGCTCGGCGTCGAATACGACCTGCGCGAGCTGCTCTACGGCCACCTGCAGCGCCTGGAGCTCGGCTTCTTCGACCGCCAGCAGACCGGCCAGCTGATGTCCCGCGCGACCGTCGACCTGCAGGCCGTGCGCTTCTTCCTCGGCTACGGCCTGGTGTTCATCCTGCAGTCGATCCTCACGATCGTGCTCGCGGGCGCGGTGATGATCGTGACCGAACCGCGCCTGGGCCTGATCTCGCTCGCGCCCGTGCCGTTCGTCATCGTCATCTCCTACCGCTACGGCCGCCGTGCGCGCCCCGCCATCCAGGAGACTCAGCAGCGCATCGCCGAGCTGACCGCCGACGCCGAGGAGAACATCTCCGGGGTGCGCGTCGTCAAGGCGTTCGCGCGCGAGCCCCGCCAGCTGCAGCGCTTTCAGGCCAGCGTCGGGCGCGTGTTCGGACAGGCGATGGTCGCCACCCGCCTGGAAGCGAGGTACAACCCGATGATCGGCTTCCTGCCCCAGCTCGGCCTCGCCGCCGTGCTGCTGATCGGAGGCGAGTCCGTGATCCACTCCCATCTGACGCTCGGCCAGTTCACCGCGTTCTACCTGTACCTGAACATGCTCATCGCCCCGATGCGCACGCTCGGCGTGATCCTCAACCTCGCCCAGCGCGCCACCGCCTCGGGCGCGCGCCTGTTCCAGGTCCTCGACCGCCCCCCGCGTCTGACCGAGCCCCCCGGCGCCCCACCGCTGCCGGCCGGCAGCGGCCATGTGCAGCTGCAGGGCGTCACCCTGCGCTATGACGACACCGACGAGTTCGGCGCGGCCTACTCTGCCCCGCGCCCGGTCGGCTCCACGGGCGACGGGACCGGCCCCACGGACCGAACACCGGCCGGACCGGACGACGAAGCATCTCCAAGCGGAGCATCGGCGCCGAACGGCGCCTCGCCGGCTCCCGCCGCCCGGGCGGTGCTGAGCGACATCGACCTGGATGTGCCGGCCGGGCGCACCGTCGCGCTCGTCGGCGCCACCGGCTCGGGCAAGACGAGCCTCACCTCGCTGATCTCGCGGCTGTATGACGCGAGCTCCGGGCGGGTGCTGCTCGACGGCGCGGACGTGCGCGAGGTCAACCTGCGCTCGCTGCGCCAGGCCGTGGCGGTCGTCAGCGACGACCCGTTCCTGTTCTCCGCCTCGATCGCCGAGAACATCGCCTACGCCCGGGTGGGCGGGCCTCCAGTCCCGCGCGAGGCGATCGAGCAGGCCGCGCGGCGCGCGCAGGCCCACGAGTTCATCGCGCACCTGCCAGACGGCTATGAGACGCTCGTCGGCGAGCGCGGCCTGACCCTCTCGGGCGGCCAGCGCCAGCGAATCGCGATCGCCCGGGCCTTGCTCGCAGACCCGCGCGTGCTGATCCTTGACGACGCCACCTCCTCGGTCGACGCCTCCACCGAGCGCCAGATCAAGCTCGCGCTCGACGAGGCGATGTCAGAACGAACAACGTTCATCATCGCCCACCGCCTGTCCACAATCGCGCTGGCGGACGAGATCGTCGTGCTCGATCACGGCCGCATCGTCGCCCACGGCGATCACGAGCATCTGCTGCAGGCGTCTGAGCTGTATCGCGAAATCGTCGAAAAGGGCCTTCCCGACCAGGTCTTCCTCACCCGCGAGCTCCCCCGCGAACGCGAGGTCAGCGGAATATGAGCGCGCATGGCGGCGCTGGATCGGTGTTCTTACCGATCGGAGATCACGGAATCTCCGATCGGCCAGCACGTGTGCAAAGCACACTTCGCTCACTGCGTCCTGGACCAGCTTGCCCTGCGCACTCATATCGGCGCGGGGAATATTCGGAGGTGAGCGGAATATGAGCGCGCATGGCGGCGCACGGATGGTGGGCGGTGGCGGTCTCGGGCGCTCCCAATGGGCGGGCGAGCGCGCCGGGCGGGGCACGCGCGGGCGCAACCTGCGCGGGCTGCTGGCATTGCTGCGCCCATACCGCCTGCGCGTGAGCGCGATGCTGACGGCACTCGTCCTCGGCACCGCGGCCTCGCTGGCGCCGCCGCTGCTGGCCAAGGTCGCGATCGACGACGGCATCGACCGCCACGACGTCCACACGCTCGTGCTGGTGGTGATCGCGTTCCTCGCCTCCGCGCTGACCGTGTGGGCGATGACCTACGCGCAGACCTATCTCGTCGGCTGGGTCGGCCAGCGCGCCCTCGCGGACCTGCGCATCCGCATCTTCACCCACCTGCAGCGCCAGCCGATCGACTTCTACGAGAGCCGCCCCGCCGGGGTGCTGATCTCGCGCATGACCAACGACGTCGAGGCGCTCGAATCGCTCGTGACCGATTCGGTCGTGACGCTGTTTCAGGCGGGTCTCACGCTCGTCGGAGCGGTCGCGGTGCTGCTGTTCCTGGATGTGAAGCTGGCGCTGCTGACGCTCTGCGTCGTCCCGTTCGTGCTCGGCGGCTCGATCTGGTTCCGGCTCGTCTCGGCCGGGGCGTTCCGGCGCACGCGCGAGACGATCGGCGCGATCACCGGCTACCTGCAGGAGACCCTGTCCGGCATTCGCGTGGTGCGCAGCTTCGGCCAGGAGCCCTGGCACGAGGCCCGGTTTGCCGAGCTCAACACCGAGAACTGCGACGCCAACATGGTCACCGTGCGGCTGAACGCCGCCTACTTCCCGACGGTCGAAATGCTCTCGGGCGTGGCGCTCGCGGTGATCGTGCTGTATGGCGGCTATCAGGCGCTGAACGGCCACATCACCGCGGGCACCGTCGTCGCGTTCGTGGGCACGCTGTCATATCTGTTCGAACCGATCCAGCAACTCTCCCAGCTCTACACCACCTACCAGTCGGGCATGGCTGCCCTGGAGAAGATCTTCCAACTGCTTGACGTCACGCCGGAGCTGACCGACCGGGCGGGTGCGATCGCGCTGGAGCGGATACGCGGCGAAGTCCGGTTCGAGGACGTCTCGTTCGCATACACCCAGCGCAGGCGTGCCAGGCGAGACGCCGACGGGTCCGACGAGACCCAGAGCGAAGTCAAAGCGCTCGAGCACATCGACCTGACGATCCCCCCGGGTCAGACCGTCGCACTCGTGGGCGCCACGGGCGCGGGCAAGTCGACGATGGCCAAGCTCGTCGCGCGCTTCTATGACCCGAGCACCGGGCGGATCCTCGTCGACGGGCACGACCTGCGCGAGGTCTCGGCCGAGTCGCTGCGCTCGCAGATGGGGATCGTGCCGCAGGAGGCGTTCCTGTTCAGCGGCACGATCGCCGAGAACATCGCCTTCGGCCGGCCCGACGCCGGCGATGAGCATGTGCGCGAGGCCGCGGCCGCGGTCGGCGCCGATCAGTTCATCTCAGAGCTCCCACACGGCTATGACACCGAGGTCGGCGAGCGCGGCGCCCAGCTCTCCTCCGGCCAGCGCCAGCTGATCGCGTTCGCCCGCGCGCTGATCGCCGACCCGCGCATCCTCGTGCTGGACGAGGCGACCTCCAACGTGGACCTGCACACCGAGGGCCGCATCGAGGCCGGCCTGCGCCGGCTGCTGGCGGGGCGCACCTCGATCGTGATCGCGCATCGCCTCTCGACCATCCGCCAGGCCGGACGCATCGTCGTGCTCGAAGGAGGGCATATCGTCGAGCAGGGCACCCACGAAGAGCTTGTTTGCGCGGGCGGGCGCTACTTTCAGCTGTACCGCGACTGGGCTTCGCAGGCCGCGGCGTAGTGCATCTCAACAGAGCTCCGGGACAGGGACTCGCAGCGTGGGCAGGGTAAGCCCGCGATCGTAGGCATAGAGCCAAATCTGGATTTGTTATGACGCCGCCTGTAGGCGCCCGGTCACATGCTCTGCCTCCTCGAGGAGGCCGTTCACGTTCGCTGCCGCGAGCATCCGCTCGGCGCGCTCGGCGCCGATCATCTCGAAGACCGAGGTGAAGCGCTCCTCGCCCTCCATCACGAACGCCACCCGCAGCAGATCTTCGTCGCAGAGCGCCTCGATGCAGAGGCTGAGCGCCGCCTCGTCGAGGTAGGCGACGAATCGCCCCATGGCGATGTGCTCGCCGTTGGCGGCCATCGCGGCGGACACCGAGACGACGGTGTCGGTTGTAATCGCGCTCACCACCTCGACGGCGCGGCGTGGATCGAGCTCGGCGGCAAGCCGCGCGAGGAAGTCGACCGTGAAGTGCTCGGAGATCTCGGCGGCGCGGCGCGGATCGAGCAGGCCGGTGAGACGTGCGCAGACGAGCGGCCCGAGCGCACGTTCGCCGATCGCCGCGAGGGTGCGCACCGGCAGCAGCCGGGCGGCGTCAGCCGTGCGCTTCAGCAGCTCCCGGTCGTCGTCGTAGAGCAGATCGGTGACGGCCTCGCGGTAGTCGCGCAGCTCTGGGGCTGGAACGGGGAGCAGGAACGAGAGCTCCTGCGGGTCTTCGACGCCGAGCAGGCGACTGAGCTTGGTTGTCTCGGCGCGGCTTTCCGACGTGCGGCTCACACCCCGAGCGCCCTGTGCACGGCGCCGCGCAGCGGTCGCGGTATGTGGTCGAACGCCATATCGATCGCCTCCGCGAGTTGGCGGCGCTGGCGGCGCAGCGCCTGCTCGGTCAGCGCCGTCAGCTCCGCGTCGCGCTCGCGGTCGAGCGACGGCGGCGGGGGCGGGGGCGGGGGCGGGAGATGGTCTGTTGGGCTTGGCATCGGGGGGTGCCTCCGGACACGACTGGTAGCGAGACGGAATAGCTTGATCAACTGATCGGAGCGATAATCAATCGCAGGCCGATAGGCCTGCCCACGACACATCACCCGGCGTGGCGTCCGCGATCATAGGTTTGGAGCCACCGAGTAGGTCTTTACGTCCCTCGGTACTCCCTTGATCCGGAAGAACCGCTTTCTGTCAACCTTGAGCGTGCTCGCATCGAGTGCGGCCAAGGCGTGGTCGGAGACGAGAAGCTCGCCGGCTGAGGCCGCCTCGGCTAAGCGGGCGGCGATGTTGACGTCAACGCCGAGGTAGTCGCCGCCGAGTCTTCGCGGTCGCCCGACGTGCATGCCGGCGCGTGTCCTTGGCTGATAGCCGGGCGCCTCGACCAGGGCGAGCCGCTCGCGCGCCTCGAAGAGGGCCGCGAGTGCCTGCTGAGGCTCATCGAAGACCGCCATCATGCCGTCGCCGAGACGCTTGACGACCTTGCCGCCGTAGTCCTTGACCGGCGGCTCGACGGCCTCGCTGACATCGCGCAGCAGCTCGAGCGTGAGGTCGTCGCCGGCCTGCAGCGCCCAGGCCGAGAACTCGACGAGATCGGTGAAGACGATCGCGAGCTCCCTGTCGCCGCGGCCGCGCCCTTGGGCTTCTGAGACCGCCTGCCAGACCTGCAGCGCGCTCAGTCCCGCCTCGCGCATGACTCCCGGCCGCGCGGCGGTCAGATCGGAGATGCGTCGCCCAACGAGCTGCGCCTGCTCGCTGCCCGCCGTCGAGAGGGGATCGCCGAAGCGGCTGTCCCCGGGCAGGTGCTCCCGCAGGAGCTTCGCGGCGGACAGGAGCCCGGGATGGCGGTCGAGACGTTTCGCCGCGACGGCGACCGTAACTCCTGCCTGCCGCAACCGGGTGGGGGCGACGGGCTGTCCCTGGCGTTCGGTCATTCGCTCGCGCGGGGGCTACGGGCGCGAGTCCCGGGGCTCGGAGCGGGCGTCGGTGTCCGCCTGTGCACGCCGCGCGGCGTCGCGGATCTCAAAGAGGTCGGTCGCCCAGTCGCCGACCTCGCGCGTGACGTCGCGCACCGCGCCGAGGACAATCCCGAAGATGCCGCCGAGGTGCGTCGCGCCCGACTCGACGACGACCTGGATCGTGTCCTTGCGTGTCTCGAGTCTGTCGAGGGTATCGCTCATGTGGATCAGGCCGCCGCGGCCAACTCCGGTCGCTGCGCGTTGGTGGCGACCCTGTCCCCGTCCGGCGCGGAGTCGCCGCGGCCGGGGAGCAGTGGCAGGGTGGGCCCCAGGATCTTACGCACGACGCCGCTGAGATGGCCGGCGAGCTGCCTGCCGAGCGACCGCCGCGGCGGGAGCGCGAGCTTGACGATCTTGCGCACGACGCTTCCGAACTGCTTGTGCAGCGGGCCTGTGTTGTAGGGGATGCCGTAGCGTTCGCGAATCTCCCGCACTTCGCCCGCGATCTCGCCGTAGCGGTGGGCGGGTAGGTCGGGGAACAGGTGGTGCTCGATCTGGTAGCTGAGGTTGCCCGCGAGGATGTGGAACAGCTTGCCGCCGGTCAGGTTTGCCGAGCCGAGCATCTGCCGGTAGTACCACTCCCCGCGTGTCTCATCCTCGGTCTCCTCTTCCGTGAACTGCTCCGTGCCGTCGGGGAAATGCCCGCAGAAGATGATCGTGAACGCCCACAGGTTGCGGGTGAGGTTCGCCGTCGCGTTGCCGGCGAGCACGAATGGGAACGACGGGCCGGACAGGAGGGGGAACAGGACGTAGTCCTTGAGCGTCTGGCCGCGCACCTTGCGCCAGACGGCTGCGAGCTTCTCGCGCTTCTCCTCGTCCAAGGTGCCCCGGCCGGAGGCGATCTGCTCGGCTTCGACGTCGTGCATCGCCACCCCGTACTGGAAGAACGTCGCGAGCAGCGCCGCATACAGCGGGTTGCCGAGATAGTAGGGGCGCCACGGCTCATCCTCGGACATGCGCAGGATGCCGTAGCCGATGTCGCGGTCCTTGCCGAGAATGTTCGTGTGGGTGTGGTGCATGTAGTTGTGCGAGTGGCGCCACTGATCGGCCGGACACGCGGTGTCCCACTCGAAGCTCTTGCCGTTCAGGCGCTCATCTCCGGTCCAGTCGTACTGTCCGTGCATGATGTTGTGGCCGATCTCCATGTTGTCCAGGATCTTCGACAGCGAGAGGGCGGCGGTGCCGCCGATCCAGGCCGGCGGCAGGAAGCCGGCGAACAGCAGGCCACGGCCGGCGACCTCAAGGCCGCGCTGGACGCGGATGAGACGGTTGATGTAGTCGACGTCGCGCTGACCGAGGTCTGCGACGACGCGGGCGCGGATCTCGTCGAGCTCCTGGCCGAAGGCCTCGAGCTGCTCGGGTGTAAGGGTGGGCGTGGGGGCGGTCATGGTTGTGCTCCTTCTTGGGATGGGTGCTCTAGAGGTCGAGCGCGACGTCGCCGACGGGCACGGACACGCAGATCCGGATCTGCTCCTCCCCGGCGCTCGAGAGTCCGCCGGAGATGACGTTGCGGACGACGCCCTCGGTCTTGTGGCAGCTGCACGTGTTGCAGATGCCCATTCGGCACCCGTGATCCGGGACCAGGCCGGCGTCCTCGGCCTGCTCAAGCAACGGCAGGCCGCTGTTGGCCGCCTCGCGCCCGCTCACGGTGAAGCTCACGCGGCCCGTGGCGCCGTCGGTGTCGAAGCGCAGCGTCGGCGCCGTGAACGTCTCGACCGCCGGCTCGGGCAGGCCATCCTCGGACCAGACGGAGCGAACCGCGTCGATCAGCGCCGGAGGGCCGCAGACGAACGTCGCGGCATCGGCGTGCTGCGAGATCACGGCGGACAGGTGCTCGCGGCAAAAGCGTCCCGTGAGGACGGGCCCGCGCGCCCTCGTGAAGCCACGTACGACCCGCAGCCCCTCGTGGCGCAGAGCCAGCGCTGCCAGCTCGGCGTCGTAGAGCGCAAGCTCGCGCGAGCGCGCGTAGTTCAGGAAGCCGATCTCGCCCTCAAAGCTTTCCTCACAGAGGGTGCGCAGCATCGCCATGACGGGCGTGATGGCGCTGCCGCCGCTGATGAGCAGCACCCGCTGGGGCCGCTTGTCGGGCAGAACGAAGTCGCCCTGCGCCTGGGTCAGGCCGACGATCATGCCCGTCCGCGCGTGGTCGCGCAGGTGGCGCGAGACCTTGCCCTCCGGGTGGGTGGAAACGGTCAGCTCGAGCGCACCGTCCGGGGCCTGCTCGGAGCCGGCGGGCGAGTAGGGCCTCCTCAAGCGGACGCCGTCGACCTCGACGCTCACCCCGACGAACTGTCCGGCGCGAAAGCCGCGCCAGTTCTCATTCGGGCTAAGCGTGAGCGTGACGCTCTTCGGCGTCTGGTGGCGGACGGCCGTCACCTCGGCGCGCACGTCGCGCTTGAGAAGCAGCGGGCGGACGAGCTCGACGTAGCGGTCGATGCCGTGCGGATAGGCGAGCGCCTCGAGCAGACTCGAGCGCAGCAGACGGCGACCGAGGCCGCGAGAGGAAGTGGCGGTGGGCAGCGTTCTCGACTCCATTCAATCAGTGCACAACTGTTCACAGAGTACACTCAGCAGGGCTCCAGGTGACAGATAGATTTGTGAACCTGGTCACACTGTGATTGTGCACGGTCGTACTCCAGAGAACGGCGCTACGCGCCAGGAACGCAAGCGGCGCACGCGCCAGGCGCTGCTCGATGCGGCGCTCGAGCTTCTCGAGGAGCAGAGCTTCTCAAGCCTCAGCCTACGCCAGGTCACGCGCGCGGCGGGCATCGTCCCGACGGCCTTCTACCGCCATTTCGACGACATGGAGGAGCTCGGACTGGCACTGATCGACGAGTCGTTCCGGACACTGCGGGCGATGATCCGCGCGGCGCGCGCGGACCCGCGGACCTACGACCACGCGATCCGCAACTCGGTCGAGATCCTCGCCGGTTACGTGCACGAGCACGACACCCACTTCCGCTTCATCGCGCGCGAGCGCTTTGGCGGCGTGGCCGCCCTGCGCCACGCGATCCGCGGCGAGATCCGCCTCTTTAGCAGCGACCTTGCCACCGACCTGGCCCGCTTCCCCCACCTCGACCGCTGGAATACCGAGGACCTCCAGCTTCTGGCCGGGCTAATTGTCAACGCGATGGTCGCCACCGCCGAGGCGATCCTCGACGCGCCGCCCAACGAGCCCACCGCGGAGGCCGAGATCATCGCGACCGCCGAGCGCCAGCTGCGAATGATCGTGCTCGGCGTGCCCCAGTGGCGCAACGCAGAGCCGCAGGCGCCAGTCGCCGGCCAACGGGCCACGGCGCCACGCTCGCCGAGCACGTAATTCACGACGCGCCGGTCCGGCGCCAGCGTCGACGCCAGAAGCGATGCCCTCGCTGCGCGAAAGCGTAGACGCGGAGCTGTTCGCGCTGATCGACGACTGGCACGGATCCTGGCACGAGTAACCCCCCTGAAACGCAAAACGCCCCATAAATACGGGGCGCAAGCGTACTCCGGGACAGGGACTCGAACTCTGGGCAGCGGATAGCGCAATTCCTGCGTCAGAGCCAAATATGGCTCCAGCGCAGGCGAAACGCCCGATCGCTCATCCGACAGAATCCGGCTGAATCCGGCCGAATCAGTACACGACTGGCCCAAGATTGGCCCGAGTCTCTCACCCCACGAGCCTGAGCGCAGGACGCTTCCCGTCGCCTGCCAGATAGGCGTTCGCGGCAGCCGCCGCCTCATCCAGCCCGCCCGGCATCAGGTGGCCGTAGGTGTCGAACGTCATGGCAATCGTCGCGTGGCCCATGATGACGCTCAGCGCCTTCGCGTTCACGCCCGCGGCGATCAACAGCGACGCGCAGGTGTGCCGCGCCTCATGCAGCGTGATCGGCTGCTGTGCGTTGTCTCGCACCTTGGCGAGGATCGTCCTCGGACCATCCGCTTCCTCGTTCGGGACTTCCTGCCAGCCCCACGCCACGAGCTCGTTCCGCCGGATGGTTTCCGGGTTGAAGGGCTCGGCGGCGGTCCTGCCGAACACCAGCGCGTCGCTAGAGCCTTCAGTGCGGAGCTTGTGCGCGGCCAGCTCCCCCGCGAGCGGCTCGAGGATCGGCACCCGCCGGTTGCCCGCAGCACTCTTCACCGGCTGCTCGCGCTCGATCGCATCCCAGCCCCGCGAGACGTGGATCACGCGGGCCGCCAGGTCGACGTCGCCCCAGCGCAGCGCACGCAGCTCCCCGCGCCGCAAGCCGGCGTAGAACGCGCACGCCCACAGCGCCCGCTCGCCCTCAGCGATAGCAGCGATGAGCGCCGCCGCCTCGGTAGGGTCGGCAATCCGCTCGCGCCGACCATCGGGCCGGCGTAGCTCAAGCCGCTCGGTCGGGTCGGCCGTGACCTCTTCGTCGCGGATCGCACGCCGGTAGATGACGCGCAGCGGGTCGAGTGTGTTCTGCACGGTGCTCGCGCTCAGCCCTTCGCTCGTCAGCCGGTTGGCGAGCTCCTGCACGTCGCGGCGCTCGACATCCGACAGGCGCATGCCGCCCAGCGTCGGCAGTAGACGTTTGTTGAGCCCGACGCTGTAGCCCCGGAGCGTCGCGGGCTCATAGCGGGCGCCCGACGCCGTGGGGATCGAACCGTCGCGGGCGCCGGCCATGAACGCCTCGGCGGCCTGCCGGACGGTCATGGACGTGGGCGCCCGGAGCTTGCCCTTGTTCGCAGCGGCGAGCTTGTCCGCCCGCCACACGCCTTCGCCGCTGCCTGCGTCGGGAACGTCTTGCGCAGCTTGCAGCCGTCGCGCTTCGAGTAGACCTCGGCACGCCACGGGCAGTCGCAGCGCCCCTTCCGGTTGCACTTGAGACCGTGGCGTTGACACACTCCGGTGGCCATCAGAAATCACGTCCAGGCGATGCCGCGGTGTACGGTGCTGACTGCATGGGAGATCAACCTCCTGTGCCATGCCCCCGGCCGCGACAACGGTGCGGGGGCGCTTTGTAGATGCTCGGCATCCTACTCCCCCGCTCCGACGCTTTCGGCGTGCCGGTCGAGCCAAGCCTGTAGCTCGCTGACCGGGATCAGCTTGCGGCGCCCAAGGCGCACAAGCGGCACGTCAGGTTCGATATGCGCACGCCAGGTGTCCCAGGACACGCCCAGAGCTTCACACGCTTGCTCGACACTGAGCGCCAGGGCGGGCGCTGCCATGCAAGTCATGAGCGATATGGCCGACGAATCCCCGCCGACCCTCTTCTCGCGCGACCAGCACGCTTGGGAGGCGCTGCGGTCCTTGGCGCAGGACCGGGTATTCAAGAACTCATTGAAGCGCAGCACGAGGGGCCTTGAGAAGGATGAACCTACGCAAGTTAACGCCTCGGGCGTCGATGTTGCCTTCCACTTTGGCTATGCGCTGCGAGCTGTCGAGACGACCATGTACGGCGAGGACGAGTAGACACCGTATTCAGCCGGGGAAAAATACGGACTTCGGGCGGGCTCGGCGTGATCTCGGATCACTTTCGGCAGCCGAGAGAAGCCGCGACTGCCTGGCATGAGCTAGTTGAGAGCCGAATACTGACGCTCGGGGTGCCGTCGAGAGCAGACACATCCATTCCGTCATCTCCTCTGACAGGGCGCGGATTATGCTGCGTGAACCACAACCGGCGGGGTGCTGTCCGCCTCGGCCGTCGGGATCAAGTGGTACTGCACGACGAAGCCAAGGCTCTCCGCGTAGCGATCGACGGTCGAGATCTTCGCATCGGCCGCTGTGCTCTCCAAGCGCGCGACAAAGGACTGCGAAGTCTGCATCGCCGCGGCGATCACAGTCTGCGAGCGCTTCTGCTCCTCACGCTGCCCGGCCAGAGCACGCAGCAACTCACGGCGCCGGCGAGCGGCGTCCAGCAGCCGCGGAAACTCGGGGTTGCGCGCGGCGCGCTTGTTGATCATCTTGTCTAGGAAGTCGCGCTCAGGCATTGCCTTGTCCTACTCTCTGAAATTGGCGTCGATACCTACAGCGGTATCTCTTTTGAGAGATAAGAGTAGCACCTCTCACTGATGCAGCGGGCGCCTGCCGCACCCAGCCTGGGGGGTGCGCTGACTGGCGCGGGCAGGCACTACCCGTCGAGCCCATTAAGCAGCGGCGACCGCTGCCGCAAGGCCGACCGCCCCCTCGCCGCCGCCGAAGTGTTCGTCGTGTGGCGGCTACGCCGGCACGAGCTGGCGCATCTGCCGCAGCGGATGACGTCCCAGCCGGCTCGCGGTCGCATACGGCGTGGCGTGGCCATGGGCGCGCTGGGCGACGTTGACGGGCACACGTCCTCGCAGCCGGTCGATCAGCCCGCGCCGCAGCGGTATCAACAGCAGCTCGGTCTCCTCGCTGACAAGCACGGTCGCTTGGCCTTCGATCAGGTTGCGCCACAGAACATCCTCGGCCCACTCCTCATCGGCGGGGACGAACTCGACATCATCGGGGTAGCCGAGCGTCTCGTCACTGTGCGTGGCGGCCGCGAACAGCCTGTTGGTCTTCTCGGTGATCGTGCTCATCGCATGTTCTCCCACTCGTGAACGATATCGCGCCAGTCGCGCAGCAGCTTGAGTTCGGCGTCGTGCATCGCATCGTTGACCGGGCCGTACGTGACGATCGGCTCCTGCTTCTCGGAGCCGACATAACGATGCTCATGGTGCTCTTCGGGCGCGTGGGCGTTGTCGAACGTCCGTAGTGTGTGCCACTCCGCGTCTCGCTCGATTAGCAGCATGATCGCGTACTCGACCGGATGGGCGCTTGAGCGCTCGATCACCATGCGCGCATCTCCGGCGAGACGGCGGCGTCGGGTCCGGTCCTTGCCCATCGCTCACGAGCGTATCGAGGGGGCCGGTCGCGGCCATCCTTATTACGCCTCGGCGAGCACGACGGGGCCTTCCGACTGCACACATGACGCAAGACTGGCCCAAATCCTGGCCCGAGGGGGGTCAAAAAACGCGAAACGCCCCGTAAACACAGGGCGCAAGCGAACTCCGGGACAGGGACTCGAACCCCAATCTCCCGGACCAGAACCGGGCGTCACTGCCAATTGGACTATCCCGGACCGGCGCCTCGATCACAAGGATAGCCAACTGATCAGGCTTGGGCGGCTGAGCCGTCCGGCGCGAAATAAGCCGTGATCGCCTCCTCAAGGCCCGGGTCCAGCACGAGCAGGACCTCGTCGCCGTCGGCGATCACGGTGTCGGGCTTGGGCACGAAGCCGGCACCGTCACGCAGCACCGAGATGATCAGGCTTCCCTCGGGCAGGGCGATGTCGGCGACGCGCTCGCCCACGACGGGCGCGTCGGAGCTGACCTCGAGCTCGATGATCTCCAGGCGCTCCTCTTCGAGGGCGAGCAGGTGCACGAGGCCGTAGCGGGGCACCTCGTGCTCGATCAACCGCAGGATCAGATCGGTCGCGGACACCGCCGGCTGGATCCCCAGCAGGCGGAAGTGATCGTGGTTGCGGGGGTTGTTGACGCGCGCGATGATCCGCTCGCACAGGTACTTCTCCTTGGCGACCTGGCATACGAGCATGTTGTCCTCGTCGTCGCCGGTGACCGCGACCACCAGGTCGGCGCGCTGGATGCCGGCGCGCTCGAGCACCCACAGCTCGGTCGCGTCGCCGTACTGGACGACGTGCTCGAACTCCTCCTCGATCGCCAGGTAACACGAGCGCGAGGACTCGATCACGGTGACCTCATGGCCCTTGACGATCAGCTCGCGGGCGAGATTGCGCCCCACCTTGCCGGCTCCGACGACGATCGCGTACACAGCAGCCTGGCCTCAGGCGCTCTCGGGTTCGAGCGCGCGCTCGAACATCTCGATCGCGTGCTTGGTCGGAGAGATCGTGTCCAGGCCCTGTTCGCCGTACCAGTTGGCGCGCGCCGGGTCCATCACCCGCGCGATCACCCTCTTCACGCCGAAGCGCTTCTGAGCAATCTGGGCGATGATCAGGTTGGTGTTGTCGCCGTCGGTCGAGGCGATGAACACGTCCGCGCGCTCGATCCCCGCCTGCGTCAGCGCGTCGATCTCCAGCGCCGTGCCGACCGTGAACCGGCCTTCGGCGTCCTCCCAGCTACGGCTCTGGCCGGCATCCAGGCGCTCGTGCGAGAGCGGGTCCTCGTCGAGCACCGACACCTCGTGGCCAGCGGCCAGCGCCGACTTGGCGACGGCCGAGCCGACGCGGCCAGCACCCACGATCATCACGAACATGGGCCGGAGATTAGACGATGCGCGCGCTCACGCCGCGCGCGCGCCGGGATGCGAGCCCTCGCGGCGAGCAGGCGCAGGCGCAGGCGCGGCGAACCTCGGCGAGCGGCCTCATGACCCCGTCGCCGCCGCCACCCGCTCGCCGTCCTCGCGGGCGTCGTTCACGGCCGCCGGCGCGGTGAGGATCACGCGACAGCCGGCCTTGGCCACGACGTACTTGGTCACGTCGCCGACGAAGTCCTCCAGCGGTCCTCCGCGCCCTCCCAGACGCGCGCCGCCGCGGATGCGCGAGGGCTCCTCGGCGGCGAGCACGATCGCCTCCACCCCGCGCCGGCGGGCCTCGTCCACGATCGCATACCCCGCGCGCCTGGTTCGCACCGTGGCCGTGGCGACCTGCACGCCCGTGTACTCCTCCCCCACCGCCTTGGCTCGCGCCAGCGCCTGGCGGGCAAGCTTGACCTGCGCCTCGGGCAGGCGCGCCTCCAGCGGCAGCGACATCGGGATCACGAACATCCACAGGGCCTCGATCGTCGCGGTGTCGATCGCGGCGTCGTCGGTGGGCTCGCCGGAGACCAGCCGGGCGGCGGTCTGCACGATGTCGTCGTCCAGGCTGGTGCCCAGCAGCGGCACCAGGATCGACCCGTAGTCGCGCTCGACGTCCGGCTCGGAGCGCAGCATCTGCGGCGATACGGTGACCCGCCGCAGCAGCGACGTCTCATCGGCCCGGCGGTAGACGACATACAGCGCGATCCCCACCGTCATCCAGGCGAGGCCCACGTAGCGCGCGGGTTCGTGCACGATCATCACGGCCAGCCACCCCGCGCCGGAGACGAACGCGCCGAACGCCGCCGGTATCGGCAACTCGCCGCCCTTCAGCCTGATCGACAGCGGCACCCGGTACGGGCGGTCGCGGTCGGGCTCGGAGTAGCGCAGCCTGCAGATCGACAGGTGGGCGATCGTGAACGCCAGCATCGCCCCGAACGCATACAGCCCCACGAGGAAGTCGAGGTTCTCCGACGCGGCCAGACCGGCCGCGATCAGGCCCGCGAGGGCGATCAGGACATACGGAGTCGAGCGCTGCGGGTGCAGCCGCCCGAGGCCGCTGGGGATCTGGCGGTTGGTCGACAGCGAGTACGCCAGCCGCGAGAGGCCGAGCATCGCCGAGTTCGCCGCCGCGATCAGCGTCAGCGTGGCCAGCGCTCCGACGAGATATCGCAGGCTCTGCGCCAGCCAGTGCGGATGCATCTGCGTGACGATGCCGATCACCGGGTCGTTCAGGTAGCGCGTGGACAGCTCGGTGTGACCGTCCTTGACCGGAAGCGCCGTGACCGCCACGACCGCGATGCCCACGTATCCGAGCACGACCGTCGCCGTCCCGCTGGCGACCATCTGGCGCAGGCCCGCGCGGCTGATCCGCACCTCTCCGGCCAGACCGGCCGCGGACTCCAGGCTCGTGAACGCGATCGCGGCGATCGTCAGCGCGAACACGAAGGACGACCATGTCGGCGCGCTGCCGAGATGGATCGGCGCGAGCAGCGTGTGCGGATCGAAGAACAGCGCCAGTCCGAGCACGACGATCAGCAGCTGCAGCGCCAGATCGCCGATCACGAGCAGCCCGATCCGCCGCGCGCGGCGCCCGCCGAGGCCGCGGATGTTGGCGAGCACGACCCAGGCGATGAACGCCAACGACAGCAGCAGCGCCTCGTCGCGCTCGCCGAGCGGGCTCCAGAACACACGCAGGTACTGGGTCGCCGAGTAGGTCGTGACCGCGATCAGGATCGTGTAGTCCAGCAGGACCGCCCAGCCCGCGATGAAGCTCACGAGCTCGTTGAACGCGTACCGCGCGAACACTGTCGCCCCGCCGCGATCCTGGTGCAGCGAGGCGCCCTCGACGTAGGTGAGCGCGGCGAGCGCGAAGAACAGCGCGGCGAGCAGGAACACGACCGGGGTCAGGCCGAGCGCGTGGCCGGCGATCACGCCCAGCGAGAAGTAGATCGCGCTGGCCAGCGATGTGTAGACGATCGCGAACAGCCGCGGCGAGCCGATGCTGCGTCTGACGATCACCCGCGAGCGCGCGGCCAGCTCGGCGCTCGCCCGTTCGAGGTCCGCCGCGCCCCGCTCGACCTCCCGGGCGCCGTGCTCGATCCCGGCGCCGCCCGGGTCGGATGGCGCGCTCACGCTTGACCGCCTCTCCGCGCCTGGACATACAGCCGCCCCCCGCCCGCCGCGATGAACAGCACCCCCAGCAGCAGTCGCGGCGAGACGATACTGCCGTGCGCGCTCACCGCCTGTGCGATCAGCGCCACGCCGATCGCACCCATCAGCAGGGAGAGCACGAACGTGCCCGCGCGGTGAGCCCCTCGGCCGGTCATCTCTTCGCTGAGCTTACGCCGAGCCTCGGGAAACCTCGGCGCCGGCGTCCGCTCACGTTATGAGCGGGATGATCAGGATCGCGACGATGTTGGCGACCTTGATCATCGGGTTGATCGCCGGCCCGGCCGTGTCCTTGAACGGGTCGCCGACCGTGTCTCCCGTGACCGAGGCGGCGTGGGCTTCCGAGCCCTTGCCCCCGAACGCGCCGTCCTCGATCAGCTTCTTGGCGTTGTCCCACGCGCCGCCGCCGGCTGTCATCAGCACGGCGAAGAAGAAGCCGACCACGATCACGCCGATCAAGAGGCCGCCGAGCGCCTGCTGGTCGATCAGGCCGACGATCAGCGTGAGCCCGATCGGCAGCAGCGACGGCAGGATCATCTCGCGCTGCGCGGTCTTCGTCACGATGTCCACGCAGGCCGCGTAGTCGGGCTCTTCGGAGTAGTCCATGATCCCGGGGTGCTCGCGGAACTGGCGGCGCACCTCCTCGACGACCGCGCCGCCCGCGCGACCCACGGCCTCGATCGAGAGCGAGGCGAACAGGCACACCATCAGCCCGCCCACGATCAGACCGATGAGCACCGGCGGTTCGTTGATGCCGAACGAGATCGCGTGGCTGAGCTTGTTTTCGAGCTCTTTCTGAAAGCCCGCGAACAGCACCACGGCGGCGAGCACGGCCGAGCCGATCGCGTAGCCCTTGGTGACCGCCTTGGTCGTGTTGCCGACGGCGTCGAGACGATCGGTCACCTTGCGCACCTCCTCGGGCAGGTCGGCCATCTCCGCGATCCCGCCCGCGTTGTCGGTGATCGGGCCGAAGGCGTCCAGCGCGACGATCAGCCCGGTCAGCGACAGCAGCCCCATGACGGCCACGCCGATGCCGTAGATGCCCGTCACTCCTCCGCCCGCGAGCTTCCACGCGCCGAGGATGCCGAGCACGATCACCAGCGCCGGGAGCGCCGTGGCCTGCAGCCCGGAACCGAAGCCCTGGATGATGTTCGTGGCGTGGCCCGTGATCGACGCTTTTGCGGTCTTCTTCACCGGCGAGAAGCGCGTCGAGGTGTAGTATTCGGTTATTCCGAACAGCAGCGCCGTGACGGCGATGCCGATCAGCGAGCACAGGTACAGGTGCCCCCAGCTCGGAGTGTTCACGGAGCTGCCGACGTCCTTGAAGGTGAGGTTGCGCATCAGCCAGTAGGTGACCGGTGCAAACGCCGCCGCGGCGATCACACCCGAGACGACCAGCCCCTGCAGCAGCGCGCGCTCCACGTTGCCGGACCTCGAGCGCACCGCGAACGTGCCGATGATCGACGCGATGATCGCCACGCCGCCGATGACCAGCGGGTAGAGCGCGACCCGCGTGGCCTCGTGGAACGTGAGCACGCCCAGCAGAATCACCGCGACGGCGGTGACCGCGTAGGTCTCGAACAGGTCGGCGGCCATGCCGGCGCAGTCGCCGACGTTGTCGCCCACGTTGTCGGCAATCGTTGCCGGGTTGCGCGGGTCGTCCTCGGGAATGCCGGCCTCGACCTTGCCGACGAGATCGGCTCCGACGTCGGCCGCCTTCGTGAAGATGCCGCCGCCGAGCCTGGCGAACACGGAGATCAGCGAGCCGCCGAACCCGAGCCCGATCAGCGCGTCGACCGCCGTCTTGGGGCTGTCGCCAAAGAGCGACGTCAGCGCCCCGTAGTAGCCGGCGACGCCGATCAGCGCCAGCCCGACCACGAGCAGCCCGGTGATCGCGCCGCCGCGGAACGCGACGCTCAACGCGGGGGTGACGCCGCCGCGGGCGGCCTCGGCCACACGCGCGTTGGCGCGCACCGAGACGTTCATGCCGATGTATCCGGTCGAGCCCGACAGGATGCCGCCGATCGCGAACCCGCAGGCGACGGCGATGTTCTGGATGAAGATCAGCGCGATGAACAGCACCACGCCGACGGCGGCGATCGTCGTGTACTGACGGTTCAGATACGCGCGCGCGCCCTGCTGGACGGCCAGCGAGATGCTCTGCATCTTCTCGTTGCCCGGCGAGAGCGCGAGCAGGGAGCGCGTGGTCACCAGTCCGTAGATCACGGCGCAGGCGGCGCATAGGAGGGCGACGACGACCCCGTGATTCGTCAGAAAGCTGCTCAACAGTTAATCCTCCGCGGTCTGATTGGCGTGCCGCGCGAGGATGTTCGCGCGTACATATTGTCCCCCGGCCCGCTCCTTGGAAGCGCTTAACCGGCGGAAAGGCGCGGGCAGTCTATCGTGCTGGGCGGCGAAGCGGCGGCTGGGGGATCTCGGGCTTGTGTTTGCAAATCACCGCAGCGTGTACCATCGTATATCGTTATATATACATAAGCGCACATGTGTGCGGAAGATTGTTTTACGATTTTGCTCTTCGTGCTCCATCGTATCTACGCTGTGGATACATAAGTACACGCTACGCAAAAATTTGAACATATACTCAGCGCCCAGGCACCCACAGCCTGCCGCTGGACTGCGCCGGTCCCGGCCCCTGCGGCTTGGGCTCCGCCGCCGAGGGCGCGTCCGGCCTGGCCGCGGGTGGCGGCGGAGCGCCCCGTGCGCCCTCGGCTCCGCCGGCGCCCTGTTGGCCCTGAGCGCCAGCCTGCCCGGCGGGCACGCTTGCCCCGGCCTCGCGCGCGTAGGCTATCTGCAACTGGGACAGCGCGTCGCGCAGTGGGCGCAGCTCGCTGGAGTTCCTGCGCTCGAGTATCCCCATCAGCGCCCGCGCCCCGTCGATCGCGTCGCGCACCTGCTCGAGGTCGCGTACCTCCCCGCCACGCGCCGGCTCCCCGCCCGGCGCCTGCTCCCCGCCACCGCCCGCGCCCGCGCCCGAGAGCCCCAGCCGGTATCCGCCGATGTTCAGCAGCGAGACGGCGGCCTGCAGGATCATGTCGGTGCTCGTGATGCGGCTCATCTCCGCTTCGTAGGCGGCGCGAAGCTGATCCTCGCTCGGCTGCCCCTGCGCGTCGCTCGCGGCGGCGGACTCGCCCCCAGCGGCGCCCGCGGATGGGTCGTGTGTGTCACCCGGACCCGGGCCTGCGCCCGCGCCCGGTCGGCCTGCTGGGGACTCCTCGCTCGCTGCTTGCACTGGATCGGTGCTCACACCGTCACCTCCTGTGAGGGTTCGTAGGAATAGGTCTGCAGCGTCTCCGCGACCGACGCCGCGAACACCTCCTCGCGTGTGGCGCCCGCCTCGATCATGCGCCGCTGGCGCTGCGCGCCGTTGCGCTCGGGGAAGGCCGGCTCGATGCCCAGCTCGCCGCGAACCGGCGCCGTCCATGCCGCGAGCCGCTCGATCGCCTCGCGAGCCGGGTACTCCTCGGCGCGCTCCAGGTCGATCAGCCGTCCGTCGAGCCCGTAGCGAATCGCCCGCCACATGTTCTCCTCGATCAGCCGCGGCGGGAGATCGGCGAATGGGGCACCCTCGTCGACGTCGCGCACAGCCTGCGCGATGCACGCGACCATCAGCGCCGCCAGCGCGTCGGACTCCTGCGCCGTGGCCTGCGCGTCGCAGATCCGCACCTCCACGGTGCCGAAGCTGAAGTGCGGCCTGACAGACCACCACACCTGGGTGAACTCGACGATCGAGCCCGTCCGCTTGAGGAGCTCGATGTACTCGCGGTAAGCCCGCCAGCCGCCAAACGCGTCGGGGACGCCGCAGCGCGGAAAGCTCTTGGTGAAGCTCTGCGTCCGCGCCGAGTGCAGCCCCGTGTCGCGACCGTCCAGGTAGGGCGAGTTGGCGGAGATCGCCAGCAGCAGCGGCAGCACTCCGCGCAGCCGGTCGCACGCGCGCACCGCGCGGTCGATGTCGCGTACCCCCAAGTGCACGTGCAGGCTGAACGTGTTGTTGCGATGAGCCACGTATTTCAGCCCCTCCTCGACGCGGCGGTAGTGCTCGGTGTCGATGATCGGCTGCTCGCGATAGTCCGCCCACGGATGGGTGCCGGTCGCGCCAAGCTCCACGCCCTCAGACCGCGCGAGCGCGAACAGACGCCGGCGGTGCTCGCGCTGGCGCGCAAGCGCGTCGTGCAGATCGCCGCCGACGCCGGAGATGATCTCAATCTCCGAGGAGATCAGCTCGCCGGTGATGTGCTCGTGCAGCAGCTCATCCTCGCGCGCGGCGGCTCGCATCTCCTCAAAGCGCGGCGCCAGTTCGAGCGTCCGTGGATGCAGGATCGAGAACTCCTCCTCCACACCCACCGTCATCTCGGGCGCCTGCGCAAACGTCTCGGCCGCTCTGTCTAGGTCCAGGCTCATCATGGCGTTGAAGTCTGTGTAGGAGATTGCGGTCGGCGTGTTCGGGTATCCAGTATCGCCTGGCGCGGACGCATGTACGCGGCGGTCCAGGACCTCAGGTCAGATAGAAGTACAGCGCGTACAGCAGATCGACCGCGGGGCTGGACGTGTGGACAGTGACCTCCGGCGGGACCGCCAGCAGCGACTCGGAGTAGTTGAAGATGATCTTCACGCCCGCATCCACGAGCTCGTCCGCGAGCTGCTGCGCGGCCCTGGTGGGCACCGCCAGGACGCCGACCACGATGTCCTCGTCCTCCACCACCTGATGCAGCTCACCGGTGTGGCGCACCAGCTGATTGCCGACGCTCGTGCCCACCTTCTCCGGATCGACGTCGAATATCGCCACCACGCGGAACCCGTGGTCGGCGAAGATGTCCGAGGAGGCGATCGCCTTGCCCAGGTGCCCCGCGCCGAGCAGCGCGATGTTGTGCTGACCGGCGGTGCGCAGGATCTTGCGGATCTGCGAGACCAGCGCCTCGACGTTGTAGCCGACCCCGCGCTTGCCGAACTTCCCGAACCCCGACAGGTCGCGGCGGATCTGCGTCGAGTTCACGTGCGTGTAGTCCGACAGTTCCTGGGAGGAGATCGTCTCCTTGCCCATCTTCTTGGCCTGCGTCAGGACCTGCAGGTAGCGTGAGAGTCGCGCCGCGACGCCCAGCGAGAGCCGTGGCTCGCCGGCCAGTGCGCCGTCCGGCTCGGCATCCTGGGTAGCGGTCGTGGGCTCGCGATAGCTCATGCTCGTGACTCTAGACGTTCGCGCAGGATCTGCTCATCGACGAAGTATTCGCACACCTCCTCACCGCCGATGCTCACGACGGGCACGCGCTCGAAATACGCACGGTGCAGCGCCTCGTCGCCGGTGATGTCGCACTCGCGGATCTCAAGCGCGAGCTCCGCCTGCAGCTCGCGCAGCGCGCTCATCGCGTCCGCGCACAGATGACAGTCGGGCGTGGAGTACACGGTGATCACAGTTCGCGTCATCGCGGCCGTTCCCCGGTCGCGTAGGCGTCGAGCCCCAGATAGGCCGGGTAGCGCAGGCGCTCGCCGTAGCGCGCCGCGGCGGCGATCATCGCCGCGTTGTCGGTGCACAGCTCGCGCGCGGGCACGTGCACGCTCGCGCCGAGCTCGGCCAGCCGCCGGCGCAGCTCGCCGTTGGCTGCCACGCCGCCCCCGACCGCGAGGCGGTCGAGCCCGGTCGCTTCCAGCCCCCGCCCGGCGCGCTCGATCAGGCTGTCGACGATCGCTGCCTGGTAGGAGGCCGCGAGGTCGCCCACACGCGCGTGAGTCTCATGCGCGGACATGTCGCGCAGCCGGTACAGCAGCGCGGTCTTCAGCCCCGCGAACGAGAAGTCCAGACCCTGCTCGAACGCCTGTCTCCCCGTTCCCTTGCCTCCCCGCGCGCGCTCCGCGCGCGAGCCGGGGAACGCGAACGCCCGCGGATCGCCGCCCGCGGCCAAGCGCTCCAGCGCGGCGCCGCCCGGATAGCCCAGTCCGAGCATCCGCGCGCCCTTGTCGAACGCCTCGCCCGCGGCGTCGTCGAGCGTGCGCCCGAGCACCCGGAACCCGTCGTGTGCGGTCACGTGCGTCAGCAGCGTGTGCCCGCCGCTGGCGATCAGGCACACGAACGGCGGCTCGAACCCCTGCCCCTGCCCCGGCCCCGGCCCCCGTTCCTGCCCCGGCCCCTGCCCCGGCCACTCCTCCTGCCCCTGACCCTGACCCTGACCCGCGCGCGGGGAGGTGAGGATGAAGTTGGCCGCCACGTGACCCTGCAGATGATCGACCGCCGCGAACGGCAGCTCGCGCGCGGCCGCCAGCGCCTTGGCCGTGGAGAGTCCCACCAGCAGCGCGCCCACCAGCCCCGGGCCCTGCGTGGCCGCGACGAGCTCGATCTCGTCCAGGGTCGCTCCCGCCTCGCTCAGGGCCTGCTCGACGATGAGATTGACGAGCTCGAGATGGTGCCTGGAGGCGATCTCGGGCACGACCCCGCCATAGCGGTCGTGAACGCCCTGCGAGGAGATTGTGTTCGAGCGTGCGCGCCCCCGCGCGTCGAGCACAGCGGCGCAGGTGTCGTCACAGCTCGTCTCGATCGCCAGAATCATCCCCAGAGGAGGGCCCAACCGGACATCCGGACGAGGGGGGCCTAGGAGCTCGTCCTCCTGCAGCCCATCAGCCGAATCACCGTCAACGACGCCATTCACCGCGCTGCTCATACGGGGCCCGGATTGGGTACGTCCTCCAGTGTGCCCGCCAGGGTCGCCGGGGTGCGCCACATCACGAGCGCGTCCTCGCCGTTGTCCTGGTAGTAGTGGCGGCGTATCCCCGCCGCGCGAAACCCCTCGCGTTCGTACAGGCGGATCGCGAGCAGGTTGGAGCGGCGCACCTCCAGGGTGTAGCGGGCGCGATCGTCGCCAACGCGCTCATACAGCTCGGCGAGCAGCGCCGCGGCTACGCCCCGGCGCTGGTGCTCGACGTCGACCGCGACGTTCATCACGTGCCAGATGGTCTCGTATCGCGAGCAGATCAGATATCCGATCAGGCGCCGTCCGCGCCCGCCGGGGATGGTCGCGGCCAGGCAGATCCCCGACTGCTTGGACAGCTCCAGCACGAACATCGCCAGCGACCACGGCGTCGGGAACACCTGGCGCTCGATCGCGATCACGTTCGGCAGGTCGGGGTATACGAGCCGCCTGATCTCGACCTCCTGCACGTCGTCGATCCCGGGCTCGGCCGCCCGCGGCGAGCTCATGCGCTCGCTCCGGCTTGCTCGCCCGCGCCCGCGTCCGCGCCCGCGCGCCCGGCCGCGATCTCCGCGTCGGGCCGGCGCCGGTAGTCCGGCAGGACCGTATCGGCTCCCTGGGCGGGCATGCTCACCGCCAGCTCGCATATCGCCTCGGCGCTCACCCTGTGCAATGGCGACTCCTCCGGAGGCACGTCTACCCCGAGCGCTCCCAGCGCATCGCGATACAGCACCGCTCCGTCTCCCACACCGAGCCAGCGGTTGACCGGCTCGTCCGTCGCCGCCGACGCGCCGTCCAGGACCTGGCCGAGGTTCGCCGGTGCGAGCGCTCGGGGGACGGTCAGCTCGCGCAGGACATCCCGTCTCTGGTCCGCCCTGCTGTGGTCGGGGCTCGATCCGTTCGCCGGGGCGCGGTACGCGGCGGCGAACGCCTCCCCGCGGCGGGCGTCGATCGCCGCGAGGATTCCCCGATCCCTCCCCTCGTCGCAGCTCGCCGCCATCTGGGCGAGCGCCCGCAGGCTGGACACGCCGACGAGCTCGACCTCCAGCGACTGCGCCAGGCCGCGCGCCGTTGCCACGCCGATGCGCAGGCCCGTGAACCTGCCCGGACCCACTCCGACCGCGATTCGCTCGATCTTCGCCCAGCCCAGGCCGGCTTGCGCGAGCAGCTCCATGGCCAGTGCCAGCAGGCGAGTCGCGTGGCCGGGACGCTCCCCCGGGCCGGGGTCGTCGCGCGCCTGCAGCGTGGTCCCGTCCGTCAGGCGCAACCCCACCGCGGTTGCGGATGTGGCGGTATCGAAGCCGAGCACGATCATCCCGACACTCCTCCTGTCGATCGGGGCTCTGACGGCGACCGCCCGCGCAGCTCGAGCACCTCGATGCGCCTGCGATCCTCGCCCGCGTGAGCGAGCGTCACGCGTATGCGCGCGCCCGCCAGCTCCGAGCCCGCCGCCTCGGGCCACTCCACGAAGGCGATCCGGCCGCAGCCGAGATAGTCGGCCAGCATCTCCGGATCCTCGTGCTCAAGACCCTGGAGGCGGTAGAGGTCGAGATGGGACACGGTCACGTTCGCCCCCTGGTAGCGGTGCCCGATGCTGAACGTGGGGCTCGTGACCGGACCGGCGACGCCGAGCGCCCGCGCCGCGCCGCGCACGAGCGTGGTCTTGCCGGCGCCCAGCTCTCCACGCACGAGCACCACGTCGCCGTCCCGCAGGGTCCCGGCGAGCTCAGCGCCCAGCGATTCGGTCTCGGCGGGGGCCGAGGTTTCGAGGATGCGCCTGACGGCCACGACGAGACTGTAAAGCCAACGCGGTCGATCCCGTTAACGCGACCGGCCCGCGGGAGAGGGAAAGCGCGGGCCGGTCGTCACTGCTTGGGAGGATGGAGACAGACCCGGTATCGGCACGCATCCGCGCGAGCTTTAGGGTCTTACGGGAGATGTTCGACTTTTCGCTTGATTCTCCTGTGTTCTTGGGTGTGTTTGTGAGCGAGAGAGGATGGGCGCCGGGGGGAGCCAGGGTATGTTGTATCCACTTTCTGGTTTTTGTGTACCATTGTTATACTAAGTCCGAAATTTACAGCCAAACCCCAGTCCCCTCTCTCAATCCTATACTATAGTTATACGATGAGATGCGTGAGGCGCGGGACGCCCTCAAAATAGGCCCATCTGATCGGGCTCGGCCGTCTCAGTCGCGCTCGTCGCGTCCACGGCACCGGTCGCACCCTCCTCACCGGCCCGGGCATCCCTGCGGATCTCGGCGAGGTCGACCTCGTCCGGCTCCCACTCCGGCTGGGCGGGCGCGCCCTGGGCCAGGAGCTGCGGCAGCCGCGCGAAGTCCTCGCGCAGGCTCTCCAGCATCCGCGGCGTGTACAGCGCGGCCGCGGGATGAAAGATCGGATACAGCCGCACCGCGCGCCGGCCCAGCGTCAGCACCTGCGGCTGGCCGTGCACGCGCGTGATCCCCGTCGGATCGTCGCGCAGGAGCTTGGTCGAGAAGTTCCCGAGCGTGCAGATCACGCTCGGCTGGATCAGCTCGACCTGGCGGTACAGATATCCCTTGCAGTTCTCGATCTCGACCGGCTGGGGATCGCGGTTGGCGGGCGGCCTGCACTTCAGGACATTGCAGATCCACACCTCCTTGCGCGCCATCCCGATCTCACCGAGCAGCGTTTCCAGCAGCTTGCCGGCCTGACCGACGAACGGCACACCCTGCTCGTCCTCGCTCGCGCCGGGGGCCTCACCGACGAACATCAGATCCGCGTCGGCGTTGCCGGCCCCGAACACGACCGTCCTGCGTGTCGCCGCCAGCTCGGCGCAGCGCACGCACCGCTGCGTCTGCGCGTACACCTCCTTGAGCGCGTCGCGTCGCTCGGAGGCTGAAGACTCGCGCTGTTGGGCGGACACGCCCGGATCGTACGCGTTCGGCACCGCCGGCGATCGGGGATCGACCGGCCTCAGCCGGCGAGCGCCGGAATCGCACCGGGATGAGCTCGTGCAGGGAGGGACACCGGGAGAGGTGTGTGACGTTCCGCACACACGTGCCACGCGCCGGCGCCGGCGCTATGATGGTCCGTGTCGCGACCGGTATCCCCCAGGGAACTGGACCGAGCTATGAACCACCACATCGACCCTGCCCAAATCTGCCCATGAGGACGTCGCGCTCAGTGGGCGACTTGCGAGCCGCGCTCGCGCCGGACCGTCGTGCGAACCGCACGATCGGGTTGGTGCCCACGATGGGCGCCCTGCACGAGGGTCACCTGTCGCTGATCCGCCGCGCCCGTGAGCAGTGCGCCCGAGTCGCGGTTTCGCTGTTCGTCAACCCGTCCCAGTTCGACGAGCACGCCGATCTCGATCGCTACCCGCGCCGGGAGCGCGAGGATGCCGCGCTCGCCGCGCAAGCCGGCGCCGACCTGCTGTTCGCTCCGTCGATCGAGGACGTCTACCCGCCGGGATTCGCCACCTCGGTCGAGGTGCTGGGCATGACCGACAGGCTGGAGGGCGAGGCACGCGGCGCCGCGCACTTCCGGGGCGTGAGCACAGTCGTCACCAAGCTGCTGTGCATGATCCAGCCCGATGTCGCCTACTTCGGCGCCAAGGACGCCCAGCAGCTCGTGGTCATCCGCCGGCTGGTGGCAGACCTGAACCTGCCGGTACGCGTCGACGTCTGCCCGACGGTGCGCGAGCCCGACGGCCTGGCGATGTCCAGCCGCAACGCGCTGCTCGATCCCGTCGAGCGTGAGCGCGCGCTGGCTCTGCCCGCCGCGTTGCGGGCGGCGTCCGAGCTGGCCGGCACAGGTGAGCAGTCGGCCGAGGCGCTGCTAGCGGCGGCCACCGGCGCGATGGCGCCGTTCGGTGTCGAGCCCGAGTACGTGGCGATCGTCGATCCCAACACGTTCGAGCCCCTCGATCGGCTGGAATGGCCGGCCCTGCTCGTGCTGGCTGCCCGTGTCGGCGCGATCCGCCTGATCGACAACGTCACCTTGTATCCCGCCTTGCTACCCGTTCCCCAACCGATCATGCAACTGCAACGCCCTTCCAACCATACGTTGCCACCAGTTCCCCAACCGGTCATGCGGCCGTCAAATCCCAGGCAAGCCAACCAAAGAGAGGCTCAAGCCACATGCAGCGCGTGATGCTGAAGTCCAAGATCCACCGGGCGACCGTCACCGATTGCGACCTGCACTATGTCGGGTCGATCACGATCGACCCGGACCTGCTGGAGGCGGCCGACATCCTCGAGCACGAGCAGGTCCACGTCGTCGACATCGACAACGGCGCCCGTTTTGAGACCTACACGATCCCCGGCGCCCGGGGGTCGGGCGACATGAAGGTCAACGGCGCCGCCGCGCGCCTGGTGCACCGCGGCGACACGATCATCGTCATCTCCTACGGCCAGTACGACACCGCCGAGCTGTCCCGCTACGAGCCGCGCGTCGTGCACGTGCAGGCGAACACAAACCGCATCGTCACGATCGACGACGAGGTGGCGAGCCTGCTGGCGGGATGAAGTCCCCGCCCACCCGAGCGTCAACCAGGTCAGAGAGGAATCGCAATGTCCAGCCACGCACACGTCCACACCACCGTCCAAGCCCCAGCCGACCCCGGGCGCCTGCCGATGACGCTGCCGCTGCTGGCGCAGATGAAGCGCCTGGGCGAACCGATCGTGATGGTCACCGCGTATGACTACCCGAGCGCCCGCGCCGCCGAGGCGGCGGGCGTCGATCTGGTGCTCGTGGGCGACTCGGCCGCGACGACCGTGCTCGGCTACAGCTCGACGACCCCCGTGGAGCTCGACGACATGCTCGTGCTCGCCCGCGCCGCCCGCCGCGGCCTGCACACTCCGCTCTTGATCGGCGACCTGCCGTTCGGCTCGTATGAGGTCTCAGACGCGCAGGCGATCACAAGCGCCCTGCGCATGGTCAAGGAGGCCGGCTGCGAGGCCGTCAAGCTCGAGGGCGGCGGACCCTCTTCGGTCAGTCGTGCCCGCGCGATCGTCGCCGCCGGCATCCCCGTGATGGGTCATGTCGGCCTCACTCCCCAGACCGCGACCGCGCTCGGAGGCTGGAAGGCCCAGGGCCGTACCGCTGCCGCCGCCGCACAGATTGCAGCCGAGGCGCTCGCCCTGCAGGACGCCGGCTGCTTTGCGCTCGTGTTCGAGGCGATCCCGAGCGCCGTCGCCGAAGAGCTGATGGGAGCGATCGAGATACCGGTGATCGGCATCGGCGCCGGCCCCGCCACCGACGGGCAGGTGCTCGTGTTCCACGACCTGCTCGGCATCCGCGACGGCCTGGGAGCGCGCTTTGTCAAGCGCTACGCCAACCTCCAGGAGGAGATGAACGCGGGCGTGAGCGCCTACGCCGAGGACGTGCGCGCCCGGCGCTACCCCGGCCCCGAGCACGCCTACTCGATCGACCCGGCCGAGCTGGCGGAGCTGCACGCGCTGCTCGCCACCTGACAGGCCCCACGCGACATCCCACAGACGCCGCGCATCCGAGCGTGCCGGCCTGCCGGACGGGACGTCAGCTCTCGCCGCCGTACTCGATCCGCCTGATCACCCGCGCGGGCACGCCGGCGGCGACCGAGAACGGCTCGACGTCGCGGGTGACCACGCTGTTGGCCCCGATCACGCACCGTTCCCCGATCTGCACTCCGCTGGTGACGACCACATTCGCTCCCAGCCAGCAGTTGTCGCCGATCCGCGTCGGGCCCTTGGTCTCAAAGCCCTGCCATGGCACCGGCTGATCGGGATCGTCGTAGCGGTGACTGGCGTCGCTGACGAAACAGCCGTTGGCGAGCATGCAGTGATCGCCGATCTCCACCAGCTTCTCGGCGGCGATCATCACGCCCATGTTCAGGAACGTCCCCTTCCCGATCCGCACGCGCGCGTTGCCGGGGGCGGTGATCCACACGCCCGGCTCCAGCAGCGCTCCCGGCCCGAGCTCCAGCCGCCGCTCACGCAGGGACTCAAGCACGTTGCCGTGCACCGGCCAGCGCACGAACGCTTCGCGGCACAGCGCCTCCCAGTGAATCCGCGCGCGATTCCACGGCAGCGAGCTCCGCTCATACCAGCGCCACTTCTGAGCCCACAGCCGGGATTGCCTGGCCAGCTCACCTGCGGACAGCTCGGCCGGGGACGCGGGCGCGGCGTCTTCATCCTGCCGCGCGGTGGACGCGACGCTCTCGCCGGAGCTCACGCCGCCACGGCCTTCGCCCGGCGTTTGCGCCGGTTGCCGGCGCTCGCCGGCCCTGCGCCGTTGGCCGAGCCGCCGAAGAGGGGCAGCATCTGCGCGAGGAACTGTCCCGTGTGCGACGCCGGCTCGGCCGCGACCTCCTCGGGGGTGCCCGCCGCGATCACCATGCCCCCCTCCTCGCCCCCCTCCGGGCCCATGTCGATCAGCCGGTCCGCGCACTTGATCACGTCCAGGTTGTGCTCGATCACGACCACGCTGTTGCCCGCTCCCACGAGCCTTGCCAGCACCTCCAGCAGTCGCTGCACGTCGGCGAAGTGCAGCCCGGTCGTGGGCTCGTCGAGGATGTACAGCGTCCTGCCCGTCGCCACCTTCGACAGCTCCGTCGCCAGCTTCACACGCTGCGCCTCACCGCCGGAGAGCGTCGTCGCGGGCTGGCCCAGCCTCACGTACCCGAGGCCGACCGCGTTCAGCGTCTCCAGGCGGCGGCGCACCTTCGGGATGTGCTCGAAGAACTTGACCGCCTCCTCCACCGGCATGTCCAGCACGTCGGCGATGCTCCTGCCCTTGAACTTGACTTCGAGCGTCTCGCGGTTGTAGCGCTTGCCGTGGCATTGCTCGCACGGCACGTACACGTCGGGCAGGAAGTGCATCTCGATCTTGATCTGCCCGTCGCCCTTGCACACCTCACAGCGCCCGCCCTTGACGTTGAAGCTGAACCTTCCGGGCTTATACCCCCGCGCGCGGGCCTCCTGGGTCTTTGCGTACATGTCGCGGATCACATCGAACAACCCCGTGTACGTGGCCGGATTGGAGCGCGGGGTGCGCCCGATCGGGGACTGGTCGACGGCGATTATCTTGTCCAGCTGATCGAGCCCGTGAATCGCGCGGTGCGCGCCCGGACGCTGACGCGCGCGGTGCAGGCGGCCCGAGGCAGCCTTGTACAGCACCTCGTTGACGAGCGTCGACTTGCCCGACCCTGACACGCCGGTCACGCACGTCATCACGCCCAGCGGGACGTGCACGTCGATCTCGCGCAGGTTGTTCTGGCTCGCGCCGATCACCTCCACATACCCGCTCGGCGTCCGCCTCCTCGCCGGGGTGGGCACGGTCAGCGCACCCACCAGGTACTGCCCCGTGAGGGAATCCTTCACGCGCTGCACCTGCGCCGCGGTGCCCTGCGCCACGATCCGCCCGCCGTGCTCCCCCGCGCCGGGACCCAGATCGACCAGATGGTCTGCCGCCCGCATCGTCTGCTCGTCGTGCTCGACCACGATCACCGTGTTGCCCAGATCGCGCAGCCGCTGCAGCGTTGCGATCAGCTTGGAGTTGTCGCGCTGATGCAGCCCGATCGAGGGCTCGTCGAGGATGTACAGCACGCCCACCAGCGAGCTTCCGATCTGCGTCGCCAGGCGGATGCGCTGCGCCTCGCCCCCCGACAGCGTCGCGGCGGCGCGGTCCATCGACAGGTAGCCGATCCCCACGTTCTCCAGGAACCGCAGCCGCTCGGAGATCTCGCGCAGGATCAGCCGCGCGACGTGGCGGTCGGTCTCGGACAGCTCGACCTGCTGGAGCCACTCAAGCGCCCGGCGCGCCGACAGCGCGGTGAAATCCTCGATCCTCGTGCCCGCGACGAGCACCGCGCGGGACTCCGCGCGCAGGCGCGCACCGCCACACTCGGGGCAGGTGCGCAGCGACATGTACTGCTCGATTTTCTCCCTCGTCCCCTCGGACTCCGTTTCCTTGTAGCGCCGCTGCAGGTTCGACACGATCCCCTCGAACCTGGTCGCATACGAGCGCCGGCGCCCGAACCGGTTGCGGTAGGAGATCTGCAGCCGCTCGCCGTCGGTCCCGTACAGGAACAGGTTTTGGTCCTCCTCGGGCAGCTCCTTCCAGGGCTCCTCGAGATCGACGCCGTAGCGCTCGGAGATGGCTCCGGCGACCTGCTCGTAGTAGTTGGACACGCTGCTCGACCACGGCGCGATCGCGCCCTGCGCGATCGACAGCGACGGGTCGGGCACGAGCAGCTCCGGGTCGATCTCCATCTGCGAGCCCAGCCCCGTGCAGCGCTCGCACGCCCCGTGGGGCGAGTTGAACGAGAAGATCCTCGGCTCCAGCTCGATCAGCGACGGGCCGTGCTCGGGGCAGGCGAACCGCTCGGAGAACGTATACACCGTCCCCGCCGGCGGCACCTCTCCCGGGACGATCTGCGTGGTGGCGCCCCGCACGCCCTTCGCGCCCGTGGCACGGGGACGGCCCTTTCCCGCACCGGCTCCCTTACCCGCGCCGGCCAGACCTGCCGAGGAGCTGCCCTCGGCCGACGTGAGCGATGCCTGCCCCGCGGCGACCCCCCGGGCCGAGCCCCCCTCACCGGCTCGCCCGACGATCTCGATCTCGACCAGTCCTTCAGCGCGGCCCACCGCCGTCTCGATCGAGTCGGCCAGGCGCTTGCGCAGATCGTGGCGCATCGCCAGGCGATCGACGACGACCGAGATGTCGTGCTTGTAGCGCTTGTCGAGCACGATCGACTCCTCCAGCATGCGCACCCGATCGTCGATCTTCACGCGCTGGAACCCGTCCGTTCTCAGCTCGTCCAGCAGCTTGCCGTACTCGCCCTTGCGCCCGCGCACGAGCGGGGCCATCACCATGAACCGCGTGCCCTCCCCCAGCTCCATCGCCTGATCGATGATCTGCTCGGCTGACTGCCCCACGATCGGGCGCCCGCAGATGGGGCAGTGCGGCTTGCCCACCCGCGACCACAGCAGCCGCAGGTAGTCGTAGATCTCGGTCACGGTCCCCACGGTCGAGCGGGGGTTGCGCGAGGTCGTCTTCTGGTCGATCGAGATCGCCGGGCGACAGCCCCTCGATCGAGTCCACGTCGGGCTTGTCCATCTGCCCCAGGAACTGCCGGGCGTAGGCCGACAGCGACTCGACGTAGCGCCTCTGCCCCTCGGCGTAGATCGTGTCGAACGCCAGGCTCGACTTGCCCGAGCCCGACAGCCCCGTGATCACCACCAGCGCGTCCCGCGGCAGGGTCAGCGAGATGTCCTTGAGGTTGTGCTCCCTGGCGCCGGAGACGACGATCTGGTTGCTCGAGGCCATGCTCGCCGGCTATTGTAGTGAGACGAACAGACGTTCGGGCTAGGCGGGTCAGACCGCCGACCCGAGTAGCGCGACCAGGCGGGCGTGCTGCTCGGAGCTTCGCCCGAGAATCTCCTCGATCCAGCGCATCACCTCGACCCGGTCGATCTCCGTGCCCCAGGCGATCATCTCTTCGATGTCCACCCAGTCCTTCGGACGGTCGAACACGACCTTGCACACGATCAGGTGCTCCGGGGAGAGGATCGGTATCTGGACTGGGCCGAAGCTGACCTCGCGTGAGTGCCTCGCCATGTTCTGATGAAGATCAACGGTGGCGAAGAAAAGGTCGAGATAAGATCCTTGCCAGTCCAGCCTGGCCTGTCCGTCGCGCTCGATCTCGTCTCGATCGGCCGGGGAGACGGTCACGCCCAGGTGGGTAATGGCGCCCAAGATCGGCGCGGCGTCTTCAGGCGCAACGGTCACGTTGAGATCGATGTCGGTCGTGGCGCGTGGGCTGCGATACCAGGCCAGCGCCACTGCCCCGCCGAACTGATGCGTAACCCTCATCGATTCAAGCATCTCGTGCACCGCCGCGATCTTGGATGCAAGACCGCCGAGCGTAGTCGTGACGCTGCTCACTGCCCGTGCCTGCGGTCAGTTGCGCGGCGCTTCTCGACGAGCCGGGACATGACAGGAAAAGCCAGCGGCTCGAACGGCCTGGCAGGCTGGCTGGCAGTGACCGCGTCGGCGAAGCCGAGCAGGTCGATGAGCGCCGCTCCCGGATCGGCCGCCGATCTGGACGACGGGGGTCGCCGCAGGGACAGCGCCATCCGCCGGGACGCCTCCACGAACCGCCTGGACGAGTCACGCTTCTCTCGTCCTGCACCAGCTCCAGCCGCCACCAGCGCCCCGGCCCGTCTACCCGAGGCAAGAACCGCCTCCACATCGAACGGTCGCGTGGCCCGCCGGGCGGCCTTGGCAAGCACCTCGTCGGTCAAGACGCCGAAGCCGGCAAGACTGCGCGCGCGTGGCCCCTTCGGCGTGTGTGATGACTCGCGAACCTCAAATCTTCCATTGGGACGAGCGACGACGTATGCCATGCCCACTAGGTTACCACTATATTCGACCCACTAGTACACGTGGCCATAAGTATTGGTGGGAATGATTGGAGGGGTTTGGGGGCTGGCGTCGGCCGCACGCTCGACGCCTAACCACCCGAACTTACGGACACGTGTACTAGCTCGCCGATGCCTGCCAGCATGCGGGTGGATGGCAACTTATGAGGATGCTTCTTCATAGTTCGACGACACCAGATGGTGTATAGTGGTGTTGTGAGTCGAACCCAGGTATATCTCGGCGTGGAGGAGCTTGAGCTTCTTGATCAGGCTGCCCAGGCGACCGGAGCTTCTCGGTCGGCGTTGATCCGGCGTGCGGTTCGGGAATCGTTTGGCACGAGGACCAAGGCCGACAGGCTACGCGCACTGCGAGCCAGTGCCGGGTCGTGGAAAGGACGTAGCTTCACGGGTGCCGAGTACGTGGACGAAATTCGCGGCGATCTCAACGACCGCCTACAGCGCCTCGGCTTGCAGTGAAGATCATCGACACCACGGTCGCTGTCGATCATCTGCGCGGAGTCGATGCGGCCGTTGAGCTGATGACGAGACTTACCGAAGAGGACGAGACACTCGCGGCGAGCGAGCTTGTTCGCTTTGAGCTTCTAGCTGGCGTGCTCCCCAGCGAGATCGACGCGCTTGAGCAGTTCTATGCCTCCCTTGTCTGGCTCGCCGTCGATGAGGACATCGCCCGCACCGGGGGATCGCTCGCACGCAAGTACCGCAAGGCATACAGCGGCATCGATGACGTCGACTACCTGATCGCCGCGACGACCATAATCTTCGACGCCGATCTCCTGACCACCAACATCCGCCATTTCCCGATGCTCCCGGATCTGCCGCCGGCGTACTGACCGAACGCGGCGCTACCCCTCGATCGCCGCGTACACCTCGTCCAGCAGCTTCGCCCGGTCGGCGACCTCGTAGTTCTCGGCGATGTACCGGTCGGTCTCCTCGCGCGAATCGCCGTTCAGGGCCATGTTCAGCGCGACCAGCCGGGCGCCGTCGAGGTCTCCGTTCTCGCCCGCCAGCTGTGCGGGTTGGGCCTCCTCCGGTGTGGGTAGGACCGGACCGGGTGGTGCCGATGCTCGCGCTGGTGCTGATGAGGATGGCGCTGGTGGTGGTAGGAGGAGGAGGAGGAGGAGGAGGAGGCGCGGCGACCGGCGGTGAGGGTACGTTCGGCGGGCGCGCCGGCTCCTCGATCTTCGGCGCCGCCGCCTGCTCGGTGGAGACCGCCGATACTGTGCCCGTGCCCGTGCCCGCGCCCGGCGCTCGTCCCGACGCGGCGTCGTACAGCTCGCCCATGTTCGTCTCCACGCTCGCCAGGTCGCCCGCCAGCCGGGTGGCGCCCGCACGCAGGCTGTCCACCAGCGCGCCCGTCTCGCCGTCCAGCGCCTGCACGCGCTCCAGCAGCGTGGCGGTCGCCCGGCCGACGGCCGCGACGTGCGCCTGGGCCTGCGCGATCGCGTCCGCGCGCGTCTTCTCGGCGTCCTGGGCGGCCTGCGCGCGTGTGCTGTCCGCGCTCGCCCGCGCGTCGCTCTCGATCTCGCTCGCCGCGAGCTCGGCGGCCGCGACGATCGCCTGCACCTGGGTTCCCGCGCTTGCCGCCAGCGAGTCGGAGCCGCGCCCGGCGGCAGTGCGCTGGAGCTCCTCGATCTCGCTCGCCAGCGCGCGCAGGTGCGCGTCCACCGCCGCCGGATCGTACCCACGCCGGCCGATCGGAAAGTCGCGCTTCTCGATGCTCTGCCTGTCGAGGTCCACTGCGTCCGAAGACTAGCGGACACCCCGGCCGGCGCTCACCGGATACCCGCCGCCCCGGCGGCACGGCGGCCCTTCCGTCCGGGCAGCGCCACCCGCTCGCAGCCAAGTCAAGGCCACCCGCTCGCAGCCAAGTCAAGCGCTCCCAACCATGCCGACCGCCGCGGTGGGCGGCGCCGACTGCGTTCTACGGAAACGCGGACTGGGCCTCACCCACCCAAGCCCGCTACTTTACGCAACCTCCCCCGCGGGCTCCTGCACCCCGCCTTCGTTCTGCTGTATCTCGCGCAGGTCCCGGCGCAGCTCGCGCAGCTCGTCGCGCAGCTGGGCGGCGTACTCGAAGCGCAGGTCCTCGGCGGCCGCGGCCATCTCCTCCTCGATCTCGACGACCATTCGCTCCAGCTCGTGCGTCCCCATCTCCTTCGTCTTGGCCCTGCGCTCGGCGGCGCGGCGGCGGCTGCCGCGCGGGATCTTGGAGTCGGCCTGCAGGAACTCGGCGATGTCGGAGATGCCCTTGACAATCGTCGCCGCGGTGATCCCGTGCTCGATGTTATGGGCGAGCTGGATCTCCCGGCGGCGATCGGTCTCGGAGATCGCCGCCCGCATCGCCTTGGTCTCGCGGTCGGCATACATCAGAACGGTCCCCTCGATGTTGCGCGCCGCCCGGCCGATCGTCTGGATCAGCGAGGTCTCCCCGCGCAGGAACCCCTCCTTGTCGGCGTCCAGGATCGCCACGAGCGAGACCTCCGGCAGGTCCAGACCCTCGCGCAGCAGATTCACGCCGACGAGCACGTCGTACTCGCCGAGCCTGAGGTCCCTGATGATCTGGATGCGCTCGAGAGTGTCGATCTCCGAGTGCAGATACCGGGTCTTGAACCCCATCTCCAGCAGGTACTGGGACAGGTCCTCGGACATCTTCTTGGTCAGCGTCGTCACCAGCACGCGCTCGTCGCGCTCGACGCGGCGGCGGACCTCGTTCATCAGATCGTCGATTTGGTTCTTGGTCTCGCGCACCTCCACGACCGGATCGACGATCCCGGTCGGCCTGACGATCTGCTCGACCACCCGGCCCGAGCGCGTGCGCTCGTACTCTCCGGGCGTGGCCGACACGAACATCAGCTGCGGCGTGATCGACAGGAACTCCTCGAACGTCTGCGGGCGGTTGTCCAGCGCGCTCGGCAGCCTGAACCCGTAGTCCACGAGCGTCTGCTTGCGCGATCTGTCCCCCTCATGCATCCCGCCGATCTGCGGCACGGTCTGGTGGGACTCGTCGATGAAGCAGACAAAGTCCTTGGGGAAATAATCGATCAGGCAGTACGGCCTCCCACCCACCGGGCGCCCGTCGAGGATGCGCGAGTAGTTCTCGATCCCCGAGCAGAACCCCATCTCGCGCAGCATCTCCATGTCGTACTGGGTCCGCTGCCTGAGCCTGTGGGACTCCAACTGCTTGCCCTCAGACTCCAGCTGCGCGCAACGCTCGTTCAGCTCCTGACCGATCGCCGCCACCGCCGCTTCGATCGTGCCCTCCCGGACGTTGTAGTGCGTCGCCGGCCAGATCGCCACGTGCTCGAGATCGTCCTCGATCAGCTCGCCCGTCAGCGGGTCGAACTGCGCCAGCCGCTCGATCTCATCGCCGAACATGCTCGCCCGGAACGCCGCCGTCTCCGCGTAGGCCGGCCATATCTCCAGCGTCTCCCCCCTGACCCGGAACGTCCCGCGCGCGAGCACCGTGTCGTTGCGCGTGTACTGGATCGACACCAGCTTCCTCAGCAGCTGGTCGCGGTCGATCGCCTCGCCGCGCTTGAGTATCTGCATGTTCATCTCGTACACCTCCGGCGAGCCCAGTCCGTAGATGCACGACACCGACGCGACCACGATCACGTCCCGGCGGGCGAACACCGCCGCCGTGGCCGCGTGCCTGCAGGCGGTCGACCTCCTGGTTGATGGCCGAGTCCTTCTCGATGTACAGGTCTCGACTGGGCACGTACGCCTCGGGCTGGTAGTAGTCGTAGTAGCTGACGAAGTACTCGACCGCATTGTCAGGAAAGAACGTCCTGAACTCGTTGCACAACTGGGCGGCGAGCGTCTTGTTGTGCGCGATCACCAGCGTCGGGCGCTGCACAGCCGCGATCGTTGCCGCCATCGTCATCGTCTTGCCGGTGCCCGTCGCGCCGAGCAGCGTCTGAAACCGCTCGCCCGCCAGCACGCCTTCGGCGAGGGACTCGATCGCCTTGGGCTGATCGGCGGTCGGCGTGAACGCGGCGTCGAGCTTGAACTCGGGCATCGCGGTCTACGTTAGCGGCGGCCTGGCCGACACTCTCTACAATCGTGCTCGATGGCCATCGATGTCGCACTGCCCGCCGCCCAGGCCCATCGCTTCTCGCTGGAGGAATACCACCAGCTGATCGAGTCCGGCGGCTTTGACGAGGACTCGCGCGTAGAGCTGATCGAGGGAGTGATAGTCGACATGAGCCCGAAGACGGCGGAGCACGAGAACGCGATCAGGTGGCTGACGCGCTGGCTGATCTCAGCGGTCGATCCGGGACGATTCGAGGTCGGCGTACAGACCGCCCTCACGCTCGGCGGCTCCGAGCCCGAGCCGGACCTCGCCGTGATCGCGACCGACGCGCCCCGGCCCTACCATCCGGGGACGGCCACCCTGGTGATCGAGGTGGCAGTGTCCTCCCAGGACCGCGACCTGCGTCAGAAGCCTGCGCTCTACGCCCAGGCCGGCATCACCGAGTACTGGGTCGTGAACCTCGACGCCGGCCTCGTCGTGGTGCACCGTAACCCCACGGACACGGGCTATGAGACGATCGCCGAGATTCCGGCGGACGGCGCTGTGCAGGCGCAGGCCCTCGAGCTTCCACGGCTGGAGGTTGCCGAGTTGCTTGCGGCGGCACGCCGGCGGTAAGGCTCAGCCGATCCCCAACTGGCCCCCATACAGCGCGCGATATTCGCGCTGCGCCTGCAGCACGCGCTGCACGTACGCGCGCGTCTGACCGAAGGGGATTTCGCCGACCGTCAGCTCGTGGCTTTCGGCGCGCGCCTTGGCCACCCACTGATCGACGTTGGTGATGCCCGCGTTGTATGCCGCCACGGCCAGCATCTCGTCGCCTTCGTAGTGGTCCAGCAGATAGCGCAGGTAGTAGCTGCCGTACGCCACGTTGATCGCGGGCGTCCCCAGATCGCTCGTCGTGAACCGGTGCCCGCCCGACAGCTTGGCCAGGAACTCGGCGGTCGCCGGCTCGATCTGCATCAGCCCCTCCGCGCCAGCCGGAGAGGTGCGCGGGTCGAACTTCGTCTCAGCGTAGATCACCGCGGCGATCAGCGCCGGGTCCAGGTGCTTGGCGGCGGCCTGTTCGCGGATGATCTGTTCGTTTGAGAGCGGCAGCGCAAGCCTGCGCACCGCATGGTCGAGCCCGGGACCGAACACGACCGCCAGCAGACCGATCGCGAGCACCATGACGAGCACCACGCCCCGGCCACGCAGTCCTCCACCGCGCCGTCCCCATCCGGCACTCCCCATGTGCGGGCGAGCTCGCGCACCCCGCGCGCGATACGCGCCGCGAGGAGTCGCGGTGCGTGAACTGGACTGCGATTGCCCGACGCTCATCTTCTAAGAGTGTCAAGCACGCCCGACAGCTGCCTCGCCATGTCCTCCTCGCTGCCGTCATTGCGCACCACGAACGTCGCCCTCCGCGCCTTCTCCTCCTGGGAGAGCTGGCGCGCGGCGCGCTCCTCCTCCAGCGCGTGCCCGCGACCCGCGGCGCGCTCGCGGCGCAGCGGCTCGGCGGCGATGACGGCGATCGTCGCGTCGTAGAGCCCCTCCATCCCGGCCTCGAACAGCAGCGGCACCTCGACCACCGCCGCCCGCGGCGGCCGTTCGCGCGCGCGGACCTCCGTCAGCCACTCGGCGACCCGCTGACCGACCATCGGCCACAGCACGCCCTCCAGCCACGCACGGTCGTCCTCGTCGGCGAACGCGCGCGCGGCCACCGCCGAGCGATCGACCACGCCGCCGGGCGCGACCTCCTCGCCGAAGCGCTCCACGACCTCCTCGCGCAGGCGCTCCCCCCCGTACAGCTCGTGCACGACCGCGTCCGTCGACAGCACCGCCGCCCCCAGGCGCTGCAGCGCCGCCAGGGCCGTGGACTTGCCGGCGCCCATGCCGCCCGTCAGCCCGACGAGCGGCACAGCTGGCGCACCTGCAGACTCTGACTCCATCCGCTCAGTCTGCCCGACGCCGCCCGGATGTTCGGGCCGCGGTACCTAGTCCTGCGCCGGCTCGCCGGCGGGCTGCAACTCCACGTCGGCGCCGTTGTTCGGCGCGGATGCCCCTGGCGCAGCTGGAGCCTCATCGACCTCAGCCGACTCAGACGCCTCAGCGGTCGGCGTCTCATCGGCGACGGACGCCTCTGCGGCCTGGGCCTCCTCGGCGGCGGGCACCCCCTCGGCAGGAGTCTCGACCGACGGCTCATCCACGACAACCTCTGCGGCTGGCTCTGCGGACGCCTCAGCGGTAGGCGCCTCCTCGGCGGGGGCCTCAACCGCGGGCTCCTGAACGACACTCTCCGCAGCGGGCTCGACCGCCGCGTCCTCGACGGCAGGCGCCTTATCGGCGGCGGTCTCGACGGGAGCCTCCTCCAAGGCAGCTTCGGCGGCAGGCGCACCGTCCTCCGAAGCTGCACCCTCCGCAACCTCCTCTGCCGGAACCTCCTCGGCGTCCGTGGTCTCCGCCGCAGGGGCGTCGTCGGGGCGAGAGACCGGCAGGATCTGATCCTCGACCCGCTTGGCCGACAGCGACAGCCGGCGGCGCTCTGAGTCGATCTCGAGGATCTGCACGCGGATCGCATCGCCTGGGTGGACGATCTCGCGCGGGCTTTCGACGTGGTGGGCGGCCAGCTCGGAGATGTGCACGAGCCCCTCGACGCCGTCCAGGATCTCGACGAACGCGCCGAACGTGACGACCTTCGTGACGGTGCCCGCGAGCTCGTCGCCCACATTGTAGGTGTCCACGATCCGCTGCCACGGATCCTCCTGGGTCTGCTTGAGCCCCAGCGAGATGCGCTGGCGGTCGCGGTCGATGTCGAGCACCTTGACCTGGACCGTGTCGCCGATCGAGAGGATCTCGCTCGGATGGTTCACGTGCGACCAGGACAGCTCGGAGATGTGGATCAGCCCGTCGATCCCGTCCAGATCCACGAACGCACCGAAGTCCACGATGTTCGAGATCTGCCCCTCCACGACCAGCCCCGGCGCCAGCCGATCGAGGATCTGCTGGCGGACCTCCTTGCGCTCCTCCTCCAGCACCGCACGGCGGGAGAGCACCACGTTGTTGCGCGAGCGGTTGAGCTCGATCACCTTCGTCTCGATCTTCGTGCCCATGTACTCGTCCAGATTCGGCACGCGCCGGATGTCCACCAGCGAGGCGGGCAGGAACCCGCGGACGCCGAGGTCGATGATCAGCCCGCCCTTGACGACCTCGATCACGGTGCCCTCGACGGGCTCGCCGGACTCCGCGGCGGTTTCGATGCGCCGCCACGCTTTCTCGAACCGCGCGCGCTTCTTGGACATGATCAGACGCCCGTCCTGATCCTCCTTGGTCATGACGATCGCATCAACCTCCTCGCCGAGATGCACCTCGTCGTGGGGATCGACCGACTTTCTGATCGACAGCTCGTTCGCGGGAATGACGCCCTCGGACTTGTAGCCGATGTCGACCAGCACCTCGTCCTTGTCGATGCGCACGACGTGGCCGGTGACGACCTCGCCCTCCTCGATGTCGCGGAACGTGGCGTCGTAGTTGGGGACGATCTGCCCGTCGATCTCGAGCAGCAGTCCGTTCGACCCCGCGACCACATGGGCCTGGGGATTCTCGATCAGTGTTTGCACTCGCGGAAGCCTAGCGCAGCAGCGCAGGGGCGGACGTTTTCATCCGGCCGGCGCGCGATGCGAGCACGCCCTCGTCCAACGAAAGCCCGCCGGACGAGCTCGTATCTCGCCCGCGCTTTGCTGACTGCTTAACGACACGTCGAGGAACCGCCAGATGAAAGTCCCTCTCCTGCTCGGCTGATTCGCGACGTATACCATCGGTGGATGCCGACTCGTGCCACCAAGCGGGGAGCCGAGCGCACCCCGTTGGGGACGCGCGACTGCGACGTGCTGGTGTGCGGCGCCTCGTTCGCCGGTCTGGCCGTCGCGCGCGAATTGGCGGGCTCGGGCATACGCGTGCTGATGATTGACCGCTACGAGCTGGGCGAGCGCCAGACATCCGCGTGCGCGATGCCGACGCTGTGGTTGCAGGCGATGGATCTGATGGGATCACTGCGCCAGACATTCGACGAGCTCGTCGTGCACACGCCGTTTCGAACCAGCCGCTGGCTGCTGCCGTGGTCGTTCTCGACGTTCGACTACCGCGAGCTGTGCGCGCTGCTGTATGACCAGGCCGACGCCGCCGAGACCGAGCTCGAGACAGCCACCGTCACCGGCCGCGACGGCCTCACCGTCCACACCGACCGCGGCGATCTGACGGCGCCGCTGATCGTCGACGCGCTCGGCTGGCGCCGGGTGCTGTCGAATGGGGTGGGCGGGCGGGCGGGCGGGCACCCAATCCAGCCCCCCAACGCGCGCCTCTCGCGCGGCCTGGAGGTCCACCCCGCGGGAGCCGGCGATGAGCTGGAGCTGTGGATCGACCATCGGTACGTGCGCGCGGGCTATGCCTGGAGCTTCCCCGCACGCGAGGAGGTGCGGATCGGCGCGGGCTCGTTCTGGCCGAGCCGCCACGTCAAGGAGCCGACCGTCAGGCTGGCGGGCGAGCGGGGACTGCCGCCGGAGGGATATCAGGGCAACTGGATCCCCCACCATCTGCGCCCGGCCGTCGAGGACGGCGTGTTCTTCGCCGGGGACTCCGCCGGGCACTGCCTGCCGCTGACGGCCGAGGGCATCCGCACCGCGCTGTACTTCGGCCTGGCGTGCGCGCGCGAGCTGCGCTCGGTGCACGCGGGCTTCATCACGCGCGAGCAGGCGCTCGCGCGATACGGTGCGTTCTCGGACGCGCACGCGCGCAAATACGCCTGGCTCTTGCGCGTACAGCGCGCGGTCGGTCAACTCACGCCCACGCGCGTTCCGACGCTGCTCTCACACGCCCTGGAGTCGCGCCGGTTCGCCGCTTGGGCGTTCACGCACTACCTGGACATCGCGCCGCCGTCGTTCGCCGACGAGGGTCCGCGTGCATCGCGCCGCCGCTCCTCCGCCGGCCAAGTGGCGATCCCGGCGGGAATCTGAGGCTCCAGCTCAGGCTCAGGCTCAGGCTCAGGCGACCTTGCGCAGCCGCGGCCTGGCGGTGCTCGCGGCCTCCAGCGCCAAGCGGCTGGCCTCGACGGCGCTGGTCAGGGACACCTCGGCGAGCAGGCCCGGGGCCGCGACCATGTCGCCGGCCAGGAACACCCCGTCCCCGCGGTCCACCGCGGGGCGCTCGCGCCAGGTCTTGCCGGGCATGTCCAGGGCACCCGAACGCGCGTCCATCACCTGACGCCGGCGCCAGGTCTCCCGCTCGCGCCAGTCGATCAGCGAAGCGTCGAGCAGCGCCTGGAGCCGCAGGCCGGCCTGATCGGCGCTCTCGTCCGGGCGGAGCGGCATCTGCGCTTGGATCAGATCATGCCCTGGGGGCGCGATCGCCCGATCTGAGGTGGAGTAGCGCCCGATCCAGCCCGCCTGTTCCATGTCCGAGACGATCCACGGATCGCCGCGGCGGCTGCGCAGGCCCAGGTCGAGACACACTGTGCGGCCACTCGGCCAGCTCAACGACTCCTCGCCCAGCAGCTGCGCCGCCTGCTCGTGCTCGGTGGCCACGATCACCGGTCCGCCGGGCAGCTCCTCCACGCGCCGGCCGGTCTGCACGCTCACGCCGAGCTCGCGCACGCGGCGCTCGAGCGTTGCGACCAGCATCCCCCAGCCGCCGCTCGCATAGCGCACGGGACCGGGCGGGCGCGCGAGAAACAGGCGGACCATCCGCGGCCATACGAACGCCGCCGACAGCTCGCCGGGATCGTGATGGAAGGTGCAGACGCCGGCCGCCGCAGACAGCAGCTCCGCCGTGCGCTCGTCGGTATGGCTGGCGGCCCAGCTGCGGAAGTCGAGCTCGACGGGCGCCTGACGGCCGCGCAGGCGCAGCACCGAGGGAATTGCGCTCAGCGGCGGCGTGCGCCGCACCGCGCCCTCCCAGCGAAACCGCACGCCGCTCGCGCCGGCGAGCGCCGGTGAGACGTGCGCGGGGAGCAGGTTGCGCTCGGCAAGCCACTGCCACAGGGGCCCATCCTGATAGAGGGCGTGCGGGCCCAGGTTCGCTTTGAACGGCCCGTCGTTGCTGCGCGCTCGCCCCCCGAGCGTCTCATGCGCCTCCAGCAGGCGCACCTTCGCTCCGCCCTCGGCACACGCGATCGCGGCCGTCAGTCCGGCAAGTCCGCCTCCGACAATGGTGATCTGCTGGCTCATCGTGGGTCCTCCAGGATCGATTGCCCGCTGCACGCTAAGCCGCAACTGGCTCGGAGTACAGTTCCAGTTGTGCCCGATCCTTCAGGACCAGTCAGGCACACCAGGACGATTTCTTCAGGGCCAGTCCGACCAAGACAGCGTATGCCTGATTCTTCAGGGCCAGTCGCCGGGCGGGAGCTGCTGCTGGTCAGCCTCGACCGCGGGGGCGAGGTCCCGCTCCACGAGCAGCTTGAGCGCTCGCTGCGAGAGGACATCCGCACCGGGCGCCTGCCGGGCGGCGCGCGGATGCCCTCCACGCGAGGGTTGGCCGCCGAGCTGGGCGTGTCCCGCGGCGTGGTCACCGAGGCCTACGGCCAGCTCGCGGCCGAGGGCTACCTGAGCACCCGTCAGGGGGCGCCCGTGCGGGTCGCAACCACGGTGCGCGCCTCGATCCCGCGTGCGCCCGCGCGGTCGCTGCTGGGAAGCTTCGCCTACCACTTCCACCCCGGCCTGCCCGATCTCGCCGGCTTTCCCCGCGACCGCTGGCTGCGCTCGCTGCGCACCGCGCTGCGCGCCTCGCCGCACGGGGCCCTGGGGTACGGCGACCCGCGCGGCGTCCCGGAGCTGCGCGAAGCGCTCGGCGACTACCTGGGGCGCGCTCGCGGCACGGCGGCCGACCCCGAGCACGTGCTGATCTGCACCGGCTTCACGCAGGGCTTCTCGCTCGCCTGCCGCACGTTGAGCGGCCACGGCGTGCGCTCGGTCGCGCTGGAGGACCCCGGCTGGCACGCGCACAAGCTGATCGTCGAGCAGGCCGGCATGGAGGTCGTGCCGGTCCCGATCGACGCCCAGGGACTGCGCGTGCAGGCGCTCTGCCGGAGCGACGCCGATGTCGTCGTGGTCACCCCCGCGCATCAGTTTCCCTCCGGCGCGGTGCTCAGTCCCGAGCGCCGGGCGGCGCTCGTGGAGTGGGCCGAGAGCGGGGAGCGGCTGATCGTCGAGGACGACTACGACGGCGAGCTTCGCTACGACCGCGGCGCGGTCGGCGCGCTGCAGGGCCTGGCGCCCGAACGCGTGCTCTACTGCGGCTCGGCCTCAAAGCGCCTGGCTCCCGCGATGCGCCTCGGCTGGCTGTTGATGCCCCCGTGGCTGGCGTGGCAGCTGATCGCGGCCAAGGCCGTCGAGGATTCGGGCTCGGAGGTCGTCGGGCAGCTGGCTCTGTGCGACTTCATCGTGCGCGGCGAGCTCGACCGCCACGTGCGCCGCATGCGCCGTCAATACTCCTCCCGGCGCGAGGCGCTGCTCGAAGCGCTCGCCCGGTGGCTGGGAGAGGCGGTGGCCGGCGGCGATCCGGCCGGGCTCTACGAGCTCGTCGAGCTGCCCGGCGACGTCAACGAGGCGGCTCTCCTGGCGAGCGCCGCCGAGCGCGGCGTGGGCGCCGAGGGCCTCTCCCTGCATCGCTTCACCCCCGGCGGCGCTCCCGGCCTGGTGCTCGGCTACGGCAACCTCTCCGAGCCCGCGATCGAGCAGGGGGTGCGCCTGCTGGGCGAGGCGTTGGCGGAGGTGCGCGAGAGCTCTGGCTGAGGAAACCTAGCTGTCGGCACGAAATGGATTCTCGACACGAACAGAGCCGATCAGCTGACCGTCGTTCAGATCCTCAGTCAGTAGGCGCTCGCATCCGCTGGCGGCCGCAGAAGCCACGATCAGACCATCCCAGTAGGACAGTTGCGAGGAGCGGCTGGTCTGGATCGCGGCTTTAACGAGCGTGGCATCGGTCGGCACGACCGGATTCAGGGCGAGGAGATCGACAACGGCCGCGGCCGTCGCCTCCGGGATCGGCTCGGCCAGCTTGCGCGTGACCACCGTGTAGAACTCGCTGAGGACCTGCGTGCTCAAGACAAGCTCGCCGGGTTCGGCTGAGCCAAGCAGCAGGCGAGCAGTGTCACGCTTCTCAGACTCCGTCTCATCGATCGCATACACGAGTATGTTGGTATCCAGGAAGGCCCTATCGGTCATACAGTTCGTCGCGTGTCCAACTGCGACCACCGGGCCCGCTACCTGCATGGATCGACTCGGTCATTGCCAGGAACGCGTCCATGCCTTCACGCTCTGGACTGCCAGTCGCAAGCTTCTCGAGAAACTCGCGCACCAGCGCGTTCACAGACGTATCCCGTTCGAGTGCGCGAATCCGGGCCTGCTTCAGTAGATCGCTGTCAATTGTGAGGGTCAGATTAGCCATCTGTGTTCCACTGATCCAGTGTAGCCCAGGTTTCTGCTGTGCGGGATCGGACCACGCGCGACTCACCGCCGCACCACAAGCACCACCCCCACCACCAGTAGCACCAGCCCGACTATGCGCGAGGCGTCGATATGCTGCTTGGCGATCCCGAGCAGACCGAAGCGATCGACGACGACCGCGATCGCCAGCTGGCCGGCGACGACGATCGCGGTGAGGCTCGACAGGCCGAGCGTGCGCACGGTGACGAGCGCGACCGTGACGTAGAACGCCCCGAGGACGCCTCCGACGAGCGTCCACCACGGCGCGCGCGTCGCGTCGCCGATCCCGGACAGGCCGCCGCTGGAGAGCACGGCGACGAGGATCAGCGCGAGCGTGCCGATCGTGAACGAGACGGTCGCCGCCTGCAGGGCGCCGATCTGACGGCCCAGGCGCGCGTTGACGGGCGCCTGCAGGCCGACGAAGCAGCCGGCTGCGACGGCGAGCAGGACCGCCAGCCCGCGGCTCACTGCTTCGCCTCCAGCCAGTTGGCGCCGACGCCGACGTCCACGGCCATCGCCGGCTCGAGGTCCCACACCCCGCACATCTCCCGTTCGATCAGCGCGCGCGCGCCGTCTGCCTCCTCGGGGGGACCCTCGAACAGGAGCTCGTCGTGGATCGTCAGTATCAACCGCGTCCGCAGCCCCTCTTCCGCGAGGGCTGAGTGGCAGCGGACCATCGCCAGCTTGATGATGTCCGCGGCGGTGCCCTGGATGACCGTGTTGACGGCCAACCGCTCGCCGAGCGTGCGCACCTGGTAGTTGCGGGCGCGCAGCTCGGGGATCTGGCGCCGGCGCCCCCACAGGGTCGTGACGTGACCGTTCTCCCTGGCCTGCTCGATCGTGTGCTCGATGAACGCGGCGACCTGGGGGAAGCGCTTGCGGTAGGCCTCGATGAACTCGTGCGCCTCCTCGCGCGGGATGTTCAGCCGGTCAGCGAGGCCGTAGTCGGAGAGGCCGTAGACGATGCCGTAGTTGATCATCTTCGACTTCGAGCGCATCCCCTGGTCGATGCTCTCGGGGGCCACCCCGAACACCTGGGAGGCGGTCGCGGTGTGCACGTCTTCGCCGCGGCGGAATATCTCCTTCAGGGCGGAGTCGCCGGCGGCATGGGCGAGCACGCGCAGCTCGATCTGGGAGTAGTCGGCGGAGATCAGCACGGCGTGAGGCGCCGCCTCGAAGCAACCGCGGATCTCACGCCCGAGCTCTGTGCGGATCGGAACGTTCTGCATGTTCGGGTTGGTGCTCGACAGGCGCCCGGTCTGGGCGACGTCCTGCAGAAAGGTGGTGTGGATGCGCGAGTCCGCGTCGGCCTGCTCGGGGAGCACGTCGAAGTAGGTCTTGATCAGCGTGCTCAGCTCGCGCCAGCGCTCGATCCGCGGCACGATCGCGTGCTCGGAGCGGATCGCCTGCAGCACGCGCGCGTCGGTCGAGTAGCCGGTCTTGCCCTTGCGCTTGCGCGACAGGCCCAGCTTCTTGAACAGGATCTCCCCCAGCTGCGCGGGCGAGGCGATCAGGAACTCCTCGCCGGCGAGCGCGAATATTTCTCCTTCGAGCTCGCCTATCTCCTCGCGCACACGCTGCGTTATCTCCGCCAGGCGGTCGAGGTTCAGGCGCACCCCGATCAGCTCCATCGCGCGCAGCACCGGCACGAGCGGCAGCTCGATCTCCGCCATGACCCGGTCCAGGCCGCGCTCTGCGATCTGCTCGCGCTGCCATACGGCGAGCGCGCCGAGCAGCACCGCGTCTCCCGCCACCGGATCCTCGGCGTCGCAGCTGTAGCCGCGCTCCTCGCATAGCTCGGCGAACGGATATCCGCGCCGCGCGGGCTCCAGCAGGTAGGCGCCGAGCAGCGTGTCGTGGACGAGCATGTCCGGGATCGAGCGCAGGGCTTTGGCGTCGTGCACGATCACCGGCCGTCCCGCGCACGCGGCGACGATCTCCTCCGGGCCGGCGCAATCGCCGGCGAGCACCTCGACGGGACCTGCGCCTCCTCCTCCTGCGCCTCCTCCTCCTGCGCCTCCTCCTCCTCCGCTGCCGGAGGTCCCCTTCGACCTCGCGGCGCCACCCGCGCCCGCGGCCACCTCGCCGGCCCCCCCGGCTGTCTTGCCCGGCCCGTCAGTCCCGCCAGTCGCGCCCGCATCGCCCGAGCCCGCGGGGGCGACGGCGAAGCGCCAGGGAGGCCCCTCGGCGAACAGGGCGCCCTCGGGCGCCTCCGTCGCGCGCACGACCACGCACAGCTCCTCGCCCGTGCCGAACCCGGCGATGTCCGCGATCGCGCCAGCGCGCACGCGCGCGCGCAGCCTGACCTCGGCCGCCGGGGCCGAGGACGCGCCGCCGGCGGTCAGCTCCTCCTCGCCGAGCGCCTCCTCCAGGCGGCGCAGCGGGTCGCGCAGCTCGTACTGGCGAAATACCTCGCGCAGGCGCGAGCGGTCGGGCTCGCGCGAGACCTCCTCGTTCAGGTCGAGCCCCACGTCGAGATCACGCTGCACGGTCGCCAGGCGCTTGGACACGCGCGCGTCCTCGGAGTGATCGAGCAGGTTCTGTTTGCGCTTGGCACCTTTGATGTCGCGGATGTGCGACAGCACGCCCTCCAGCGTTCCGTAGCCCTGGATCAGATCGGAGGCGGTCTTCTCGCCGATCCCGGGGACGCCGGGGATGTTGTCGGAGGTGTCGCCCTTCAGGCCGTAGAAGTCGGGGATCGACTCGGGCGGGACGCCGTAGCGGTCGAGCACGGCCTGGTGGTCGTAGATCTTCGTGTCGGTGATCCCGCGCGAGGTCGCCATCACCTTGACGAGGCCGTCGGGGTCGATCAGCTGAAACACGTCGCGGTCGCCGGTGACGATCATCGTCTGCAGGCCCGCCGCGCGGGCGCGCTCGGCCAGGGAGGCGATCACGTCATCGGCCTCGTAGCCGTCGAGCTTCACGTTGCGATAGCCGAACGCCTCCACCAGCGGTTCCATCGCCGGCCACTGCTGCTTGAGCAGATCCGGGCGCGAGCGGCGGGTGGCCTTGTAGTCGGCGAACAGCTCGGTGCGCCCGGAGGTGCCCGCGTCCCACGCCACGACGGTCGGCTGGACGCCGTGCTCGGTGACGATCTTGACGAGCATCGAGGCGAACCCGAAGATCGCGTTGGTCGGCTCGCCCGTCGAGGTGGCGATCGACTCGGGCAGGGCGTAGAACGCCCGGTAGACGAGGCTGGGACCGTCGATCAGGAACAGGCGCCGCTCCACGCGCAGGACTTTATCCGCAGGTGAGACAGCCGCCGTCCCGGACCGCATAAGATGCCTGGCCGCCCATGACGAGCATCACGCCCAGCGCCCAGTACCGGTTGAACATCCGCGTCGAGATCGACGATGTCCCCGGCCTGCTCGGGCGGGTGACGAGCGCGATCGGCGACGCCGGCGGGATGGTCGCGGCGGTGGACCCGGTCGAGATCGAGTCCGGGCACAGCCTGCGCGACATCGTCGTGGACGCGGCCGCGGCAGAGCAGTGGGATACGATCGTCGCCGCGATCGACGCGATCGAGGGTGCGCATGTGATCGAGCGCATCGACCGCACCTTCCAGCTGCACATCGGGGGCAAGATCGAGCAGCACAACAAGCACCCCCTCAAGACGCGCGACGATCTGTCGATGGCCTACACCCCGGGCGTCGCGCGGGTGTGCCTGGCGATCGCCGAGGACGGGGACCGGGCGTTTCAGTACACGATCAAGCGCAACACGGTCGCGGTCGTCTCCGACGGCACGGCGGTGTTGGGGCTGGGAGACATCGGCCCGCGCGCGGCGATGCCCGTGATGGAGGGCAAGTGCTGCTTGTTCAAGGAGTTCGCGGGCGTCGACGCGTTCCCGATCTGCCTGGACACCAAGGACGCGGACGAGATCGTCGACACGGTCAGGCGGATCGCGCCGGCGTTCGGCGGGATCAACCTGGAGGACATCTCCGCGCCGCGCTGCTTTCAGATCGAGGACCGTCTGAGGGCCGAACTGGACATCCCGATCTTCCACGACGACCAGCACGGCACGGCGGTGGTCGTGATGGCCGCGCTGCTGAACGCCATCAAGCTGACGGGCAAGCGCATGGTAGATCTGCGCGTGATGGTCATCGGCCTCGGCGCCGCGGGGATGGCCGTGACGAAGATCCTGCTGCAGGCGGGGGTCGCGCAGATCGTGGGCGCCGACTCTCAGGGCGCGCTGCATGTCAACCGCGAGGACTACCTGGACGGGACGATGAACGCGCAGAAGCGCTGGTTCGCGCAGGTCACCAACCCCGAGTGCCGCGACGGCGCGCCGGCCGATGTGATCGACGGCACGGACCTGCTGATCGGGGTCTCCGGCGCCCGCGCGCTGCCAGCCGAGGCGTTGGCGCGGATGAACGCGGACGCGATGGTTTTCGCGATGGCCAACCCCAATCCCGAGGTCGAGCCCGAGGAGGCGGCGCCGTACGTGCGGATCATGGCGACGGGACGCTCGGACTACCCCAACCAGATCAACAACGTGCTGGCGTTCCCTGGAATATTCAGAGGCGCGCTGGACGTGCGCGCGAGCGCGATCACCGAGAGCATGAAGATGGTGGCGGCGCGCGCGATCGCGGAGATCGTGACCGACGAGGAGCTGCGCGAGGACTACATCATCCCCTCGGTCTTCAACCGCGACGTGGCCCCCGCGGTGGCGGCCGCGGTCGCCACCGAGGCGCGGGCGAGCGGGATGGCGGCGGCGGCGGGCAACGAGGTCGGGTTCGCGCAGGGCGACACCCGGACCGGAACCCATCCGGTGCTGCCGACGGGGGACCCGAGGTCCTAGTGCCCTCTAAGCTGGGCTGATGAAGGTCGCGATCACAGGAGCGACCGGACTGATCGGACCGGGGCTGATCGCCGCTCTGCGCGAGCGCAGCGACGAGGTGACCGTGCTCTCGCGCGATCCCGACCAGGCGCGCGAAACGCTGACCGGCGATGTTCAGGCGCATCGCTGGGACCCGCTTTCAGCCCCGGCGCCCGCGCAGGCGCTCGCCGGGCGCGACGCGGTCGTGCACCTCGCGGGCGCGCCGGTCGCGCAACGCTGGAGCGAGCGGGCCAAGCGCGCGATCCGCGACAGCCGTGTCGAGGGCACGCGCAACCTCGTGCAGGGATTGCGCGAGCTGGACGCGCCCGCCCGCCCGCGGGTCCTGGTCAGCTCCTCGGCGATCGGCTACTACGGCGCGCACGGCCCCGAGCCGATCGACGAGGAGGCGCCGGCGGGAGACGACTTCCTCGCGCAGGTGTGCGTCGACTGGGAGGCGCAGGCGCGCGCCGTCGTGACCGAGCTGCAGATGCGCGCCGTGCAGATGCGCACCGGGGTCGTGCTCGACCGCGCCGGCGGGGCGCTGGCGAAGATGCTGGGACCGTTTCGCCTGGGTATCGGCGGGCCGGTCGCCGGGGGAGCGCAGTACGTGGCCTGGATTCACCCCGAGGACCTGATCGGGACGATGCTCGCCGCGCTTGACGACGAGCGCTGGTCGGGACCGGTCAACGCGACCGCGCCCGAGCCGGTGAGCAACCGCGAGCTCTCCCGCGCGCTCGGACGCGCCCTGCACCGTCCCGCGCTGCTGCCTGTGCCGGGGCCGGCGCTGCGCCTGCTCTACGGCGAGATGGCGCAGATCGTCACCACGGGCGTGCGCGCGATGCCCGCCAAGGCGCTCGTGCTCGGCTACGAGTTCGTGTATCCCCGGCTGCAGCAGGCGCTTGCAGCGGCGCTGGACTGAGCGGCAACGGCCATCGGTTACGGCGCGCGCGCGCTGACAGCACGTCAGCGTCGCTTCTTCTGAGACCCTGAGCCTGCGAGCCAGCGAAGCGCCGCGCACTCTTCGCCGGCCGAGCAGCCCACCGGTCGGCGCGAAGCGGTGACCGTCACCGAGGAGGACCGCGAACGCATCAAGCGGGGGTTCCACGCTCACGGGGTTCGCACCGGGAGCTCTCCTCCTCTCAAAAAAGCAGCCGCTCCAGCCCCACCACCGGCGATTCGTCAAGCTCGCCCACGCGGCGCACGGCCAGCAGCACGCCCGGCATGAACGAGTCGCGGCCGGTGCTGTCGTGGCGGATCGTGAGCGTCTGGCCGACGTCGCCGAGGATCACCTCCTGGTGGGCGACCAGGCCGGGCAGGCGCACCGAGTGGATCGGGGGCTCCGGTCCTCCGCCGGCGGCGGCCATCAGCCGCGCCGTGTGCTTGGCCGTCCCGCTGGGCGCGTCGAGCTTCTGGTCGTGATGGAGCTCGACGATCTCCGCGCCGGCCATATGCCGGGCGGCCTCCGCGGCGAAGCGCATCATCAGCACCGCGCCGATCGCGAAGTTCGGGGCGATCAGCACGTTGGCCCGGGGCAGCCCCTCCGGCGTGCGGGCCGCCAGCAGCGGATCGAAGTCGAACCCGCTCGTGCCGATCACTACGTGCACCCCCGCCTGCACGCAGGCGAGCGCGTTCGCAAGCGCCGCGTCCGGCCGGGTGAAGTCGACCACCACCTCCGCCTCGCCCAGCACCTCTGCCAGCGAGACCCCCAGCCGCGGGTCGGCGCGCCCGACGAGCTCCATGTCCGGCGCCTGCGCCACGGCCGCACACACGGTCTGACCCATCCGCCCCGCCGCGCCCGCCACCGCCACCCTGATCATGCCGCCACCCTCTCGAGCGGCGCGAGCGCCTGGCGAAACGCCTCCTCCTCAGCGCCGACTCCCGCGACCGACAGCCTCTCGGCCACGAACAGCTCCCGCGCCAGCTCGCCCAGATCCTCCACCGTGACCGCGTCGATCCGGTCGACTATCTCATCGACCGAGTAGATCGGCACGCCGCCCAGCAGCGCTGACCCGAGCCGGCTCATCCTTGCCGAGGTGGACTCCAGCGACAGGGCGACCCTGCCCTTGAGGTTCTCGCGCGAGCGCTCCAGCTCCTGCGGGGTCGCGGGGTCCTCGACGAAGCGCTGCAGCTCGCGCGCGATCGTCGTGATCGCCTCCCCCAGGTTCTCCGGGCGCGTGCCCACATACAGCCCCACCTCGCCCGTGTCGGCGTGCTGGCTGGAGAAGCTGAACACCGAATAGGCCAGCCCCCGGCGCTCGCGCACCTCCTGGAACAGCCGCGAGGAGGACGTGCCCCCGAGCACCCCTTCGAGCACCCTCAGCGCGAACCGGCGCTCGTCGTGGCGGGAGATGCCCTGCCCGCCTAGGCACAGGTGGTACTGCTCGGTGTCCTTGCGCAGGAACCGCACCCTGCGCTCGAACACTGGGGCCGGCTGTATCGCGGCCACGAACGGCGCCGGGGACGCGGAGGGGGAGGAGGACGCGGAGCGGGAGGCTCCGTTGGCCGTGCTCACTTGCGCCCGTCCCTCCCCCACGGCGAGCACGTTCAGCGGCGGGTCCGCCACGGCGTCGTCGCCGCCCGGGCTCGCGGCCCCGGCCAGCTCCACGAGCGCGTCGTGATCGATCGAGCCCGCCGCCGCGATCACGATGCGCCGCGGCTCATAGCGCTCAGCATGGAAGTCCCGCAGCTGCTCCAGGGTGACCGCTCCGACGACCTGCGCGGTTCCGATCACCGCGCGCCCCAGCGGGTGCGATCCGAACACGGCCTCGCCGAGAACGTCGAACACGCGATCCTGGGGGTCGTCCTCGTACATCGCGATCTCCTCCAACACGACCTCGCGCTCGGCCTGCAGCGATTCAAAGCGCGGGCGCCAGACCATCTCGGCGGCGACGTCGAACGCGCGCTGCAGGTGCCGGTCCATCACCCGCGTGTGCAGCGAGGTGGATTCACGGTCGGTCCCCGCGTTGATCTCCGCGCCCATCGCGTCGAAGATCTCATCGATCTCGTGCGAGCGATAGTTCGCGGTGCCGCGAAACAGCATGTGCTCGAGCAGGTGACTGGTGCCCGCCTGCGCGTCCGACTCCATCGCCGAGCCCGTGCCGATCCAGAACCCCAGCGCCACCGAGCGCACATTGGGGATGCGCTCGGTGATCACCCGCACACCGCTTGCCAGCGTGGTGATGCAGTGCTCGCTCATGGCCTCGACCACGCCCTCACGGCGCAGCCCGGGCGCGCCGCCGCGAGGTGCGCCGCGCACGCCGCCTAGTGACGATCTCGCCCGGACCCATGCCGGGGACGACCCGAGCCGCGCTCACCATCGCGCCGGGGACCGCCGCCGCCCTCGCGACCGTTGCTGGTCGATCTCCTGATCGGTGCGCCGTCGCGGGGAGGACGCCCACCGCCGCCGCCACCGCCTCCGCCGCCCGCGGTGACGCCCGCGAGCTCCTCGACGGACTTGCCGGCGATCTCTGGGTCCTCGGCCAGGCGCAGCCCGATGCGGCCGCGCTCGCGATCGACCTCGACCACGCGCACGCTGATCTCATCACCGCGGTTGAGCACGTCCTCGACGGTCTCCACACGCTCGCCGGGCGAAACGTTGGAGATGTGCAGCAGTCCGTCCGTCCCCTTGGTCAGTTCCACGAACGCCCCGAACGTCGTCGTCTTGACGACCTTGCCGAGGAACTCGTCGCCGACCTCGATCTCCTTCATCATCACGCGGATGCGCTCGGTGAGCGCGTCGCCGAGATCGCCGTTGGCCGAGTAGACCAGGACCTGACCGTCGTCGTTGACGTCGATCTGGGACTCGTACTCCTCGGACAGGCCCCGGATCGTTTCCCCACCCTTGCCGATCAGCAGGCCGATCTGAGAAGGGTCGATCTGGATCGTCTGGATGCGCGGCGCGAACTGGCTGAGCTGCTCGCGCGGGCTCTGGATGATCTCCGCCATCCGGCCGAGAATGAACGTGCGCGCCTCCAGCGCCCGCGTCAGCGCGTCGCGCAGGATCTCGAACGTCACGCCCGAGATCTTGATGTCCATCTGCAGCGCGGTGATCCCGCGCTCGGTGCCCGCCACCTTGAAGTCCATGTCGCCGAGGTGATCCTCCACGCCCGCGATGTCGGTCAGCACAATGTAGTCCTCGCCCTCCTTGATCAGGCCCATCGCGATCCCCGCGACCGGGCGCTTGATCGGGACGCCGGCGTCCATCAGCGACAGCGAGGATCCGCAGACCGAGGCCATCGAGGAGGAGCCGTTTGACTCCAGGATGTCCGAGACGACGCGAACCGTGTAGGGGAACTCCTCGATCGAGGGCACCATCGGCGCGAGCGCCCGCTCGGCCAGCGCGCCGTGGCCGATGTCGCGGCGCTTGACCCCGCCCATGCGGCCGGCCTCGCCGACCGAGAACGGCGGGAAGTTGTAGTGGTGCCAGTAGTACTTTTTGGTTTCCAGCCCCAGCGTGTCCAGACGCATCTCCTCCTTGAGCGTGCCCAGCGCGGCGACGCTCAGCGCCTGCGTCTGCCCGCGCGTGAACAGCGCCGAGCCGTGCGTGCGCGGGGTCACCCCCACTTCGATCGAGATGTCGCGAATCTCGTTCTCGCCGCGCCCGTCCGGGCGCTTCTTGTGAACGGCGATGCGCTCGCGGATGATCGACTTCTCGAGCGCGTCGAATGCCAGCTGCACGGCGGCGCGGCGCTCTCTGGCAGCCAGCAGCTGCTCCTCGGAGGCGTTCTCGGGCGCGGACGGGGCGTGCTGCTCGAGGATCGCCGCCTCGGCCTCCCTGGTGGCGTCCTGGCGCTCGAGCTTGTCCTCCACCTGCGTGGCGGCGTCGAGCAGGGCTCCGTGGGAGACGCGGATCGAGTCGAGCAGCTCGGGATCGACCTGGATGGTCTCGAAGACTTTCTTCTCCTTGCCGACCTTCGCCGCCAGCTCGCGCTGGAGCGCGCACAGCTTCTTGATCTCCGCGTGGGCGATGTCCAGCGCATCGAGGATCTCCGCCTCGGGGATCTCGTTCGCGCCCGCCTCGACCATCAGGATCGCCTCCTCGGTGCCGGCCACGATCAGATCGAGGTCCGAGCCGCCCTCATTATCGGAGCCCACCCCCCCACCGCCGCCGGAGGGGGTGGTCAGGGTCTCCTCGCTGGGGTTGACCACGAAGTTGCCGTCGATCTTGCCGATCCGCACCGCCCCCACGGGCGTGGGAAACGGGATGTCGGAGATCATCACCGCCGCGGAGGCGCCGTTCATCGCGAGGATGTCATACGGGTGGACGTGGTCGATCGAGAGCGGGATCGCCACGAGCTGGGTGTCATAGCGCCAGTCCTTCGGGAACAGTGGGCGCAGCGGGCGGTCGATCATGCGCGCGGTAAGCGTGCCCTTCTCGCCCGGGCGGCCCTCGCGCTTGAAGAACGAGCCGGGGATCTTCCCGGCGGCATACATCCGCTCCTCGACGTCCACCGTCAGCGGGAGGAAGTCCACGTCGCGCAGGCTGCCCGCGACGGCCGTCGCCAGAAGCATCGTGTCGCCCTGGCGGACGACCACTGCGCCGGAGGCCTGCTTGGCCATCCTGCCGGTCTCAAACGAGATCTCGCTGCCGGAGATCTCCACGGAGACCCGCGTAACGGCGTCATTGCTGCTCATATTCTTTCTACCTTCCTCTGCTCCGCCCGTCGGGTCGGGACACGCATGGTCCCTGGCGGATCGTGTTTATCTTTTATTCCGAACCAGCGCAGCTTAGCGGACGCGCGCCCGCCCGGCCGGTTCGCGTCAGGCGACTGACGGGGCCGCGGCGAAACCACCGCAGCCGGGGACGCTCACTTGCGCAGACCCAGCTCTTTGATGAGCGCGCGGTAACCCTCGAGGTCGCGGCGGCGCAGGTAGTCCAGGAAGCGCCGGCGACGCCCGACGAGCATCAACAGCCCGCGCCGGGAGTGGTGGTCTTTGGACTGCTCGCGCAGGTGCTCGGTCAGATGGTTGATGCGCTCGGTCAGCAGCGCAACCTGGACACGGGTGTTGCCGGTGTCCTGCTCGCCCGAGCCGAACCTGGCGGCGATCTCGCGCTTGCGCTCTGCGGTGATGGCGGTCATTGCGGGCCGAACGCTAGCAGACGCCTAGCGAGCCGCAACGATCTCGCGGGTGCGCGTGACGTCGCGGCGCATCTGCTCGATCAGCGCCTCGGGCGTGCCAAAGCGCCGCTCCCCGCGCAGGCGCGCGAGGAAGTCCAGGCGCAGGGTGCTGCCGTACAGCTCGCCGTCGAAGTCGATCAGATAGGCCTCGATCAGCTCGCCGCGACCGGTCGCGAACGTCGGGCGCACGCCGATGCTGACGGCTGCGGGGGTCTCGCCGTTGGCCAGGCACGCGTAGACGCCGTGACCGGGACAAGCGAGCGCCTCGTCGGGCACGAGGTTCGCGGTCGGAAACCCCAGCTCGCGCCCGCGCTCATCGCCGTGCACGACCTCGCCGCGCATCTGAAACGGCGCGCCCAGAAAGCGCGTGGCCTGATCGACCTCGCCCGCGAGCACCAGACCTCGGATGTGGCTGGAGGAGACGATCTCCCCGTCCACCTCCAGCAGCGGATGCACGACCGTCTCGAAGCGCCCGTCGGCGGCGAGCAGCCGCGGGTCGCCCTGGGCGCGGCGCCCGAAGCGGAAGTTCTCGCCGATCGCCACGCGCCGCGCGCCGAGCGCCCCGACGAGCACCTCGGAGATGAACTCATCCGCGCTGCGTGCCGCAAACTCGGCATCGAACGGGATCACGATCAGCTCGTCCACGCCCAGGCGGGCGATCAGCTCCGCCTTAGCGTCGAGCGTCGTCAGCAGCTTCGGCGTGTGCTGGGGCGCCACGACCGAGACCGGGTGCGGCTCGAACGTGAGCACGCTGTCCGAGCCCTCGATCACCGCGCGGTGGCCGAGGTGCACGCCGTCGAACGTGCCGACGGCCACGCTGCGCCCGCCGCCGCCACGCCGATTGCCCTCGTCGGGCCGTGGCTGGCCGATCGGAGATCCCGTTGATCTCCGATCGGTAGGCAGGCGCGTGATCTTCACGGCCGCACAGCCTATTTGGGCAGCGTCGCAAGCGCTTGGCCGAGCGCGATCAGCGGCGGATCCGCCCACGGCTGGCTCGCGCGGCGGCGGCGGCACCGCCTCGCTCACCTCGAACGGGCCGATCGCGGTGCGCCTGAGCTCCAGGCAGTACGCGTCGTTCAACTCTGAGATCAGCGAGCGAACATAGGTGCCCGCCGAGCATTCGATCGCGTAGCCCGCGCGCGCGTCCTCGCGCCAGGTCTGCTCGAAGCGGTGGACCGTGACGATCCGCTCGGGCAGCTCGAACTGCTCCCCGCGGCGCGCGCGCTTGTAGGCGCGTACGCCTGCGATCTTCACGGCCGAATGCCGGGGCGGGCGCTGTCTGATCTGACCGGTCGGCAGTGGCGGCTGGCCGATCTTTGATCGGTCGGGCGGCAGTCTGCCGGTGTGCACGATCTCCCCCTCGGTGTCCCCGGTGCTCGACGTCGATCCCAGCCGCGCGACCGTCTCATAGCGCTTGGGCAGCGCCATCAGCTGCCGCTGCGCTTTCGTGGCCTGACCGACCAGCACGATCAGCAGGCCCGTGGCGAACGGGTCGAGCGTGCCGGCATGCCCGACCTTCACGCCGCCGCCCAGAGCGCGCTTGACGAGCGCGACCACATCGTGGGAGGTCATCCCCGCGGGCTTGTCGATCAGCAGGATGCCGTTCATCGTTCATCGTTCATCGTCCTCGCCCATCATCGCGCGTGGCGCAGCGGTGAGCGATGACGTTCGGGACCGGGCCCGGGTCGGGGCTCAGACCAGCGTCGCAGCGGCCTGGCCGTTGGAGGTGGCGTGCAGCTGCGCGGCGATCGCCTGCCGCAGGAACTCGACGAGGGGCTCGACCTCGAGCGTCGTGGAGAAGCCCGCAGCGCGCCGGTGCCCGCCCCCGCCCTGCTCGCGCGCGATGCGCGAGACGTCGACGTCGTCGTCGGTCGCGCGCAGCGAGACTTTGTGCTGGCCGATGCGCTCGCCGCTGCTCAGCTCGCGCACGAGCACCGCGACCTTCGTGCCCTGCACGGCGCGCAGGTGATCGATGATGCCCTCCGAGAAGCTGTCCTCTGCCTCGGCGTCGCGGAAGTCCTGAGCGCTCAGCGCGGCCAGCGTCAGCTCGCCTGAGTCATAACGGCGCATTCGCATGAGCGCGAGCGCGAGCAGCGTCAGCTTCGCCTGGGGCATCTCCTCGTACAGGCGCCGGTAGACGTCCTGCGCGTCCACTCCGGCCACGATCAGCTCGGCCGCCATCTCGTGCGCGCGCGGACCGGTGTTCTCATACATGAAGCGCCCGGTGTCGGTGATCAGCCCGACATACAGCGCCTGCGCAACGGCCGGCGTTGGCGCCACGCCGAGACCGTGCATCAGATCCCACACGATCTCCGCCGTGCACGAGGCGTCCGGCACGACATGGTCGAGCGTGCCGAAGCGAGTGTTGTCGTGGTGGTGATCGATGTTCAGCAGGTGGCTGCCCTGCTGCAGCACACTCGCCGAGTTGCGGTCGATGTTGCCGCAGTCCAGGAACACGACGGTGCGCCTGGCGATGTCCGCCGGCGGCGAGGAGATCAGCCCGTCGAGCTCGAAGAAGCGGTACTCGTAGGGAAGCGGGAAATCGGTCGCGGCGATGAACATCTGCGAGTCCTTGCCCAGCGCGGTGAGCAGGCCCTGCATCCCCACGAGCGAGCCGAGCGCATCGCCATCGGGGCCCTCGTGCGCGGCGAGCACGAACCGCGTATCCGCGCGGATGCGCTCGAGCACCCGCTCGCGCGTGACCTCGGGGCTCTCGACGCCGGCGCCCGCGCTCACGAGCCCTCGATCTCCTCGAGCAGCTCCTCCACGCGCAGCGCCCGGTCGGTCGTCTCGTCATAGGTGAACTCCAGCGCCGGCGTGCGCTTCAGGCGCAGCTGTGAGGCCAGCCGCCCCTGCAGGTAGCCGTGCGCGTGGCGCAGGCCTTCGAGCGTATCCTCGCGCTTAGCGGCGTCCGAGGCCCCCCCCTCCTCGCCGAGCACGCTGAAGTACACCCGCGCGTGGCGCAGGTCGGCGCTTGTCCTGACGTCTGTCACGGTCACGAATCCAACTCGAGGGTCCTTCAGCTCTCCTGTCAACGCGTCACCGAGCACCTGCCTGATCGCCTCGTCGACGCGACGCATACGTCCCGAGCTCATCCTATCCCTCCGACTGCCTCAGCGGAACGTAAGCGACTGCCGCTCGAACATTCGGGACAGCTCGTCCAAGGCCGGCGTGGAGGTCGTGGAGGATAAAGATGGGGCGGAAGACGTTGTACTTTTTAAACTCCGTCGAACCATAGTTATACACAGTTCAAATTCTATAACAACATCAACCCTCTTCATCTTCCAATCAATGCCATTGCGATACAGACGCGTCAGGAAAGCTCGCGCTCCTGCAGACGAGTCTCGTATGTCTCGAGGATGTCGCCCTCGCGCAGGTCCTGAAAGTTGGCGAGCACGATCCCACACTCGTATCCGGAGGCGACCTCGCGGACGTCCTCGTTGAAGCGGCGCAGGCTCGCGATGGTCGTGTCGTAGATGACGGTCCCCTCGCGCACGACCCGCGCTTTGGCTCCGCGCGTGACCTTGCCCTCGGTCACGAACGAGCCGGCGATCGTTCCGATCCGCGAGGCGCGGAACAGCTGGCGCACCTCCGCCTGCCCGAGCGGCGTCTCGACCTCGGTCGGCTCGAGCATCCCCTGCATCGCGGCGCGCAGCTCTTCGATCGCGCGGTAGATCACCGAGTAGGAGCGGATCTCCACGCCCTCGCGCTCGGCCACCTGACGCGCTTCGCCGACGGGACGCACGTTGAAGGCGAGGATCACTCCCTGCGAGGCCGCGGCGAGCATCACGTCGGACTCGTTGATGCCGCCGACGCCGCGATGGATGATGTTGACGTTGACCTCTTCCTGGGGAAGCTTGGCGATCTCGTCCTCGATCGCCTCCAGCGACCCGGCGACGTCAGCCTTGACAACCAGGCCGAGCTCCTTGACGGCGCCCACCTGGGCGAGCTTGAACACCTCCTCCAGCGAGACCTTGCGTCCCGAGCGCCGGGCCAGCGCCTCGGTCTTCAGGCGGTTGGCGCGCTCACCCGCGAGCTGGCGCGCGCGGCGCTCGTTCTCGACGGCGCGGACGAGCTCGCCCGCCTCGGGGACGCCGTCGAAGCCGAGCACCTCAACCGGCTGGCCGGGCGTGGCGTGCTTGACGCGCGCGCCGGTGAAGTCGTGCATCGCCCGCACCCTGCCGAAGTGCGCGCCCGCGACCAGCGCGTCGCCGACGTTCAGCGTCCCGCGCTGGATCAGCACGCTCACCACCGGCCCGCGCCCGGGGTCGAGCTTTGACTCGATCACCGTTCCCGAGGCCGGCGCGTCGCTGTTGGCCCTCAGCTCCTCCAGGTCCGTGACCACCTGAATCGTGTCGAGCAGGCTGTCAAGACCCTGACGTGTCTTGGCGCTGACGTCGACGAACTCGATCTCCCCACCCCACTCGGCGGGCTGCAGCCCGTGCTGGGTCATCTCCGTGCGCACGCGCTCGGGCTGGGCGCCCTCCTTGTCGATCTTGTTGACGGCCACGACGATCGGCACCTCCGCCGCCTTGGCGTGATCGATCGCCTCTTCGGTCTGGGGCTTGACGCCGTCGTCGGCGGCGACCACGATCACCGCGAGGTCGGTCACGCGCGCGCCGCGCGCGCGCATCGCCGTGAACGCCTCGTGACCGGGCGTGTCCAGGAACGTGACCTCCTTGCCGCCGTGGCGCACCTGGTAGGCGCCGATGTGCTGGGTGATCCCGCCCGCCTCGCCGGCCGCGACCTCGGTCTGGCGGATCGCGTCCAGCAGCGAGGTCTTGCCGTGGTCGACGTGCCCCATGATCGTCACGACCGGCGGGCGCTCGATCAGGTCCTCGTCTGAGTCCTCGAACACCTGCTCGACCTCGACATCGTCGGCGGCGTGGACAATCTCGATCTTCTTCTCGAACTCGTCGGCGAGCACCTGGATCGCGTCATCGGAGAGTGTCTGGGTAAGCGTCGCCATCTCGCCAAGCATCATCAGCTTCTTGATCACCTCCGGCACCGGCGCGCCTAGATACTCGGCCACGTCCTTGACCGTCGAGCCGGAGTTCACGCGCACGAGGTCGGTCGCCTCCATCGCGGCCGTGTCGATCGGCGCGATCGTCTCGTCATAAGTCCCGCGTCTGCGCCTGCCCCTGCGGGGACGGCGCTGAGGCTGGTTGGCCGGCCCGCCCTGCTGACGGCGCGAGGCCTGGGAGTCGATCACCACGCGCCGCCGACCTCCCGGCGCATTGGCGGCCGGCGCGCGCTCGCCCGTGCGCGAGTCGCGCGTGGGACGCACCCGATCGGCGGCAGGATTGGCCGAGGACTCGCTCGCGGCGGCAGCCGTCGCGGGCGCAGGCGCATCCGGTGAGTCCTCCGGCGTCGAGGCCAGCGCGCCCGCTCCGTTGGCCGCGGGCGACTGTACAGGCGGCGGCGGGGTCGCTGTGGCTGTCGCGGCGAAGTCGGAGGTGGCGGAGGCGGCGTTGGAGGCCTTAGTGGAGGCGGAGGCTTCGGTGGTGGCGAGGGCGGGAGCCTTGGCGGGGGCAACGGGGGCATTTGGAGCAGAGGCGGCGGCCTTAGTGGAGGCGGCGGTGGCAGTGGGAGCAGCGGCGGCCTTGCTGGAGGCGGCGGGGGTGGAGGCCGCGGTAGAGGTGGAGGCGGCTGTAGCGGCGGACGCGCCGTGGTTGCCCAGCGCCTGAAGGATGGCCGCCTCGTCAACCGAGGAGGAAGCGGTCTTGGCCTCCACGCCCGCGGCACGGAGTTTCTCCAGCAGCTCCTTGCTGGAGAGACCCTGCTCCTTGGCGATCTCGTGCACGCGCTTCTTGCTCATCTGGCAACCGATTCTACGAGCTCGCCGGGCAGGGTCACGGCGCAGCGCAGCGCGCGCGCAATCGCGCCGCGTTCAATGGCGAGCGCCAGGCAGTCGGTCGCCGGCTCGCCCTCGCTCACACCACGACACAGGTAGGCCCCGCGGCCCGGCATCGTGCGATCGCGGTCGAGCACCGCGCGTCTTGTCCGACCCCCGCCCCCGCTGGCCGATCTTTGATCGGTAAGCGCGATCCTGACCAGCTCCGGCTTCGGCGCCGTGCGCCCGCAGCCGACGCACCTGCGCCGGGGGAGGCGCTCAGCCCGACCCGGCGCCCCGCGCTGTGTGCCCGACCCAGCCCGACGGGCTGAGTGCCTGTCGGGATCTATGACGCCGGCTCCTCGGCGGGTGCCTCCGTGGCGGCCTCGACCGCCTCGGGGACCGCCTCGATGTTGAGGGCGACCTCGGTCTTGGGAACGATGTCCGTCTCGGCGGCGACCTCGGTCTCCGGGGCAGCATCGGCCTCCGGAGCGACCTCGGTCTCGGCGGCTATCTCGGTCTCCGGCGCGGCGTCGGTCGCCGGGGCAGCATCGGCCTCCGGCGCGGCGTCGGTCTCGCCATCGTGGGCGAGCGCGGCCACGTCCTGCTCGCCTGACGGCCGCTCGTCCGCCTGCTCGCCGCCGTCCGCGCTCAGGTCGGCGACGTTGTCGGTCGCGATGTCCGCCAGGGCCTGGTGGGTCTCAAGGCCGCAATAGCGCGAGCCCGGCAGCGACGCGTTCGGGCAGCGCCTGCCGTTGGAGAGGACCGCCGCACAGCGGCCCTGAACCTCCTCCTCCTCATAGCCGTGCTCGGCCTCCTCGGCCGCGAACTCGGTCTCCGAGCGGATGTCCACACGCCAGCCGGTCAGACGTGCGGCCAGGCGCGCGTTCTGACCCTCGCGGCCGATCGCCAGCGAGAGCTGGTCGTCGGGCACGATCACCGTCGCCTGCTTGGCCTCGTCGTCGACGAGCACCTCGCGCACCCGCGCGGGCGAGAGCGCCTTGGCGACGAACCGGGCGGGCTCTTCGTTGAAGGGAATGATGTCGATCTTCTCCCCGCGCAACTCGGAGACGACCATGCGCACACGCGAGCCGCGCGGCCCGACGCACGCGCCGACCGGGTCCACGCCGTCGGTGTTGGAGACGACCGCTATCTTCGAGCGGTAGCCGGGCTCGCGCGCAACGTTGGCGATTTCCACAAGCCCGTCGGCGATCTCCGGAACCTCCAGCTCGAACAGCTTCTTGATCAGCTCGGGGTCGCGCCGGGAGACGATGATCGACGGTCCCTTCGTCGATGGCGAGACCTCCTTGATGACCGCCTTGATCCGCTGGGAGTGGTCGTAGCGCTCGCCCTCGACCTGCTCGGACTTGGGCAGCAGCGCCTCGACACGTTCGCGCAGCTGCACGAGCGTGTAGCGGGAGTCCGACTGCTGCACGATGCCCGTGATCAGCTCGCCCACGCGGTCGCGGTACTCCTCGAACATCATGTCCCGCTCGGCCTCGCGGATGCGCTGCAGGATCACCTGCTTGGCGGTCTGCGCGGCAATCCGCCCGAAGTCGTCGGGAGTGACGTCGCGCTCGTCGATCTGGTCGCGGTATTCGGCGAACTTGGCCGGGTCGATCTCCGGTTCCTCGGGTTCGCGCATCTCCCCCGTCTCGGGGTCAATCGTCGTTTCCTCGTCGATCGTCTCGACGATCAAATGCGCCTCCAGGCGCTCAGGGATGATCAGTTCGATCACCCTGAAGTCGGCGGTCTCGCGGTCCATCTCCACGCGCGCGTACTTGGCCGAGCCGGGCTGCTTCTTGTAGGCGGAGAGCAGCGCGTCCTCCAGCGCGACCATCAGCTTCTCGGGCTCGATTCCCTTCTCGCGCGCCAGCGCGTGCATCGCCTCAAGGATTTCGCGTGACATATCTACTCCTCGACGAGGTTCGAACGACGGATCTCGGCGTAGGGAATCGCAACGATCCCCTCGCCGGCGGCGAGCATGACCTCATCCTCGGAGGCCCCAACCAGCTCGCCCGTGAAGCTGCCCGGCGCCTGCGAGCGCGGCGCCCCCGCCAGACCGGCCCCCTGGGCTCGCTCGGAGCGAGCCACCGGGCGCGGATGACGGGTACGGACCCTGGCGCGGCGGCCGACAAACCGGCGAAAGTGCGCGGGCTTGGTCAGCGGGCGCTCGCTCCCGGGCGAGGACACCTCCAGCGAGTAGCGCTCGCGCAGCTCACTCAGAGCGGCGCTCACACGCTCGCACAGCTCCAGGGTGACACCCTGTGGACGGTCGATGAACACGCGCAGCCGCTTACCGCCCACCACCTCGGCGAGCAGCACCTCCACATCGGGCTCGCTCGCGGCCAGCAGTCTCTCTATGTCTGTCTGCAGCGCTGTCATCGCCATTCTCCATCCAGGTCCTTACGCAAAAAAAGCGGGCGGGCGCCCACTCTCGGTACTGCTGCCGGCATCTGCTGGCCGATCTCTGATCGGCGGTACGAAAGCTGTCGTCGAGGATAGCATCGGGGGAGCGGCGGATCATCTGATCGCCCTATGCCGGGCGTCGCTCAGGCGCCGTGAGCGGCGCGGCGGGCGCAATCGCGGTAGCGCCTGTAGTCCTCGCGCTGGGGCGCCAGCGAGCACGCCAGCGCCAGCGGCTGACATGCCTCGCGGTGGCGGCCGAGCAGCTGCATCGAGCGGCCCAGGCAGAACAGCGCGTAGTCGTTGGTCGGCGCGCGCGAGGCGATCGCCTCGAACTCGGCGGCCGCGCCCTCATAGCGCTGCGCGTGAAACAGCGCTCGCCCGAGCGCCTCTCGGATCGAGGTCTTGTCGGGCTCGAGGTCCCGCGCCCTGCTCAGAGGGACGATCGCGGCGTGATGGTCGCCATGCTCGAGCAGCTCGCATCCGCGCCGGTAAAGCTCGTACACGCTCTCCATCGGCATCCATTTTAGTGCCGATGCCCGAGTCGAGCGCGCATCCGCTGGAATCGACATTCCAAGGCGCGAGGCGCAGCCCTCGACCGCGACTCAACGGGCGGCGCGCAGGGTCTCGACGGCGTCGAGGATCGCGTCGGCGACGAGCGCCTTGCTCGCGCGTGGGATGTGACGATCGCCGGCGGCGGTGACGATCGTGACCTCGTTGGCATCCGCCTCGAAGCCGATGTCCGCACGCGAGATGTCGTTGACCACGACCGCGTCCAGGCTCTTGCCCGCGAGCTTTGCGCGTCCGCACTCGATCGCGCCCTCGCCGTACTCGGCCGCGAACCCGACGAGCGTCTGCGTCGAGCGCCGCCGCGCGGCCAGCTCGGCGATCACGTCCACCGTCGGCTCGAGCTCGATCGGCAGACGCTCGCGGCCGGCCTTCTTGATCTTGTGAGCGGCCGGCGCCGGCGGGCGGAAGTCCGCCACCGCCGCGGCCATCAGCAGGACGTCGCAGGCCGGGAACTCCTCCGCGCAGGCCCGGTGCAGCTCGGCGGCGGTCGAGACCTCGCGCCAGATGACCCCGTGCGGAGGGTCGAGCGCGACGTTGGCGGCGATCACCGTAACCCTCGCCCCGCGCGCGCGGGCGCTCTGTGCGAGCGCGAGGCCCATGCGCCCCGAGGAGTTGTTGCCGACGAACCTGACGCTGTCGATCGGCTCGCGCGTGCCCCCGGCGGTTACGAGCACTCTCAGGGCGCTCCACGCGCCCTCGCGGGCCGGCGCGCCCCTGCCGGCGGATGGGCTCGCGCTCGTGGACGGGGACTGGGAGGTAGACCGAGACGGGGACTCGGACGGGGACTGAGACTGGGACGAGACTGGGACGGGGGTGCTACCGCGAGCGCCGTCTCGCATGCGGCGAGGATCCAGGCGGGCTCGGCCAGGCGCCCGACTCCATGCTCGCCCAGGGACGCCAGCCGGCCGCTGTCGGGCTCGACGATCTGGGCGCCGCGCTCGCGCAGCGTCCGCAGGTTCGCCCGGGTCGCCGGGTGCTCGTACATGCGATTGTTCATCGCCGGGGCGATCACGAGCGGGCAGCCGGCGGCGAGCGCGCAGCTGCTCAGCAGGTTGTCCGCCAGCCCGGCGGCGAGCTTGGCGATCGTGTTCGCCGACGCCGGCGCGATCACGTACACCTCGGCGTTGCCCACCAGCTCCAGATGGCTGAGCGGCTCATGGCTGGGCAGGGGTTGCCCGGGGAACGCCCCGCGCGCGGGGTCGTGCTCGAACTCGCTGACGAGCACGGGCGCTCCGGTCAGCGCCTGAAACGACGCCGCCCCGACAAAGCGCCTGCTCGCCGGGGTCTGCACGACCCTGACGGCGTGCCCGGCCCCCGTCGCCAGGCGCACGAGCTCGAGCGCCTTGTATGCGGCGATGCCGCCGCTCACGCCGAGCAGGATTCGGGACATGACTTGGTTGTAGAGGGAGTGGCGCGCACTAGCAAGCCGTGATCGGCCAGTTGCGCTGCCTTTATGCAGAGGCCCTCAGGGAGCCGAATGGCGCCGCCCAGCGGTCACCTGTAGTGGTACTTGATCTTCCCCGCGGCTACCTCTTCGAGGGCGATCGTGAGGTAGTTCTTGGACACGGTGTCCACCATCGGGGGCGGGAACTCGTCGAACGTGCCCTCGCCGAGGTTGTGGTAGTAGCTGTTGATCTGGCGCGCGCGCTTGGCGGCCACGACCACGCTGGCGTAGTTGGAGTCGACGTTCTCGAGCAGTCTGTCAATACGGGGAGAGATCACTGAGTCTGAGCCTTTCCTGGTTGGCCTTGCAGTGTAGTGGCTGCGCTTACTCCATCTCGGCGGCGACGATCTCCGTCAACCGGGCGAGAGCATCCTCGAGGCGGTCGTTGACGACCACGTGGGCGAACTCGGGCTGGGCTGCCAGCTCCTGCTCGGCGACGCGCAGCCGGCGATCGACCTCGGCGCCGTCGTCGGTGCCGCGCCCGATCAGGCGGGTGCGCAGCGCGGCCAGCGAGGGCGGAGCGATGAACACCTGCACGGCGTCGGGCATCGCGGCGCGCACCTGGCGGGCGCCCTGGACCTCGATCTCCAGCACGACCGGCACGCCCTCGCGCATGCGGGCCTCGAGCTCGCAGCGCAGCGTGCCATAGCTGCGCCCGGCGTAGTCGGCGTGCTCGACGAACTCGCCCGCGGCCACTTTGCGGTCGAACTCCTCGCGCGTGAGGAAGTGATACTCGACACCGTCGCGCTCGCCTGCTCGTGGCGCGCGGGTGGTCGCCGAGACAGACAGCTGCAGCGCGGGCAAGCGCTCCATCAGCCCCCTGATGAGCGTCCCCTTGCCGACCCCCGACGGTCCCGTGATGACGAACACGCGCGCCACGGCCGGGACACTATTGAGGGTGCCGGTCCGAACCGGATGCGCCCACCGAGTGGTGGGTCGCCCACCGGGTGGGGCGTGGAGCAGGCGGGAGCCGCCGTCGCGGCTCAAGAGTCGAGGTCGGCGCCGAGCGCCAAGAGCTTGTCCTCGAAGTTCTCATAGCCGCGGCGAATCAGTCCCACGTTGGTGATCGTCGAGAGCCCATCGGCCACCAGGGCCGCGATCACGTAGGAGAAGCCTGCGCGCAGATCGGGAATGTGAATCGCGGTGCCGCGCAGCGGCGTCGGGCCGACGATGACGGCGCTGTGGCGATGGTTGCGCTGCCCGAAGCGGCAGCTGCGACCGCCGAGGCACTCGCGGTAGAGCTGGATCTGCGCGCCCATGTCGCCCAGCGCGGAGGTGTAGCCGAAGCGGTCCTCGTACACGGTCTCGTGCACGATCGAGACGCCCTCGGCCTGTGTGAGCGCGACCACGAACGGCTGCTGCCAATCGGTCATGAAGCCCGGGTGCACGTCGGTCTCCAGGGCGACCGAGCGCAGCGCGCCGGAGCGCCAGAACTCGATGCCATCGTCGCTGACATGGAAGTCTCCTCCGACGCGCCGGAACGCGTTCAGGAAGGTCATCATGTCCAGCTGATGGGCGCCTGAGACGAAGATCCGCCCGTCGGTCGCCAGCGCGGCGCAGGCCCACGAGGCCGTCTCCAGGCGATCCGGCATGGCGCTGTGCTCGAACCCGTGCATCCGCTCGACCCCGTTGATCGTGATGACCCTGTCGGTTTCGACGCTGATCGTCGCGCCCATCTTCTGGAGCACGGCGATGAGATCGATGATCTCCGGCTCGATCGCGGCACCCGAGAGCTCCGTGACCCCCTCGGCCAGAACGGCCGAGAGCAGCACCTGCTCGGTAGCGCCCACGCTCGGATAGGGCAGCCTGATCTTCGCTCCATGCAGCCGCTCGGCGGTCAGGCGAACGCCGTCGGTGCTCTCGTGCACCACGGCGCCGAGCTGCGTCAGCGCCTCCAGATGGAAGTCGATCGGTCGCGGTCCGATGTTGCACCCACCCAGGTCCGGGATGAACAGCTCGCCGACACGGTTGAGCAGGGGTCCGCACAGCAGCACCGGAATGCGGCTGCGCCCGGAGAACTCGGCGGCCTCCTCGCGACTGAGCGGCGCAAGGTCGGCGGCGTGAATCCTGATCTCCCCCGAGCCCGTGTGCTCGACGTCTCCGCCGAGAGCCCGGATCATGCGCCCCACGATTTCGACGTCGCGAATACCGGAGACGTTGCGCAGCAGACACTCCTGATCTGTCAGCAGCGCGGCGACCATGCTCTTGGGCAGCGTGTTCTTGGCGCCGCGGACACGGACCTCGCCGTGCAGCGAGCGCCCGCCGCGAACCCGCAGCGCCCGATCGCCCTCGATCGCGTCGTGGATGTCGGAAACGTCGAAAGTGATCGTGCTCATAGGCGATGTCCAATCTCGTGCTCGACGACTCCCGGTTCGACGGCGAGCGTGCCGCTCCTGCGGGGGAGCACCCGAGCGAATGCCGATCTGAACACGAGCTTACAAGAGCCACACCACAGATCCCGCCCGAGCGCTCGCCGGCCCGAGGGCTCGAGGGCCAAAGGGCTCAGGCCGCGCTCAGCGCTAGCGGCGCAGCAGCGAGACCAGCTCGCTGCGCTGGCGCTCGGACAGCCCGCCGATCGTCTTGCTCGGCGAGATGCGGCAGTGGGCGAGGATCTTGTTGACCTTGACGCGCCCATACTTGGGGACGGCGAGCAGCATGTCGAACACCTTGGCCGTCTCCAGGTACTCGGGGGGGTTCAGCAGCAGCGCGTGAATCGACAGCCGGCCGGCCTTCAGGTCGCGCTTGAGCTGGGCGCGCTTGGTGCGGATCCGGTTGGCTCGCGCGAGCGCGTCCATGCGCTGATTCAGTGACCGCTCGGGGGCTATCAGGTGCTTTTGCCCCGTCGGTTCGGTCGCCGTCGCCATGGGCGGCGAGTCTACACACCGAGGAGCGACGATCAAGGGAAACGAGTCGAATTCATCTGCACCTCAACCTGAGGTCGAGCTATGTCGAGGCTCCTGGACGGTCGCATCGCCCGTTTGCAGGGATTTTTATCAAACGCCCGATTGGCCGCTCAGCCAGTCTCTCGTGGCGGATCAGGCCGGCTGCGAGGCCAGATCGCGCGCTATCCGCGCTCCCGCCAGCGGATCGCGGAAGCTCTCCGTCCCGACCGCCACGAGCGTCGCGCCCACGTCGAGCAGATCCCGCGCGTGCGCGGCGGTTTGCACGCCACCCATGCCGATCACGGGTATCTGAACGCGCGCGGACACCGCCGCCACCTGTGCGAGCGCGACCGCGCGGATCGCGGGCCCGGACAGGCCGCCCGTGCCGGCGCCCAGCGACGGTCGCGACGGGCCGCCGCCTGCGGCGGCGGCGGCGGGGCTCGCAGCCGAGGCGTGGACCGACCCCTGCTCACCCTGAAGCTCACGGGGGCGCGGCGCGAGCGCCAGCGCACGCAGGGTGTTGATCAGCGACACGGCATCCGCGCCTCCCTCCTGGGCCGCCCGCGCACACTCGGCCACGTCGGCGGTGTTCGGGGTCAGCTTCACGATCAGCGGCTTGCTCGTGTGCGGGCGCACGGCCCGCACCACCTCCTCCAGCTGGCCTGGGTCGCCGCCGATGTCAAGGCCCGTATGCACGTTCGGGCACGACACGTTCAGCTCGATCGCGGCGATCTGCGCGCGCGCGTCACACGCCTGCACGAGCTGTGCGATCTCCGCCGCCGTCGAGCCCATCACGTTCGTGATCAGCGGCACGGGCAGCAGTCGCTCAAGCCGGGGCAGATCCTCGGCCAGATACCCCTCCAGGCCCCTGTTGGGCAGGCCGATCGAGTTGATCAGAGCAGCCGGCGCCTCCCACAGGCGCGGCGGCGGGTTGCCCGCGCGCGGGCGCAGGGTGATCGTCTTGGAGACGAACGCCGCGAACGGAAACTCCTCGTTCAGCGACTCGCCGAACGCGCGGTGCGCGGCGATCGCATCGAACGTGCCCGAGCCGTTGATCACGGGGTGCGCGAGTGTCAGCCCGCAGAACTCGACGCTCACGACGGGGCTCCGGCGTGTTCGTCCACACACTCCAGCTCGGCCGCGTCGATCACCGGGCCATCGACACACACGCGCAGGTATCCACCCCCGCGCCTGGGCACAGCGCAGCCGTAGCACGCCCCAAACCCGCACGCCATGCCGGCCTCCAGCGCCAGCTGCGCCGGCACGCCCCGCCCCGCACACATGGCTCTCACCGCCTCGAGCATCTGCGCCGGCCCGCACGAGTACACAACCGCGTGCCCGTCGCGATCGAGCTCTGCGGACAGCAGCTCGGTGACGAGACCGGCGTGGCCGACCGAGCCGTCGTCGGTGGCGATGCTCGCGCCACCGCTCAGCAGCGCCGCGCCCTCGGCGCGCGCGCCGTCGCGAAAGCCCAGCAGCACCGTGCTCGCCATTCCGGCGGCGCTCAGCGTGTCCTGCAGGATCGCCAGCGGCGCGATCCCCACGCCGCCGCCGACGAGCAGCGCGCGGCGATCCTCGTGCGGGGGGATCGCAAACCCCCGGCCGAGCGGTCCCAGCACGAGCAGCCCCTCGCCGGCCTGCAACTCGCACAGCCGCCGCGTGCCTGGCCCGACGTCCTCCAGCAGGTAGTGCGCCTCGCCGTCCTCGCGCGCCCGCGCGATCGAGAACGCCCGGGCCAGATACGGGCGCTCGTCCCGCCCCCCGCCCCAGCGCTCGGCGGCGGCGAGCATCGCGAACTGCCCCGGGTCAGGCGGCGGCCCGCCGGGGTCTGAGACCCGCAGCACGCGATAGGCGCCGCCCAGCGGCTCGTTGGCGCTCACCCTCAGCAGTCGCCGATGCGGCGATGCGAGAGCTCGCTCTGCCGGGACGCCCAGCACCTACACGACCCCGGCCCCGGCCCCGTCCGGCGCGCTCGCTTCGGGGCGAGGCCTGCCGTGGAGCTCCTGCAGGCACAGCACCTCGGGCTCGCCGCCGGCCTGGGCCCGCGCGATCGCCCGCGCCGCGCTGACGCCCGCGGCGAGCGTGGTCAGGCAGGGAATGCCGTGCGCGAGCGCCGCCCGGCGGATCTCCCAGCCGTCGGTGCGCGCGCCCGAGCCCGTGGGCGTGTTGACGACCAGGTCCACGTCGCCGCGCTCGATCCAGTCCACGACGTGCGGGGATCCCTCGCCGATCTTGTTCAGCCTCTGCACGGGCACGCCCATCCGCGCGATCGCCTCCGCGGTGCCGCGCGTGGCGAGGATGCGAAAGCCGACGTCGTGCAGGATCTGCGCGACCGCGAACGCGCCGGACTTGTCGGAGTCGGTGACCGTGATGAAGGCTGTGCCCTCGTTCGGCAGCGGCACCCCCGCCGCGGCCTGGGCCTTGGCGAACGCGGACGGGAAGTCGCGCGCGATCCCCATCACCTCGCCGGTGGAGCGCATCTCCGGGCCGAGCACCGCGTCGGAGCCCTCGAAGCGGTCGAACGGCAGCACCGCCTCCTTGACCGACACGTGATCGCCATACCCCAGCCCCTGGCGCTCACCGGGCAGGCCGAAGTCGGCGATCCGCTCGCCCAGCATGATCCGGCACGCGAGCTTGGCCAGCGGCACGCCGACCGCCTTGGAGACGAACGGCACCGTGCGCGAGGCGCGCGGGTTGGCCTCGATCACATACAGCTCGCCGGCGTGCACCGCGTACTGCACGTTCAGCAGCCCGACGACGCCGATCGCAAGCGCCAGCTCGCGCGTGGCCGAGCGGATCTGCTCGAGCATCTCCTCCCCGAGCGAGTGCGGCGGCAGCACGCACGCGCTGTCGCCCGAGTGCACGCCGGCCTCCTCGACGTGCTGCATGATCCCGCCGATCCAAACCTCAGAGCCGTCGCACAGCGCGTCCACGTCCACCTCGGTCGCGTCCTCGAGAAACCGGTCGAGGAAGATGGACGGGGAGGAAGAGAGAGAGAGAGAGCCAGGCGAGGTGAGGGAACCGGCGTCGGGCAAGCCACCGGGGTCGCCGTCCGGTTCGGGGGGAGGCTCGCGGCTGAGATAGTCCGCGAGGCCCTCGCGCGAGTACACGATCTCCATCGCCCGGCCGCCGAGCACGTAGGACGGGCGCACGAGCAGCGGATAGCCGACCTCCCCGGCCTGCTCGAGCGCGTCTGACACCGAGCGCGCGGTCGCATACGGAGGCGCCTTGTATCCGAGCTCGCACAGCAGCGCGCCGAAGCGGGCGCGGTCCTCCGCGAGGTCGATCGCCTCCACGCTCGTGCCCAGCAGCGGGACTCCCGCCGCCACGAGTCCCGCCGCGAGCCGCAGCGGGGTCTGCCCGCCGAACTGCACGACCACGCCCTCCGGTTGCTCGACCTCGATCACGCCGAGCACGTCGTCCAGCGTCAGCGGCTCGAAGTAGAGGCGGTCGGACGTGTCGTAGTCGGTCGAGACCGTCTCGGGGTTGCAGTTGATCATGACCGCATCGCGCCCTGACGCGCGCACGGTCATCGCCGCGTGCACGCAGCAGTAGTCGAACTCGATCCCCTGCCCGATCCGGTTGGGCCCCGAGCCGAGGATCACGACCGAGGCGCGCTCCCCGCGCACGACCTCGTGCGTCACGGGCCCGCCCGCGGCGGACGGGCGCTCCCAGCCCGAGTAGTAGTAGGGCGTGCGCGCCGGGAACTCCGCCGCGCACGTGTCCACCGAGCGAAACCCCCGCTCACCCGCGAACGGCGCCTGCGGATCGGACCCGAGCGCCTGCAGCTCGCGCAGGAACCACGGGTCGATCTGCGTTCGATCGTGGATCGCCTCCACGCCGCAGCCGCGACCCAGCAGCTCGAGGATCGCCTCGTACCGGTCCGAGCCCGGGATCCGCAGCCCCTCGAGCAGTGCCTGCTCGGGGACATCGCCCAAACACGGGGGCTTGTCCAGCTCGCGCGAGCGCAGGGCCTTGGCGAACGCCTGTGAGAACGTGCGCCCGATCGCCATCGCCTCGCCGACGGACTTCATGTGGGTGGTGAGCGTCGGGTCGGTGCCGGGGAACTTCTCAAACGCAAAGCGCGGCCACTTCACGACGACGTAGTCGATCGTCGGCTCAAAGCACGCGGGCGTGACGCCGGTGATGTCGTTGTCGATCTCATCCAGCCGATAGCCGACCGCCAGGCGCGCGGCGATCTTCGCGATCGGAAAGCCGGTGGCCTTGGACGCGAGCGCGGAGGAGCGCGACACGCGCGGGTTCATCTCGATCACGAGGATCTCCTCGGTCTGGGGGTTCACCGCGAACTGCACGTTCGAGCCCCCCGTCTCCACGCCGACCGCCCGGATCACCGCGATCGCCTGATCGCGCAGCCGCTGATAGCAGCGGTCGGTGAGCGTCTGCTGGGGCGCGACCGTGACCGAGTCGCCGGTGTGCACGCCCATCGGGTCGACGTTCTCGATCGAGCACACGATCACGACGTTGTCGGCGCAGTCGCGCATCACCTCCAGCTCGAACTCGCCCCAGCCGAGCACGGACTGGTCGAGCAGCACCTGCCCGATCGGCGAGGCCTCGACCCCGCGCGCGACGATCGCGCGCAGCTCCTCCTCGGTGCGCGCGATCCCCCCGCCGCGACCGCCGAGCGTGTAGGCGGGGCGCACGATGCACGGCAGGCCCAGATCGGGCAGCGCGTCAATCGTTTCCCGCAGCGTCGTGACGATCGCACTGCGCGGCATCCGCAAGCCAGCGCGCTCCATCGTCAGCTTGAACATTTCACGATCCTCAGCGCACTGAATCGCGTCGTAGTTGGCCCCGATCAACTCCACCCCGTAGCGCTCCAGCGTCCCGTCCTCATACAGCGCCGTGGCCAGGTTCAGCGCGGTCTGCCCGCCCAGCGTTCCGAGCAGCGCGTCGGGGCGCTCGCGCTCGATCACCTGCGCCACCGGACCGGGCAGCAGCGGCTCGATGTAAGTCGCGTCCGCCATCTCGGGGTCGGTCATGATCGTCGCCGGGTTTGAGTTCACGAGCACAATCTCATAGCCCTCCTCGCGCAGCACCTTGCAGGCCTGCACGCCGGAGTAGTCGAACTCGGCGGCCTGTCCGATCACGATCGGGCCCGAGCCCAGGATCAGGATCTTGTGGATGTCATCACGCCGCGGCAATGCGCTCCAGGAAGCGGTCGAACAGGTACAGGCTGTCGTGCGGTCCCGGACCGGCCTCGGGGTGATACTGCACCGCCCCGCCCGGAGCGTCGAGCAGCTCGAAGCCCTCGACGGTGCGGTCGTACAGGTTCACGTGCGAGAGCTGGGCCGCGCCGAAGTCCGTGTGCCAACGTACCGGCCGCGAGCTCTCGACGGTACGCGATCCGCTCGGCCCGAGCACCGCGAAGCCGTGATTCTGGGAGGTGATCTCGATGCGCCCCGTCTGCAGGTCCTTGACGGGGTGGTTCGCGCCGTGGTGGCCGAAGGGCAGCTTGAACGTCTGCAATCCCAGGGCCCGGCACAGCAGCTGGTGGCCCAGGCAGATGCCCCACACCGGCTTGCGCCCGAGCACCTTGCGGACGGTCTGCATGACATAGTCCAGCGCCGCCGGGTCGCCGGGGCCGTTGGCGAGGAAAACCGCGTCGGGATCGTCCGCGAGCAGCTCTGAGGCCGTGGTCGTGCACGGGTGCAGCGTCACGCGCGCACCGCGTGTGAGCAGCTCGCGGACCATCGAGGCCTTGATGCCCGTGTCGAGCACCGCGATGTGCGGCCCCGCGTTGCTCTCGCCGTGACGGCTGACCGTCGTCGGGGTCACCTGCGCCACCAGGTCCTGGCCGGCCATCGGCGACTCTGCCTCGACCAGGCCGCGTGCCTGCGGTTCGGGCATCGACGCTGCGAACACTCCGCCGCGCATCGCGCCGCGGTCGCGGATGTGGATGACCAGCGCGCGTGTGTCCACGCCGCTGATTGCCGGGACGCCGCGGTCGGAGAGCCACTGCAGCCAGCCGCCCTCCGCGCCCGGGGAGTCCTCGCGGTCGCACGCCTCGCGCATGATCGCCGCCCGCGCCCACGGCCGCTCTGACTCCATCGCGAGCGCGCTGACCCCGTAGTTGCCGATGTGGGGATAGGTGAACGCGATCAATTGACCAGCGAACGACGGATCGGTCATCGACTCCTGATAGCCGGACATGCCCGTCGTGAACACGACCTCGCCGACGGCATGGCCGCCCGCGCCGCAGGCGATCCCATCAAAGCGCGTGCCGTCCTCCAGTAAGACGTAGGCAGTCGTTTCAGTCATTGCGCTCCTGAGATGGCCGTGAGTCGAGTCAGGCAAGGACGCAGGGAGCGTGGCGTGCTTTGCACGCGAGCGACCGAGGACGCAGCATGGCGAAGGCTCACGGTCATCTCAGAGGATCAGCTTCTGGATGGCCTTAAACTCCGGCGTGCCGGCGCGCTCCAGCAACTCGAACAGCGCCGCCTCCACCGTGGTCACGACGGCACCCGCGCGCTCCAACCGCTCAAGGCCGCGCTCGTAGTCGATCCGATGGCGCGAGCCGACCGCGTCGGCCGGGACGTGCACCTCGATCCCCTGCCCGAGCAGGTCGTGCACGGTCTGGCTGACGCACACGTGCGTCTCGATCCCGCACACGATCGCCTGCGAGCGTCCCTGCAGCGTGAACCCCTCCGCGCGAGTGGCTGAGAACACGCTCTTCTCGATCACTCTCTCTGTCTCCCTCTCTCCATCTCCCCTCCCCTCATCGCCCAGTCCAACCTCAGGGGCCGTATGGCCAAGGCCTTTCGGGTATTGCTCGCTGACGATCCGCGGCAGCTCGAGCAAGCGCGCGGCCTGCACGAGCTTGTTGCAGGCCCCCGCGACGCCCGCGAACGACTCGTAGGACCTGAACCCATCCTGCACATCCACGACGACAAGGGCAGTTGCGTTACGGTCGAGCAGGCTCATCGATGGCCTGTTCTTTGGGTCGCATCCGCGCGTGTGCGTTGGCAACGGAGGTAGTTGGCGCTGGACCTCCTGTCCAGCGTCAGGGCGAGAGTCACGTCTCCTGCGCTCGTATGCGGGGCCGGATGCCCCGTACCCCTGCGCTCGTCAGCGCCACGGCCCGCGCGGATGCGGCCCCCCCAAAAAACTCTACTCACGCGGCCACCACCGAGAACACCCGCTCGCGGTAGACGACCGCGCCGGCCGCCACCGTCAGCAGCACGCGACCGTGCAACCGCCGCCCGGCGAAGCAGCAGCTCTCCGAGCGGCTCTCCCAGCCGCGCTCGCCCGCCAGGTACTCCGCGTCCAGGTCCACGAGCGTCAGGTTGGCCGGCTCGCCCGTGGCGATCGTGGGCGTCGGCAGCTCGAACAGGGCCGCGCCCGCGGTCATCCGCTGCACGAGCAGTCCCAGCGACAGCTCGCCCGTCAGGACCAGGCCGGTGTAGAGCGCCGCGAACGCCGTCTCCAGGCCCGTGGTACCCATCGGGGCCTGCTCGAACGGGACTTCCTTCTCCTCGCGCGCGTGCGGGGCGTGATCGGTGGCGACACAGTCGATCGTGCCGTCGCGCAGCCCGGCGATCAGCGCCTGGCGATCCCCCTCGCTCGCCAGCGGCGGGTTCATCTTCATACGCGTGTCCAACCCGCGGACGGCCTCGTCGGTGAGCAGCAGATGGTGGGGCGTCACCTCGGCGCTGACCTCGCCCCCCGCGGACTTGGCGTGCGCGAGCGCCTGCACCGACGCCGCGCAGCTGAGGTGCTGGAAATGCACGCGCGCGCTCTCATACCTCGCCAGCTCGGCGTCGCGCGCGACCATCGTGGACTCGCTCACCGTCGGGATCCCGCCGATGCCGAGCGCGGCGCTGAGTGCCCCCTCGTGCATGCAGCCGCCGTGTGAGAGCGTCGGGTCCTCCTCGTGCAGACCGATCACCCCGCCGCACAGTCGCTGGTACTGCAACGCCTTGCGCAGCGTTCCGGCGCTGGCGACCGGCCGCCCGTCGTCGGTGAACCCGAGCGCGCCCTGCTCGCGCAGCTCGGCCATCTCGGTCAGCTCCACTCCTCCCAGCCCGCGCGTGATCGCCGCCAGAAAGCCCACCGGTACGCGCGCCTCGCGCGCGGCACAGTCGCGCAGCGACCGCAGCAGCGGCGCCGAGTCGATGACCGGGTCGGTGTTCGGCATCGCGATCACCGCGCCGAACCCTCCGGCGGCGGCCGCTCGGGTGCCCGTCTCGAGGTCCTCCTTGTGCTCCTGACCGGGCGTGCGCAGGTGTACGTGCGGGTCCACGAACGCCGGCAGCAGATGCCTGCCCTCGCCCCTTACGGTCTCGATCCCCTGCGGGACCTCGATACCGCCGGGCTGGGATAGCTCGGCGATGCGCCCGTCGCGCACGAGCACGTCACGGCGCGCGTCGATGCCCGCGCGGGGGTCCAGGACATGCACGTCTGCCAGCAGCAGCTCGGCCGGGGTGCTCGGCCCGTGGATGAGCGGGTTCGCCGCCATTACGCCAGCTGGGGCTCGGGAACGGGCCGGGGGACGTGTGCTCCCGAGAGCAGCTCATACAGCACGGCCATGCGCACGACCACGCCGGCCTTGACCTGCTCGGTGATGAGCGCCTGCGGAGAGTCGACCACCTCGCCGGAAAGCTCCACGCCGCGATTGACCGGGCCGGGGTGCATCAGCACCTGGCGCGGGCTCAGACGGCGGCCGTTGATCTGATAGGTGGCCGCGTACTCGCGCAGCGATGGCACCCACTGCTCGCTCATGCGCTCGTGCTGCATGCGCAGCGCGTACACCACGTCCGCCGAGCCCAGCTCCTCGAGCGTGTAGCGCACATCGCAGCCGAGCTCCTCGATCCCGCGCGGTATCAGCGTCGGCGGGCCGGCGAGGGTGACGCGGGCGCCCATGCGCTGAAACGCGATGATGTTCGAGCGCGCCACCCGCGAGTGGGCGACGTCGCCGACGATCCAGATCGACGCCCCGTCGATCCCGCCCAGGCGCTCGCGCAGCGTGTACACGTCCAGCAGCGCCTGCGTCGGGTGCTCGTGCTTGCCGTCGCCCGCGTTGACGATCGCCGCGCTGCACCACCTGGACACGAGCTCCGCCGCCCCCGCCCACGGCGTGCGCAGGACGATCGCGTCGGGCTTGTGCGCGCTGAGGGTCAGCACCGTGTCCTTCAGCGACTCCCCCTTCTCGACGCTCGAGCCGTTGACGGCAAAGTTCACGACGTCCGCCGACAGCCGCTTGGCGGCGAGCTCGAAGGAGCTACGCGTGCGCGTGGAGGCCTCATAGAAGAGGTTGAGGACCATCCTGCCACGCAAGGCCGGCACCTTCTTGATCTCACGGTCGGACACCTCCGCGAACCGTGCCGCCTGGGTCACGATCCGCTCGATCGCCTCGCGGTCCAGGTCCTCGATCGAGAGCAGATGATTCATGCCGCGCTCACCTCCACGGGCGCCGAGGCGATCGTTACCTCGTCCACGCCGTCCAGCTCGGCCACTCGCACGTGCACGTGCTCGGCGCGCGAGGTCGGCAGGTTCTTGCCGACGTAGTCGGGCCTGATCGGCAGCTCGCGATGGCCGCGGTCGGCCAGCACGGCCAGCTGCACGCGCGCAGGGCGGCCGTAGTCGAACAGCGCCTCGATCGCCGCGCGCACGGTCCGCCCGGTGTAGAGCACGTCGTCGACGATCACCACCGTGCGGCCGTCGACGTCGAAGTCGATGTGCGAGGCGTGCACCACCGGCGCGTCGGGCCTGCGCGAAACATCGTCGCGGTAAAAGCCGATGTCCAGGTCGCCCAGCGGCACCTCGGTCTCTAGCAGCTGTTCGAGCTGGCTTTGCAACCGCCGCGCCAGGAACGCGCCGCGCCGGTGAATCCCGACGAGCGCCAGCATTCGCGAGTCCGGGGGCCCGCCCGAGCCGGGATCTCCGTCTTCGGGATCTCCGTTTCCGGGGACACCCTCGCCGGTCGTGGTGGTGGTGGCAGCGGCGGTGGTGGCGGCTCCGTGACCGGCTGAAGCGCCGGGGTTGCGCTCGACGATCTCGTGAGCGATGCGCGTAATCGCTCGCCGCATCTCGTCCTCGCCCAAGACGGTCTTCTCGCCGCTGTCCACTCTGGTCTTCCTTCCTGGCCTCTCGGGACCGGATTAAAGGATCGCATGGGACTGTATCAGGCGGTTATGACGGCCTCCTCGGCCGGCGCCTGCCGATCGGAGATCGGCCAACGGGCACGCCGCTCGGACCAGCGCACCAGCCGGGGCGCGCCGCGCTCGGGAAACGGGACCTCGATCGTGTCATAGTCGCGCGGCGCCTCGGTCTGCGCGAACACCGCTCGCGCCTCTTCACGCAGCTCACCGCCGGGATAGCGGCTGGAGATGTGGGTGAGCGCGAGCATGTCCACCCGCGCCTGGAGCGCGACCTCGGCCGCCTGGCGCGCTGTGCTGTGGGAGGTCTGGCGCGCGCGCTCGGACTCCTCCTCGGCGAACGTCGCCTCGTGCACGAGCAGATCGGCCTCGTGCGCGGCGACTGCCAGCGCCTCACACGGAGCGGTGTCGCCGGAGATGACGAGCTTGCGCCCGGGACGCTCTGGCCCGAGCACCTGCTCGGGCGTGACCCCGCCGACCGTCTCGCCTCGCTGCAGCCGGCCGAAGTCCGGCCCCGGCTTGACCCCGAGCCGCTGCGCCAGCTCGGGATCTAGGTGCCCCGGGCGGGCATCCTCCACGAGCGCATACCCGTAACAGGCCTCCCCTTTGTGGCAAACCGGGATCGCCCCGATCAGGTACCCGTCGCGCGCGACGGTCTCGGCGGGCGCGAGCTCGACGACGCTCAGCTCGTACGGCAAGCGCCGCCCGTACACGAAGCGCATCTTTTCCATCAACTCCCCCAGCCCGCGCGGGCCGTACACGCCCAGCGGCCGCGTGCGCTCGCGCAGCGCGAACGACTTCAGCATCCCCGGCAGCCCCAGCCAGTGGTCGGCGTGGAAGTGGGTGATGAACACGGCATCGACGTCCGCCAGCCCGACCGACTTGATCAGCTGGCGCTGCGTCCCCTCGCCGCAGTCGATCAGCACGTGCTCGCCGCCGCGGCGGATCAGCACCGCTGGCAGCCCACGGCGGGCGCTGGGCACCGAGCCGCCGGTGCCGGCGAAGAAGATCGACAGGTCCATGGTTCGCTACGGTAGCGATACCGCCTGCGCCCGTAGCTCAGTGGATAGAGCGCTCGCCTCCGGAGCGAGAGGTCGCAAGTTCGAATCTTGCCGGGCGCGTCGTTGAAATCCCCTGCTGGTAGGCCGTTTTCGCAGGGTGCCCTTGACTCTCGCTCATCGCCGCCGAACCGGCATCCCCGGCTCGGTCGAGCAGCTCATCCAGGCCGGCCGGCAGCCGCGGACGAAGATCGCCGAACGGGTCAGCACGCAGCTCCACGGCCGGAAGCTCCTCCCCGATCGCTTGGAATGGCGCCCAGTTTCGTCGGCTGGGTGCAAGCGGCGGGAGGTCCAGCCGGGCGAGCTTTGCGGGCGTGGACAGGTCGGCGATGTCGTTCACGGCGACCGACACACGCTGAACGCGAGACGCCACCGCAGTGGCCTACGAGAAAGGAGCCTCTTCGGGGGTCAATTCTCGAGCGGCCCCTGTGCAAAGCCTTCAACTGCGGCCAGCGGTCCTGCGATCGACTGACATCAAAGCAGACAGCTGCGACGGGATCCATCGCCGGCGGACCGTCTTCCGAGGCCAAACCCAACAAACACGGGCCGTCGCTCCGAAAACTTGGCGCGAGAACGACTGGCTGGAGCTCAAAGCCCGCTACTTCTTCTTGTGGGCCTTCGCCTTCTTACCTGGAAGGGCACGGACACCGGGGAGGATGCGGAGCTGCGGCCCCTTAGTTCTTACCTGCGTCAGGGTCTACCTAATCGAATGACTGACCTACTGGCCTTACAGTTCAGCTTGAACGCGAGGGGTCGGCTGTGCTTTTTTCGATGGCGGCGATCTGACGGGTGGCGAAGGCGGTGAGCTCGACCTCGACGTCGCGCATCTCTTGTAGCGCGGCCCGCATCCCCGGTGAGACCGAGGGCTCTTCGGTCATGGTCATCTCCGAGCCGGTCTTCCATCGCACGACGGCGATCGGGCTCGAGATGCCGCGTAAGGTCATCTCGGTGACGGCCTCGTCGCGGGTGGCGCATAGAAGAATCCCGATGGTGGGGGCATCGTCCTCGCCGGCGAGCTGGTCATCGACGGTGCTCACATAGAAGTTGAGCTTGCCCGCGTGCTCGGGGTCGAACTCGCCGATCTTCAGCTCGATGACCACGAAGCGACGTTGAGGGTGGTGGTAGAAGAGCAGGTCGGTGGCGAACTCGCGGTCCCCGACCGTGAGCGCGAGCTGGCGCCCGTAGAAGGAGAAGCCTTTACCGAGGGCGGTCATGAAACGCTCGATGTCGGCGAGCAGCGCGAGCTCGAGATCGCGCTCGCGTCCCGGGGCGCCCCGGATGAAGTCGACGATCAGCGGGTCGCGGGTCAGCGCCTGCGCGGCTTCGGCGTCACCGGGGGGCAGAGCACGCTCGAAGTTGCTGGGCGCCGCGCCTTGGGAGAGGTGCAGGTCGTTGGCGATATGGTGCTGAAGCACCGGCCGCGTCCATTCGCCGGCTCGCTCGGCGTACCAGGCTCGAATGTCGGGGTCACGGATGCCCAGGAGCTCGATAATGCTTCCCCCAGGGCAATGTTGCAACGCCGCGTTGCAAGATTGACTCCTCGGTCCAGGCACGGGAGAAGTCGCGCATGTAGAGTCAGGTTCCTGGCGAGAAGCCAGTGGTGTCTGGGTACGCCGCGCGGAGGTCCGCGGAGAGACGCGCGATGATCTTCGGGGCGGTGTGGCCACGCTTGACCGGCGCGGCGTCCTCCTGCTCGGCGATGTGCCGCCCGATGTGCCAGTAGACGCCCATCAACTCCGCGTTCGCCGCGCGCAGCGCGCGCACGCGAGCCGCATCAACCCGCGCCTTGATGTCCGCGAGCACCCCGGCATAGCCCGCATCCGGCAAGCCGGTATCCACGGTCTGGGGCAGGTTCGAGCTGGGTGTGTCCTCCACGACCATCGAGCCTACCGTTCAGATCGAATGGAAGATCTGCTTGAGCACGTAGGCGATCGCGCCCGCGCCACCCGCGGCGCCGGTCGCTGGAGGCGAGACCCCGAGGACAAAGTGGGCGAAGGAGGCCAGAGCACATGTCGACACACAGGATCGATCGGGTGCTCCGCCTCCGCCACAACGCTCGCTATCAGGCGAAGATCTTCGCCGAAGGCTCGCACCCGGCGATCAGCTCGAAGCTGACGAACGGCAGACCCAGCTCCGTCGCCTTGCGGCGAAGCGCGCGCTCCATCTCGTTCACAGGATCGAGATCCCACGAAGAGCCATCGGGATCGCTCAGCGGCTCGCCGGCGGTCAGGGTTCAGGTGCGTAGCCCGGTCGGTGGTGGGGGCGGGTCGCGGTGGGTGCTCGGTGGGCGCACCGGGTCTGCGCCCGGGATGACGATGCCCTCGCGGAACAGGCACAATGCTTGATGATCGGGGCGGGCGGCGCTCGGATACAGCACACCGCGATAGCCCTTGCTGTGAAGCTCCTCCCCGATCGCTTGGAATGGCGCCCAGTTTCGTCGGCTGGGTGCAAGCGGCGGGAGGTCTAGCCGGGCGAGCTTGGTGGGCGTGGAGAGGTCGGCGATGTCGTTCACGGCGATCGTCCAGCGCCACAGATCGCGTGGCATCCCATGGGTTGGGGGGGAGCCCCAGCTCGGCGATACCGCGATACCACTCTGCCCACGCTGTCTCCTGCTCATCGGCTAGGTAGATCGCCGCGAGCGTCTCAACCGTGCTGCCAGCGGCCGGTGGAAGGCGGAGAGGCCAGCCACAAGGGATCGAAGCCGGAAGGAGTCTGGCGCCACCACGAGCCGGCGACCGACACACGCTGAACGCGAGACGCCACCGCAGGTGGCCTAGGAGAAAGGAGCCTCTTCGAGCGCGGAGACCAGCGCGGCCACGCGCATGTAGTCCCCGCCGGCGAGGACGTCGATCGGCTTGCGCTCCGCAAGCGCCTGCACCGGCTTACGCAGCCACACCGCGATATAGGACGGCTCCATCACCCGTGCCAGCCGCTCCACAAGCGCCGAGAGCTCGATCAGCCGCTCCGCCCGCTGACCCGTCGGAGAGCGCGTATGCGCAAGCCACGCCCGCGCTGTACTGCGAGCCACGCCGGTCGCGCGAGCGATATCGGCATCGCTCAACTTCGCGATCTCGTGCAGATAGACCGCCTCACGAACAAGCGGCTGCAGAGCTATGGCAGGTGAGGACATAGCGGAAGTGTAGCAAAATTGCAGCAGGTTCGTGATCGAACTCAATACCAACCACGACCGGTCCACCGGAGTTGCGGCCGGCGAGCTTCAATGGCGATATGCGGTTGTCAAAGTGCGGTGCGGCGGAAAGCTGGGCGCCGGCGAAAAGCTGGGCGCTGCGGGGCTGCGGTGCTGCGATCCGGCGCAAAGCCGGATGGTGGCCACGTCCTTGCCCGCCGGGGTAGGCCGGGCGCATTGCTGCGCCCGGCCCCCCTCAGAACCGGACGTGCGACTTTCACCGCATCCGGCTCAAGCAAGCCCGAAGGCTCACGGGCGGGCAGAAGTGCTGGGCCGTTGCCATCCTCGGCGGTGTGCCGGTCGGTGGCAGTGGGCGTGCATGAGACGGGGTGTCGGTTTCGTCCGACGTGCCGTCCTGCGCATGGCGATGCGTGGTGATCGCCTTGCGGGTGGTGGCCAGCCACTGCTCCCACTCGCGTGGGGTCTGGTGGCTGGTCGTCGGCGGGCAGGAGCAAGTCTCCACAGAGCGGGCAGCGACCGTCGCTGCGACCTTGTAAGGGCGCCAGCTGGCGCTTGCCGATCGGCGGGGGTGGCGTCTTCGCGTCGCCGCTCGGCCCAGTACTCGGCCAGGGCGGGGTCGTCCGGTGACGCCGCGCCCTGGACCATCTGGTGCCGGACGATCCTGGTCCAGGCGAACTTGAGCAGGTAGGCGCCGCTGTCGCGGTCGCCGAACACCCACCGGTCACGCCTGGACTTGTTGAACATGCCGAAGTACCGGTCGACGACCCAGTGCTTCGACTTGTTCGGGTGGCTGTGCTTGGCCCACTTGTAGGTGAGCCGCCACACGTAATTGTCCAGCGCGGCGAACGCCTCGCTGGACACCACCGTCCGGTAGTAGGCCGACCAGCCCCGGATGATCGGGTTCAGCCGTTTGAGCACCGCTGGGCGTTGGCCCCTCGCAGGGACCGCATCTCGGCGCGCAGCCGTTCCCGGATCCGTCGCACGGCCGCCTTGGTCGGTTTGATCAGCAGCTTGCCCTGATAGCGGCGGACGTTGAACCCCAGGAAGTCGAAGCCCTCATCGAGGTGTGACGATCCGCGTCTTGTCCTCGTTGAAGGCCAGCCCCCTGGGCGCCAGCCACGCGGCCAGCCGTGCCTTGACCTCGACGCCTCGTCCCGGTAGTGGCACAAGACGACCAGGTCGTCTGCGTACCTCACCAACACCGGGGAGCCCGTCACCGTCCACCGGCGTTGACTGCCGACGTGCTGGTAGCGGACCCCGGCGGCCTGTTCCATCCCGTGCAAGGCCACGTTCAACAGCACGGGGATGATCACCCCACCTTGGGGAGTTCCCTCCTCGGTCGGGGCGAACCGACCGTTCTCGACCACGCCCGCCTTCAGCCACCGCTCGACCAGTCCCCTGGCGGGGAACGTGCCGAGCTGGCGAAGCAGGTGGGCGTGGTCGATCCGGTCGAACGCCGCCGCCAGGTCCGCGTCGAGCACCCACCGCCGCTCGGGCTCTTGCCCTTGGCGGTCATGTAGATCGCCGCGATCGCGTCATGGCAGCCACGGCCCGGGCCGAAACCCATAGGACTTCGGCTCGAACCGCGCCTCCCACTCGGGCTCCAGCGCGTTGACGACCTGGCTTGCTGCACCCGGTCGACGATCACGGGTATCCCGAGCGGGCGCTGCTTCCCGTTGGCCTCTTCGGGATGTACACCCGCTTGACGGGCGGGCCCCGAACGGCTCGGATGAGCGCTGCACCCGTTGCGGCCAAATGCCATCTTGGCCTTCGGGGTGCAGCACCACCTCGCCGTCGATGCCCGCCGTCTTGCGGCCAGCATTGCGCTCGGTCACCCGCCGCACGCTCAAGAGCGTGTTGGCGCGCGAGCGGAGCATCAGCTTCTGCAAGTTGCGGACCCTCTTGAGGTCCCCTGCCTTCGACGCCGTGAAGATCCGCTGCCGCAGACGCCGTACGTCGCTTCTCACCGGCCCGCCAGTCAACCGCGCCCAGTCGAGGTCTCGCCCTCTGGTCCGTTCACCACGGCGCTGCCGTGGCGTCCAACTTGTCCTTCGGTTCGGGTGTCGTCGGTCATCTTCCTCCTCACAGGCTCACCTGACCACGTCAGCACCCTTTCGGGTCCGGGCACGATGCCCGTATCCGGCCAGTTATGCGGGACGACCGGCGGAGGGGCCAGCCATCATGCTCCCGGTTTCCTGTCGCCTTTCGGCCGCCGGCGTTCGCTTCTTGGTCATCCTCTTCCCGCTGGGGGATTGGGCCTTCCTTGCGGTCGGCTTACCGGGCCGACACGCCCGGACCCCAACGGGGTTGCCACGTTCCACACGCATGAGATGCGGCCGGGGTGGGTGCCCTCTATACCCCGGGGACGGCGGTGCCCACACGGCCGGCATGATGTCCCCGGCCGCCGCCTGCCGCTTCGCAGCGGCCAGTCCCTACACCCCGCTCCAGCATCCCATCGCCGGGGCTCGCGATAACGAGGCATCAACGAGGGTTCACGCGATTCACCCGTCCGGCCTTCCCCTCGCCTGTGGCCCCCGGATGGAACGGGAGCCCTTGGGCTTTTCCCCGAGCTTCACACCCCGCCGTTACCAGCAACGCATGTCGGGGTGGGGACAGGCCATCGAGCACTAGCCTGGGACTACGCCTCCGACATCAGCCGACCCTCCTATCTGCAGCTTCACTCGAACGTGCGACCTCGTGTCGCAGCTTCCTGTCGCCTTCTCGAGCGACGCCGGGGTTCTCGGATCGGCCGTCATCGACGCTAGCACCCCACCGCGACGGAATCCATCGCCGGCGGGCCTCCGATCGGCACAGAGCCAACAAACACAGGCCCGTCGCGTCGAAACTTGGCGCGTAAACGTCCTTCGGCCCCTTGTCCCAAGCGGAGCGGGGTCAGGTCCGCTTACTTCTTCTTGGCGTGCTTGGCTTTCTTCTTCGCTTTCGCTTTCTTCTTAGCCACCTTGGCCTTTGGACATCCCGTAACCGCAATAGGCGCATTGACCTTGTAGACCGCGCCGTTCTGGGCGATGTAGTCGCTGGGGATCGTCAGCGACGTGGCGACCTGCTCCTTCACCTTCCTCGTGACGGTCCTCATCCGTCCCTTCACCTGCACCCGGACCTTCTTCTTGACCGTCTTCGTAACCGTCGGCTTGCACAGGTTGCCATTCGCAGCCAGAGCGCTGTATGGACCCTCGGGCAGGTTGATTTCGAACGATGTCAGGGGGTTGTCGGGGACCGCATTGAACGTCGTGCTAGTCACACCATTCTTGATCAACGTACCCCAATCAAGTCGATCGTCACACCGTACCCCTGCAACACCATCACCAGGTTCGGGAACGCTTCCCCACCGTTGCTCACGAAATACGCCGGACCTTCCAACGGCACAGGGATATTCGGAACGACCGCCTTTGCGTGCCCGATTACCGATTCCCCCGGGCACGAAGCGGGGTTTGACCTTGTGACTGACGACCCTGATCGCGGGCAGAGCAGGACAGGGCAGGAGGAAACTACGTGTCGGTGCTCTCTTTACTGCGGCGGACCGCCTCGGTGCGTATCTGCGACCGTGCGTCGGCGCGTCGGTCCGGCGTGGCCAGAGCACCCTGCAACCCTGTGGATTTCACGTAATTCTCGAACTCCTCGGCCGTACGGCTCAGGGCCTGCTCGCGCTCTTGTCCGGCGAGCTCGCCACACAATTGTTCGTTCCAGTATTCAAGAAGTTCCAGCTCGGCGAGCGCGGGGGCGTTGAACTCGTCGAAGGTGTCGAGCCTGACGACGGTGTGAGCCGCCGTCCACACGATGCGCTGCTGCAACAGCAGGATCGCCCGTGGCGCCAGCGTCATGATCCGGTTGGCCGGGGTGATCTGCTGAGAGGTGACTACGCCCGACTCTGAAAGGTTCGCCGCGAGATGCTGGCTGCCCCCGAGGTCGGGCAGGGGAAAGACTTTCTTGTGTGAGGCGGACCACTTGGCGGGCGGTACGCGCTGGTAGGACCGAACAGGGAAGGCCTGCAGACGAGCCCTCAGTGTGCGCCTTCTCGAAGCGAGCATGGATGCACAGAGAGCATGACGAGCTCGTGGTCGCCATCGAAACCGGGCGGAGAGACGTCTGTGAACACGTCTCCCTGGCATATCGGACGCAGGTCGTCGCATTCGTCATACCGGCTTTCGTAGATCTCCTCGTCATCATTGGGGCCGTCCAGCCGTGTCGGATTCTTTGTCGTGCTCCTGGTCGGCTGGCTCGGGCATCGTCGGATGGTTCGGCTCTCATCGGGGCACGATCGCGCGCTCACCGGCCTGATTTTCGGCCACCCGGAAGTTCGGGTCTCGCGCATAGCTCTCCCGCCATGTCTCATCGAAGCGGTCGAGCATCGTCGCGGTGTCGATGTAGTCGCGAGCCCACTCGAGCAGCAACCAGCGATCGTCTGGACCGGCTCGATAGATTGTGGCCGGCGTGAGCGTCGTGTCCTCGCGCACTCGCATCTCGATCCAGCTGCCGAGATCGGCGATCGGCTCCTTTATCTGCTCCAGGACCTCGAAGAACGCAACGAGCGCGGCTAGCTGCTCGGGTTCTCGGGAGTCACGCTGCCACCGCGTCGCCACTTGCGGATAGCGGTGGGGGTGACGCTCAGCATCGCCGCGATCGTGTGCCAACCAAGACCGCGCCGCAGCGCCAGTGTGTCCAGAAGTTCCTTGGGGCTTTGGCGGGCGTATCGCGTGGCAACTTCGCGCAGCTGCTCCTGACGGGCCTCACGGTCGAGACGCTCGTAGTCTCTCGCCTTGATCGCCAGACGCTCACGAGCGGCACCGAGGGACGCGGGGTCGGTGAGCTCTCCCTCATCGACCTCCACATCCTCCCGCGGGTTCACGACGAAGCTGCGCGCGAGCTGTTGGAGCCAATGCGATATGCCGATCGCCGCGTCAGTGTCGCACAGGAAGCCTTTGATCGCCTGTCTTTGCCCCGTCCATATCCTCGCGGTTCGTCGGCATCGTCCAGCACCATCGGTCCGCGAGCACACGCTGCCAAACAGAGCGTCGACGGGCTGTCAATCCAAGGCAATTCGGCGTTCTTGATGTAATCGCGTACCGAGAACCTGCCGAAGGATGTCTCGAGAGAGGCCACGCCGCTCGTCAGGCGATCATCGATCAACGGCTGCGGATCCGCCTCATATGTTTCGGGCAGTGAAGCGCGCTGTTTACTCCCACCAGTCCAGGAGCTTGTTGCCATGCTGGAGATGAATACTGCCAGTCCTCTACATCCAGGCCTGCAAGGCAGTTCACGGGCCACCATGTCACGGGCTGCCATGGCCTGGGGACCTCAGGCCGTTTGACGGTCCGTTCCAAGAACACCTGTCGCTCAGCCGTCGGCATCGGTACCCCTGAAATGCTCGCGCAACGTGGGCGTGATCGCACTCTCGAACGCGTCGCTGACGGCGTCGTGGAGCGTGTCCGCAATTGAGAGGACATCGCTCACCACGAGTGGAGGAACAGCGTCGTCGGGCGCGGTCCACTCGCTGTCGATGTCCAGTCGGAAGAACGGACCCGACTCGTGCTCCCGCACTCGCAGCGGCCCATCGGGGTCGACGGCGAAGCCCTCCGAAGCCGCCCCGTATCCGAGTCGCAGTTGATGCTGCTCGGAGCACTGATACACCGCAGCCCCAGCGGTCTGCTGCGCCTCCAGCTTCGAGAGAGAGGTGGGCCCGAGCAGCGAGTCGGCGACGAGCCCCTTCCAGTCAGCGGGCGTACTTACGGAGGGATGGCGAATCTCGTCGACATAGTGGAGCGTCATCCCGCTCATGCCGCTGGGCGCCGCGACGCCGACGAGCGCCTGAAGAACCTCCTCGAGCAGCTCGCGGAGGTGCGCGAAGGAGGCGTGGTCGGTGCTCTCGACAGCGATCAAACGCGGGCCGAGCGTGACGCTGCGCGTGCGCTCACGGTTCATCATCCTGGCTTTCTCGGGCATGGCCGCCTGCACAGCGGATTGCCCTACCGCAGGCCTGGCGAACGGCATCTGGACGCTGACCGCGCCAACGTTCTCGAACAGCGGGAAGGTGCCCGCCAAGCGTTCGTAAACTTCCTCCTTCGCCTCTCTGTGCTGCAGCTTCGGCGAGAGCGGAAATCGCAGCACGAAGGCGACGAAGCGAACTGGGGCCTGTGGTAGATCTCGGTCGGCATTGATCTCAATCTATATCGGCACCGTCAAGAGAACCTAAAGCGAACCATGACGGAACTATAGAGCACCCCGGCCCCGCCCTGAGCGAGTCCGTCGATGGCCGGCCCGTGTCTGGTTCGATCCATGCCCACAACCATAGGCCGCGCTTGGGACGAAACGCTCCGCTGGGAGGCCGATCGCGGGCTCAACCCCCGTGTTTTCGGGCCTTCCCGCCGAAAACTTGGCGCGTATCCGTCCTTGAGCCCGGCAGCCAAGCGGCGCAGATCCGGACTTCGGGCCGGCCGATAGTCCGGTGATCAAGTACCCGCCCACCCCGGCCGGACGAAGGTCCGGGATCTGCAAAGCGGATTCGACCGAGCTTGGCCAGCTACTTCTTGCCCTTCGATCAGCTACTTCTTCTTCTTGCCCTTGGCTTTCTTCTTCGCTTTCGCTTTCTTCTTCGCCACCTTGGCCTTCGGGCAACCCGTGACCGCGATCGGCACGTTGGCGTTGTAGGTGGCGCCATTCTGGGCGATGTAGTCGCTGGGGATCGTCAGCGACGTGGCGACCTGCTCCTTCACCTTCCTCGTGACGGTCCTCATCCGTCCCTTCACCTGCACCCGCACCTTCTTCTTGACCGTCTTCGTGACCGTCGGCTTGCACAGGTTCCCGTTTGCGGCCAGAGCGCTGTATGGACCCTCGGGCAGGTTGATTTCGAACGATGTCAGGGGGTTGTCGGGGACCTGATTGAACGTCGTGCTCGTCACACCATTCTTGATCAACGTATCCCCAACCAAGTCGATCGTGACGCCGTACCCCTGCAACACCATCACCAGGTTCGGGAATGCTTCCCCACCGTTGCTGACGAAATACACCGGGCCTTCCAGGGGCACCGGGATATTCGGAACGACTGCTTTGGCGTGCCCGATCACCGATTCTTTCGGGCACCCCGCCGGATTGGCCTGGAACTGCTCTTGCGTGCAGGCCTTCTGCAACGTCGTCAGGCGGCTCGGCAGCTCCCCCGGCAATTCAACTTTCACGTAGTGGATGTCCGCCTCGGTGCCCTGCGGGACATTGGGATAGGCGATCTTATACGTCAGGCTCGCGCCGTTGGCTTTGCTCGTGTGCGCGGAGCTTGTGACCGTGACTTTGGGTTCGAACTGGAGGTTCGCGCAGTCGGCGGCCTGGAAGGGGTCGGTTACCGTGGCGGGGGTGTTGTCGGCCGGGTTGGTCGGGTCCGCTCCTCCGCCGATCACGGTGGCGGCGAAGGACATCGGGTCACAGCTGGTCGGGTTCAGGATGAAGTGCGAGCGGTCGACGTAGACACGGATGTTGCGGACGTGGATGACTATCCCTTTGATGATGTGGGGGATCTGGTTCGCGGAGCCCGAGCCGACCGTCACCTGGGCGGTTTCGGGGTTCAGGAACAGTGGGAGGTGCACGACCACCGTGCCGAGGTCGAACGGGCCGACCTTCGCCGCCGTGACCGAGACGATCGAGAACGGGGCTCCCTGGTAGGGGCCGCCGAGGTAGATCCTTCCCGGGGCCTGGGCCAGAACGGTGCCCACTCCCGCTTCGGCTACCGAATGCCCGATTTCCGAGCCCGCGGGGCAGGCCGGGGTCGATTCCGCTTCGGCGCCGGTCTGGGATTTGGCGGCGGCGATTTCGCCTTCGCCGCACTCGGCGACGCCGGTCAGGTTGGCGGTCAGACCCGGCGGCATCTGCGAGCTGAAACCCGTGATCTCCTGTTCACCATCATCACGCGAGATCCTCAGATACAGCGGGCTGTAGGCACCCGCGGCGTTGTTGAGGGTGCCCGCCGTGAGCTGGGGGTTGAACGGCGGGGTGTTGCCCGGCGGGCAGTTCGTGCTGATTGGGAACGGTTGGAGTTCGGGGGTGAGGGGGGTGCCTTCGGGGTTTGACCATGGGGTCAGTTCGGCGGTGACGGTGAACGTGCCGCAGGTGGGGGGGGTCAGGAGGGGGGCGTTCGCGCCCTGGTTGAACTGGAACGTCGCGAGGCTGAACGGCAACGGCGGGAGATCATCGAACGTCGTCGTCAGACGGCCCGTCAGTTCGTCGGCTTGCACGAGCCCGGGGGACTTGACCAGCACACCACGATTCGCGGCCCTCGCGATGAGGTAGACCGCGAGCAGGCTGTTGAACGGGTTACGGCCCGGTTCGGCGCCACCGCGCGGCGCCGGGGTCGCGAGATACACCGAGCCCGTGACTTCTTCGGAGATCGACGGGGTCTTGATCCTGACGGTCGCGAGCTTAGAGCTCGCGGGGCAGCCCCTGCCTTCGCCGCGTTCGGCCGCGGTCTTAGGCGCGGCCCCTTCTTCGGCGTACTGAGACTCGCTGCAAGCCTCGAGCCCCGCGCCCGAGGAGGGGTTGACGGTCATCCCTTCCGGGAGCGTCACGACCTCCTTCTTCAGGGTCGAGGTCGCGAGGCCTTCGGCGTTGTCATAGGTCTGGGGGATATTGGTCGCCAAATTGAACCCGGTCGCCGCGTAGGCCGCGTCGGATGTCGTTTCGGCCTTGAGCACCGGGGTCATGCCGAGGCGGTCGCAGCCGTCGAGCGGGCCGATGGGCATCGGTTCGGAGACATAGCTGTCCGGTGAGGCCCACGAGCTGACGTGCAGTTCCGCGTCCAGCTGTTCGCTCGTGCACGCCGTCGGGCTCGTGAAATACGGGGCCGGCAGCAACGGGTCAGACACCCCAAATTTGCTGCCATCGTACCCCTTGGGTGAGGGTTCCAGGCGCAGCGGGTCATGGACCGGGCTGGCCGGCACGCCCCAGATCGTCAGCGAGAACGAATCGTAGGAGATCGACCCGCCCGTGACATCGTGAAAGACGGTCTTCAACCCATACGGCTCGCACGCGGTCGCGTTCGAGGCCGCGCACGGCGGGCCGCCTTCACCCGGGGCGCGCACCGTGACATCGCCCTCATAGCGAAACTGGCCGAAGAAGAAGCCGATCTTCGCGACCTCCCCAGGTTCCGGCGCAAGATTATAAACAGGCCTCAGAAACCGGAATTCCCCGCCGGCCTGATCGGTCACCTGCATCGTGATCCCGATCTGCGACGGGATCGGACAATCTTCCTGGGCGAACAGCTGGGACTGGCACGCCGGCGTATCGATGAGATCGCCCGCGAACCCCGCCGGCAGATCGTCGACGATCTCGTGCACCGCGCCGACCGTCGCACCCGAAGCGCTTTCGGTATTGAACGCCCCCGTCGTCGTCAGATCGGGATGCGCGCCCGCCTGCAAGCTCGACAGCGCACTCGTCGCGCCACCCGCAGAGACACCGAACACCGTCTGGGCTTTCGCTTCGGCTTCGCTGCCCGCGAGCACCGTCGGGGTTTCCCTCACACCGGGAACCGCCGCGCCGCCGCCGGTGACACGCACCGTATTACGAACACTCCCCGCGCCAGCCGTCACCCGCACCGGGAAACGCAGCAACAACGAATCATCCGGCACGACCACACCATTGAAACTACACGCCACGCCACCACCACCCGTAGCAGCACAACTACTGCTGAAATTGCCGCCCCCGCCACCGCTTTTGGCGCTCGCCGCCTCGTCTTCGCCCGTGGCGCCCGGGAGCGCTTCCAGACCCGCCGGCAGAACATCCGAGATCGTGATCGGGTTCACCGCCGGACTATCCGCCGGACAAAGAGCACCTTCAGGATCCTCGCCATTCTTGGTTTCAACGGACCACCGCGCCCTCGTGCAACCCGCCACCGCACCACCCGTATTCGTCACCACCACCACATACGAATCCGCATTACTACCGACGGCAAAGGTCGTCGGCCGCGAGACAGAGGAGACGGTCCACTGGGGCCCCGCTTCAGAGGCCAAGGCGGGGGCTCCGATCGCCAGGACCGCGATCAGCGCGGAGATGAGCGCCACCATCCAGGTGGCGCTTTTTATAAAAAGGCGGTTAGCGGGCATTATTTACGGCCTTTGGAAGATTTTGACGAGTAGCGCTTTCGTGCCTGCTTTTCGCAGGCAAGGCGTTTGTGCCGGTTCGCTTTCTTGCGGCATTGCTTGAGGGCCGCCGCGAGCTTTTTGGCGCGGACCTGGGCGGCCGTCGGCGGTTTCGGGGGCGGCGGAGGTGCCTGGGGCGTGAGGTTGCCCGGGCCGGAGAACGTCTGGGAGGCGGGGGTCCGATCGCTGGGTGGCGGCGGTGGAATCTGGCAGCTCGAGCCTTCGCATTGGGCGGTTTCCTGTGCTTCCGGCCGGATGCAGGGGGAGTCGGGTTCGCAGGCGCGGGCGTCGTAGATGTCGCCGAGGCTGTTCGTGTCCTGGCGCACCAGCTGTGCGTGCGTGCCGATGAAGACGTTGCCCGCTTCCCTTGCTTCTTCGGTGTGCGCCCCGGGGTTGGGGCTGTAGCCGAGGAAGAACGAAGGAGCGGGGTCGGCACCGGAGCCGATCAGGGAGATGCGCCCGTCGTGCCACTCATACACGTCGAGGGTCCCGTTCGTGGCCTGCGGCACGAGCGACTGCGTGGAGTCGAAGAACGCGTACTGCCCGTTGTCGGAGAGCGCGCGGACAGGACCCGACGACAGCTGCCGTGAGGCTGAGCGGGTGAATTCGCCGCTAGGGGAGACCTGCACGAGGCTTTCTGTGAGCCCGTCATAGCGGTAGATGCCACCCGAGTTCTGGAACAGCAGATAGCGCCCATCCGGTGTCACATACGCCTTCGTGAACCGCGGTTCCGGCGTCAGCACGTCCCCGGTGCTGACGTTCCCGTATACGCTCGAGGTGGCGCTGGCGATATAGCTCAGCTTCCCGGAGGCGCCGCCTGTGGCTGTCTGGTAGCGGTACAGCGGACACGCACCACTCGCGACCCCGACCGATCCTTGTTGTGCGCAGTCGCCTGCGTGTTCGGGGCCTGGTGTGAGGACGCCGTTGGCGGAGAAGTAGACGGCTGACCCGTCGGCTGAGACACCGAACACCATGTGCAGTTCAGCGAGGCTTTCGGGGTGCTCCCCGGCCGTGATCCGCGTGAGGATACAGGCGGGCCCGGCTTCGGTTTCGGTGATTTCGCACTCGTAAAGCTCAAGGCCGTGAGTCGCGGGGTGATCCGCGGTCAGCCAGGTCTTGGTCGCGAAGAACACCCGCGACCCGTCCGCGGAGGCGCCGACATACCACGCGGGGTAGGGCAACGGCGCATGGTGTGCCAGCGGGCTGCCCGCTTCTTCGACACGCGGTTCCGGCGCGGACACGTCGAGCGTGCTCGACCCGTCTGTGCGGACATACAGCTGCGGCGGGTTGAGCGTCGCGCCATCCCAGCAGCCTTTGCCTTCACTGCTGCGCTCAACCGGGTCAGGCGCCGTGAAGATCACCCGCCGCCCATCACCGGAGACCGCGCGATACTCCGTACCTTCGTCGCCGTCTTCTGGTGAGCCGTTCGCGCCGATACGGGCGCCGCATTCGCTGAGCGGGGTGCTGCCGTTGATCGTGTTCACGAGCTTCAGTTCGGGCTTTGATTCGCCGTCTTCGAGGGTTTCATAGCCACCCGACCATTCGCACAGGACGTGGCCGTGCTTGACGCCCTCGCCACCCGGACACAGCGTCGGATACCCCGATTCCAACAGGACATGACTCAGATCGGTCGAGCCCGCGACCTCAAAGGTCCCCTTCAATTCTTCGGAGCCCGCTCCATGGACAGGCGGGTCCTGGTGCAGGTCGATATAACAATCCGTCGCGACCGCCGCGTCCAGCGACAGCGGACCCGAACAGATCGACGCGGCACCGGGCGGACCGACGAGATCACTCACACGCAACCCCGCTTCGCTGATCGAAGCGCCGATCCCGTCGTTCAACGCGACACGCGAGAGATCAGCCGGGTCAAAGACCGCGCCGTAGTAATCAGACTGTGTCCCCAGCGACGGCGCCGCAAGAGACTCGAAACCCCACGAGCTCTGCGCCGGATGGCGGCCGAAGACGTAGTCCTCGCCGAACGCGAACGGGAACGGCCCGAACGCCGAATCCGTTTCAAAATTGAACCCTTTACCCGATTCCGCGGGGGTACCCACATCGTGATCGTTTTTTATTTCCCCGTCCCCGCCCACGGCCTGGGCGAACGTGTCGCCGCCGCCCTGGCGGTCCGGAGGCGTCAACAGCTCAAACGCACGGCTGTCCGGCGGGACGGGTTCGACCGCAGCCTGCGTCGTGAACGACTCGTCCTGGCCAACAGAGGCACCCTGTTCGTTCTGCGCAACGACACGAAAATGGTAGGTCGTCCCGGGAGCGAGACCCCCGACGTGCTGCACCACACCTTCGTGAGCGCCGCCCGTCGGGCCGCCCGCACCGACAGACCCATCCGGGACCGGGACGCTCGCCCCGTGCGGCCCTTCACCTTCGACGTACGGGCGGGTGTCGTATTCAAAATGGTAGGTCGTGGCCGCGCCCAACGGGTCGATCTGCGCACGCAGATCCGCGAACGCCGAGGTGACATTCCCCGCGCTCACCGAGCCCGGCACGATTTCAGGAGCGTGCGGCGCGGTGAACGCGAGCGCCGCCGCGGGCGCCCGCCCGCCCTTCGCGCCACCGCTGACCGCGACCAGCCGGTAACGGTAGGTCACACCCGAGGTCAACCCCGCGATCCCAGCCTGAACTTCAGTCGCGACTTCGGGTTCGGATTTGATCTCCCCCGCACCCGGCGTGCACGCCTTCTGTTCAGCTTCCGCGAAGCCCTGTTCCCCCGTCAACGGTTCGTGCTTTTCGCGCTCGGACTGTTCCCTCGCGAGCGCTTCTTCATACCCCGCTTCATCGACATACTGGAAAAAGCATTCCTTCAACGTCAGCGTCTGTTCGCTGTTCCCATGCTGCGCCGGATCGACCAACCCCGACAACACCACGCTCGACGCCGTCAACCCGCTCACCGCACCCGTCGTGACCGTCGGGAAATACGCACCCGGCCCCCACACATCAACCCGCCCCGGACCCTTATCACCAACATAAAGATCACCCAGCGAATCCACCGCCACCCCAACCGGTTCCACAAGCCCCCCGGTTTCGCCGGCTGCTTCGATCGTGTCCACGAATTTGCCCGACAGCGGATCGAACTCATCGACCGCACCAGCACCGGCTCCTGTTTCCAACGTCACGATCAGATGCCCGCTGACGGGGTCGACCGCCACACCCACCGGTTCGCCGACGAGCTGTCGGGGTCCGATACGCGGGACTTCCGGGCTCTGCATTTCAAACGCCCGCACGTATTCGCCGCTCGCGCGGTACTCGAACACGCTCTCGCATTCCGGGACCGCGACGAACAAGTCCCCCGCCGCGTCGACCGCGACCGCACCCGGCACAACATGCGATTCCGGGAAGGTGAACGCGGTCCCGCATCCGCCGTTGGTGGTGTTGGCGCTGCCGGTGATCTTACCGCCGGAGATGTAAGGCTCTTTCGTCGGTTCGTCATTGGCGTTGACAAACGCCTCTTCTTGGCCCGTCGAGCTGAGCTTCTCGATCCCGTTGGAGAACGACACATACACCGTGCACCCCCCAACCGCGCACCGCGACGGATCCGCGACATCGCTCGCGGGATTGTTGTCGACCGCGAGATACGGTTTTTCGAAACTCCCCCACGACCCCACGTGCGTCCCGTTCGGTTCATACATTTCGACCACGGATTTCCGTTCCGGAGCGGTCACATACAACAGGCCGTTGCCCGCCGTGGCGCTCTGCGCCGCGACACTCCCCGGCAGCACACCCGTCGCAAACGGCGTACCCGACACGCCGTTGCCCGCGGCGGCTGGTTCGAACTCACGCAGCAGCTCAGCGTGCAAATCCCCGACCCACACATGGTTTTCCGAGTCGGTGGCCACACCACCCGGCACCCCGACACCGGAGATCTGGCGTTCGAACGGCCGCGTGAACGCGGCCGAGGCGAGAGCCGGGGCGAGGCAGGCAAGCGCGAACAGCGCCGCGACCGCGGCGAGGGCCGGCAGGGTACGTGTGTTACGAAGGCTCATCGGCTCATCCTCTCCGCTGCTTGACGTGATGTTTCCTCGCGGCCTTCTTAGCGACCTTCTTCGGGTGAACCGCCTTCTTGGGACAGCCGGTCACTTCGATCGGCGTTAGCTGCTTGACCGCGGCGGTGCCGTTCTGGGGGACGAATTCGGTCGGCATCTGCAGCGTCGTGGCCGCGGTCTCTTTGACCTTGCGGGTGACTTGCTTCTTACGCACGTGCCCGTGGCTCTTGACCTTGACAGTGACCTTCTTCTTGACGGTCTTCGTCGTCGTCGGCGCGCACAGGTTGCCATTCGCGGCGAGCGCGGAGTAGGGGCCCTCGGGGAGGTTGACTTCGACGCTTTCCAGGGGCACGTCGGGAACCGAATGGAACGTGGTGGAGGTGATTCCGGTTTTGCTGATGAACGTGTCGCCGATCGAGTGGAACGTGACGCCGTCGCCCTTGACGTCGAGCACGAGGTTGGGGAACGCTTCGCCGCCGTTTGAGACGAAGTAGATCGGGCCTTCCAGCGGTTCGGGGAGGATCGCGGCCTGCGCGCGCGCGGTGCCGATCCGCGAGGCCGCGGGGCAGCCTTCCGGGTTGGCCTTGAACTGCGCCTGCGTGCACGCCTTCTGCAGCGTCGTCAGGCGCGAGGGGAGCTGCACGGGGAGCTCGACTTTGACTTCCCTGGTGTTTGAGTCCTGGCCGATCGTGTTCGGGGGGAAGGAGAGTTTGAAGTTGAGGCTCGCGCCGTCGGCTTTGCTCGTCTTCGCGGCGCTCGCGACATGGACTTTCGGTTCGTAATGCAGCGCTTCGCAGCCGGCGAGCTGGAACGGGTCGCCGGCGGTCACCTGGTTGTCGAACGGGCCGTTGCCGAGCACGGTCGCCGACAGCTTCTGTTCGGCGCAGCGGGTCGGGTTGACCATGAAGCCCTGACGGTTGACATACACGCGCACGTTGCGCAGGTGCACGACGATCCCGTCGAGGATGTGCGGAATCTGATTGGCCCCACCCACCCCCGCGGGGATCGTGACCTGCGCCGTTTCCGAATCGATGTCCAGCGGGAAGTGGATCACGACCGTGCCGAGGTCGAACGGGCCGACGTGGGCGCTCGTGACCGACACGACCGAGAACGGCGCACCGTCGAATTCGCCGCCGAGGTAGATCTTCCCCGGGTTCTGCGCGAGCACGCTGCCGACGCCGGCTTCGGCGATCGAATACCCGATTTCCGAGCCCGCCGGGCACGCCGGTTCGGTTTCGGCCTGCACGCCGGTCTGCTGGCGCGCGCGCGCCACTTCCGCTTCGCCGCACTTGGCGACGCCGTTGAGGTTCGCCACCAAGCCGAGCGGGAACGTCGTCGAGAAGCCCGTGATCTCCTGTTCGCCGTCCTGCCGCGAGATCTTCAGATACAGCGGGCTGTACGCGCCCGCGTTCGGGTGAACCGGGTAGGACGTGACACCGGGGTTGAACGGCGGAACATTGCCCGTGGGACAATCAGCGTCGATCGGGAACGGCGGGATCGACGGGTCGAGCGGGTTGCCTTCGGGGTTGGCCCACGGCGTCAATTCCGCCGTCACACGGAAGGACCCGCACGTCGGCGGGGTCACGAGCGGCGCGTTCGCGCCGGAGTTGAACGTGAACGTCAGCAGGCTGAACGGCAGCGGCGCGAGGTCGTCGAAGGTCGTCGTCAAACGCCCCGTTTCCAGGTTCGGCACGACCTCGCCCGGCGCCTTCACGAGGACACCGCGATTCGCGACCCTCGCGACGACGTACAGCGCGAGCAGTGACCCGCCGGGGTGTTCGGGGTCGCCGAATTCCGGCAGGTTGTCATAGGGCGTCGCGAGGAACACCGTGCCCTTGACTTCTTCAGAGAGCGAGGGCGTCACGATTTTGACGGTGCCGATCTTCGACTCGCTCGGACAACCCCTGCCTTCGCTCCTTTCCTGGGCCGTTTTTTCCGCGACGCCTTCTTCGGCGTACTGTTGCGGGGTGCAACCCTGCAGGCCCGCCGCGACCGACGGGTTCGCAGTCACGCCTTCGGGCAGCGTCACGACCTCCTTCTTCAGGGTCGAGGTCGCGAGGCCTTCGGCGTTGTCATAGGTCTGGGGAACCTGCTCTTCGAGGCTCAGCCCGGTCGCCGCGTAGGCCGCGTCGGATGTCGTTTCGGCCTTGAGCACCGGGGTCATGCCGAGGCGGTCGCAGCCGTCGAGCGGGCCGATGGGCATCGGTTCGGAGACGTAGCTGTCCGGTGAGGCCCACGAGCTGACGTGCAGTTCCGCGTCCAGCTGTTCGCTCGTGCACGCCGTCGGGCTCGTGAAATACGGGGCCGGCAGCAACGGGTCAGACACCCCAAAGCCGGTGCCCGTGCTGAAGCCTCCTGGTTCGGATTTCCAGCGCAGCGGGTCATGGACCGGGCTGGCCGGCACGCCCCAGATCGTCAGCGAGAACGAATCGTAGGAGATCGAGACCGCGGAGACGTCGTGAAACACCGTCTTCAACCCGTACGGCTCGCACGCGGTCGCGTTTGAGACCGCGCACGGCGGGCCGCCTTCGCCGGGGGCACGGACCGTGATATCGCCCTCATAGAGGAGCACGCCGATGAAGAAGCCGATCTTCGCGACCTCACCCGGTTCCGGCGCCAAGTTATAGACCGGCCTGAGAAACCTGAGTTCATTACCACCTTCGTCGGTGACCTGCGTCGTGATCCCGACCTGCGTCGGGATCGGGCAGTCTTCCTCGGCGAACAGCTGGGACTGACACGCCGGCGTATCGACGAGATCACCCGCGAACCCCGCCGGCAGGTCGTCGACGATCTGGTTCACCGCGCCGACCGTCGCACCCGAAGCGCTTTCGGTATTGAACGCCCCGGTCGTCGTCAGATCGGGATGCCCGCCCGCCTGCACGCTCGACAGCGCCGTCGTCGCGCCACCTTCGGCAATACCAAACGCAGTCCGCGCTTTCGCTTCCGCTTCGCTGCCCGCGAGCACCGTCGGGGTTTCCCTCACACCGGGAACCGCCGCGCCGCCGCCCGTGACACGCACCACGTTACGGATGCTCCCCGCGCCGGCGGTGACGCGCACGGGGAAACGCAACACCAGCGAATCGTCAGGCACGACCAGACCATCAAAACTGCACGCCACGCCACCACCGCTCGTAGCAGCACAACTACTGCTGAAATTGCCACCGCCGCCACCTTTCGCGGCGGCGGCCTCGTCTTCGCCCGTGGCGCCCGGGAGCGCTTCCAGACCCGCCGGCAGAACGTCTGAGATCGTGATCGGGTTCACCGCCGGGCTGTCTTCGGGACAAGCGAGGATCGCTTCTCTACTGAGACCATGTTCTTTGAATTCGGTTTCCCACCGCGCCCTGGTGCAACCGGCGGCCGCGCCACCCGTATTCGTGACCAGCACCACATACGAATCCGCATTACTACCGACGGCAAAGGTCGTCGGCCGCGAGACAGAGGAGACGGTCCACTGGGGCCCGGTCGTTTCGGCGGCCAGGGCCGGGGCGGCGAACGTCAGCAGGGCAAGTGCCAAGCCAGATGCAAACAGCAGCGAGAGCTTCCGTGGAATACGCATCTTACCTGCCCCCCCTGGCGTGGTTGCTCTTCTTGGCTTGCCTCTTGCTCTTGGCCTTGACGCAGATCTCCTTCTTGCGGACCCGCTTCTTGACGAAGCCACGCTTACATTTGGTCGTCTTCGGCGGCACCTTTGGCGGCGGCGTCACGCCGGCGGGGCTCGCCGCGGCCGGGGGCGCGAGCAGCGTCACGGTCGGATCCGGCGGCGCCGGGGGCGGGGTCTGACAGGTGCCCCCCAAGCACTGCTGGGTTTCCCCTTGCGGCGGTTCGATGCAGGGGGAGTCGGGTTCGCAGGCGCGGGCGTCGTAGATGTCGCCGAGGCTGTTCGTGTCCTGGGGCACCAGCTGTGCGTGCGTGCCGATGAAGACGTTGCCCGCTTCCCTGGCTTCTTCGGTGTGCGCCCCGGGGTTGGGGCTGTAGCCGAGGAAGAACGAAGGAGCGGGGTCGGCGCCGGAGCCGATCAGCGAGATGCGCCCGTCGTGCCACTCATACACGTCGAGGGTCCCGTTCGTGGCCTGCGGCACGAGCGACTGCGTGGAGTCGAAGAACGCGTACTGCCCGTTGTCGGACAGCGCGCGCACAGGACCCGACGACAGCTGCCGTGAGGCTGAGCGGGTGAATTCGCCGCTAGGGGAGACCTGCACGAGGCTTTCTGTGAGCCCGTCATAGCGGTAGATGCCACCCGAGTTCTGGAACAACAGGTAGCGCCCATCGGGCGTCACATACGCCTTCGTGAACCGCGGTTCCGGCGTCAGGAAATCCCCGGCGGAGCCGTTCCCGTACACGCTCGAGGTGGCGCTAGCGATATAGCTCAGCTTCCCCGCGGCGCCGTCTGCGGCTGTCTGGTAGCGGTACAGCGGACACGCACCGCCCAGCAGTGAGCTGGATCCTTGTTGTACGCAGTCGCCCGGGTGTTCGGGGCCGGGTGCGAGCACGCCGTTGGCGGAGAAGTACACGGCCGACCCGTCAGCTGAGACGCCGAAGACCATGTGCAGCCCGGCGGTGTTTTCGGGGTGTTCCCCGGCCGTGATCCGGGTCAGGATGCACCCCGGGCCGCCTTCTTCGGTTTCTGTGATTTCGCACTCGTAAAGCTCGAGGCCGTGAGCCGCGGGGTGATCCGCGGTCAGCCACGTCTGGGTCGCGAAGAACACCCGCGACCCATCCGCGGACGCCCCGACATACCACGCCGGGTACACAAGCGGCGCATGTCCTGCTTCTTTGACACCCGGTTCCGGAGCGGACACATCAAGCGTCGAGGTCCCATCGACACGCATATACAGCTGCGGCGAGTTGAGCGTCGCGCCATCCCAGCAGCCTTTGCCTACACTGCTGCGCTCAACCGGGTCAGGCGCCGTGAAGATCACCCGCCGCCCATCACCGGAGACCGCACGATACGCCGAGCCCGACTGCGCATCTTCGGGGGATCCGTTCGCGCCGATGCGGGCGCCGCATTCGCTGACCGGGGTGCTGCCCGTGAGCGTGTTCACGAGCTTCAGTTCGGGCTTGACTTCCCCGTCTTCGAGGGTTTCATAGCCACCCGACCATTCGCACAGGATGTGGCCGTGCTTGACGCCTTCGCCACCCGGGCACAGGCTCGGATAGCCAGATTCCAGCACGACGTGGCTGAGATCCGTCGACCCCGCGACCACGTGCGTCGCTTTCAATTCCGCCTCGCCTCCTTCATGGATCGGCGGGTCCTCGCGCAGATCGATATAACAACCCGCCGCGACAGCCGCTTCCAACGACAGCGGACCCGTACAGACCGACCCCGCGCCCGGCGGGCCGAGCAGATCGGTCAAACGCAACCCTGCTTCGCCCGTGAACGACCCCACCCCATCATTGAACGCGACCCGCGAGAGATCAACCGGGTCGAACACATATTTTTCTTCACCGTTCAGCTCCTGCGTGCCCAACGACGGGACCGCGAGCGAACGGAAATCCCACGCGCTCTCCGCGAGATGGCGCGAGAACACATACCCATTCTCAAACGAAAACGGAAACGGCCCAAACGCCGAGTGAGTCCCAAAAATGAACCCTTCACCCGATTCAGCGGGGGTACCCACATCGAATTCGTTCTTTATTTCCCCGTTCCCGCCCACCTGGGCGAAGGTGTCGCTGCCGCCCTGGCGGTCCGGGGGCGTCAACAGCTCATAGGCGCGGCCGTCCGGCGGGACGGGTTCGACCGCCGCCTGCGTCGTGAACGTCGCATCCGGCCCATCCGTCACTTCGACGCGCCCTTCCACCTCATTCGCCGCGACGACACGAAAATGATATGTCGTCCCGGGAGCGAGACCCCCGACGTGCTGGAGCACACCTTCATCAGCGCTGCCCGTCGGGCCGCCCGCGCCGACCGGCGCATCGGGAACCGGGACGCTCGCCCCGTGCGGCCCTTCACCTTCCACATACGGACGGGTGTCGTATTCAAAATGATAGGTCGTGGCCGCACCCAACGGGTCGATCTGCGCACGCAGATCCGCGAACGCCGAGGTGACATCACCCGCGCTGACCGAACCCGGCACGACTTCAGGAGCATGCGGCGCGGTGAACGCCAACGCCGCCGCGGGCGCCCGCCCACCCTTCGCGCCGCCACTGACCGCGACCAGCCGGTAACGGTAGGTCACACCCGAGGTCAACCCCGCGATCCCAGCCTGAACTTCAGTCGCGACTTCGGGTTCGGATTTGATCTCCCCCGCACCCGGCGTGCACGCCTTCTGTTCAGCTTCCGCGAAGCCCTGTTCCCCCGTCAACGGTTCGTGCTTTTCGCGCTCGGACTGTTCCCTCGCGAGCGCTTCTTCATACCCCGCTTCATCGACATACTGGAAAAAGCATTCCTTCAACGTCGGGGCCTGTTCAGTGTTCCCATGCTGCGCCGGATCGACCAACCCCGACAACACCGCGCTCGTCGCCGTGGCCGCGCTCACCGCACCCGTGGTGACCGTCGGGTAATACGCGCCCGGCCCCCACACATCAACCACACCCGGGCCCTCATCACCAACATAAAGATCACCCAGCGAATCCACCGCCACCCCAGACGGTTCCACAAGCCCCCCGGTTTCGCCGGCTGCTTCGATCGTGTCCACGAATTTGCCCGACAGCGGATCGAACTCATCGACCGCACCAGCAGCAGTACGACGCCCGTTCAACGTCACGATCAGATGCCCGCTCACGGGGTCGACCGCGACACCCACCGGTTCGCCGACCAAGCTGTTCGGGGCCGATACGCGGAACTTCCTGGCTCTGCATCTCAAACGCCCGCACGTATTCACCGCTCGCGCGGTACTCGAACACGCTCTTGCATTCCGGGACCGCGACAAACAAGTCCCCCGCCGCGTCCACCGCGACCGCACCCGGCACAACATGCGAGTTCGGGAAGGTGAATTCGGTCCCGCATCCGCCGTTGGTGGTGTTGGCGCTGCCGGTGATCTTGCCGCCGGAGATGTAAGGCTCTTTCGTCGGTTCGTCATTGGCGTTGACAAACGCCTCTTCTTTGCCCGTCGAGCTGAGCTTCTCGATCCCCGTCGCAAACGACACATACACCGTGCACCCCCCAACCGTACACCGCGACGGATTCCGCGACATCGCTCGCGGGATTGTTGTCGACCGCGAGATACGGTTTTTCGAAACTCCCCCACGACCCCACGTGCGTCCCGTTCGGTTCATACATTTCGACCACGGATTTCCGTTCCGGGGCGGTCACATACAACAGGCCGTTGCCCGCCGTGGCGCTCTGCGCCGCGACACTCCCCGGCAGCACACCCGTCGCAAACGGGGTACCCAGCGGCGTGTTCCCCACACCGGCCGGTTCGAACTCCCGCAGCAGCCCCGCGTTCAAATCCCCGACCCACAAATGGTTTTCCGAGTCGGTGGCCACACCGCCCGGCACCCCGACACCGGAGATCTGGCGTTCGAACGGCCGCGTGAACGCGGCCGAGGCGACGCCGGGGGCGGCGAGGACGATCGCGGCGCAGGCCGCCAGCACGACCAGCGCAAATCGCCCAAGCATGCCGGTCACGGCCTTCCTGGTTGGCGTGTGATGGGGCTGTCGGGCGAGCGGGCCATGCGGCTCTACGGGACTCACTGTCACTCCTGTCATCGTGGTGGTGTCGTTGCATGCGGCTTGGGCCGACAGCCCGGACGGCCGTGGTAAGGCCGTCCGGGCTGTGGCCGGCCGGCGCCCCGGCTCCCGCGTCCCCGGCACAGGGACCTGCGATGGCGCGGGCGCTCGGGGCTCGTGCTTATTTTTCCGTGACGGCCCAAGTTCCCATGGCGAAGCTCTGTTCCGTGTTGTGTTCCGAGTTCACGCGGATGAATGCGCCGCTTGGCAGGGCGCCCATTTCTTTCGCAAAGCCCTTGGCAAAGGAGGTCGAGACGATCACTTCCGTGACATTGCTCGCTATCGCTTCGTAGACACAGAGGTTCCCTTCCGCTGCGGTCGGCGCTTCGGCGCTGCCGCCGCATTCCGCGGAGGTTTCACCGGTCTTCATGTAGTGCACTTCGCTTGACCCCATTTCTTCGCCGAGCGGGATCGCGAAGGAGATCGAGGTAAGCGCCACGGGTGCCGTCGCTGTTTCCTGCTCGATCGTTTCCCTTTCGAAGCCGCCTTTGCCGCTGATCGCCGCCCTCGTGCGACACTGGGAATCTTCCCATTCGCCTTTCCCTGTGTCCGCGACACACTTGAACACTTCGGGTGCCGGGACGTAGTTGTTGTTGGCGATCCAGGTGCCGGTCTCGGTCTTGCCGGGAGGCAGCGTCGAGGTGAACCCGGTCGTGCCGTTGCAGGCAGTCGTCGGAGCACCCGCCGAGCCGACCTTGAATTCAGCGCCGCCTTCGTGGTTACAGGTCGCGCTGGACTTTTCCACTTTTTTGTTGATGACGCTTTCGCCGGGGGCGCCGGGTTTGCCTTCGGCGCCAGCTTCGCCTTTCGCGCCGGGGGTGCCGGAGCCGGCGGGGCCGGCGGGGCCGGTGGGGCCCGTGGCGCCGGGGGCGCCCGCAGCGCCATTCGCGCCGTTGGCGCCGTTCCTACCGTTCGCGCCCTTGAGGGACTTCAGGACGCTCGGGCTGATCTGTTTCGTCGAGGTGATCAGGTACTTCTTGGCGGCATAGGCTCCGCCGGTCATGGCGAAGACGAGGGCGATCGTGGCGATCACCGTGCCGGGGTTATGCGGTTGCGTAGGCGGGTCAGCATGGGTCAGGACTCCTTGTTGTTTGGTTGAAGCGTGGAGGCCGGACCTGGCGCTACGCACGCGGGTGTTTGGTTGGTTGATGTAATGCAAGATTGCAGAAAGTTTTTGGGCGCCTTTGCAGGGGTTTCGGGGGCAAGGACGGGTTCGCCGGAGAGTTCCATCGCAGTCGATGCGTAGGGTGGTTGGCCGGCGATCGATCCCGGTCGCCGTTGACGACCGGAAGGAGACGTGGCATCATGAGTCCCGTGGCAGCAGAGAAGCAACTCGTGCACGTAACGCTCACCGGCGACATCGTCGGCGAGTACATCGTCAAGGACAAGCGGCCCGATGGGCGCCTCTGCCTCGTGCCCGCCCCGACGCTCCTATCCAAGGTCAACTGGGCGGACATGCTCGCCCGCTCCGGCGGCCGGGACGCGACCCCGGAGGAGTCCGCGGCGTTCAAGGCAAGTACGGGCCCACTTCCAGCCGCCCGACGGCGAGGGCTGAACCGTGCCGACATCCGACGCCTTCGGAGTCCGCCACCACCCCAAGGGGTCCCACGCACTCACCGTCTACGAAATCGCTCACAACCGACTTCACGACACACCCCATCCGGAGGAACCGCCGCCACCATGACTGGAAGCCGCCACAGCCCCGCCCGTGAGGGCGAAGACCAAGGCCATCGTCGCGGCCACGTTGGCGTAGCTGAGGTGTTTACGGATTGAGTGGAACATGGTCATGTCTGCACCTGGTCAAGACGCCTTTCGGGCGATTTGAGTTGTAGTAACCGCCCGAAAGGCGGTGGAGCAGTGGGGGTGGGTGGTGTTGTTGAAGCAAGGACGGGGCGCCGTGGCACTCCGGGAAAGTTTTGGGGCGGGGTGTCGAGGCGCAAGGTCGCGGTCGCGGTCGCACAGAGAGTTTTTGCGGGGGCTTGCAGGGGTTTTACGGGCAGACCGAGGCCGCCGGAGAGTTTCGTCCCCGTCGCTGCGTAGCGTTCTCGGGATGAACCCAAAACCCCAAGTCGTGCGAGGCTTCGCATGAGACGCCCTGGCGCCCGTCGCCGGGACGTGATCTACGAGCTGCGCGCGACGCTCAGCGCGATCGAGAAGCTCGCCGCGCGCGGAATCTCTGTCGACGAAGCTGAGGAGCTGCCGCGCAACAACCACGTCACGCTGCGCAACCGGGGACGTGCTCGACGCAGCGCTCGCAAGCTCCGCGATCGCCGTCTGCTGACCGGCAAGACCAACGGCGGGCGCACCCTCACGCTCGTGATCGAACGAACCGACGACCCCACCAGCTGGGCGATCGTCACCGGCTGGACCGCCACCGGCGCCGAACGTCGTAGAATCACTGGAGACTGAACCATGCCCAAAGACCCCTGGACAGACCCCGACCCCCAGCCCGGCGACTTCGACGAGTACGTCAGCACGATGGACCCCCGCGACATCCAGGTCCACGAGGCGAACCCCAACGCCAAAGTCACGATCGTCGTCGACGTCCGAGGCGAGGACGCCACCCTGCTGCAGCGCATCGCCACCGAACGCGGACAGCGCATCGACGAGGTCATCTCCGACCTCCTGCACGCCGTCAAACCGCACGCCGCGTAGTCGCGCGGCGGCGGAGGTGTCGATGGTGGTGTACGGGCTCATGTGCGTTATAGACAGAAAGACATAGGTAGAAATTTAGAAATCGCTTTTTCTTTCTTTGGAAAAATCAGACGGTGAACAGCAGGACCGTTGGAGGGGTTATGCGCGTTCGTAGACGATGGAACATGGTTATCGGGTCGCCTGGGAGTCGGAAGGGACAAACGCCCCTCGGTTGTTGAATGCGCCGAGAGGGCGCGGGAAGATCGAGGCGGTGCGGCGCGGACGGCAGGGGGTTGGGTTGAGAGGGCGATTGAGGCCACGGTCGCGCAGAAACTTTTCGGCCGCCTTTGCAGGGCTTTCCTGAGCAAGACAGGGCCGCCGGCGATTTCCATCGCAGGTCGTGCGTAGGGTGGTTGGCTGGCGATCGATCCCGGTCGCTGCTTGACGACCGAAAGGAGGGCTACCATGAGGATCATGGCCAAGGCGAAGACCAACAAAGCCCAGAGCAGCAACGGGAAGATCGAGAAGCTCAGCCCCGAGAGGCTGGCCGAACTGACTCAGCAGCCCGTCTACAAAACCCCCGAGGAAAAACGCGCGGCGCTGAAGCGCGCCACCACGGGTCTGCGGGCCAACGTCCGCGTCACGCGCGACATGTACCGCCCCCGGTAGGCCCCGATGAGCCCCACAGGCGGGCGCCGGCCCGTCGTCACCCGCGGCGTCTTCGCGATCGTCACGCTCGACACCGGCTTCGCGCTGCTGCCGGCGTCGCTGCTGACCGTCTACACCGACCGGTCCCGGCTCGACTCCTGTCGCAAGAAGCGACCCCGGTGAGGTGGTGGCCGAAAGTTTTTGTATGGCTTTGCAGCGGGTTTGGGAGTGGGAGAGGCTCGATCGGCTCAGGCGTCCCAAGCGGTGCGTAGCGTTGCTCTCATGACCTCGACCGGCGAGGAGCCCCCGAGATCCGACTCGCCCGCCGTGGGCGGGGTGCTGCCGCGTGCCGAGGAGGCGTACACGGCGCCCGAGAAGATCGCTTGGATTCTCTCCGAGGAAGGTCACGGGCGAGAATGGGCGCGCGTCCTTCACATCGGCCCGGACGACGCCCAGCGCTTCTGGGAGGAGATCGCCCAGGCCGTGCTCGACGGCGGTCCGATCTTTAGAGTCACCGAGCGACACGGCGTCACCTGCGGAATCAACATCGAGCTCCAGATCGGCGTTCGCAAAGCCAAGACGACAACCTCTTGGCATTACAAGCACGCTCATGACGCCCCACGGCTCGTGACCGCCTATCCGATCGGCTAAGCTGAAGCCCATGCCAACGACAGACAAGCTCAAAGTGCTCGACGTTATCGAACTGACCGAGCCGCACGACGGCATTCCCGCCGGCGCCACCGGCGGCCTGCTGGAGCTGAACGAAGACGACACGGCGATGGTCGAGATCACCTCGCTCCCAGAGCTCGATGCGGTCGAGCGCATCATCTTCCCCCCACTCGCCAAGCTCCGCCGGATCGGCCACGTCTCAACCAAGCCCCACGACGTCGCGGCCTGAGGGACACAGCAAGCGCGAGCGAGCGTGTCCCCGGCGGGCACGACGAGCGACAGAGGATGAAAATCCCACCCGCCCAAGCGGACTGGCTGATCTACGGCCTGCTCGCCGACGGGCGTCGCTTCGAAGTCGTCTACGACCATCCCCATGGGGCTGACCACGCCGCGATGCGGATCGTCAGCGTATGGGACTTCTGAGGACGATCGCGGCTGGCGTCCTGCCGGAAGAAGCGCGGGCGGTGAGGCGCCGGCCGACGCGGCGGTGGGGGTGTCGATGGTGGTGTAGGAAGGCATGTGGGTTTTACAGAAGGATGTGGGTAGAAATTTGGAAATCGTTTTTTCTCTTATTCAAAAGTCACAACAAAATCAAGCTCTGGGGCGAGTGTGACGAGAGTGTGACTTCTGGGCCGGACCCCTTGATACGAACAGGTGTTCGTGTTAGGTTCCGATCGTGGTCAGTCCTCTCCACCCCACGGAAACCTGCTTCAGATCCTCCAACTTCAGACCCTTCGCCACATCCCACAAACATCACATCCCCCACACCGATCGATCGCCGATACCCATACAACCCTTCCGAACACGAGGAGTTGCTGCCGATCTCGAGCACTTTCCCGTATGTCCGAAGTGTACACAGAGCCGGGCGGGCGCTGGACGGCTTGGCGACTGCACCGCCCCGAAGAAGGGGAGGCGCCGCGGCCGGTTTGGGTGTGGCCGCGGCGCCCTGGAGGCCAGACGTCCGGAGAGGGACTTGGCGCCGTGGCCTCCTTGACCGTCCTCCAGGGGTATGGGGAGGACGGCCAATCTCAGGGCGGCGATGCGGGACGAGCCGCGCGGATGTAGAGCGCCCACCGACGTGCGCCGTGGTGGCGCTCGGGCTCGATGGCGCTGCTGAGATCCGGCGGTGCTTCCCCACTCCGTCTCCTCCTCATTCCCCTCCCCCTCCTCTCCGCCGTCCCGGCGTAGAGAAGGGGTGGTCCTCGCTCCAAAACTTCGTGCAAGCAGCATGGACCCCCCACGCACACCCGTCAATACCCTTAAATGGGCCATTCGTCGCCGATACCCTTAAGTTAGGTATTCGCGCCAGCGCCACCACGACCCTCGTGACAGCGGCGCCGAAGAGGAGTAAGGTCTCTCAGAGCTTGAAGGCCGCACGCAGTGGAAAGGCGGAGGACACGGTGAGTGCTCACGGAGAGGCAGGGGATGGGAATGGCGGCTAAGCACGTGCTGCTGGGGCTGCTGCTCGACCGCCCCGCGTACCCCTACCAGATGGCCGACCGCATGCAGCAGCGCCTCGGGCCTTCCTGGAAGGTACGCTCCGGCCCGCTCTACCAAGCCGTCAAAGGACTCGAGCGCGACCGGCTGATCGAGCGCGTCAACAAGAACCCCGACGGCCAGGATGAGCGCCACGTCTTTCAGATCACCGAGCGCGGCGTGCAGGAGTTCGAGCGCTGGTTCGAGCAGACGCCCGACACAGCCCGCCTCTCGCGCCCGCTGCTCGTGAAGGTCACCTTCGCCGGCCCAGACCGCCTCGCGCGGGCGATCAGCAAGGTCGAGGACTACGAGCGCGAGTGCGCCGAGCGCCTGACCGCGGTCGCAGCGATGTGCGAGGCGCTCCCCGGCGCCGAGGAGGAGCTGCTGCGCGCCGACCACCTGCTGCTGCGCCTGAATCTCTCCAGCGACATCTACGCGCTGGAAGGGGAGCTGCGCTGGGCCCAGGACGCGCGCGAGCTGCTCTCCTCGCTGGCTGTGCAGGAGCGGATCCTCTGGCCCGACGGGTCCGGTGCAGACGGCCGGATAGTTGGCGCGAGCGCGCGCAGCCAGTTGTTCACGCGCATCGCCCGCGCGGCGGCCGACCCCAAAGAGCACTCCAACGCCGCGCGCGAGCGCAGTCCCGCACCCAAACGCGCCGCCGGCTGACACCACAGACGCGATGCTTCTCTCCCTGCAACGGGTCTCAAAGCGCTTCGAGCGCAAAGGCGGCGCCCCCAAGGACGCCCTCTCCGACGTGTCGCTCGAGCTCGCGCGCGGGCAGATCCTCGGCGTGTACGGCCCCAGCGGCGCCGGCAAGACCACGCTGCTGCAGATCGCCGCAGGGCTCCTGACGCCAGAGCACGGTCAGGTCAGCTACGACGGGCGCCGCCTCGATCAGCTGCCCGCGGGAGAGTGGAAGCGGCTGCACCGGCGAGAGATCGCGTGTATTTGGCCCCCGACCCAGAGCGCCCAGGCCGGGCTGGAGGTGCTCGAACACGTCGCGATGCCGCTGCTCGTCGACCGCCACGACCATCGCGGCGCCACACGGCGCGCCCGCGAGGCGCTCGCGGCCTGCGAGGCAGAGCAATGCGCTCCCATGATGGTCAATGAGCTCTCCGACGGCGAGCGCCAGCGCGTCGCGATCGCACGCGCGATCGTGATCGAGCCGCGGCTGTTGCTCGCCGACGGCCCGGCGCGCAACCTCTCGCTCGTCGAGCAGGAGGCGGTCATGGTGCTGCTTCAGGCGCTCGCCTACGAAGCCAAGGTCGCCGTGCTCCTCACCGACAGCGAGGCCAGCGCGCTGATTCGCGCAGACCCCATCCTCTATCTGAACGGCGGCAGGCTCGTGAACGCCCCGATTCCGGCGAATCCGGGCAACGTCTACGAGCTCCCCCGGCGCTCACGCCAAGCCGTGGCCGATGCCTGACCGCACCGCGCCGCCGGTGCTGCTCGAGCTGGAGAACGTTCAAAAGCACTACGAGAGCCCCGGCGAGACGATCCACGCCGTCCGTGACGCCACGATCACCGTGCGCGAGCGCGAGCGCCTCACGCTGCTCGGCCCGAGCGGCTCCGGCAAGACCACGCTGCTGCTGCTGCTCGCGGGCCACCTGCGCGCCGACGGCGGCAGCGTGCGCTACGCCGGTCGCGACCTCGCCGAGCTTTCCAAGCGCGAGACGCTCGCCTACCGGCGCGAGCAGCTCGGCTTCGTCTTCCAAGGCTTCAATCTCACCGCCGGAATGAGCGCGCAGGAAAATGTCGCGGTCCCCCTGCTGCTACGCCACGTCCCCCACTCCCAAGCGGACGAACGGGCCGGCGTGGCGCTCGCCGAAGTCGGCCTCTCCAGCCGTGGCGCACAGCTGGTAGAGCGCCTCTCAGGCGGCGAGCAGCAGCGCGTGGCGATCGCGCGGGCGATCGTCGGCGAGCCGCGCCTGGTGCTCGCCGACGAGGCGACCGGCAACCTCGACTCCGAAACAGGCGCTGAGATCCTCGCGCTCCTGGCCGATCTGCCGCGCCGGCACGGCGCGGCCGTGGTCCTCGTCACCCACAACACGGACGCCGCCGCCCACGCCGACCGTGTCCTGGAGATGCGCGACGGGCACCTGCGCGAGCGCGAGAACGGTACCGAGCCCGAGGGCGGTCGTGAGGGCGAGGGCAGGGGCGGGCCCGAGGGCGGGCGATGATCGGCCAACTGCACACCCTCGCCCTGTTCTATCGCCGCCACCTGCGCGTGCAGCCGCTGCGCGAGCTGATGGCGATCGCCGGCGTCGCCGCCGGCGTGGCGCTGCTGTTCAGCGTCCAGGTCGCACACCGCTCGATCGTCGGCTCCTTCGAAGAAGTCGCGCACGGCGTGGCCGGGCAGGCCACGCTCGAACTGGCCGCACGCTCGCCCGAAGGCTTCGACGAGCGCATCGCAACCGAAGTGCAGCAGATGCCCGGGGTCGCGGCCGCCGCGCCGCTGCTCACGGTGCCGATCCAGGCCGCCGGGCAGGGTGGGCACCGTGAAAAGCGCGCACTGACCCTGGTCGGCGCCGACGAACGCGTCCTCGCGCTGCACGGCCGGCTGTCCAGCGCCTTTCAACGAGCCGCCGAAGGGCCCCAGCGCGGGCTGCTCCTACTGACCACGCCGACCGCCCAGGCGATCGGCGTGCGGGTGGGCCAGCGGGTCACCGTCCTGATCGGCGCGCGCAGCGAACGCATGACGCTCGACGCGGCGCTCCCGTCCAGCAAGATCGGCGCCGCGGCGCGACAGCCCGATCGCCGCCGCGCCGCTTGCGATCGTGCAGAACATGGCCGGCCTCTCGGGCCGCGTCACGCGCGTCCTGATCGAGCCCGAGCCCGGCCGCGAAGCCCAGTTGCAGCGCGCGCTGATCGCCCGCTACGGGGCCAAGCTGAACCCGCGTCCGGTCGACACCGAAGCGCACCTGCTCGCGGGCGTCGCCTTCGCCGAACGGCAGGTGACGCTGCTGTTCAGCGTCATCGCGTTGGTCGCGGGCATCGTGCTCGCCTACAACGCGCTGCTGCTCGCCAGCGCCGAGCGGCGGCGCTTCATCCTCGAGCTGGTCAAAGAGGGCGCCGCCGATTCGATGGTCATCGGCTCGCTCGCGTTCGATGCGTTCGTCCTCGGTCTCGCCGGCTGCGTGCTGGGGCTGATCGCCGGCGAGATCGTCTCGCTGTACGCCTACCACGGCGTACCCGGCTACATCGCCGCGGCGTTCCCCGTCGGCTCACAGCACATCGTCACAGCCCAGACTGTGCTGATCGCGCTTGGCGGCGGCATCCTCGCCGCGTTCGCCGCGACGCTCCTGCCCGCGCTTGGGATCCTTCGCGCCGCGGCGAGCGCCGAGCCCGAGGGTCTCGGCCGCACACTGTCGCTGACACGGGCCGTGCGCCCTTCCGAGCGTGCCGTCTTCGCTTGCGGGGCGGTGCTCGTCTGTGGCTGTACGCTCATGGCGCTGCTCGCCCCGGCCACCACCGTCGTTGCGCTCGTCGGGCTCGCGGGCGGCCTGGTGATCTGCCTGCCGCTGTGCGCGCGTGGCCTGCTCACGCTCGCACGAAATGCCGCTCGGCATTCGAGCGACCCCGCCGCGCGCCTGGCGGTCGTGGAGCTTTCGGGCTCGCCGTCGCGTTCGGTCGCGCTGCTCGCGACCGGCACGATCGCGGCGTTCCTGATGATCGTGATCGGCGGCTCGGTCAAGGACGTCCAGGGCGCCGTGCGGGCCGGAGCGGGCGATCTGCTCTCCAGCGCCGAGATCTGGGTCAAGCCCGGCGGCGCGGAGAACGTGTACACGACCGAGCCGTTCCAGTCGACCACGCTGCAAGCACGCCTCTCCCGGGTGCCCGGGGTCAGCTCGGTGCTGGCATGGCGCGACTCGTTCCTGGATCTTCACGGACGCCGCGTCTGGGTGCTCGGCACACCACCTGGGCTGCCCACCCAAATCGTCCCCAGCCAGCTACTCGAAGGCAACCTGCAGAGCGCCGACGCGCGCCTGCGCGAAGGCGGCTGGATCGCGCTCAGCCAGACGATCGCGCGCGAAGAGCACCTGCATCTGGGCGAGCGCTTCTCGCTCCCCACCCCCGCCGGCTACGCCTCCTTCCGGCTCGCCGCCACCACCGCGAACTACGGCTGGCTGTCCGGCGCGATCGTCATGAACGGGGCTGAGCACGCACGGCTGTGGGGCAGCTCCAGCGCGACGCAGCTCGCCGTCGCGCTCGCGCCCGGCGCATCGATCCCGGGTACCAAAACGCTGATCGAACGCTCCCTCCCGCCCGGCGCCGCGCTGGCCGTCAAGAGCTCGAGCGAACGCCAAGACGAAGTCAGCGCCGTGCTCGGCAGCACGCTCTCGCGCCTGGACGAGATCACGATCGTCGTGCTCATCACGACGATCGCCTCGGTGATCGCGCTGATGATGGCCGCCGTCTGGCAGGGCCGCGCGCGCTTCAACTCGCTGATCTCGATCGGGATGGGCGCCACCCAGTTCGCGCAACTGATCTTCTACGAGACCGGCATCACGCTGCTCGGCGGCTGCGTCATCGGAGTGCTCGCCGGCCTGCTCGGCCAGGAGGAGATCGACGGATGGCTGGCGCGCACGACAGGCTCGCCCGTGCACTACTCCCCCGCCTGGGAGCTCGGCCTGCTCACCCTCGCGATCGCCCTGGCGATCTCCCTCACGGCCGCGCTGATCGCGGTGCTCCGCATCAACGCGACACAGCCCCGCACGGCGTTCTCGATGGAATGAGCGACCATATGACAAGCCAAACCATGAGCGACAGAGCGCCACCAAACAAACACGCCGCCGCTCCACCCAATCAAGACGCCGCCACCGCCCCGCGGGCGGTGCTCGACGGGGAGCTCGCCGCCGACGACAGCACGTTCGCTCCAGCGATGCGCCTGCTGGGAGAGCCGAGCAGGGCCGACGTGCGCACGCTGTATGGGGTGCTGCGCACGATCGACGACCTCGTCGACGATGACGACCCCAGAGCGCCCGAACGGGTGGAAGCGCTGGAGCGCTGGGCGCGCGGCTGGGCGCCCGACTCCCCCGAGGCGCACGCCCTCTCAGCGCTCGCGGAGCGCCACCCGCTGCCCCGCGAGCAGCTGGGAGAGTTCTGCCGGGGGATGCGCCATGACATCGCGCGCGAGACCATCGTCGACGACGCCGACTTCGAGCGCTACTGCCAGCAGGCCGGCGGCTCGGTCGGGATCGTGCTCGCGGTCCTGCTCGGCGCGGCAGGGCCGGAGGAAGACCGTGCGAAGTCAGGCATGGCCGCCCTCGGGCGCGCGATGCAGGTGACGAACATCCTGCGCGACATCGACGAGGACCTCGCCGCCCGGCGCGTATACATCTCGCAAAGCGCGATCGAGCGCTTTGGCTTTCCGGCGCCCGGCGCCCGCGAGGAGCTGCTGCGCGATCACATCGCTCGCGCCGACGCCCTCTACGAGCAGGGCCTGCCGGCGATCGCACTGCTCGCCCGCGGACGCGAGGCGATGGCGCTGGCCGCGGCCCTCTATCGGGAGATCCTGCGCCAGATCGAACGCGAGGGCTTCGGCCGCAAGCCCGGCCGCGTGGTCGTGCCGCCTGAGCGCAGGCAAATGCTGGCAGACCGCAACCAGTTACATAACGCATGAGCCGCCGCCCGCAGCCTCCGCAACCCACGACCGCTGCGTGCCATCATGGATACACGGGCAAACGCACGCCCGCGGACAGTGAGGAAAGGGGACAGATGAAACGCTTCAAACGTAGGGAGCTGCTTGCGGGCATCGTCCTCGTCGCCGCGGCGACGCTCGGCACCGCGCCCGCCAGCGGGGCCGCACGCGCTCGCGCGGCCCGCACCATCAGCGGCGCCGACAGCGCCCGTCTGCATCTGCTGCGCCAGGACGAATCGCTGCTGTTCGAGGAAGGCAAGGCGACCGGCGTGCTGCCGGGCCGCATGCGCGCGCAGCTCACGGTCGCCCAGCAGTACTCGGGCACGTGCACGATCTACACCAACGGGGGGTCGATCACCGGACACGGCGTCGCGACTCCACACGGCGCCGGGCGCTACCAGAGCTTCAGGGGAACGCTGACGATCACTGGCGGCACCGGCCGCTTCCGCGGCGCCCACGGACACACAGGCCTCTATGGAACCTTCGATCGCAGGACGTTCTCGCTCGTCATTCAGACGACCGGCAACATCTCCTACTGAGCGCGACCTCGTGAGCGCCCACACCAGAAGCGAGCGCATCGTGGCCGCTGCCGTGCGGCTCGCGAGCACCCTTGCCGTCTGCGCCGCGACACTGCTCGCGTTCGGAGCGGCGAGCGCGCTCGCCGTGCCCAAGGTGACCCTGCACGCCGGCTTCAACCCGGAGCGCCTCGGACACTCGACGACCCTGAACCTGCGCATCCAGGTCGCCCCCGGCGCCGAACCGATACCGCCCCCACTCGTGCACGCGGAACTGCGCTATCCCGCGGGCCTCGACGTGCAGCTCAGCGGCCTGGGAATCGAAGCGTGTACCGCCGCGACGCTCGAAACGGGGGGCATCGGGGCCTGCCCCCCAGACTCGGTGATGGGCGAAGGGCAGGCGATCGCCGAGTTCCTGATCGCCCACCACATCGTCCGCGAAGTAGCCTCGCTCACGGCCGTCCGCACAACCGAACAGGAAGGCCACCTGACGATGCTGCTCTACCTGTACGACGAGACAGCCGTCAGCGCTCAGCTGATCCTCACCACCCAACTGCTGCCCGCCGGCGGGCCGTTCGCCGGCCTCGTAAACATCCAGATCCCCCTCGTGCAGAGCCTGCCGGGAACCCCCGACGTGTCGGTCTCCGAAATCCAGCTCGGGCTCGGGCCGGAAACACTGACCTACTCCGAAGTGCTCGGCGGCAAGATCATCCACTACATCCCCCAGGGCATCGACCTGCCCAAACACTGCCCCCGCGGGGGGTTTCCATTCGCCGTCACGCTCGGGTTCGCCGGCGGCAGTCACGCAAGCGCCAGGACGGCCGTGCCGTGTCCGGCGCAGGCGGCGCGGCGGCGAAGGCGGTAGAGCGGGGTGAGGGCCTGAGGAAGAGGCTCGCGTCAGGCGTAGACGAGCTCGGCGCCGGCGCTGATCGCAACCGGCTCCAAGTGCAACGCCCCCAACGTCACCGCCGGCGGATCTTCACCCGGGCCTGCGAGGACGAGGGCGATTCCTTCCTGAAGGCTCTCGCGCAGCTCGTCCAGGTCGTCGCCCGTAGCGAGTACGCCGGGGTACTCCTCCACGGTCGCCCAGAAGGCGTCGTCCTCATGGCGGACGTTGACATGCAGGTGCTGGGGTTTGGGCATGGTCTTCATCATAGATATCGGGTCAAGGCTGCTTGTCCTGTAGGCCGGCCTCGCGGCGTAGCTGCGCCTCGAAGCCCTTCGAGTAGGCGCGACGCTTGTTCTCCGGGAGCGTGATCGGCCGCTGCCCCGGCTTGGTCATCTTGACCTGATGCTTGCCGCCGCGATCCAGCGCCCAGCCTTCCTGCTCCAGGACCGGGTTCAGCCGGTAGGAGATTTGTAGCTCGAAGCGACCAGTGCCGCCGGCGTGTTGGTACTCCACGGTTCCGCTGAAGTTCTCGTTTCCGTCCTCGGACCAGCGACTCTCCACTATCGCGAAGGTGATGCCATGAAATGGGCTGTGATCGATAAGGGCGGCCTCGGCGGATGCTTCGAAGCCGTTCTTGTGTGGAGCGTCCAGATCGATGTCTTGCGAGAAGCGTCCTTCGCTTCCGAACAGGCACTTGCGCAGTGCGGTCCCTCCCTTGAACAGGAGTCAGCGATGAAGCTCCTCACGCAATGCTTCCGCTGGAACGTTGACCACGACAGCCCACCGGCGGAGCGTGGGGCCGCGCCAGCCGTAGATGTCGCCGTCGTCGAGCAGCATTGGGCGTGTCGGCAACTCCTCCGACGCGAAGGAGCCCAGCGCATCGGGGACCGGTTGGTCGATCAGCTCCAGCAGGGCGGCCAGTCGGCGAGCACCAGCTCGGCCGCGCGGATGCTCGCTGGCGAGGCAGACCAGCTCCGGCCATTGCACCTGCTCGATAGCGCGGTAGAGGATGCGTCCCAGGGCAATCACGCCCCCCATCCGTGAGGGACGGATTGCGCAGTCGATGAGTGTTCGCTCCACTCCGGCGATACGCACCTCGAAGCCGTGCACTGGCTTTGGGGCTGAGCCGGCCAGAGAGAAGTACCGCTGGGGCACCAACGTCAGGGGCAGATCAGCGAAGCGCACCGGCGTTCTCGTGCCGGAGCGCACGCAGACATGTACCGCTCCTGGACGGTCCGGTGTCAGGCCAAGCTCATAGGCAGAGGAGCCATAGCTCACGTAATAGGACACCGCCCATGCCGCCAGTGCCGCCCATGGGTTGGGAAGCGCGATCCCTCCGCTCTCGGCAAGCAGCGGCTCATAGGATCCCTGTGCCACGCGATGCAGCCAGCCCTTGGAGGCCATCCGCCGCAACACATCGCTCGCCCGCTCACGCGAGAGGTCCATGCTCGCGGCCAAATCCGCAGCTGTGATCACCGCAGGACGTTCTTCCTCGAGCCAGGCCATCACTTGGCTCTCACGGCCACTCAGGGAACGACTGACGTGTTCGACTCCAGGCGACATGCACAGAGTATAGCTGCTTTCGGCACCTTTCGCCAAATACGGCTACACACTATGCGGCCCTGGTCTGGTGATAGCCCCAGGACTCTTGCTGGCCGCGCAAACAGATCGCGGACCGCAAGACCTCGAACTCCATCAGCTCATGCACAACACCGAGCCCGACGCCTACGCTCAGCGCGAGCAGCCCCTCCCTCGCCGCCCCGACGAGCTCCCCGAGCGCCTCCTGGATTTGCGGCGGGAGTGGACTCCCGGCGGCCCCTGCGGCCGTGACGACCTGCGGACCAGATACCTTATTCATGGCGGTTTCCTCCTGTCCTCGCGGACTTGTTGACACCCCGAACGCTCCCAGCCGGAGCGGACGAGGCGGGAGGACCGCCATTCAAAGTTCTACGAGACCTCGGACAACCTCGCCATGGATCGCCGTCAGCGACTTGCTCTGGTCCAGACGGCCTACCGCAGACTGCAGGACGCTCGCCTGACCGGCCCCCTCGGCTCCCTGCAGACACACGATCGCCCCCGCCCCTCGCTGAGCCGCGTCACCGACACCGAGAAGGTAGGCGAGCTCGCGCTCGAGCCCTGGCCCGAGCGACATCACGCGAGTTCTTCGGCTGGCATTGCGGTGATCGTGTCACGCGGAGGTTACGGAACAGCCCGGTGGGCAGTCGCCGAGGGCGGTCGTCGCCCAGCCCCCCCGGCGGCCGTCGTCAAACCGACAAGCCCTGCTCGAAGGCGTCGGTTATCGACCGGCCCATAGCTAGAAGTTGGCCCCCGCAGCCCGAATCGTTACGTTCGGCCGCGGGACAGATTGGACCCCAAATTGGACCCCACGATCTAGGCGACGGGCATCCAAAACGCAGGCAGGCCCGCATTCGCGGGCCTGCCTTTGATCGGGGAGACAGGTTAGAGAACCAATAAAGACGGGGCTTTTCGGCCCTCTGCGGTGGACTTGCGGTGGCCCAGACCGCGCCCATGCCGGCCTTCGCCCTCACCCAGACCGAGTGTATGCCATGCCGAACGTACGTACGTTGAAACTAATGGTCCAGCGTTGGCGACCGGCTCGTAGAAGCAGACCAATCGGGCGCACACGCCGGGACCGCTCTGACTTGGCAGCCGGATCGCCGGGTACAACCGACTCCAGGACGCAGCGCTGATGGTCGATACCCACTGAGGTACGCGCTACCCTTCTGGGAGATGACGAACGTGCATACAGAAGATCTTGATCCCCAAGAGCGCTTTGCGGAAAAGGAGCGGGCTCGCCGCGCCGATGTGGAGGCGCTGCGTTCGGGGGAGAAGACAGAGGCGCAACTCAAGCGCGAGAACGAGTTCTTCGCGTTTCCTCGCGAGCGCATGCGGGTCAACTTGGACTCCGCGCGCTCCCTGTCCTGAGCGACGGCTGGTGATCGCGGCATGGATGAGCCGCAAGACGTTCTCGAGATACCCCCGCCGCTGAGCCTCGCTGAGGCCGAACGGATCATCGCGCGCATTGAGGAGGTGGTCCGGGAGCGGCATGTCGTGCTCGTCGGTGGGCAGGCCGTTGCGATTTGGACGGGCTATCTCGCAGATCGCCTGACGGACCCGCTTATTGCCTCCCGGATAGCCAGTCGCGATCTCGACTTCCTTGGCAACGGGGATGACACCCGCAAGGCCGGCGAGTTGCTCGGCGGGAAAATCCAGGTGTCCAAATGGGAGGATCGCACCACGCTCGCTGGCGTCGCGATCTTCCTTGACGGCGACGGTCACGAGCGGCGTCTCGACTTCCTGCAGAGCCCCTATGGCATGACCTCAGAGGACGTCAGAAACACGGCTGTCGAGATCGACTTGCTCTTGAGTGACGACCGGCAGGTCCGTGTCTGGGTCATGCATCCCGAGCGTTGCATGGAGAGTCGCGTGCACAACAGCGTGCTTGCGAACAAGCAGACCGACCTAGCCTGGCGACAGCTCCGCGCCTCGATCCTCTGCACCCGAGCATTCAGTCAGTTGCTGCTCGACGAGCGCGGGGACGCGGCGATCCGTGATGTACTGAACCTCAACGAGCGCATCTTCGAATTCGCGCAAGAACACCGCTCCTCTCGCCTGGCGCTCAAGCGGGATATTGAGGTCTTCGACGCGGTCCTCGACGACGAGCGTCTACCCGAGAAATTCAGGACTATTCGCCTGCCGCAGATGCGCGAACGCATAGAGGCACTACGCCAGCAGCGGATACCTCGCTAACGCAGCTCAGTCCGTGGGAAGACCCAAACGCTGACGCAACGCTAGTTGCTCCTCGGGACTCATAGCGGCCATCTTTTCAGCCTTCAGATCACGAGGCGGATACCGTCGATCAAGCGTTCTCATCCGAGCGCCGCACAGCCAAAACGGGCCGTCCTTCTGCTCAGACGCGCGGTCGTCGGCGAACCGCGGCGGGGATAGGCGCAAAGGGCTGAGACGCGAACGCTGTGCGCGTCTCGACGGCACGGTTAAGCGATGCCAAGTTCAGCGGCCAAGCGCCCTGGCCCGACGATCTCGATGCCGCCGACAAGCGGGCCTTCGGGCAGGTGGGCGCGATTGGCGGTGCAGATCACATCCGCGTTGCGAGTCACAGCGGCAGCGACGAGATGGACGTCGTAGGCGTCGAACTCTCCTGCCATGAGGCGCAGTTGCTCGGGCAACCCGGCGAGCAGCTCATCACGTGTCCGTCCGGTGAGCTCGTAGACGACCTCTCCGATAGGGCGATTGTGGAGCGACGTCTGACGTCGCGTCGAAGCAGACGAGCATTCAGGAGCGGCGTCGCGCGACGATCTCGGCGGCCAGCTCCTCATCTGCCGGTGTCGGACCGTCCGCGGCTCGTGCCAGCAGTTGCGCCTTCAGCTGCGTCGTCGCGTCAGGCCTGATGTTGTCGAACTGGTCAGCCGACAGCCGCCAAGAGCCGCCAGGTGTCTGCTCCGCCAGTACCCGCCCGGCAGATATCCATTTGTATACGGCTTGAGGTGTGACGCCGTACTTCGCGGCGACCTGGGCGGCGGTCAGCCATGGACGCTCAGCTTGCGTGCGATCGGCGATATGCAGCTGCCAGGCACCGGCGAGTCGCGTCGCCTTCAGCCTAAGCTCTACGCCGAGTCGCTCGATGTCCGCGGCGGCGCCGAGATGGCTGATCAGCAGCGCGGTGAACGTCTCTGCGTGATCCTCGTCCTCGTCTGCCTCCTCGAACGCCTCGCGGAGGTCATCGCGTCCAAGGAGCCCAGCCCGATCGAGGATCTCCACGGTCTCGATGACCTCGTCTTCGTAGCCACCGTAGAGGTCCAGGCGTCGGCCGACGCTGGCGAGAATCTCAGCAGCAAGAACTCTGAGAAGCGACGAGCGCTCCTCGGGTCCACTCGTGATGGCGGTGCGCCATAGGACGGCTCGATCGGTAGGCGAAAGGATGCTCATGGCTCGTAGCTTGCTCCCATCAGACTACTACATCGGCACAACAACGGGAAGTCTTGAAAGATTATAAACCTATCGGCCTCTCGACGCCGAGGGACGTATTGTGGCGGGCATGAGCCGCCGCTCTGAGCTGCCGCCCGAGCATCTGGTCGCCGAGCTCGTCGGCTTGCTCGATCACGGCTGCGAGATCGACGACCCCGCCGACCTTGAGCTGCTCGCGGGCACACTGCTGCTGCCGATCTCGATCCCCGAGGTCCCGGAGGCGGCGCGCCGCGTCGTCGTCGACGCGATCGCGGCGCGCGCCGATCCGATCGCCGCCGCCACGCTCGCCGCGCTTGCCGTGCTTGCACCCGCGCCGCTGGCTGCCAATGCGCGCGAGGCCGCCGTCCTGCTTGCGGGCCGCGGCGTCACGCACCCGGCGCTCGCGCACATCGGCACGCTGTCGGTGGAATCGGCGGCCGCGGGCGCCGACGACGACACGGAGATGATCGTCGTCGTGCTCGCGCGGCCTGGCAGCCGTGACCGGCAGGTGATCGTGCTTGGCATCCACTCGGCGACCGATGCGCTGATCGAGTGCATGCTTACGCCACCGCTCCCGCGCGGTGAGGCCGAGCAGTTGCTGCGCAAGCTGACGAATGACGCGAGCGCCCCGCCGCCGGCTGCGCTGGCTACGGACGAGCTGGTCGCGCGCGTGACCGCGACCGCCGCTTGCGCTCGCGATCTCGGTATCGCGCTCGGCTCGGACGCCGCGCCGGTCTTGCCGATCATCGCCCGCGCCCTCACCGGCGCCGGCGACGCCATCGCCTGGCCCGAGACGCTCGCTCCGTGGGAGGAGGACGACGACGAGCTGTCGATCTTCGACGACGAGCTCGACCCCGCCGCTCGCCGCGCGCCCGGCGACACCACCGGCCGTCGCCGCGCCAAGCGCAAGGCACGACGCTCTGCGCGCAAGCAGAGTCGCCGTCGCTGAGCGTGCTCACGCAGCTGCGCTACGCGGCGCGCGCCCCGCGGCGCAGGACGGAACGCGCTCGGTTTTCTTGCCCAGTGCACCGCCGGCTTCTCAGCGGGCGAGCAAGAGCCAAACCTGGCAGGCTCCCATCCATGCGCGTCAGAGAGACGAAGCGGGACGAGCTGCATGACTAATGACGATCTCGCGGCGATCGCTGCCGGCGCGCCTACGGTCGCCCGGGTACGCGCTTTCGTGGACTGGGTCGGCACCGGCCGCGCGCTGACGCAAACCGGTCGGCTCCGACGTGTGGACGCGCTCGCGCTGGTCGAGCTGCTGAATACCGGCGACATTCTCGATCGACGCTTCCCGATCCAGAGCAGCGCCGAGCTGTACCGCCTGACCCTGCTGGTCGAGTGGGCGAAGGCGAGTGGCCTCGTTCGCGTTGCGCGCGGACGGATCGTCGCGGTGCGCAAGCACGCCAAGCTGCTCGAGCGGCCGGCCGAGCTCGTCTGCCGCATGCTCGTAGCGATCCCACAGCTCGCTGAGGAGCTTGGGCATTCGGTCGTCGCGGTCGACGCGGTCCACACCGTCGAGGCGGTCTTTGGGGATCTCCTCGCGCACGGCGGCAGTGCGTCGCTGGAGCGCGCGTGCGAGGTCGCTTGGAACACGGCGATGTTGCGCTACTCGTTTCCCGACGCCACCGAGCAGCAGCTCGAGTTCCAGCGTCGGCGCAGTGACGGTGACGTTCGCAGGATCCTCGAGGCCGTCGCCGGCCTCGAGGTGCTGAGCGTGGCAGACAGCGTGATCGCGCTGACGCCGCTCGGATCGTGGGCCGTTGGCGCGTGGCTGGGTCTGGGAACGCCGACGAGCGACGCGCTGTACGTCAAGGTAACGCTCGATGAGTCCGCCGATCCGGTGATCTGGCGACGCCTGCGGGTGCCCGCCGACATCCGTCTGGACCGCTTCAACCAGGTGCTCGGGGCCGCGATGGGCTGGCAGGACTCCCACCTGCACGTGTTCGAGCACGGATCGGATCGCTACGGGTTCCCGGAACCGGATCTCGACATCAGCGACGACCGCGAGGTGACGCTCGGCGCGCTGCTCGTCCACCCAGGCGACCGGCTGGCTTACGAGTACGACTTCGGCGACAGCTGGGAGCACGAGATCGTGCTCGAAGCGGTCGAGCAAGGTGGCCACGATGGTCCGCGCTGCCTCGACGGCGCCGGCAGGTGCCCACCTGAGGACGTCGGCGGAACCCCGGGCTACGAGGATCTCCGGCGCGTGCTCGCGGACCCTGATGAGGACGGGCACACCGCGGCGCTCGAGTGGCTGGGCCTCGAGCATGCCGGCGACTTCGACGCCGCCGCCTTCTCGTTGGAGCGTGCGAACGCCGCGATCGCGGGCGTTCTGACTTCCCGGTCTGCCTGACCTGCTCGCGGCCGCGCCCATGACACTCCGTCAGCGCCGCCGCAGGTCGGCGGCACGCTGCGAGCCCCAGACACCCCCTGGTCAGACGGGCGGCGCAGCCGCCGCACCGCGCGCCACGCGCGGCGCATGCACGATGACCCCAAACCGGGGCACGCCGGATGCTCTCACTACACCTCCGCCCTCCAGCGTTCGAGCGGGCTCGCCTGCCCCTGCAAACAGGCCGTCAAACAGTACACGAACAGTACATGGCGCGGCAAAATCCGACCTGTTAGCCCAACAAAAAAGCCCCGCTTTTGCAGGACTTTCTTGTGTATCGGGGAGACAGGATTTGAACCTGCGACCGCCCGGCCCCCAGCCGGATTGGTATAGCGGCTGTCAGGCACAAAGCCCTATGAAATAAGGGGTTTCGTGGCCTCAGATTTGCTTACGTCCGCTCAAATTGGTACCGTATTAGTACCCGGCGGCTTCGACGGCAGCGCCCAAAAACCGCCGACCCTGCTTATCAGCGACCTCCCGGCCACCACCCGGGCGACGATCAGAACGGAGGGAATCATGGCTCGCAGACACTACGGGACAGGCTCGCTTCGGCAGGTCGGCCAGTCCTGGATCGGCTCGTGGTATGGCCCCGACGATCGCCGCGTCAAACGCCGGATCGGCGCCGTTCGCACGCCCGGCGAGCGCGACGGTCTGACGAAGGCGCAGGCCGAGAAGGAGTTCGCGCGGCTGCGCGAGGCCGAGTCGATCGTCTCCGCCACCGCCCGTCGCGTGACTATGGCCGAGGCGGGTGCCGAACTCTCGAAAGTGCTCGAGCTGCGCGGGCGCAAGAAGTCCCATCGCCTCACCGTCGCCTCGGACCTGCGCAACCACATCGAGCCCTTCTTCGAGGGCAAAGACCTCGCCAAGATCACCCCGCAAGAAATCGAGCGCTACGTGGTCGTCAAGCGCAAGACCCTCGCGATCAAGACGATCCGCAACCATCTGAACACGATCCATTCGGTCTTCGAGCTGGGCCTGCGGCGCAAGTGGTGCCAGAGCAACCCGGTGAAGCTCGCCGATCGCCCGGTGATCAGGACGACCGAGACGCGGATCAAGTTCCTCGACCAGCCCGAGCTTGAGAAGCTCCTCGCGGTCAAGTACCCCAAGGACGCGTTCGGGGGCATCGAGGCGACCCTCTACCTGACGGCCGCGATGACCGGGCTGCGCCAGGGCGAGCTGCTCGGCCTGCGCTGGCGAGACGTGGACGCCACCGCCCGCAAGGTGCGCGTCGTCTCACCCTACGTGCGCGGAGAGTTCGGCGACCCCAAGTCCGAGGGCTCGGGACGCTCGGTCCCGCTCGCCGAACGCGTCGCCACGGAGCTCGAAGCGCTGCGTGCCCGCTCGCCCTATGCGGCGGACAAGAACCTCGTCTTCTGCCATCCCGAGACCGGGAATCCGCTCGACCGGGCCAAGCTCACACGGCGATTCAAAAAAGCGATCCGCAGCGCGGACGTGCGCGAGATCACCTTCCACGAGCTGCGCCACACTTTCGGCACGCGCATGGCGGCCGCCGGGGTGCCCCTGCGGACGATCCAGCACTGGATGGGTCACGCGGACGCGAAGACGACCCAGGTCTATGCCCACTACCAGCCTTCAGACCACGAGGCGGATACGGTCGATCAGGCGTTCGGCGGCAGCACGGCCGAGGCTAGGAACCCGGTGAACTCTCGGACTTGCTTCCTCACGCAGACGCTGGCTGAGCCGCTCCAGCTGCGGGCGCAGCGCCGGCAGTTCGTCCTCGACCACATCCCAGACCAGCGCCAGATCGACTCCGAAATACTCGTGGATCAGCTTGTCGCGCATACCAGCGATCTTGCGCCACGGCACCCCTGGCTCCAGAGCGCGCGTGTCGTCGGATATGCCCTTGACCGCCTGGCCGAGAATCTCGATGTTGCGGATCACCGCATCCTGGGTCTTGCCGTCCGAGAAGAACGCCTCGCGACCATCGACGGTGTAGCGCTGAATCGCGTCGATGGCCTCGATCGCGTGGAGCAGGTAAGCCTGCTCATCCTTCACAGCGGCACAGCCTCGGCGTAGATGCGCTCACGCAGATGCGGGCTGACACCTCCATCGCTGAGCACATCGACATGGGTGCCGAGCAGGTCTTCCAAATCCTGCCACAGCCCGACGAGATCGAGCAGGTTGCGGCCAGGCTCCATCTCGACGAGCAGGTCGACATCGCTCGACTCCTCTGCCTCCCCCCTGGCAGTCGAGCCGAACACGCGCACGTTGCGGGCGCCATGCTCGGCGGCATGCGACAAGATCTCCTGTCTCCGGGCACGGAGTCCGGCGAGATCGAGTTGTGCTTGCGCAACGCTCATGCTGCAGCCACGTTAGCGTCCTTTACACGAACGGGTCGGCCGATCCCGCCACCTGACAGCAGCCTCTCACCGCCCGGCGTATCCGTCGTTTCCGCGTGATC
>CAWEFQ010000010.1:0-197654 GCA_963808385.1 uncultured Solirubrobacterales bacterium | reverse complement strand
CGTGCCGCTGATACCGGTCGCCGCCGCGGCCACCGCGGGCAGCACCATCGCAAACAGCCCGATCAGGCCTGCGAGGGTGATGGCTCGAACAAGCGCGCTCACGCGGGCTCCCCTAGTCCGTCCAGTCCCTGTGCCTTCCGGGTCTGTGAGATTCTTGTCCCCCCTGGGCACTCGAGGTGCGCAGGAGCCTTTGATGTGGTGAGGCATAGATATACCTTTCTCGTTCTAGCAGTGGTTTTTTGGCTCTAGTCGTTTCCCATCCCTGGCCATCTCGTCTCCGTCCATGGTGTCCTTCCTCCCGACATCTCGATCTGCAACGCGCGCCGATACGCGTTGTTCAGCCTACCTGAACGGGCGGTTCCGCGCATGTATATCGTCGCACGAGTGGCACGGCCCTGCCGCGACGCCGCCTCTCCGCCCCGAGCGCGGCCCACGCGAGCAGCGGCGAGCACCTACTTCTTGCCCTTCTTCCCCTTGGTCGCCTTCTGCTGCACGAGATGGACGCTCTCGGTCTGCGTCGCGGCAGGAGCGGGCGAGGACTTGAGGATCGCCAGGGAGGCGACGAGATGTCCGTGGGCCGAGCTGAGAAGCATGCGCCCGTTGGCGGTGAGCTTCATCTTGACGAGCTCTGTCTTGCCCGCCGGGATCAAGAAGGTGACCGTCCCGATCGTCTCGGTCTTGGCCTTCTTCTTGCCCTTGCCCTTCGTCTTGGCGGTCACGATCACTTTGCCGCTGCACGTAACGGTGCTCGCGCAGCTGAGCTCGACCGCCGCCTCTCCGCTGCTCTGAACGGCGACGACGGACCCGATGAGCGACACGCTGCCGGATACCGCTTTTGCACCCAGCACGCCACCGGGCGGCGCTGCGGTTGTCGATGGTGTCGTTGTCGATGACGTCGTGGTGGTGGTGGTGGTGGTGGTGGTCGAACCGCCACCGCTCGGCGTTTCACCGCCACTGCCTGGTGTTTCACCGGACGGCTGTTCGGACACCGGAGTGGAGAGCGCGGCGAAGTTCCACGTGCTGCAATGTGTCGTCAGCACCACGATTTCAAGGCCGCCTTCCGCATTCGTCGAACGACTCTCTACGCACGGATCCGGGCTCGCCGTTCCAGCCGTCGTGCAGGGTTCCGCCGGGGTTCCGTTGCGCGTAACGGTGACATCGCTGGGTTCGGTGCCGGCCGGGATCTGTGAGGCGTCGAGCGTGAACACGAGCTTGATCGGTTCGCTCGCAGTGCCCGCGACGGTGCCCGTCCCCCCGGGTTCCGCGGCTGCGATGTCGACCTGCTGGCCAAAGACCGTGTACCCGTTCCCGCTCGGGGTCGTCGTGGGTTCCGTGGTGAGTGTCACCTGCGACGCCGAGGGCGGCGTCACGGTGACTATCACTGGGGTCGCCGACGACGTTTGTCCTCCCGGGTCCGAGCTGAACGTGCCGCCGCTGGTGACCTCGCCCTGCGACGTGTTCGTCGGCGAGGACGGATCGACAGTCCACGTGACGTAGCGCGGGCTGATTTCAGTTTCGCCGTTGGCGGTAGCCCTGACCGTGAACGTGTGCTTGCCCGTCGTGAGCGTGCCGGTGTTATAGGGCGACGTGCACGGCGCGTACGCGCCGCCGTCGAGCGCGCATTCGAACGTGGCGCCCGCCACGTTCGCTGTGAACGAGAACCGAGCATCGGTCTGGCTGGTCGCCGCATTGGCAGCCGGACCGCCCGTGATCGTGGTCACGGGCGCCCCGCTCGGCAGGTGCGCATCGATCCCCGTGCTGGGCGCCGCGAGCGTCGGGGTGAGGACGTCGGCCTGTGACAGTTCCGAGACGCCGTCGTAGTACTGCGTCGCGTAGCCGTTGCTCTCATAGTAGGAACAGGTGTTGAACTCGACCACGTAGCTGCCCGACGGTTCGAGGTGTTCGACTTTGTACGAGCCGTTAGTGCCTGTGTAGACGACGCTCGTATAGAACAAGCTGTCGATCGGGCTGCCGTCGGCATTCAACGCCTCGACGCAGATGCCGTCAAGCGGCGTCTCGGTGCCGGTGCCGCCGTACACATGTCCGCTGATCGAGGTCGCCGGCTGCATCGATGCGTCGATGCCCTGTGTTGCCTCGCCGATGGTCACGCTGACAGGGTTTGGCAACATCTGGTTGACGTCGTTGCGCGAGCCGCAGTCGTAGAAGTACACGTCGTAGGAGCCGGTCGGCAGCCCACCGATGGTGTATCCCCGGTCGAGGTGGGCCCGTCGCTGTACTCCCAGTAGTAGGCGTAATAATCGCTCACGAGGTAGGCCTCTGCGCAGACGCCCGAGGTGATCGCATTCCCCTTGCTGTCAGTCACCGTGCCCGTGATCGTTCCGCCCGTTTCCAGATGAGCGTCAACCCCTTCTTTCGGTGAGGTGGCCGTCGGGGTAACGGCGGACGCCGTGCGCGGATCGTAGTCGCCGCCGAAGTACTGCGAAACATATTTAACCGGATAGTTGCAGTCTTTGAACTCGACCGTGTAGCCGCCGCTGATCGGCGCGACGTGGCTGATCGTGTAGGCGCCCGAAGAACCCGTCTCTCCATAGTAGTAATAGTAGTAGTAGTCAGTCCCGGACGGCGATCGCGCATCGACGTAGACGCACTGTCCGCCGAGCGGGGTACCCGTGCCGGAGCCCGCATACGCGTGGCCGCTGATGGACGTGCCCGCTGCCAGCTGGGCGTTTACGCCGGTCTTGGCGCCACCGGTGGACAGCACGACAAGTGTCGATTCTTGCTCAGAGGGAGCGCCGCCGTAGTATTGCGACACATCGTTGCGCTTGCTTTCGTTACAGTCGGTGAACCCAACGTAGTAGCTGCCGGCGGACAGACCGGCGATCGTGTATTCACCCGAAGCGTTCGTGGTAGCCGAGTAGTAGCCATAACCGCCGTCGGAGGATGCAGACACGCAGATGTCCTGTGTGGTGATCGGGTTGCCTTCCGCATCCCTGACCGTACCGCTGATCGACGCCCCCGATGGGAGGTGCCCGTCAATGCCGGTCGAAGGGTTCGCCGCCGTCGGCGTCACGGTGTCGGCCGCCGCGAGACTGCTCTTTTCATCGTAGAACTCTTCCGTGTAGGTCGGGCCCGACGAGCAAGGGCTGAACTTCACCTTGTAGCCAACACCGGGGGTCAGGTGATCGACGGTATACGCGCCGTCCGATTCCGTCGTGGCATACCCAACCGTGTCTTCGTAGGTGCTGGTGGCTTCATACACGGAGACACATGCGCCGGCCAGCGGCGTCGAGTCCCCCGACCCGCCATACACATGGCCGCTGATCGACGTCGCTTCCGCAAGCTGCACATCGATCCCCGTCTTTTCCTCACCGGCCGTCAATTCGACAGCTGCTATGGAGCCGCCTGATTCGTAGTGGCCCGGCGCATCGTTGCGACTACTTTCATAGCAATCGGAGACATACACGTAGTAGGAGCCCGGTGCAAGCGCCCCGGCGGTGTAATCGCCGCTGGCATCGGTGGTCGCGTAGCTGTATTCGTCTTCGGTGTAGCCAGCTTCTGTGTTCGACGGATAGACAGTCACGCAAATATCTTGGGAGGTGATCGCCTTGCCGTTTGCTTCGGTGACCGTGCCGCTGATGCTTGCGCCCGTTTCCAGATGCGCGTCAATTCCGGTTGCAGGGCTGGCGATGGTGGAGGTGACCGTCGTCGCCGACGAGTATTCGCTCGCGCCGTCGTAGTATTGCGATCGGTACTCTCGCGACGAGTTGCAGTCAGAAAACCTAACATAATAGGCGACCGATGGCGCAACATGCTTCAGGGTGTAGGAGCCGCCGGCGCCGGTCTCGATATAGGACGTGTCGTCCTCGTATTCACTCAAGGCAGGGTAGGCGTCCACACATATATCTTTGAGCGGCGTCGCATCGCCCGCCCCGCCATACACATTGCCGCTGATAGAGGCGCCCGCCGCAAGCTGCACGTCGATCCCTGTCTTCGCCTGGCCGGCCGTCACTTCAACGGCGCTAGAAGAGCCCGGAAGATCGTTCCGGCTGCTCCCTTCGCAGTCATAGACATACACCTCGTAGGAGCCAGCCGCCAGCGCGGTGATTTTGTAGTTCCCCGAGGCATCGGTCCGCGCTTCGCCGTAGCCATCTTCACCGTAGGCATAGACGCAAACATCCTGGGTGGTAATGGGACTCCCGCTCGCATCGGTGATCGTACCGCTGATCGACGCCGTCGAGGCGGCGTGCGCCGTGCCGGCCATGAGGGTGAGCAGGGCGAGCGCAGTCGTCGCCCCTGCCGACATCGAACGCAGCAACCTCGTGATACTAAACACGTCTCCCCCTTTTTAGAACGGTTCCGGTGGATAAAGCCATCCTGCCGGCGCACGGCGGCCGCCAGCCTACACAAGTCTGGCCATATTTGCATGGTGAGTGGCTGACGAGTGTCCGCACGCCCAGGATCGTCCCTGCAGAGCGGTGCCGCGCGAGATGGCAGATGATCTGGCAGCGCGCACGTGAGGTCATCGGTTCACCGCCGGATTCGGCACTGACTGCGGGGGCTGGCCCGCAGAGCCGGATGCGCCCGGTCCGCCTGCTTGGCCCGGTTGGCCAACCGTCCCCGGTTGCGGCGGTTGACCCGGGCCCGCGGGCTGGGCAGCTCCCGAGATGCCGCCCATCGCGGGTGAGCACTCCGGTAGTCCGGCCTCCATGGCATAGTCCGTGGCCTGCTGTTCGGTCACCGCGATCAGGTCGTGCGGTGGGCCGCCTGAGGATTGCGAGCCGGCCAGGTAGAGCTGCCGCAGGCGCATCAGTGTGTCCAGGAGTCGGCCTACAGGCGCGCGCAGTGAGGCAGGAGCGCGCAGACGCGACAGCGCCTCGATCCTGCGCTGCAGGACAATGTCCTGGGCTGCGGCGTCTGCCGTGGGCGCGAGCGCACCTGATCCTCGCGATGGGCCCGCTGCGCGTCCAGTGCCCGGCTCCACGCCTGAGCTGGCAGCGTGGCACGCCGTGTCGGCGAGCGCATGGAACGATCCCGGCGTCGTCGCGTGCCTCGCCGCGCCGGGCGCCTGGCCCGCGGGTGTGACCGTCGGCGTCCTGATTGCCTTCCCAGACGACGGCACGGATCCTGGGAATCCTGGACTCCCCCGCTGAGCTGGCGCCCGCCGTGCCGTCGCCCGCTGCGCAAGTCGCTGCTGGGCCGCCAACTGCTGCGCGAGACGCTGCTGGGTCGCCGGCTGTGTGCCGGCATGGCCGGAGCCGCCGCAGCCACCCAACGCCACCATGAGCGTCAGCGCCGCAGCGCGCGCTCCCCGTGCTGTCGCTGAGCGCATCGTGCATCGGCGTCCCACCATCATCGTCTGGCGCGCCATCCCGCGCCACATGCCCTTCCTTGGTTTTTGATCATGTTGCCTCTGTGCCTCGCCTGTTCGCCCCGTACGACAACGCCGAACCCTACAGCAAAGCTGACAGTTGTGGCTGTTAGCGAGGTGTGAACATGAACCGTTGCTGCGAACCTCGGCGCCGATCGTCGCGTCGCGCGACTCGTCGTAGACATAGACGATGAGCCACGATCGATACCCGACGCTGTAGTGACTGATGTGGCCACACCCGTCGAGCTTGAAGTGACGTTCGTCAACGCCAGGGTTTCCTGCTCGACAGCCGGAGCGAGCTGCCTTCCGCCCGAGCGCAAAGGCTCCTCCGAAGCCGCTTTCGCTTTCATCCTCGCCCGGATCGACCTGATCTCCGACCGGTCCGGACTCTGACTGCGAGGGCTATAGTAGGCTCCGCGATGGGGAGGAACCACATCACGCGGCGCATCGGACTCGCGGTTTTGGTGCTGGCGCCGCTGCTGACACTCAGCGGCATGGCCGGCGCGGCCAGCGCAGCCACGTCCTGCTCTCAGGTGCCGACCGTTTACGGGATTCCCCCGTGGGGCTTTCATACGGGTCCGTACACGGGGGCGAGCAGCTTCGCCAAGGGCCATGGCGAAATCAACCTCGAAGCCAACACCGTCTCGGGGGTCATCTGCCAGCAGGATCGGGCCGGCACGATCATCATGTCGGTTCAGCACCACCTCGTGTACCACTCGCACTACGCGACGATGTGGGGCTACCCGGGAAACATCATGAAGATCAAGGTCCGGGTCACGAGCAGCAGCGACCCGAACTGCGAAGTTGGCACCGTCGGTCGCGCGACCCTCTACGCGAGCTACAACGGCGTGCGCAGCGACAGCGTCCAGTTCTTCTTCCCGGCCGCGTGCGGGGATCAAGACCACCTGTACCACGGAACGCAGGTCAACAACCAGGTCCCGCCCCTGTAGCCCGCTCCGTCCCCTGCTGCGCGCTAGACTGTGTGACGCAGGGTCGAGCCGCCGGTATCGGCGGGGAACTCGGTCTTGCTAGGTTTTGCGGAGGGCCGCCTGAGGGCGGTTCTCCGTTTATCCAAGGCCCCGAACACCATACCGGCTCCGCCCATCACGGACGATGACCGCTCCGAGTCGCTGCTCGTACCACTCCCACATAAACGCCCGGCTCGGTGCGCGCACGATCGCCTGAAACGCCGTGTGCGCGACGAAATCCGCGACCTGCGGCCACTGGCTCTCCCGCGCATCACGCATCCACGGGTCCTCCACAATCCGCCGCGTGGCGATATCAAGCTCACGATGCATCGTCCGCAGCTCCCCGCCCTCACCATCGAGAACGACCAGACCATGATCGTCGGCCTCCCGCAAGCGCAGGTCGATCAAGTTCATCAGCGCCCGATACGGCGGCTTGTGACGATCACCGGACGCGAAGCTCGTCATCACCTCAACGCCCGGCATCGCGGCTACGGCATCCAGCGCGGACACGAACTCCTGCCAGCGAACCGGCTTGCTGCGATTGATCACCGCACCAGGATCACCCGATGGACGACCCCGGCCCGCCAGCCAATCCGCTGCGTGCAGCCGAGAACGCACATCGATCCCATGGACGGCACGCAGATGCCGCCGCCAGCCAAGCCAGACATCCAACGCCGCCGTCCACGCCTCAACGGGCACGGAAACCGCCGAGAACGTCGTGACCGCCTCGTTTCCCGAGTCATCCACATAGAACAATCGCACGACCCAAACCGTAACGAGCGCTTGGGACCCCAGGGACCGCCGGACCGTTAATCGGCGTCGCGTCGGGGTCGTCGCTGGGATCGATACAGGACGGTCGGTGCCGGCTCAGGGCGCGAGCAGGACCGAAGGATCGGCGTTGAGAGCCAACCCGCGCAGTCCGTCGACGCTCGCCTCGGGTCCGTCCGCCGAGCGCCCGGTCAAGCGCCGCGCGGTGCCCGTCAAAACGCTCGTGCGCGTACGGGACGGCGAGACCGCGGGAGACCATGAACGCCCAGTCGCTGGCCTGCAGCGCCAGCAGCTCGCGCACGGCCGCCGGGCCGGCGCGCCCCTCGGTCGCGGCGGTGAGGGTGGCGAGCTCGGCCGCGCGCGTGGCGAACGCGATCCCGGCGACCGCCGGGCCCGACCACGTTGACAGGTCGCCGCCCTGCCCCCAGCTGCTCACTCCCAAGCCCGCGTCGCCGTCCCCCAGCGGCACCGGCTCGAAGCGCTCGAGCGCGGCGTCCTCGTCGAGACACACGAGCTCGAGGTCCTGCCGCGCGCACTCATCGATCACGGCCTCCAGCCAGGCAAGCCCTCATACCACCAGTGCCCGAGCAGCTCGGTGTCCAGCGCGCACACGGCCAGCCCTCCCCCGGGCAGGCCGGCGCCGTCTCGGGCAAGGCGCTCACGTGTGCGAGAGACAAAGTCCGCGGCGTGCTCTCGCGCGCGCGCGAGTGCAAGCCCGTGGTCATACGCAGCGCCGTCGTTGCGCCAGGGTTGGTGGTGGTGGACCGTGTGCCGGTGATAGTCGCGGTAGGCGCCGTCCGCGGGATAGCCGGCGTCGCTCCACACGAGCGAGATCGTGGCGCGGTCGATCGGCCACAGCACCACGCCGGACTCCGTGCGCAGCGGCCGCAGGTGCTCGCGCGCGCGCAGGCCGTATCGACGGGTCAGCTCCACGCACGTGCCGCGCACGCCGGCGGCGGCGAAGATCGGCTCCAGCCAGGGCGCGTACGCGCACTCCGGCAGCCAGAACCCCCCCTGCCAGTCCCTGAGGCCGTCCCCACGCCGGGGGACCTCGCCCCCGGCGCGCGAGGCATCCCGACCGCGCGAGGCATCGCCCCGCGGAGCATCCCCGTCAACGAGGCGATCGACGTGCGCGGCGATCCCGGTCTGAACCTGCAGACGCGCACCCGCATCGGTGGCGAGCAGCGGCAGGACCGCGTGCGTCGCCGAGGAGGTCCAGCGCGCGTGGGGCGCGAACGCGCCCAGCAGGTCTCCCCCGCGCGCCGCCATGCGCTCGCCGGCAAGCTCGTAGTCGGCGCGCCACGCCCGCTCCAGCTCGGCCGCCAGACCGGGATGGCCGCCGGCGCGCAGCCCGGAGATGTCCTCTGAGTGGGTGAAGCGGCGCGTGCCGTCGATGAAGCGCTCGAAGCGCTCGGCCAGCCCGGGCGCGCTCAGCTGGTCGCACAGGACCGGCGTGAGCGAGAGCGTCAGCAGCGGATCGCGCGCGTCCAGCAGATCCAGCAATGGCAGGTAGCAGCCGGCGATCGCCTCCCACAGCCACTCCTCGCCGAACGGCCACGTGCCGAAGCCCTCGACGTAGGGCATGTGCGTGTGCAGCACGATCGCCAGCGCGCCACGATCGTGTGGGCGGGCACCGCGCCCGACCCGGCCCTCCGGGCTGCGTGCCAGCGTGGTCGGGGAGCCGGCGCTGGAGCCGGCGATCTCCGATCGGCTCCTCACGGGTGGCAGACCGCGACGAAGTCCAGCGCCCGGTCCAGGTCCGCCTCGCCGGCGGGGCGCAGCGCGAAGTCCGAGGCGGCGATCGCCGGGTTGAAGCGGTCGTAGAACGGCTTGGTCAGCCGCAGCCGGGGATGCACCGAGTCCCAGCCCGCGCGCAGCGCCAGCTCGTGGACCCTGAGCTTGCGCGCGTGGAACAGCCCGAACAGCGCCACCGAGGAGAACGTGCCGCGGCAGAGCCGCTCGAACTCGCCGGCGCGGTACTCATGCACGTGCCAGGGGTTGTCCGACCGCGGCGCCCCCGCGGGCGCGAGCGTGAGCACGTTGGGCGTGGACACGAACACGCTCCCAGCGGCCCCGGCCGCTCCCACCAGCGAACGGAAGCGCTCCAGCACGGCCCCCGGATTCTGGAGGTGCTCGATCGTCTGCAGGAACACGACCGCGTCGGCCGGCGCGGCGTAGGACTCGACGAGGTCGCGCTCGAAGCGCAGATTCTCCCGGCGGTAGCGCAGGCGCGCGTGCTCGTGCGCCTGCGGGTTGGCGTCCACCCCGACGACCTCCGCGGCGACGCCGGCGAGCACATCCGAGCCGTAGCCCTCGCCGCAGGCCATGTCGATCACGCGCAGTCCCGCGACGCGCGCGGCGATCCACTCATACACCGCCAGATGCCGTCGAAACCAGTAGTTCTCCGCGGGCACGTCCGGCAGCGTGCGCTCGCCCGTCAGCTGCAGCGGCGGCACCCCGGGAGGCTGGTTGCCCTGCTCGTAGACGGGCGCGGGGTCCGTGTCGACGGCCACGGCGCGCGAGTATACGGGCGTGCGGGCGAGCGGGCGCGAACACGCTCCTCCCCGGCAGCCGGGCACGCGCACGCTCACTCCAGGCCCGAGCGCGAGAGCCCGCGCCCGAAGCCCAGCCCGACCCGGCCTCCGCCATGCTCGCTAGTGTCCCGGCGGTGCCCGACGACCCAAGCCGCGGCCCCCGGCTGAGCGCGCCCGCGCTCGGCGCGGCCGCCGCGATCCTGATCGCGCTGGCCGGGGCCGGCTGCGGCAAGAGCGCCTCCGAACAGCAGAGCGCCTCCGGGGGCGTCGAAACGGTCGTGATCAAGACCGGCGCCGCGGGAACGGCCGCCACCGCCACGCGCAACACCACGCGCCTGGGCGGCTCGGACGCCGTGGCCGACGCCGCCGCGGTGGCCCGCGCCGCCTACCCCGGACTGACGGCGAGCACGCGCCCGCAGGCGGTGGTCATCGCCGACGCGCACGGCTGGCCGGCCGCGCTCGCGGCCAGCGCCCTGGCGAGCGCTCCCCTGGGCGCGCCGCTGCTGTACTCCGAAGGCTCCAGCCTGCCGCAGGCGAGCGCGCAGGCGCTGCGCGCGATGGCGCCCACCGGCTCCAGCGCGCTCGGGGGCGTGCAGCTGCTCCTGCTCGGCTCCTCCGCGCCGGCGCCCGCCGGCTACAGCGCGCGCGCGCGCGCCGCCGGCGATCCCTACTCACTGGCCGTGTCGGTGGCGAAGCTCCTGGCCATCGCGCGCGGCGGCACGAGTCCGCGCCAGGCGATCGTCGTGGACATCGACGGCCCGCCCGCCCTGGCGATGCCCGCCGCGGGGCTGGCGGCGCAGAGCGGCGCGCCGATCCTGTTCGTCACCTCCACCGGCGTGCCGGCGGCCACCGCCGCCGAGCTCGAAAGCATGGGCAGGCCCGCGATCTACACGGTCGGCTCCACCGCGATCGGCGAACGCGTGCTCGGCGAGCTCGCGCGGTACGGAACGGTCAAGCGCGCTGAGGCGAGCCCGGGTGAAGACGCGACCCCCGCCGGCAACGCGATCGCGGTCTCGCGCTTCGCCGACGGCTCGTTCGGCTGGGGCGTGCGCGAATCCGGTCACGGCCTCGCCTTCGCCAGCGCGACGCGCCCGTTCGACGCGCCCGCCGCCGCGATCCTGTCGGCCACCGGCGACTACGCGCCGCTGCTGCTGCTCGAAGACGCCACGGGGGTACCATCGCCGCTGGGCCACTACCTGAGCGACATCCAGCCCGCCGCGCCCCATTCGCAACCGGTCAGGGGCGTCTATAATCACGGCTGGCTGATCGGCGACGAACGCGCGATCTCGCCGACCACGCAGGCCGAACTCGACGCGATGCTGCAGATCGTGGCGCAGTCGACCCCCTCCGCGGAATCCTCCAGCCTGCCCGTCGAATGACCCGTTCCCACCACGTCCTCCTCCCCCGTACCGGCGCCCACGCCGGCGCCGCCGCCGAGCCGGTATGAGCCAGGCCGAGGACCCGACCCTGTTGCGCAAGGAGCAGACGCACGAAGTCGCCGTCGAGGACGTGCGCCGGCTGATGGGCGCCTCCACTCCTCACTTCGCCCTGCAGCTGCGCAACCGCATCGCGCGCCTGATCGCCGACCTGGCGCCCGATGATCCCGCGCGCCTGGAAGGCGAGCGCGAGATCGCGCGCCTGGAGCGCCTGGGACTCGAAGGCGAGACCCGCGGCGAGGCGGCCGACACGGGCGAGCGCCCGATGCCCTCGCTGCGCGCCGATCGGCCACGCTCGGCGATCGAGGATTGAATGAGATGGGAGCGGGCCTGTTCTTCCCTCCTCGCATCTGCCTCTATCTGTCGTTTCTGTCCTAACGTCTGCCGACCACGCGGGCGCGCGCGTCCAGGAAGCGGGCGCGCAGCAGTTTGAACAGGACCGCGAACACCGCCCCGTCGAGCGCCAGCAGGCCGACGTTGAGAAGGCGCGGCACGGTCGTGAACGCGGCCAGGCCGAGCGCGATCGCGGAGTGCATCACCACGACGGGCAGCAGCGCCAGCAGCATCGCGTGCGAGCGGTAGCCGGCGTTGTGCTCGCGCCAGGTGATCTCGAGCGTGCCCAGCACCACGGCGCCCAGCCCGGCGAACAGGACCGGCCCGCCGTTTGCGATGCCCCCGTGGCCGAGCCGCGCCAGCCCGACGACCGTGCCGACCGCGCCGACCGCGATCAGCATCTCCGACAGTGGCCACGGATGCCACGGCGCCGGGGGGCGCGGGCCTACCGACAATGGGTCTCGAAAATCGTTGGTGCCGCGCGCACGCGGGCGCGCGGTCACAGCTTTTTTTCGATCGTTCTCCCCGCGAGCGACCTCACCCCTCGCCTCCACGACCGCGGCGCCCGGGGCGGGGCGGCGCTTGCGCGAACGCCCGCGCCCGCCACGCCCGTGCCGATGACTCTTGCTGCTGCCGGCGCCGCCGGCGCGATTTGCCATGGCGCTAAGCGCCAAGCCGGTGATCGATACGCCGCGGCATGGGCGTCGATCCTAGCGCCACCCCACCGCCTCGCCCGCCCGCCCGCCCGAGAGTCCCATCGCCGGCGGTCCCTATCCTGAGCGCATGGCTCCCACCCCCACACCCGCCCCCGAGCGCGCGGGCGCCGGCATCCCCGGCAGCGACCTGCCCGGACCGTACGGCGTCGGCGAGTACGCTCGCGCGCTGCGCGCCAGGCTGCGCGGGTTCGCGCGCGTGCAGCTCGTGGGCGAGCTCGTCAACCTGCGCCCGTCCCGCGCGCGGGTCTACTTCGAGCTGCGCGACGCCACCGGCGCGATCGGATGCGCGGTGTGGCTGAGCGACTGGGAGTCGATCCTCGCCCGCGCCGGCGGCTCCGGTGGGTCTGGCGGCTCCGGCGGCGCCTGGGTGGGCGGGGTTCCGATCGATGGCATGCAGGTGGTGGTGGCCGGCGGCTGTGACTTCTACCCCGGCAGCGCCACCTCCTCCCCGGGATTCTCGTTCTCGGTCTCAGACCTGCGCATCGCCGGGGAGGGCGATCTGCTCGCCCGGATCGAGCGTCTGCGCAAGCAGCTCGACGCCGAGGGCCTGCTGGCGCCGCAGAAGCTGCTGGCACGCCCGCTGCTGCCGCGCACGATCGGGGTCGTCACCGGCGAGAGCGGCAAGGCGCGCGACGACATCCTCGCCGGGCTTCAGCGGCGCGGCTGGGCGGGCACGATCGTGTGGGGGTTCGCCCCCGTGCAGGACCGCCACGCCGCCCCGCTGATCGCGCGCGCGCTCACAGACCTCGCCGCGGTGGGCGGCGTGGACGTGGCGATCGTCGCGCGCGGCGGCGGCTCGCTGGCCGACCTGCTGTGCTTCTGCGACGAGTCGCTGTGCCGCACCGTCGCGCTGCTGGCCGTGCCCGTGATCGCCTCGGTCGGGCACCACACCGACCGGACGCTGCTCGACGACGTCGCGGCGCTCAGCGCCTCCACTCCCACCCACGCCGCGGAGGCCGCCGTGGGCATCGACTGCGCCCGCGGGCGCGCGGAGCTCGTCGCGGGCGCGCGGCGCATGCGCGAGCAGAGCCGCCGTGCGGTGCTCTCGCGCGCGCGGACGCTGACCACGCTGACGCGCGCGCCCTCGGCTCATGTGGAGCGCGAGCGCGCGCTGCTTCACCAGCGCCTGCGCGAGGTCCGGGCGGGATCGCGCCGGCGCGTGCAGAGCGAGCGCGAGATCACCGGCCGGCGCGCGATCGTGCTGGAGCGCAAGTCCTCCTCGACCGTGCGCGACTGCCGCACGCGCCGCCCTCAGGAGCTTGCGCGGCTGACGCTCGCGCTCGCCGGGCACGATCCGCAGCGCACGCTCGAACGTGGATACGCGCTCGTGCAGTCACGCGACGGGGAGCCGATCGCCACCGCGGCGGCGGCCAGAGCCGCGCGTAAGGTGAAGCTGCGCTTCGCCGACGACACGATCCCGGCGAAGATCGTCGAGCCATGAGCGACTCCCAACCCGCACCCGAACCCCCGGCCGTGCCGGCGGACGCGACGCCGCCACAGACCTACGAGGCGGCGGCGGCGCGCGTGGAGGAGATCATCCGGCGCCTGGACTCCGGCGAGGCGAGCCTGAACGAGACGCTCGAGCTCGTCGGCGAGGGCAAGGCGCTGATCGAGCTGTGCGCGCGCGAGCTCGAGGCCGTGTCGGGGGCGCTGGAGGAGCTGCGCCTGGACGAGCTGGTGGCGCGGCTGGAACGAGGGCGCCCGGACGCGAGTCAGACCGGTCACGAGGGGCCTGGAGGCCCGTCCTCGCCATCAGGAGGAGGAGGAGGAGGAGGAGGAGGTTCGGCCGGGGTGAGCACATGAGCACGTGGGATCTGCTCGCCGAGCTGCCGGTCGAGGTCGAGGGATGCGAACTCGAGGGCCACGAGGCCGTGTTCGGCGAGTTCGTGCGCAAGACGACCGTCATCCGCCTGCGCGGCTCAGGCGAGGAGGGGCTGGGCGAGGACGTCACCTACGCCGCCGAGGACCAGGAGGCGCTGCAGCACGCCGGCGCGGCGCTGCTGAGGCCGCTCGTGGGCGACTGGACGGTCGCGTCGTTCGCCGAGCGCCTGCGCTCGCTGGACCTGTTCGGAGCGCCGACCGAGCGGCCGGAGTTCCGCCTGTATCGCAACTGGGCGCTGGACTCAGCCGCGCTCGACCTCGCACTGCGCCAGGCCGGCACGACGCTGCACGCGGCACTCGGACGCGAGTGTGAGCCGCTGCGCTTCGTCGCCTCGCTGCGCCTGGGCGAGCCGCCGTCGCTGCAGCCGCTGAAGCGGCGGTTGCGGATCGCGCCGGGGCTGCGCTTCAAGCTCGATCCCACGCCGTCGTGGGACGATGAGCTGATTGCGGCGCTCGTCGCGCTGGGAGCCGTGGACTCGGTCGATCTGAAGGGCCAGTACGAGGGCACGATCGTCGACAACCCAGCCGACCCCGAGCTGTACCGCCGCGTCGTGGAGGCGTTTCCCGAGGCCTGGATCGAGGATCCGAAGCTGACACCACAGACCGAAGCGGTGCTGCGCGCGCATCGCGCGCGCGTCACGTGGGATGCGCCGATCCACTCCGTCGCGGACATCGAGGCGCTGCCGTGGCCGCCGCGCACGATCAACATCAAGCCCTCGCGACTCGGCGGGTTGCAGTCGCTGCTGGACGTGTATGACCACTGCGCGGCGAACCGCATCGGCTGCTACGGCGGGGGGCAGTCGGAGCTGAGCGTAGGCCGCGGCCAGATCCAGTACCTCGCCTCGCTGTTCCACGCCGACGCCCCCAACGACGTCGCGCCGGCCGGGTACAACCTGCCCGAGCCGCCGCCCGATCTGCCCTCCAGCCCGCTGGCCCCGGCGCCGTCGCAGCTGGGCTTTCGCTGGGGGTAGCGAGCCGGCGCAGCCGCGGAGCGCCGCCGGCCGTGCCGCCTGACACAATGCCGCGGAGCCCCGCCGGCCGTGTTGCAACTCTGCGCCCAGCCCTGGTCACGATCCGGTGAACGGACGCAACTTCCGTCCCGTCGGTCGGTTTGCGAGGGCATACCGGCTACTGTCGGTGACCGCTTTTCCCGGGCGCGATTGGAGTTCCATGATGAGCGCAGGCGCCAACAAGCGATTGAGATCCATCGCCGCAGCAGCCAAGTCGCCGCTGCGCGTAGCCCTGGGCGCTTTCGCCGCAGGCATCCTCACACTGGGCATTCTCATGCTGAGCGTCGGCGGGAGCGCAGCGGCGATCGCCGCGAGCGCCAACCCGGGAGGGGCCAGCGCGCCCGGTGGCGCCGGCGGCCCGGCGCCCACCACGAAAGCGGGCGGCACGCACGGACACACCCCCGCCGGACACTCCCCCTCGTCTCATTCCAGCTCGCACGTGCTTACGATTCGCATCACCGGCGCGCACTGCACGCCGGTGAGCCACTGCGGCGCCAACCCGCACCAGGTCTCGCTGCACGGGGCCCTGCTGATCGCGGGCAGAGGGCTTGCCGCGGGGATGGTAGTCGCGTTTCCCAGCAGGCCACGCGCGCGCATCTCAAGCGTCTCGCCGGCCGCCCACCTGCGTACGAGCGCCGCGGGCCTGGAGGTGACCGTGCCGAAGACCGCGCACTCGGGCAACATCATGGTGCTGCTCGGCCACGGCCACTACACGAGCTCCTACGGGCCGATCGGCATCGTGCGCTACGCGCTGCACCCGCCCGCGCCGAAGGACCCTCCCGCACCCGCCGCCCCGGTCACGGCAGCCCCCAGCGGAACCGCGTTCGATGGGCAGGGCATGTGGATCTGGTATCTGAGCCAGTCCGACGGCGGCTCGCTGAGCGCGATCGTCGCCCAGGCCCACGCGGCCGGGGTCACGACGGTGTTCGTCAAGAGCTCCGACGGCTCGAGCAACTACTGGAGCCAGTTCAGCCCCGAACTGGTGGCGCAGATGCACGCCAACGGGCTGCACGTGTGCGCCTGGCAGTTCGTCTATGGCTCAGGCCCCGCCGGCGAGGCGAGCCTCGGCGCCAAAGCCGTCGCCGCGGGCGCGGACTGCCTGGTGATCGACGCCGAGGGCCAATACGAAGGGCACTACGGCGCGGCCCAGACCTACATCGCCGACCTGCGCGCCGCGATCGGGCCCAACTACCCGGTGGGCCTGGCCTCGTTCCCCTACGTGTACGACCACCCCTCGTTCCCCTACTCCGTGTTCCTCGGGCCGAACGGAGCCCAGTTCAACGCGCCGCAGATGTACTGGAAGGACATCGGCAACTCGGTCGACACGCTGTATGCGAACACCTACATCGCCAATCGCGTGTACGGGCGCCCGATCGTCCCGCTCGGGCAGACCTACAGCCACCCCTCGAACGCCGAACTCGTGCGCTTTCGCGAGGAGGCCGTCGACTACGGCGCTCCCGGCATCTCATGGTGGGACTGGCAGGAAACGCCGGCGAGCGAGTGGACCGCGCTGGGCGAACCGCTCGCGCCGCTGAGCAGCGTCACCCCGAATCCCGGCTACACCGAACTGGCGCAGGGCAACCGCGGCGACCCGGTGCTGTGGATGCAGGAGCACCTCGCCAGCGCCGTCCCCGGCCAAGCGACGACGGGGATCTTCGACGCGGCCACGACCGCCAACCTCGAGCAGTTCCAGTCCGCGCACGCGATCGCGCCGAGCGGTCATACCGAAGCGGCGACCTGGCAGGCGCTGCTGGCCCTCCCGCCGATCGCCGTGGATTGGACCGGCGGGGGCCCGCAGGGGTAGTGCTGAGAGGAACTCGACGACGAGGAAGAAAGATAAAGAGGGGGAGATCTTTGTATTAGTTTTTTTGTCGGTATAGCTATCGCTATACGCGGTTATTTTTAATACACCCCCCCTCTCTTTATTCCCTTTATGTAGATACTATCGCAATACTAAGAAGGCTGCTCTTCGATCAGACCCTCTGGATGAGGGTGCCGGTGCCGAGTCCACCGCCGCAGCACATCGTCACGAACCCGATCTCCTTGTCGGAGCGCTCGAGCTCGTGCAGCAGCGTCGTGATCAGCCGCGCGCCGGTAGAGCCGAGCGGGTGGCCCAGCGCCATCGCGCCGCCGTTGACGTTGACGCGGTCCATGTCCGGGTTGTGCTCACGGCTCCAGGCCGCAATCACGGGCGCGAACGCCTCGTTGATCTCGATCAGGTCGATGTCGTCGATCGACATCCCGTTGCGGTCGAGGATTTTCCGCGTCGCCGGGATCGGCCCCTCGAGCATTTTCACGGGGTCGCAGCCGACGGTCGTCTGGTCGACGATCCGCGCGCGCGCTTTCAGCCCGAGCGCCTTGGCCTTGTCGGCCGCCATCAGCAGCACCGCGGCAGCACCGTCTGAGATCTGCGAGGCGTTGCCCGCGGTGACCTTGCCGTCGGGCTTGAACGCGGGCTTGAGCTGCGACAGTGCCTCCAGGCTCGTTTCCGGGCGGATCCCCTGGTCTGTCACGAAGGTGTCGCCGTTGACCGCCATCGGCACGATCTCGCGCTCGAAACGGCCCTCCTCGGTCGCCTGGTGGGCGAGCCTGTGCGAGCGCAGCGCCAGCTCGTCGAGCTCAGAGCGGGAGATCTCCCACTGATCGGCGATCATCTCCGCGCCGAGCCCCTGCCCGACGATGTTGTGCTTGGCCATCAGCTCGGGCGGAAACGCGAGACCGAACTCCTCCTGGGTCTGCATGACGGCCGCGAACGGAAGATGGCCCATGTGCTCCACGCCCGAGCCGATCATCGCGTCATGGACGCCCGCGGCGATCAGCGCCGCGGCGAAGCCGACCGCCTGCTGGGCCGAGCCGCACTGGCGGTCCACGGTGGTGCCGGGCGTCTCGATCGGCAGCCCCTCCTGCAACCAGGCGTTGCGGGCGACGTTCAGGCCCTGCTCGCCGAACTGGGAAACGCAGCCGGCGATCACGTCCTCAACCTCCGCGGCGTCGATGCCGGCGCGCTTGATCACCTCGGTGTAGCAAGTCCCGAGCAGCTCGTTGGGATGGGTGTCTCGGTAGTAGCCCTTCTCCTTGTGCCCGCGGCCGATCGGCGTGCGCACCGCCTCGACGATCACGACCTCGCGGCCCTCTGGTGCTCTCATGACTGGACATCCTCCTCAGGTCTTGCGCGGCATGTTGATGGGGATATCCCGTACTCTACCGCGCCCCACCCAAAACTAGATTGACCAGTCAGTCAACGACTCGCCAGCAGCTGAGACAAATGCGCTGTGCGAAAGCCGGAGAAGAGAGAGAGCAGGGATAGCCAGTGAACGAGCGTCTAGCAATAGCCGGCAGCGGCGCGATCGCCTGCGGACTCGCGGCCACCGCGGCCCACCACGGGCCGGTGCTTCTGCTCGCCCGCTCCGAGGACTCGGCCGACCGCGCGCGCGCCACGGTTGAGAAGACCCTCGGCCGCCTGGGCGCCGAGGTGGACCCCGAGCACGTCCGGATCGTGACCGACCCGCAGGCCCTGGCGGACAGCACCTTCGTGGTCGAGGCGGTGATCGAGTACCACGACATCAAGGCCGGCCTGCTGGCCGAGCTGGACCGCATGCTCGGAGCGGACGCGATCCTGGCGAGCACGACCTCCTCGCTGTCGATCGAGCGCCTTGCCGCCGAGAGCGGGCGCCCGGAGCGGTTCGTCGGGCTGCACGTGTTCAACCCGGTGACGCGGATGCAGCTCGTCGAGTTGATCTTCCCCACCGGCGCGAGCGAGGACACGCGGCGGCGAGCGCTCGCCCTGTGCGAGACATTCGAGAAGACCCCCGTCGAGGTCCCCGATGTTCCGGGATTCGTCGTCAACAGGCTGCTGTTCCCGTATCTGTTCAGCGCCGTGCGCCTGCTCGAACAGACGGACATCGACGCAACCGGCATCGACACGTGCATGCGGCTCGGCGCCGGCCACCCGATGGGGCCGCTCGCGCTGCTCGACCTCGTCGGCCTGGACGTTTCTGCGGCGATCGGCCAGACGATCGGCGAGCCCGTGCCCAATCGCGTCTGGAAGCTCATCGCCGAGGGCGCGCTCGGGCGCAAGAGCGGGCGCGGATTCCACTCCTACTGAAGATCCTGTGACGTTCCGCACGTGAGGATTTATTTAGTCTGATCGGACTTTTAGCTGGCGTTCATCCAGATGGAGATACTGGAGCCTGCGACACAGTCGCAATGCACACCCGCCTCCTCCCAGTGCACACGATCCGGCCCGCTCCCCCCGCGGGCCGGACGTGTTTTTGGGGTCGTTCCCCGCGAACGTCAGGACCCGGACACCACGAACGCTAGGACCCGGATGAAGGCTGCTCGGACTCGCCCTCGCGCCGCGGGGGAGGCCGGCGCGAGCGGATGCGCACGGCGTCGATGCGGTTGTCGCGCACCGACTCGACCCGGATCGAGTACCCGCCCGTATTGATCGCGTCGCCGCGCCTGGGCAGCCGGCCGAGCTCAGCGAACACGAAGCCCCCGATCGAGTTGTAGGCGTCGCTGTCCACCGGCAGGTCCAGGCCGTAGTCGGCGAGATCGGTGATCGCGACGTGACCGCGCACGAACCAGTCCCCGTTGGCCAAGCGTCTGACCTCGCCGGCGGTCGGGTCGGTCTCGTCGGCGATCTCGCCGACGACCTCCTCGACGATGTCCTCGACCGTGACGATCCCGACCACGCGGCCGTACTCGTCCACGACCACCGCCATCGAGGTGCGCTGACGCTGCAGGTCCGCGAGCAGATCGTCCAGCGGCTTGGTCTCGGGCACGATCGGCGCGTCGTGCACGATCGGGACGACCGACGCGCGCGGCCCCTCGCGCATCAGCCGGTCCGCCAGCGAGCTCGCGTGCACCAGCCCGCGCACGCGGTCGCGGTTCTCGTCCTCGGTGACCACCAGCCGCGTGTGCCCGGAGGAGATGCACAGCTGCAGCGCGGTCTCCACGTCCTGTGAGAGGTCGACCGTGATCACCGCCGGGATCGGAGTCATCACCTGGCGCGCCTCCTGCTCGTGCAGGTGGAACACGCCGGTGAGCATGCCCGCCTCGCCCACGTCGAGATGCCCGCCGGCGTAGGACTCGGCGATCAGTCGCTTGAGCTCATCCGGCGAGCCGCCGCGGCGTTCGAGGTCCATGTCCACGCCCATCAGCCCGAGGATCCATCTGGCGACGGCCGTCAGCCCGAGGATGAACGGCCTGAACACCACGCTGAACGCCTGCAGTGGACGGGCGACGCGTCGCGCGACCAGCTCGGCGCGATCGATGGCGTAGAACTTGGGCACCATCTCCCCGGCGATCAGCTGCGCCGTGGTGATCATCAGGTAGGACACGACCACGGCGACGACCACCGCCAGGCCGTGGCTGACGACGTCGCCGAACCAGCCTTTGAAGATGGCCGCCAGCGCGGGCTCGCCGAGGGCGCCGATGCCGATCGAGGTCATCGTCACCCCGATCTGCACGGCAGAGATGTACTCGTTGATGTTGCCCAGCTGCTCCAGCGCGAGCGCCGCCCCGCGCGCGCCTTCCTCGCGCATGACCTCCAGTCGCGACCGGCGCGAACGCACGAGCGCGTACTCGGCGATCACGAAAAACGCGTTCACCGCGATCAGCACCGCCGTGAGGATGAGCTTGAGGCCGTTCACGCCAGTCGGTCGATTGCGGCGGCGAGCTCGAAGTCGGCGTCGGTGAGGCCGCCCGCGGAATGGGTTGAGCACGTCAGACGCACCCGGTTGTAGCCGTGCACGAGCATGTCGGGGTGATGGTTGGCCCGCTCGGCGAGCTCGGCCACCCGGTTCACGAACGCGATCGCGCCGGCGAAGTCGGCGAAGTCGAGCTCGCGCACGATCGAGTCGCGCTCGCGCCGGCGCCACTCGCCGACAGTGGCGAGGCGTTGTTCGATCTCAGCGTCGCTGAGGAGTGTCATTCGCGCAACGAGGTTATCGCGCGCCGTGGTCGGCACGGCCGCCGGCGCTGGCGGCGGCGGGCGGAGAGCAGACGGATCGACCATAAGCCGCCGGCCGGGCGCGAGCGCGGGCGCGAGCGCGCGGGCGCCGGTCACGGTTGTTCGGGACTGACGGTCGTCAGCTGGCTGGGACCGATCGTTTCGACCTCGCTCGCATGCGATGTCTCGATCGACCCCGCGACAGCCGCCACGGCGATCGCCGCGCACCCCGCCAGCGCCAGCGCCTGCGAGCGATAGCGGTCGCCGAGTCCGATCACCAGCGCGGCCAGCGTGCCCCCGATCAGCCCGCCGATGTGCCCGCCCCAGGAGATGCCCGGCACGGTGAAGCTGAAGATCAGATTGATCAGCAGCAGCATCCCCACACCGCTCTGCATGATCGGGATCTGGCGGGCGCGCATCTCCAGCGCCGCCGCCCCCATCACCCCGAACACGGCGCCCGAGGCGCCGACCGTGAGCACGTGGGGCGAGACGAGCAGCGCCCCCAGCGAGCCGGTCAGCAGCGAGACCGCGTAGATCACGCCGAACTTGAGGTGTCCGAGCGCCGGCTCCAGCATCATGCCGAGGTAGTACAGGACCCACATGTTGAACCCGATATGCAGGATGTTCTCGTGCAGGAACCCGCTGCTCACCAGGCGCCACCACTGTCCGTGGGCGACGCCCTGCCCGGCCAGCAGCGGGTATTCGCTGCTCCCCAGCAGCGCTCCTTTCAGATAGACGCCGTTCCCCGAGCCCCCGCCGTTCAGGGTCAGGTTGCCCTCGGTGAGGAACACGATGACGTTGATCGCGATCAGCGCGTACGTCACCTGTGGCACGGTCGCCATGTCGCGCATGCGCATCACCCGCGTGCGCTGGCGCGAGCACTCCGGACAGCGCATCCCCACCGGCGTCGGGGTCATGCAGTCCGGGCAGATCGGCCTGCCGCAGTTCGAGCAGGAAACGCCGGTCTCACGCGATGGGTGCCGGTAGCAGGTGGCCATGTCCGCGCACAGCCTATCTGTGGGCGGCGGCGTCGCCTCCGCGTCGAGGTGGGGCCTGGCGTGCGGTGGATGAGGCGTGGAGGCCGCCGGCGGCGCCCGGCAACGGACGTGACGGGACGCGCAACGGACATGACGGGACGACGGGTGGGGTCCGCCACGCCGATGCGACGATCGCCGCCGGCGCGCGCTCAGCGACCGCCGAGCAGCCTGCGCGTCTCGCTCCCGACGTCCTTGAGCGCGCGCTCCGCGCCCCGGCGCGCGCCACCGGCAAGCCCGCCGCGCGCGACATCGGCGTGCGCACGCCGCCGTGCTCGCAACAGCACCAGCGCCGTGCCGGCCGCGCCGCCCGCCAGCAGCGCCGCCGCCGGCCGCCCCCAGTTGCGCGGGTCGCGCATCGCCGAGAGCTCCCATGCCTCGAGCTCCTCGGCGGCCAGCTCGGTGATGCTCTGAAGCGTGCCCTCCAGCCGCAGCACGAGATCCTCCGGCGGCTCGACCGGTGAGAGCGCCTCGCGCAGCAGGCTCTCGAAGTTGGACGCGGCCTCACTCATCGCCGTCCTCCCCGCCCGTGTCGGCGAGGAGCCCCTCCAGCTGCTTGATCGCGCGATGGATCAGCACCTTCGTCGCCCCATCCGAGCGCCCGAGAGCGCGGGCGATCTCGCGGTTGTCCATGCCCAGCGCGAACCGCATGATCAGCGCCTCGCGACGATCCTCTCCCAGCCGGCTGACCCCGTCGAGCACCTGCTTGGCCCGCTCGCGGCCTTCGACCAGCTGCTCGGTCGTGTACGGCGCCGCCAGCGCGGTCGTGTCGTCGATCGGCGAGGCCGGCCTGCGCGAGCGGTCGCGATACAGGTTCGCCGCCAGGTTGTGCGCGATCCTGATCAGCCATGGCCGCAGCGGCCGTCCGTCCGATTCGCGCTGCGCGCGCTCGAAGTGCCTGTAGGCCTGCAGGAACGTCTGCTCGGTCAGGTCCTCCGCGTCGTGATGGTTGCCGATCCGGTAGTAGGCGTAGCTGTACACGTCGCGCAGGTGCGCCCTGTAGAGGTCGGAGAACTCCGCGTCGAGCTGCGCCTTGCGCTCTGGGATCGGCTCCTCGCTCACTCATCGCACACTATCCGCCCGCGCTCCGCGGTCCGGTCGGCTCACGCAGCCCTGACGGCTCGCGCGGGCTCGAGCGCCTCGGACCCCTGCGCCTCAGACCCCTGCGCTTCGGCCGGCTGGAGAGCCTGGTGCTCGCGCGCCGCCAGTCCCCGCCTGCGCGCCCGCGTCTGTGAAGCCTGCCTGCCCGCGTCCCCGCCGCCGAGCGCCGGCCGGCCATCCTCCCCGCCGAGCCATTCCCACTGCAGGCTCACGCACGCCCAGACCCGCCGCGTCACCCCGGCCGCCAGCTTGCGCGAGGGCTCCTGCACCGTCGGAAACCGCAGCGGCCGGCCGACACGCAGGCGCACCCGGCGCGGGCGAATCCGCCAGCCGCGACGGACGTTTTCGGTGCCGATCACGGCGACCGGCGCCACATGCGCTCCGGTTTCCAGCGCCAGGCGACCGACCCCGCGGCGCGGCTCGCCCACGGGGCCTCGTCGCGTGCGCGTGCCCTCGGGGAAGATCACCACGCAATCGCCCCGTTGCAGGATCGCCCTGGCGGTCGCCATCGCCTCGCGGTCGCCCGCGCCGCGATCGACCGGGAACGCGCCGAGCGCGTTCAGGATCCAGGCCTGCCAGCGCCGCTCGAACAGCTCGCGCTTGGCCATGTAGTACACGGGCCTGCGCACAAGCGTTCCGATCACGAACGGGTCCAGAAAGCTGCGATGGTTCGCCGCCAGCAGCAGCGGCCCGCCGCGCGGCAGGTGCTCGCGCCCGATCCTGCCCATGCGCAGGTAGAGGAGGAAGAACGGCACCAGCACCGCCCGCAGCGTCCAGTACAGCAGCGGATTCACGCCCCTGCTCAGCGCGTGCTCCCTGAAGCCGTTCATGTCTGCGGTGCGGCTCGTGGGGCGGATTGCAATGCGGCTAGCGATGCGGCTAGCGTCCATATGTCTCGATACCCGGCGCCTGTCGCACCGTTACAGTTGGACTCGACGTCCACGCCCCGCGCGCGGGGTCGCGCCGGAATAGCTCAGCTGGTAGAGCGCCTGTCTTGGGGATACGGCACATGCGCGAGTTGCAGCGAAGTCGCATTCGGCGGAAACGGAAGAAGGCACCCACCCGGCGACGATGGCGCTTCAGTCGTTGAGCATCCAGGCGATGAAGGGCGCAGGGACGGCCCACACATCGCCGCTGGTGTCCAGCAGGCCTCGGGTGGCCAGGACTCCCGCGCCGAAGGCTGCTCGGACGGTCAGTGCCTCGCGCTTCCAGCCCGAGTCGACGTACTTGCCCTCGAAGCCCAGCTTCCCGAGACGCGGGCCACAGAAGTCCACCTCCTTGCCGGAGGTCTTCTGATACATGACGTCGCTGAAATGCGCATACGTGCCGGGCTGCTCACGCTCCATGTTGCGAAGCAGCTCGATGCCGAGCTGCTGCTCGCTGACGGCCGAGGCGTCGGCCTCGGCAAGCATCCCCGAACTGCGCAGCGGCGCGATGCGCGCCATCAAGGGGTCGATGAAGTAGTACTTGGACTGGGCTGAGAGCTTCGGCCCGTCACCGTCCCGCTGGTGGCAGGGCCATGCCAGGTAGGCGAAGACCAGGTCCTGGAGCCGCGCCTTGGCGGTATGGGGGCTCTCGACGCCCATGTCCTTGCGCAGGGACTCGACCGCCAGCGGACTGGTCAAGCTTCGCGTCAGCCGCGCGAGCATGGCCTGCACTTGGGCTGGTGTGGTGCCGGCGCCTCGGACTGCCTCGCCAGCCGTCACATCCCACAGCGCACGAATGAAGTCGTCCTGGACATCACCGTGTGCCAACTGGTCGCTGACCGCGCGGGGAAAGCCGCCCACCCGCAGATAGAGCTCCCAGGTGGACAGCAGTTCGTCCAGCCAGGGAAGCAACTCCATGAAGGCTGCGTCGACGCCGGGCGACATGAAGTCGCGAGCTCTCACCGGATCCGGCTGGGGCAGTCCATCCAGGCCCATCGCCCGCGCGAATCGCCGAAAGCCCATCGGCAGCAGCAGACGGTCTGAGTGACCTGCGCCCCCGTGCCGCCCGGCCAATTGCTTTTGGGCATCGGTCAGGTCACGCGCCGATGATCCCGTCAGGACCACGCAGTCCTCCCCAAACGCGGTGTTGTCGCGCAGCCACTTGATCGTCTCAGGCCATGCGGGGACGCTGGTGATCTCGTCCAGGAACCAGTAGCGCGCCCCCTCCAACCCTCGGGTAAGCACCCCGCGTCCCGCGTTGACCAGGCGCTGTAGATCCCCACGGCCAAGCTCGTCGCAGGCGAAGTGGATGATGCTGCGAGGCTCGACTCCGCGCTGGATCAGCCGCGAGATCGCTCGCTTGGTCTCGAGGCTCTTGCCGACCCTGCGCGGACCACGCAACACATACAGACCGTCGGGCACGATGTCGGATAGCGGCGAGGGCTCGTAGTCAAGAGCCGTGGCCTCCAAAGGGCGCAGATCGCGGTCGTCGCGCTCCCACTGAGGGTCGCGCCACCACGTGTTGCCGGCCGCCAGGGCGCGCGTCAACTGGCCTTCGTTCATGACCACCAGTCTAGCAATAGCGCAGACATCCTATGACTTTTCTGTAATTCGACGCATATAAGCCAGCCATTATCTGTATAGATACGCTGAAAAGCGATGCTCGTCGGCGTGGGCGTATCCCCATTGCGCCGTGGCCGGGTCTCGCGGCGTGGTCGCCGACGCCTTGTTTGAGCGCCGACCGGCGGGCAGCCCCATAAGCAACTCTACGAGGACAGCATGTTTATCCAGTGCTCGCCGGATACTCTCGGATAACTAGAGATAAGTCCAATCGCGCTTCGAGAAGGCCAACCAATCCAGGAGTGTGGAAGCCATGAACGCCGTGAGCCACCCACCCGGACCAAGCGGCGGTACCATCCGGAACCACGCCGACGTAGCTCAGCTGGTAGAGCACCGGTTTTGTAAACCGGATGTCGCCGGTTCGATCCCGGCCGTCGGCTCTTCTGAGCCGCCCGATTTCGTGCCGCAACGTTGCAGCGGACAGTCGACGATCCCCGGCCGCCCCTGACGCTCCGCCCGTCGCGCGCTACGACACGTCCTGGGCATGATACTCCGCCAGCAGCCGTTCCTCCTCCTGCTTGTGCGGGAACAGGAAGAACACGACCGCGGCGCCGATCATGACGGCGATGATGCCCGCCGCGTAGGACCAGTCCGAGCCTGACACGAACGAGGATCTCGCCGCCGCCGTGATCGCGCTCGCGTAGTGCGGGTACTGGTTGGCGACCGATTCGGCGCTCGAGAAGGACTTCGTCAGGGCGTTCTGGACGTTGTTCGTGATCAGCGATTTGTTCGGCGCGGCGGCGATCGCCTTCGATACCGCCGTCGCGAAGCCCGCGGTGAGCAGTGCGCCCATGATCGACTGGATGATCGCGCCGCCGAGGTCACGTTGCAGGTCGGCGGTCCCCGACGCCATCCCCGCGCGTTTGACCGGCACGGACCCGGTCAGGGAGTGCGACGCGGGGGTGCCGGCGAAGCCGACGCCGATCCCGATGAAGGTGTAGGCGAGCGCAACCTTCCAGTAGGGGATGCCCGTCTTCCACAGCGCCAGCATCATGATGAAACCGAGCAGGCAGAAGCCGTAGCCGACGAGCAGCGTGAACCGCGCCCCGCGCGTGTCTACCAGCTTGGCCGAGTGCGGCGCGACCAGCACCATCACGACGGCCGCCGGCAGGATCGAGGCCCCGGCGCCGAGGGTCGAGTAGCCGAGCACGTTCTGCAGGAACTGCTGACCGACGAAGATCGCGCCCATCAGGCTGCCGAACACGACGATCCCGCCCAGCGCCGCGACCCAGAAGACGCGGCGCGCGGCCACATGCAGGTCGAACAGCGGAAACCTAGTGCGCTTCTGGCGCAGGTAGAAGGCCGCCAGCGCCACGAGCGCGAGCCCCGCCAGCGCAAGCGCCACCGTGCCCTTGTTGGGGACGGGCGCGAAGTTGATCGCCAGCACGATCGCGGCGATCGCGACGATCGACAGGATCCCGCCGGGGTTGTCGACCGGGTTCGTGGTCTCGTTGACGTGGCTCGGCACGAGCAGGATCGCCATCACCGCGGCCACCGCCGCGAACGGCGCCGTGATCAGGAACACCGAGCCCCAGGCGTGGTGCTCGAGCAGCGCTCCCGAGAGCAGTGGGCCGAGCGCCGACATCGAGGCGCCGAGGCCCGACCACAGCGCGATCGCTTTCGTGCGCCCTGGACCCGACCACAGCGCCGTGATCAGCGCGAGCGTCGTCGGGTAGGCCATGCCGGCCGCGAGTCCGCCGACGATGCGGGCGCCGATCAGGACCCCGACGCTGGAGGCGGTCGCCGCGAGGATCGACGCGGGGATCGCCAGGAACGTGCCCAGCACGAGCATCAGCTTGCGCCCGTAGCGGTCGCCGAGCGCGCCCAGGTACAGCACGGAGGCGGCCAGGCCGAGTGAGTACCCGACCGCGATCAGGTCGAGTGCCGTCTGGGAGGCGTCGAACGCCTTGCCGATGTCGGGCAGCGCCGTGTTCGCCACGGCGAGATTGAGGTTGGCGACCGACGCGACCAGGATCAGCGCCGCCAGGACCAGCCCCTGCCGCGCGGGGGCAGTGGAGGCTTCTCCCTCGGAACGGCTGCCTGCCATTGACCCAGCCGAGCTCAGGGTAAGACACCCACCTCGAGAGCCACCATCAGTGCGAGAGCAGTTCGCGCTTGGCCGCCGCGAACTCCTCGTCGGTCAGCGACCCGCCGGCGTGCAGCGATGCCAGGCGCTCGAGCCTGTCCACCGAATCGGCGGGCGAACCGCTCACACCACCGCTACCCCGGCCACCGCCTCCACGGCCGCTCAGACCGGCGCGCAGGCTGGCGCCGCCGCGCGTCAGCGAGTCCCGCACGTCGGTGACGCCCTTGCGGATCGTGTCCATCCCGCCGCCGGCGCTGGGTGCGTCGGGAAACTCGACGGCCGTCTGACGGCGCAGCATCTGCATCCCGAACAGCGCCAGCACCGTGATCAGCAGGATGCCCGTCAGTTTCTGAGTCGCCTCGATCGGCCCCCAGGCGAACAGGATCAGCATCGCGACCGCCACGACTCCGAACGCGACGTCGGGACGATCGCGCAGGTACGGGGCCAGCGACCGGCGCGTCGCCCGCGCCCAGCGAGAGGGGCCGCCGAGCATTCCGGCGAGCACGACCAGGGCCCCGATGAAGACCATCGCGCCAGCGACGTCCACGAGCACGCTCGTGCCGATCGACCACGCGGCGCTTGCCGCAGGACGCACCGCTTCGGTGCTCGCCAGCGTGTTCACGACCTGGTTGCCGACGATCGAGCGGACCACGAGCGTCACGAGCCCCGCCCCGATGCAGACGATGCCCACATTCAGGAGTGTGCGGCTGCGTCGCCCGCGGGCCAGGCCGATCGCCCCGGCGAACAGGAGCAGCACGAGCAGCGGCAGGACGATCGCCAGGCTCCTGAGCACGCGCACCGCCGACTGCGCGGTTTCCAGCGACTTGGAGCTGACGATCTTGATCTGGGCGACGTTCGGCGGGATTTTTTCGGCCGTCGAGGCGGGGGCGCCGAAGCGGGTCGCGAGTTCGGAGACGATTGGTCTGAGGTCGAGATACACCGCTCCGCCGCCCGGGGTGTGGATCACGGTGCTCTTGTTCTCGATCAGGTTGACGAACTGCTTGTGCGTGACCTCGTTAGCCTTCTTCCACAGGTCCTGCACGCGCGGTTGCTGCAGCGCCAGGACGATCCCTTTTTCGACGACGCTGCGCAGCCCACTGGCCGCCGGCCCGGCCAGCGGCTTCAATTCGCTGGGCAAATCCGCGCGTATTTCCCCGGCGACATTGACGCTCGTATACAGCTGGTCGGTCAGATACGAGGACAGCTCGTTCTGGATTGCGCCGTTCTCCAGGAGCTTGGTGTTGGTCTGAGTCCAGTAGGAGGTGTCCAGCAGCTGGCGGTTGGCCCAGACGGCGAATATGCCCACCACGCTCAGCACCGCGGCCAGCCCCAGCATGCTCCTCACGAGCCATGTGTGCGAGCCGAGCGACCGCACCGGCCCAGGCTCGGCTGGCGCCGGCGCGGCTCCGGGCACGGAGGGGAGGGCGTCCGAAGTGGGTTTCGAGCTCTCGTCGCTCATCGTCTGTAGCTGATCGTCTGGCCGCCGCCACGACCGCGCCGGCGGGGACGCTGCTCTCAGCGCCCCTCACCGACACGATTGCAGAAGCAGGTCGTCCTCTAGGCTTCGATTGGCTGGCCTCCGTACGCGGCCAGTCCGTAGATGATCAGGATGTCGATCGCAAAAACCGCGAGCGACCAGAACGGGTAGGCGGGCATCGACAGAAGCGCCCCGATCGCGCTGAGACCCGCGACGAGGATGCCGAACCAGCGGCCGAACCCACCGCCGGCCCAGATCGAGAAGGCGGCGATGATCTCGAGCGCCCCGAGAATGATCGTCACCCACCCCCAGGTGTTCAGCCCGCTGAGGATGTACTGGGTTTCGTGGACGAAGAACTTCGAGTTGTCGACCGCGGCGATCCCGTAGATCACGTTCAAGACACCGACGATCAACAGCATGATCCCTGCGAACATCACCCAGCCGGCGCCGGCTTGCTCTCCCCCACCGGACCTGTCGTACGTAGGCGTGGTTGCCATGCCTCGCTCCTTTCAGCGTTGTGGTGCTCGATTTAGTTCTGGCTCGGACGGTGACTGCCCTTCCTCTGACAACTGATCACCGCGAACCCGAGTCCCCACCAGATCGGCCATTCAGCGAGCCTACGCGCCGCCGCGGGACGCGCCATCAGGGCTCAGTACCCTCAGGAATTGCGGCTTTCTACCTACACGGTACTCGCCGCTCGGAGCGGCGGGGCGAATGACCGTGCCGGATGACCGCGGCACGCTTCACCCGCGAGAGCGGGGGTCCTCACCGTTCTCGGTTCTCGCCGTTCTCGGTTCTCACCGTTCTGTTAGTTTGGCTGCGTGGTGGACACGGGGGACCGCCGGACCGGGTCGGCGGCGGGAATCGTCCTGGTGACCCTCGCCGCGGGCCAGTTCCTGATGGTCCTCGACAGCTCCGTCATGAACGTGTCGATCGCGACGGTCGCCCACGATGTGGGCACGACCGTGACCGGGATCCAGACGGCGATCACGCTGTACACGCTGGTGATGGCGTCGCTGATGATCACCGGCGGCAAGCTCGGTCAGATACTCGGCCGCAAGCGCGCGTTTGCGATCGGCTGCGCGATCTACGGTTGCGGCTCGTTCGTCACCGCGATCTCCCCGAGCCTCGGCGTGCTGATGTTCGGATGGTCGTTCCTGGAGGGCGCCGGGGCCGCGCTAATCCTGCCCGCGATCGTCGCGCTCGTCGCGTCGAACTTCGAGCGCTCGCAGCGCCCGCGCGCATACGGCCTCATCGCCTCGGCCGGCGCGATCGCGGTGGCGGCCGGTCCGCTGATCGGCGGACTGTTCACGACCTATCTCTCCTGGCGCTGGGTATTCGTGGGCGAGGTCCTGATCGTGCTCGTGATCCTCGCGCTCACCCGCCGCATGGAGGACTCCCCGGCCGAGACGGGCGTGCGCCTCGACCTCGTCGGCACGGCTCTGTCGGCGCTCGGGCTGGGGCTGATCGTGTTCGGGATCCTGCGCTCGGGCGCCTGGGGCTTCGTCGCACCCAAGCCCGGGGCGCCTGAGTGGATCGGCCTGTCGCCGGCGATCTGGCTGATGCTCGGGGGCGGGCTGGTGGTATGGCTGTTCTTGGGATGGGAGAGCCGGCGATTGCGGCGCGGGCAGGAGCCGCTGATCGACCCGGCAATCCTGCGCAACGCAACGCTGCGCGGAGGGCTGGTCTCGTTCTTCTTCCAGTACCTGCTGCAGGCGGGTCTGTTCTTCGCGGTGCCGCTGTTCCTGTCGGTCGCGCTCGGCCTCTCGGCGATCGAAACGGGCGTGCGGCTGCTGCCGCTGTCGATCACCCTGCTGCTGGCTGCGGCCGGCATACCCAAGGTCTTTCCCGGCGCCTCCCCGCGCCGGGTCGTCCAGCTCGGCTTTCTCGCGCTGTTCGCCGGCATCGTGGTGATGCTCGCCGCCCTGGAAGCCGGCGCCGGGCCCGAGATCGTGATCGGGCCGATGCTGCTCGCCGGCCTGGGGATCGGGGCGCTGGCCTCCCAGCTCGGGAGCGTCACCGTCTCCTCGGTGGCCGACGAGCAGAGCGGCGAGGTGGGCGGCCTGCAGAACACGGTCACCAACCTCGGCGCCTCGATCGGCACGGCGCTGTCCGGCGCGGTGCTGATCGCCGCCCTGAGCACATCGTTGCTGACGGGCGTTCAGCAGAACGCGGCGGTGCCCGCCGACGTCAAATCGAAGGCCTCGGTGCAGCTGGCCGGCGGCATCCCGTTCGCTTCCGACGCCCAGCTCGAAAGCGCCCTGCGGCAGGCGGAAACGAGCGCCGAGGCGACCGCTGCGATCGTGTCAGAGAACGAGACCGCGCGCCTGGGCGCACTGCGCTCGTCGCTCGCTGTTCTGGCGGTCATCGCGGCGATCGCGCTGCTGTTCAGTCGCGGTATCCCGGCCGAGCAGCCGGCTTCCGCTATGCCGGGCTCCCCCGCGACGCAGCCTACGTGATCACGGGCCGGGCGGGGCCGACAGCTCGCGCCCGGCGGCGCGAAGCGCAAAAGCAACCACGACCGATGCCAGGCCGCGCACGATCAACATGATGCCGAGCACTATCGCCAGCGTCGTGATCCCGAATTCCGGCCAGGACACGATCACGATCCCGAGCGCCAGGTCGACCAGCGCGGCCAGCATGAGCCAGCCACGACCCTCGCTCGCCTCCACGGCGCCCACCAGGCGCAGCACTCCGGCGAGGATCAGGTAGATGCCGACCGCCAGCGCAACGACGAGCACGCTGCCGCTCGGATGACGTAACACGATCAGCCCGGCGATCACCGCCAAAGCGCCGCCGAGCACCGGACCGACCCGCGAGCCGGCCGGATGGCCGAACGCGGCGACGATCAGGAAGATCCCGCCGATCAGCAGCTCGATGCCCACCAGCAGCGCGATCACCGTCAGCGTGGGACCGGGATAGGCGATCAGCACGATGCCGCCGATCAGCGTGACGAGGCCGACAATCAGCCCCAGCCACCAGGCCCTGGCCACGGCCACGACCGCCTCCAACTCCGCTGCCTGGCTGTCGAATGACGCGTTCATGCGGCCACCGCCCGCGCCTCCAGGTGCGCGCCGACCTTGCGCTTGACGCGCTGCAGCGCGTTGTCCACCGTCTTGGTGTCGCACGCCAGCCGCTCGCCGACCTGCTCGTAGGAGTAGCCGTCCAGATACAGCCCCAGCACTCGGCTCTCCAGCTCTGACAGCGCGGTCGACAGGCATCCGACCAGCGAGCGCAGCTCCTCGGAGGAGATCACCTGGTTGACGGGGTCGTGCACGGTCGGGCCGGGCAGCATCTGGTCGAGCGTCGGCACGTCCTCGCCGGCCGCCGCCGGGGTCGAGGAGAACGAGACGTACTGGTTCAGCGGCGTGTGCTTGTTGCGGGTCGCCGTCTTCACGGCCGTGATGATCTGGCGCGTGATGCACAGCTCGGCGAAGTTGCGAAAGCTCGACTCGCGGTCGGTGCGGAAGTCGCGGATCGCCTTGTACAGGCCGACCAGTCCCTCCTGGATGAGATCGTCGGAGTCGCCACCGGCCAGGAAGTACGACGAGGCCTTCAGGCGCACGAATCCGTGGTAGCGCTTGACCAGACGGTCGTACGCGTTGCGATCGCCCTGCTTGGCCAGCGCGATCAGAAAGCCATCATCAACCTTGACCTCAGAGTTAGGGTTACGGGAGATTCTCAGTGCCACGAGCAGATCCTTTCTCGGGACTCTCCGCCGATGGCGGACAGTCCAAATTTGCTCAGTGGCGCACTCCTCCCCTGGCGCCAATGCTTGATAGCTGAACCTTAGGTTCAGCGTTATGTGAGCGCGAGAGTTGCACAGTTATGGAGCGTTGTCAAGTATCGCCTCCCCGCTGCTGCAAGATCTCATACAGAATGGCCGCCGCGGCGGCACTCACGCCCAGCGACTCCACGCGCCCGCGCAGCGGCAGCGCGATCAGCTCATCGCACGCCTTCGCCACCCGCGGGCGCAGGCCGCGGCCCTCGCTGCCGAGCACCAGCACGACCCCGGCACCGCGATAGTCGGGCGCGTCGTACGGGATCGGCGCCCGGGCGGGCGTGCCATCGTTGCGCCCACCGCATGCGCTCGCGGCGCTCTCAGCACTCCTGGGACTCCTCGAGTTCCTGGCCCTCTCGGCGCTCTCGGCGCTCGCTCCGTAGCACCAGCACCCCGCCGCGCGCGCCTGCTCGAGAAAGTCGGCGACGTTGCGCACGCGTGCGATCCTCAGGTGCTCGACCGCCCCGGCCGAGGCCTTGCACGCCGCCGGGGTCACCTCGGCCGCGCGGCGCTCGGGGATCGCAACGCCACTGCATCCGGCGCACTCGGCGGTGCGGCAGATCGAGCCGAGGTTCTGGGGGTCCTGCACCTCATCCAGCACCACCACCAGCGGCTCGGGCCCGGCGAGCAGCAGCTCATCGGCGGACACGTACGGGTAGCCGCCCGCCTGCGCGCACACGCCCTGGTGCGCAGATGAGCCGCAGTGGCGCTCGATGTCCGTGGCCGAGCTCGCATGCACCCGCACGCCTCTGAGCCACGGCTCGCGCGCGGTGGCCTGCGTCGCCCATACCTCGCCGATGCTCTTCGCGCGCCGCCCGCGCAGCGCCTCGCGAACCGCGTTGCGCCCGTAGAGGATCACGGTGCGCGCCGATCCCGTGTGGGGACAAGCTCAGCGTCGCAATCCTCGTGGACCATCGCGTCAGGCCGCCCCACCGTCGTCATTGCCCGGCGGCCGGGATCAGCTCAGGGCCGGCGGGGCCGTCGCGGATCTCCCAGCCCCGCGCGCGCAGCTGCACACGCAGACGGTCCGCGGTCTGGAAGTCGCGCTCGCCGCGGGCCCGCTCGCGCTGCTCCAGCAGCGCCACCGCCTCGGGATCGATCGCGGCGACGTCACCCACCGACTCCACCGGCGTCAGCTCGCCCAGCCCCAGCACGTCCAGCATCTCGCGCAGATCGGCATCCCCCACGCCGGTCTCGCGCCGGTTGGCCTCGCGCACCCACTCGAACAGCGACCCCAGCGCCTTGGGCGTGTTGAAGTCCTCGGCCAGGGCAGCGAAGAACGCCTGCTTGTGCTGAGCCATGTCCGGCGGGCTGGGCCTGTCGGACTCAAGGCGGCGCAGCGCGTCGCGGATGCGATGAACCCTGCGATCGGCGTCGTCGAGCTCCGAGGGCGAGAACGCCAGCGGCTGGCGGTAGTGACCGGACGCCAGATACATGACGACGGCGTCGCGGCCGTAGCGCTCGATGACCTCGTGCAACGGGGCGATGTTGCCGACCGACTTGGCCATCTTCTCGCCGGTGAACTGAATCATGCCGTTGTGCATCCAGACCCGCGCGAGCTCCTGCCCGCGGGCGGCGCGGGTCTGGGCCGCCTCGTTCTCATGGTGGGGAAACACCAGGTCCGAGCCCCCGCCGTGGATGTCGAACCCGATGCCCAAGAACTGCTCGGCCATCGCCGAGCACTCGATGTGCCAGCCGGGCCGGCCCGGACCCCAGGGGGACTCCCAGACCGTGTCCTCGCCCGGCTTGTGCGCCTTCCACAGGGCGAAGTCGAGGGGGTCCTCCTTGCGCTCGGCGGGTGGGTGGGGACCAGATTCATCCTCGCCCTGATCCATGTCGTCGAGGCGCCGGTGGGACAGGCTGCCGTAACCCTCGTCCGAGCGCACGCGGAAGTACACGTCACCGCCGGCCGGATAGGCGTGCCCGGACTCAACGAGCGCGGCGATGTGGTCGACGATCGGACCCATCGTCCGCGAGGCCAGCGGCTCGTGGTCGGGGCGCCCGAGACCCAGCGTCTCGGTGTCGGCCATGTAGTGCGCGGTCATCTCCGCCGCCAGCTCGGCGCTCGGGCGTGACTGCGCGCGGGCGGCGTCGTAGATCTTGTCGTTGACATCTGTGATGTTGATGACGAGCGTCGTCTCATAGCCCTCGTGGGCGAGAAACCGCGCCAGCAGGCTGAACACCACATACGGGCGGGCATTGCCGATGTGGATGCGGCTGTACACGGTCGGTCCGCACGCGTATATCCCAACCCGCCCCGTATCGCGCGGGCGCAGCTGCACGAGCTGGTCGCTGCGGGTGTCGTGCAGGCGAATCTCGCGCATCGCCGGGCAACCCTAGCGGGCGCCGCCCATGGCGGGCGCTGGAAATGCGGGGTGTGATACCAAGCTGCGGTCAAGTTGAGGGACGTGATCCACCGGCAGTTGGTGAGGGATTGAGCTGTGGAACGGTCTTCATCCCGTGCCTTGACTGACAACTGGTGTGAGGCCGCTGGGGCGGTCTCGACGGCTGTCAGTCGGCCTGACGCAGACCGGCGGTGGCCAGCGCCGCGACGCCCTCGCCGCGCCCGACGAACCCGATCCCCTCGCCGGTGCTCGCCTTGACGTTGACGCGCGCCTCGCTCAGGCCCAGCGTGCCGGCCAGGCGCGCGCGGATCGCCTGCTTGTGCGGGCCGAGCCTGGGTGCCTCCATGACGACCGTGCAATCGACGTTGACGATCTCCAGGCCGGCATCGACGAGGAGGGCCACGACCATCGCCAGCAGCCCGATCGAGTCAGCGTCGCGCCAGCGCTCCTCGGAGTCGGGGAAGTGCTCGCCGATGTCCCCCAGGCCGGCGGCGCCGAGCAGGGCGTCGATCACCGCGTGAGTCAACACGTCGGCGTCGGAGTGACCGTCCAGGCCCCGCTCATTGGGGATCGTGACGCCGCCGAGGATCAGCCTGCGACCGGCCGCGAGGCGGTGGGTGTCATAGCCGATGCCGGTCAGGCGGCTCATTGCGCGCCCTCACGCGCGCCCACGCGGTCCCCGATCGGCTCAAGTCGGCGTGTGCGCCGCTCGAACACGCACAGCTCGGTGATCCCGACGCGGTCGAGCAGCTCCAGCGCCTGGTCGTAGTCGGCGCCGACGTCCTGCGGCCGGTGGGCGTCGCTGGAGAGCGCGACCGGCGCCCCGGCATCGACGCACATCTCCAGGAACGCCTGGGCGGGATACAGCTCATGGACCGGCTTGCGCAGGCCCGCCGTGGACACCTCGACCGCGATCTGGGTTTCGGCGATGGCTTCGATCGCGGGCTCGTAGTAGCGGCGCAGATCGCCCTCGGGCATGGGCCGGTCCGGGTGGGCAGGCCCCCACACCTTGATCAGGTCGGGATGGGCGAGGATGTCGAACAGGCCGCTGCGCGCGGCGGCGGCGAGCGTGTGGAAGTAGCGCTCCCAGATCTGCTCGGCGCTGTGGGGGTGAGCGGGGTTCGAATCCCAGACGGAGCAGTCGTCCATGTCGATCGACTCCTCGCGCAGAAAATGGACCGAGCCGACGACGTAGTCGAAGTCGTGGCCGTCCAGCAGGTTGGCCGTGCGGTTCTCGGCGCCGAGAACGAAATCGGCCTCGATGCCGAGTCGCAGGTCGGTGGCGGTGCGGACGAACTCGCAGTAGGCGTCGAGGTCGTCGGTCGCGAACTCGCTCCACAACGGGTGCTGCCAGACGGTGAGCGCCTGCTCGAACCGGTAGACGTGCTCGGACACGCCCAGCTCGGCGATCCCGCGCTCGCCGGCGACCGCGCGGTAGCGCGCGACATTGGCCTCGGTGAAGTGGTCCCGCGCGCGGGCGCTCAGCTCGTCGGGGCGCAGGTGCAGGTGGTAGTCGGTGAGCATCGCAAGGCGATTCAAGCAGGCCGGCGGGCGACCAGCAGCTCGGCCAGCGCCAGGTCCAGCGGGGTGGTGATCTTCAGGTTCGCGCTCTCGCCCGGCACGACCACGATCCGGCCCCCCATCCGCTCCACCAGCCAGGCGTCGTCCGTCGCCGCCGCCAAGATCTCCGCGGGCACGTCCAGCGCGCGCTCCAGGGCCGTCCTGCGAAACACCTGCGGCGTCTGCACCGCCCACAGCGCCGAGCGATCGAGCGTCTCGGACACGACCCCGTCCTCGCCCACGCGCTTGACCGTGTCAGACACCGGCACGGCGGCGATCGCGCCGTCCACCCCCACGCCGGAATCGCCGGCGAGCGCAGCGATCGTCCGCTGCACGAGCTCCACCGAGGCCAGCGGCCGGGCCGCGTCGTGCACGACGACCAGGTCCCCGCCAGTCCCGCCAACCCCAGCAGCCCCGGCATCCCCGCCAGCCCCAGCAGCCCCGCCAACCCTGGCAGCCCCGGCCGCCGCCAGCGCGCGCGCGACCGACTCCGAGCGCACAGACCCGCCCTGCACGCCAACCGTGCCCGCGGGCGCGGGCACCCCGGGTGGGAGCGCGACCACGACGCGCTGCACCCCGTCGCAGCCGAGCATCAGATCGACGCTCCACGCAAGCAGCGAACGGCCGGCGAGCTCGACGAGCGCCTTGGGACGTCCGGCGCCCAGGCGCTCGCCGTCACCGGCGGCAACGATCAGAGCAACGGCCATCGTGGTCTCCGAAAGCTGGCTTTCGCGCACGCGGCAGGCGCCGATCGAGGACAACTGCCGCGTGCGTGAGAGCCTCGTCTACTCGACCGCCACGGCCGTCTGGCCGCAGGACGCACCGCCCGCGAGCAGCTCGTCCAGATAGCCCTCGGCATCGTCCTCGTCCTTGTCGAGCGCATACATCAGCTCGGAGGCGAGGATCTTCTTGGCCCTGGTGAACATCTGCTTCTCGCCGGTCGACAGGCCCTTCTCGGACTCGCGCAGCGCGAGGTTGCGCACGACCTCCGCGAGCTCGTAGATGTCGCCGGTCTTGATCTTGTCGCGGTTGTGCTTGAACCGGCGGTTCCAGTTCTTGGGCATCTCCGAGACTTCGTCTTGGAGCACGTCCAGAACCTTTTTGACGGTCTCCTCGTCGATCACCCTGCGCAGACCGGCGAGCGCCGCGTTTTCGGTCGGCACCTTGACCGTCATGTCGTTGTGGAGGATCTTGATCGTCAGATACTCGCGCGTTTCACCGAGCATCTCCATCTCCTCCTTGCACTCCACCTTGCCTGCGCCGTGGTGCGGGTAGACGACGTTGTCGCCGAGCTCGAACTCGATCAGCTCCACTTCACGTGTGGCCTCGATCTGCTCAAGCAGCAACTCGGCCGACTCCTCCGAGCCGACGTCTGTGGATGGGGCCTCGATTGCTTGTACGGGAATGGTGTCCTCCTTTGATTGATGCGGCCTGCCCTGCGGGCGGCCCGGGTCAAGTCTGCAAGTAGCGGTCCACGAGGTTGATCTCCTGCAGCCGGCGCAGCCCCTCGCGGATGTCCTTCGCCCTGATCTCCCCCACGCCCTCGACCGCCTCGAGCTCCGAGTCGGTCGCGGCCAGCAGCTCGTCCAGCCCCCCGAACTCGACAACGATCTGACTCACGACGAGCCTCGGCAGCCTGGGGATGCGCCCCAGCACGCGGTAGCCGCGCGGCGAGACCGGGTAGTCGAGCGTGTTCAGCTTGCGGTCATACCCCAGCAGCTCGGCGAGGCGGCCGAAGTCGAGCAGGTCCTGATGGGCGAGTCGCCCGATCTCCTCCAGCGCCAGCGCGAACGCCTCGTCGGAGTAGCTGGACAGGTAGTCGCGCACGAGCGCCGCCTTCTCGGCCGCGGCGCCGACCATCGTCTCCTCCAGCTGCATCTCGATCAAGCGTCCCTCCGAGCCGAGCTCGACGATGTAGCGCTCGATCTCCACGGCCATGCGCGTGACCAGCTCCGAGCGCTGCAGCACCGTGAGCACGTCGTGCAGCGTCGCCCCGCCCTCGAACTCCAGCGCTGTCAGGCGCGTGGAGACCTGGTCCAGGCGCGTGCGGTACTTGTCGAGCGTGGCCAGCGCCTGGTTGGCCTTGGCCAGCACCACGGGGATGTCGGCGAGGATGTACTTGACGCCGTCCACATACACCGACACGACCTCGCGCCGCTGGGAGACGGCGATCACGAGCGCGTCGGTTTGCTTGGACACGCGCTCGGCCGTGCGGTGGCGGGTGCCCGTCTCGTGCGACAGTATCGTCGGGTCGGGCATCAGCTGGACGTTGGCCATCGCGATCTTCGTGGCGTTGGCGTTGAGGATGATCGCCCCGTCCATCTTCGCGACCTGGTACAGGAACGCGGGGGTGTAGTCGATCTCGAGCTTGATCCCGCCGGAGTTCAGGAAGCTGAGCTCCTCGGGCTCGCCGATCACGATCAGCCCGCCCGTGCGAGCGTGCAGGATGCTCTCGATGCCCTCGCGCAGAGCGGTGCCCGGCGCGATCATCTCCAGCGCCTTCATCAGCCCCGGCTCCGGTCGCGTTTCTGTGTCGAACTCTTCGCCGGATCTTGGAGCCACAACGGCCCATTTTAGGGCATTCGGCCGTTATTAAGCCGCTCCCTGCCTGAGAGTGCGCGCTTCAGAACCCGTCGCTCTGAGTTTGTGCTGTCGCGGGGCGGATCCCTATGAAGCCAGCGCCAAAGATAAAGCTGGCGTGAGAGACCTTGTTCTTTTCAACTGCGTATAACCATTGCAGTACGTATTGTCAAATTTTCATAACAACATTCTCCTCGCTATTCCATCAGTAAATACTATAGCGATACTGATTGGCGCTGTCCGGTCGCGAGCACGGTGAGCGGCCGCTGCCCGGGTTCTCCGGCCGGCAGCGCGCCCGCCAGAGCCTCGCGCAGCGTCCCGACCTCGAACGCGCCGGCGCCGCTCTCCGACGGCGCGATCGTGGCGCTCAGCCCGTGCTTGGCGGCCTCCGCCAGGCGGCGCTCGGGGTGACCGACCCAGCGCAGCTCACCCGTCAGCCCGAGCTCGCCGAAGCACGCCCTGGGCGTCCCCGAGGCGCCGCCTGCGGCGCCCTCGGCGGCGGAGCCTGCGATCGCCACACCCCGAGCGGCGCTCGCCACCGCCAGCGCGACCGCGAGATCGCAGCCGGGCTCCTCCACGCGCACGCCGCCGACAACGTTGACGAACACGTCCGAGCCGCCCAGCGCGACACCCCCGTGACGGCCGAGGATCGCCAGCACGAGCGCCATGCGGTTGCGATCCAGGCCCGAGACGACCCTGCGCGGCTGCTCGAGCTCGGATGGCGCCACGAGCGCCTGGACCTCCACGAGCAGCGGCCGGGAGCCCTCCATCGCCGCCAGCACCACGCTCCCGGGAGCGCGCGTGGCCTGTGCGACGAATCGCGCGGAGGCGTCGAGCACCTCCACCAGCCCGCCCTGGCGCATCTCGAACAGGCCCGCCTCGTTGGTCGAGCCGAAGCGATTCTTCAGCGAGCGCAGCTCGCGATAGGGACGCTCGCGCTCGCCCTCGAACTGCAGCACGCAGTCGCACAGATGCTCGAGCACGCGCGGGCCGGCCAGCGCGCCGTCCTTGGTCACGTGCCCGACGAGCACGACCGCGATCCCGCGCTCCTTGGCCAGCTCCATGATCCGGCCGGTCACCTCGCGCACCTGACCCATCGCGCCGGGGGCGGAACCCGGTCGATCCCCCGCGCGCAGCGTCTGCACGGAGTCGATCACGCACACCTTGGGCGCGTACGCGGCGAGCGTGTCGAGCACCGCGTCGAGGTCTGTCTCGGCGAGGATCGGCACATCCAGGGCGTGGCGGCCGGGGACGGGGTCCGCCGGATCCAACACAAGGCGCTCGGCGCGCAGCCGGACCTGCTCGGCGGACTCCTCGCCGCTCACATACAGCGTGTCGTGCCCCGCGCGGGCGAGGTTGCCGAGCGCCATGTTCGTGAGCGTCGACTTGCCGATCCCCGGCGAGCCGCCCAGCAGTACGAGCGAGCCGGGCACGAGGCCCCCGCCGAGCACGCGATCGAGCTCGCCGATGCCCGTGGACAGTCGTGCGGTCGCGGCGGGCGCCACCTCGCGCAGGGGCCGTGGGGTGCCCGGGGCCTCGCCCGCGGCGCCGGTCTGGCGTCCTGCGCGCGCAGTGCCGCCGCGGCGGCCCCTGCCGGCCTGGGCGTGGGCGCCCGCGCCCGGGGCACGTTCCTGCACGAGCGTCCCCCACGCTTCGCAGCCGGGGCAGCGCCCGTGCCACTGGGGGGATTGGTGCCCGCACTCGGTGCAGGCGTGAACGGTCGTGTCTCGAGCCATCGGCCGAGACTACGCGCAGGCGGGGACGGCTCCCTGAGACGGCTTTCTGAAACGGCTCTCCGAGCCCTCAAAGACCCGGCGCAAGGGTCTTTGAGATACGCACTAGGACTCGGCGGGGGGGTCCGGCTCGGGCTCGGGCTCGGGCTCGGACACGGGCACGCCGTCGAGGAGCCCCGGCACGCCGTCGCCGTCGCCATCGGGGTCCCCCGTCGCGCCCTCGCCCGCGCCGACGGCGACGGGGGTCTTCTGGCGCTTGGGCTTGACGATCGTCAGGCGCACCTCGTTCTCCTCGCCCTCGGGGGCGGGATCGATGACGACGGTCGCGCCCGGGGTTAGCTGCTCGCGCAGCACGAAGTCGGCGAGCGGGTCCTCGATGTAGCGCTGGATCGCGCGACGCAACGGGCGTGCGCCCATCGACGGGTCCCAGCCCTTCTCGACGAGCAGGTCCTTGGCGGGATCGGTCAGCTCGAGCTGCAGCTCGCGGTCGGCCATCGACTCGCGGATGCGCAGGAGCAGCAGCTCGACGATCTGGCGGATCTCGTCCTTCTGCAGCTTGTGGAAGACGATCACGTCGTCGATGCGGTTGAGGAACTCGGGGCGGAAGACCTTCTTGAGCTCGCCCATGATGCGGTTCTTCATGTCGTCGTAGGTGATGCCCGTCTCGTCGTCGGACACGGCGAACCCGAGCGGCGTGTTGCGCGCGATCTCCGCCGCGCCGATGTTCGAGGTCATGATCACGATCGCGTGCCTGAAGTCGACCGTGCGCCCCTGGGCGTCGGTCAGGCGGCCGTCCTCGAGGATCTGCAGCAGGATGTTGAACACGTCCGGGTGGGCCTTCTCGATCTCATCCAGCAGCAGCACCGAGTAGGGCTTGCGCCGCACGGCCTCGGTCAGCTGGCCGCCCTCGTCGTAGCCGATGTAGCCCGGGGGCGAGCCGACCAGGCGCGAGACGGCATGCTTCTCCATGTACTCGGACATGTCGATGCGGATCATCGCGTCGTCGTCGCCGAACAGGAACTCGGCGAGGGTGCGCGCGAGCTCGGTCTTGCCCACGCCGGAGGGGCCCAGGAAGATGAACGAGCCGGTCGGGCGCTTGGGGTCCTTCAGGCCGGCGCGCGAGCGGCGGATCGCCTTGGAGATGACCTCGATCGCGGGATGCTGGCCGATCACGCGCTTGTGCAGTTCCTCCTCCATGCGCATCAGCTTCTGGGTCTCGGCCTCGGTCAGCTTGAACACGGGGATGCCGGTCCACATCGAGACGATGTCGGCGATCTCCTCCTCGCCGATCGACGGGCGCTCGCCGGACTCGCCGGCTTCCCACTCTTCCTCGAGCTCGCGTTTCTTGTTGGTGAGCTTGCGCTCCTGGTCGCGCAGCGCGGCCGCCTTCTCGAACTCCTGGGCCTCGATCGCGGCCTCCTTGTCGCGGCGGGTGGACTCGACTTCGCCCTCCAGCTCGCGGTTGGCCGGCGGCGAGGTCATCGACTTGATGCGCATCCGCGAGGCGGCCTCGTCGATCAGGTCGATCGCCTTGTCGGGGAGGAACCGGTCGGAGATGTAGCGGCTGGCCAGTTCGCCGGCCGCGCGCAGCGCCTCGTCGGTGATCTGCACCTTGTGGTGCTGCTCATAGCGATCACGCAGCCCCTTGAGGATCTCGACGGTCTGGTCGATCGAGGGCTCCTCGACGGTGATCTTCTGGAAGCGGCGCTCCAGGGCGGAGTCGCGCTCCAGGTACTTGCGGTACTCGTCCAGCGTGGTAGCGCCGATTGTCTGCAGCTCGCCTCTGGCCAGAGCGGGCTTGAGGATCGAGGCGGCGTCGATCGCGCCCTCGGCCGCGCCGGCGCCCACCAGGTTGTGAAGCTCGTCGATGAACAGGATGATGTCCCCGCGCTGGGTGATCTCCTTCATCACCTTCTTCAGCCGCTCCTCGAACTCTCCGCGGTACTTGGAGCCGGCGACGAGGGCGGCCAGGTCGAGCGTGTAGATCTGCTTGTTCTTCAGCAGCTCGGGAACCTCGGAGCTGGTGATCCGCTGGGCCAGGCCCTCGACCACCGCGGTCTTGCCCACGCCGGGCTCGCCGACCAGCACCGGGTTGTTCTTGGTGCGGCGCGAGAGGATCTGCATGATCCGCTCGATCTCCGTCTCGCGGCCCACGCACGGGTCGAGCTTGCCCTCGGCTGCGAGCTTGGTCAGGTTGCGTCCGAACTGGTCGAGCAGCTTCGATGACTTCTTGCCCTCGGCCGGACTCGGGCCGCCGGAGCCGGCGCCCGCCCCCGCGCCCTGGCGGCGCCCGCCGGGGCCGGAGAGCATGCGGATGACCTCGTTGCGGATCTTCTCGGAGTCGGCATCGAAGTCGAGCAGGATGCGCGCGGCGACGCCCTCGTTCTCGCGCACGAGGCCGAGCAGTATGTGCTCGGTGCCGATGTAGTTGTGCCCGAGGCTGAGCGCCTCGCGCAGGGCGAGCTCGAGCACCTTCTTCGCGCGCGGCGTGAACGGGATCTGCCCGGAGGTGACCTCCTCGCCGGAGCCGACGATCCGCACGACCTGCGCGCGCACCCGCTCGACCGTTATGTCGAGGGACTCCAGCACGCGCGCCGCGAGGCCCTCCTCCTCGCGCAGGAGCCCCAGGAGGATGTGCTCGGTGCCGATGTAGTTGTGCTTGAGCGTTCGCGCCTCCTCCTGCGCGAGAACGACCACCTGCCGGGCCCGTTCTGTAAATCGCTCGAACATGGTGTATTCCTTCCTGCGAGGACGGAGCCTCAAGTGCTATGTCGTCTCATCGACGCTTCCAGCGCAGTCTACCAACCGGCTCGCCGGGTCCTCGCTGATCAGGTGCGCAGCGCCGGGAACAGGATGACCTCGCGAATCGACTGCCGCCCTGTCAGTAGCATCACGAGGCGGTCGATGCCCAGCCCGACGCCGCCCGCGGGGGGCATCCCCTGCTCCAGGGCCTGCACGAACAGCTCGTCATAGGGCTGAACGTCCTCCTCGCCGAGTGTCTCCAGCCGCCGCTGGGCCTCGAAGCGCTTGCGCTGCGCATCCGGATCGATCAGCTCACTGAAGGCATTCGCGATCTCCATGCCCCCGGCGAACGCCTCCCAGCGCTCGACCAGTCCGGGCTGGGAGCGATGCTCGCGCGCGAACGGCGAGAGCTCGACGGGGTAGTCGGTCACAAACGTGGGCTGGAGCAGAGCCGGCTCGACGAGCTTGGAGAGCAGGTCGTCGGCCAGCTGAAACCACTCCTCCCCGTTGATCTGCACGTCGAGGTCCAGCCCGGCGATGGCCGCGCTGAGTTGCTCGACGTCGCGATGCGCGAGCACGTCGATGCCGGTCTTCTCAGCGATCGCCTCGGCGAAGGTGACGCGCCTCCACGGGGACCGGAAGTTCAGCTCGCCGGCGTAGTCGACCGCCGCCGCGGCCTGGCGCACGAGCTGTTCAAGGCGCCCGGCCTCGACACCGTAATCCGCGTAGGCCTCGTAGAACTCGACCATCGTGAACTCGGGGTTGTGCTTGTGCGAGACACCCTCGTTGCGGAAGTCCTTGCCCAGCTCATACACGCGCTCCAGGCCGCCCACGATCAGGCGCTTGAGATACAGCTCGGTAGCGATCCGCAGGTACAGGTCGCGGTCGAGCTCGTTGTGATGGGTCGTGAACGGCCGCGCCAGCGCGCCCCCGTACAACGGTTGCAGCACCGGCGTCTCGACCTCGACGAACCCGTTCTCGTCCAGATAGGAGCGCACCGCCGAGACGATCCGCGCGCGGTCGATGAACAGCCCGCGAACATCCTCATTGGCGATCAGGTCGAGCTCGCGCCGGCGCAGCCTTGTCTCCACGTCGGTCAGTCCGTGGTGCTTGTCGGGAGGCGGGCGCAGCGCCTTGGCGAGCACCTGGAAGCCGTCGACCCGCAGCGAGATCTCGCCCCGGCGGCTGCGCAGCGCGGCGCCGTCGACGCCGATCAGATCGCCGATGTCGAGCGAGACGATGCGCGCGAAGGCCTCAGCGCCGAGCACGTCTAGACGGGCGTGCAGCTGGATCTTGCCGGTGCGATCGACGAGGTCGAGGAACGCCATCTTGCCGGACTCCCGGCGGGCGGCGATGCGCCCGGCCACGCGGTGGGCGTCCTCGGTCTCCTCGCCTGTGGCGAGGTGCTCGTATGCCTCGAGGATGCTCGCAATCGGGCTCCGACGTCCGGGAACGCGTACGGAAACGCCGGCGGGATCGTCCTTGAGCTCCTCGCGCAGGCGCTGGGCCTTGGCGCGGCGCTCGGCGATCAGCTCGGGCAGACCATGCCTGGTGCCCTCCCGGGGCCGCGCGGTAGTGTCGTCCGCGCTCCGAGCACGCTCCTCCTCGGGCGTGTGACCATCGTCCGCGCCCTGAGCACGCTCGTCCTCGGTTCCTCCGCTCACAGCGGCGAAGGCTACTTGAGGCCGACGTCGATCTTGGTGATCTTCAGCTTGCGCGCCGGTCCGCGCGGGACCTTGACGGCAACGGTCTCGCCGCGCTTGTGCCCGATCAGGGCCCGCCCAACCGGGGACTCGTTGGAGAGCTTGTTCTCCAACGGCTTGGCCTCGGCGGAGCCGACGATCGTGTACTTGACCGACTTGCCCGTCTTTTCGTCCTTGACGTGCACGACCGAGCCGACCTGGACGACGTCGGTGGAGATGTCCTTGGTCTCGATCACAGTCGCCATGCGCAGCTTCTCCTGCAGCTGCAGGATGCGGCTCTCGATCATCGCCTGCTCGTTCTTGGCGTCGTCGTACTCGGAGTTCTCGGAGATGTCCCCGAACTCGCGCGCCTCCTTGATGCGCTCGGCGATCTCGCGGCGCTTGGTCGTGGACAGCTGCTGCAGCTCGTCGTTCAGCTTGTTCAGGCCTTCGGGGGTGAGGATGACGTCCTTCTGCATGCTGTGACCCTCAATCGGGGTTCGTGGTTGCCGGGCGATAACGCAAAAATCCCGCTCCTGAGCGGGAGTTTTGCCCCCCGCTGGGCAGCGGCGAGCGCAGCAGTATAGCCGAGCAGGGCGGCATTCTCAGACGGCCGGAAAATCCGCTTACCCGGGCCGGCCGTCTGAGAATTGTCCGCCCTGCATGGCCGATGGTGTCGGCGGCGTATCGGACGGCACCGGTGATCTTGGACGGCTTCGGCGTGGGCGGGCGTGGCCGGCGTGGCGCGGGATTGTGTGCGCGCTCAGGCGAGCGCGAGTGCCGGCGTCCGATCGAGCTCCAACAGCCCCCGCGCCGCGTCCAGCGTCGGGACCGTCTGCAACGACTCGCCCAGGCGCTTGGCCGTGGCGGGGTCGAGCCCGAGGCGTGCCACGTACCACGGGTAGAACTTGCGCAGGTACCGGGTCGCGCGAGGCTCGCCGAGGTGCTCGACGGCGCGGTCGATCGTCCACTGCAGCTCGTCCAGGACCTCTGTGCGCGTGGGTTGGGGCTCATTCCGACCCTCGCCCTCGCCGGACAGCAGCGCCCGGAACAGCCAGGGGTTGCCCAGCGACCCGCGCGCGAGCATCACCGCGGCCGCGCCCGTCGCGGCGAACGCCTCGCGCGCGCGGGCGGCGTCGCCGAGGCCGCCCGTCAGGATCACGGGCGCCGGCAATGACTGCACCAGGCGCGCGACGAGCTCGTAATCCGGCTGACCCTTGTGGTGAACGGCCGCCGAGCGGGGATGGAACGCGATCGCGGCGGCGCCCGCCTCTTCCACTAGGCGATGGGCGAGGGCAAACCCGCTCTCCTCGCCAGGACGCAGGCCGGAGCGCAGCTTGACGGTGATCGGCAGCTCACGACCAGCGTCCACCGTCCCCCCGCGCGCCGCGCGCGTCACGGTGACGGCCAGGTCGGGGTCGTCGAGCAGAGCGGCGCCGGCGCCGCTCTTGCGGACCTTGGGCACGGGGCAGCCCATGTTGATGTCGATCGCGTCAGCCGTCGTGGCGACGGCCACGTGGGCGGCTGCGGAGCGCATGACGGCGGGGTCCTCCCCGAACAGCTGGATCGAGACCGGCCTGGGCAGGTCACCGGCTGGAGCGCCCGAGTCGCCGTTCCCACCGGCGTCGCGGGGGGCGCGCTCGTCGGGATGAATGCGCAGCATCTCCACGCACGTGCGCTCGTTGCCGTAGTGGATCGCGTGCGAGGAGACCATCTCCGAGATGGTCATCCCGGCGCCGTAGCGAGCGGCCTGCAGGCGCACGAACCAGTTGCCGATCCCCGCCAGCGGCGCCAGCAGCACGCGGTTCGGTACCTCCAGGGGACCAAGCATCCAACGGTCGGTAAGTTGGGGGGGCATGGATCCCATTATGGGGGGCTCTTGCCGGCGGGGTGGCGGGGGCTCTTGCCGGCGGGGTGGCGACATAAAGCCAGCGTGGAAAATGTTGTACTTTTTGAACTGCGTATAACTATAGTTAGACGCACTCCAGATTTCTTATAACAACACCCGGCCCTTTTTGTCTGTATCACCCTCAAGAATTGCGCTCGTGCAGCAACCTCAACCCGGTGAGCGTGAGCAGGTCGTCGACCTCGCTGATCTCCTCGGTGTAGGGCACCACCAGCGACGCGAGCCCGCCCGTGGCGATCGCCGGGGCACGCTCGCCCAGCTCGTCGTAGAGGCGCCGCAGGATCGCATCGATCGCGCCGGCGTAGCCGAACACGACGCCGGAGCGGATCGCGTCGATCGTGTTCTTGCCGATCACGCTGCGCGGCGGTGCGAGCTCGATCTTGGGCAGGCGCGCGCCGCGCTCGGAGAGGGCTTCCAGGGAGATCTCGATGCCGGTCATCAGCGCGCCGCCGAGGTAGTCGCCCTCGGCGGATAGGACGTCGAACGTCGTCGCTGTGCCGAAGTCCACGCACACGGCCGGGCCACCGAAGCGCTCGCGCAGAGCGACCGCGTTGACGAGCCGGTCGGCGCCGATCTCGCGCGGGTTGTCGTAGCGGATCGCCATGCCCGTCCTGGTGCCGGGGCCGACGGTGTGCATCTCGTGACCGAGATAGCGGGCGGCCATCGCCGTCCACTCCGGCTCGATCTGGGGCACAGTCGAGGAAACGATCGAAGCGTCCAGGTCCTCGAAGCCGAGGCTGCGCAGCCCGAGCAGGTTGCGCAGCGCCGCGCCGAGCTGATCGGCGGTCGACTGGCGGACGGTGGCAAAGCGCCAGTGCTCGAGCAGCTCCGTGCCGCGGTAGGCGCCGAAGTGGGTCTGGGTGTTGCCGACGTCGACGACCAGGAGCATGATCGACGCATTATGCTGGGAGGCATGGCGTACAGGCACGACGAGAAGCGCGCAACCGGAGTCGGGATCGGGATCGGCGTGGCGGCGGGATGAACGCCAAGCTGTACGTGCTGCCCGCCTCGCACCCGTGCGCGGCCGTCGAAGCGGCGCTGAACCTGAAGGGGATCGCGTTCGACCGCGTCGATCTGCTGCCGATGAGCCAGATGCTGATCGGGCCGCTGCGCTACGGCGGGAGCACCGTGCCGGGGATGCGGATCGACGGCGAGAAGCTGGTCGGCTCACGCGCGATCATGCGCCGGCTGGACGAGCTGGCGCCCGACCCTCCCCTGCTGCCCCCGCCCGGGGACGAGCGCTACGCGCGCGTGCTGGAGGCCGAGCGCTGGGGCGACGAGGTGTTGCAGGGCGTGCCGCGGCGGATCATCGACGTCGCGTTCCTGCGCCGCCCGCATGCGATGGAGAGCTACATCGGCGACGCGCGCCTGCCGATCCCGCGCGCGCTGATGGGACCGGCGATGCCGCTCACGGCCAAGCTGATGGCGTTCAAAAACAGGGCGAAGGATGCGACCGCACGGGCAGACATCGCGGCGCTGCCCGGTCAGCTCGATCGTGTGGACGGCTGGATCGCCGGCGGGCTGATCGGCGGGGACAAACCCAACGCAGCTGACCTGCAGATCGGCTCTACGATCAGGCTGCTGCTCACGAGCGGCGACGTGCGCCCCCTGATCGAGAACCGCCCCGCGGCGAAGCTGACGAAGTGGTTCCCGCCAATGGTCGGCGAGGTGCCGGCGGGCGTGCTGCCGGCCGAGTGGCTGCCCGCGGCCGCGTAGCCCGTCCCAGCCCGTCCGGTCCCGGGCCGGCCGTATAAGGTCTCCCCCGCCATGCCACCCCCCGCGATGACAGCCGAGGAGATCCGCGACGTCAACACGCGCTACCACGACGTGGCCGCCGATCACTACGACGCGAAGTGGGGGATCGACTTCGGCGATCTGGGGCTCGAACAGGTGAGCGCGAAGGTGCGCAAGGCGCTTGGTCCCGGCGCGCCCGAGCGCTTTGAGCGAACGCTCGAGATCGGCGCGGGGACGGGGTATTTCACGCTGAACATGCTGCGGGCGGGGATGATCGGGCAGGCGACGTGCAGCGACATCTCGCCGGGTATGCTCGCGACGCTCACAGCCAACGCCCGGCAGCTCGGCCTCAAAGTGAAGACGAAGCCCGCCGACGCGGAGGAGCTGCCGTTCGAAGACGCCAGTTTCGATCTGGTGTTCGGCCACGCGGTGCTGCACCACATCCCCGACTTGGAGCGAGCGTTCGCGGAGTTCGCGCGCGTGCTGGCGCCGGGCGGGAGGATCGTGTTTGCCGGGGAGCCCTCGCGCTACGGCGACAAGCTCGCGGGCGTGCCCAAGCGCGCGGCGGGCGCGATCGCGCCGCTGTGGCGCCGGGCGATCGGGGCTCGCCCCGCCCCGCCCGCCGACGGCGGAGCGCCGGATGCGGCGCTGGAGGGGTTCGTGGACGTGCACGCGTTCGCCCCCGCCGAGCTGTCGCGAGCCGCGCGGGGAGCGGGGTTCGAGGACGTGCGCGTCAGCGGCGAGGAGCTGCTGGCCAACTGGTTCGGCTGGACCAACCGCACCCTGGAGGCGACCGCCGACCCGCGCGACGTGCCGTGGGGCTGGCGCCAGTACGCGTATCGCGGGTACCTGCTGCTGCAGGAGCTGGACCGGCGCCTGCTCGAGCAACGACTGCCGCCGGCGATCTTCTACAACCTGATGATCACCGCTCACACGCCCCACGGCTGAGCGCCTACGCCCCGGGCTGGGGCAGCCGGCAGTTCTGCTGGGCGAGCTGCAGCACGAACACAGCCAGGTTGCGCAGCACCTTGGGCTGGTCGGCGGAGTTGTCCGCGAAGGAGACGCTGCCGTTTTCGTCGCGCAGGTAGTACCCGAACACCGACCCCGCGCGCGCGGGCAGCGAGACGTGTTCGCCGGCGGGCGTCTTCAGTTCTTCCTGGAGCGCGCGCGCCTGCACGATCTGGGGCTCGCTCAGCTTCCGCTCGCGCCCGCCGTTGCAGCGCAGCCCGCCTTCTTCGTTGACGAGCAGCGTCAGCCGCGGCCCGGGGCCGGAGCGTTCGATGAGGAACAGGTCGGGCGCCTCCACTCCGCCACCGCACCCGGCGATCAGGACGATGACCGCCACCGCACCGACCGCCACCGCCGGCGAGGCGAGGAGGACCGGCGAGGACCGGCGCGCGCGCGCGCGCGCGCCGCAACGCGCGCCGCCAGGTCCAGTGCAAGCGCGCCCGAGTCCGAGCCTCACGCGCTCACCGCCACGCCGCCGCGCCGGGGATCGCCCGCGCCCGTTATCTGAGCGCCCGGGCCGCAGTGCACCGCCTGGACGCCGCCGAAGAACAGGTTCAGCGCGTGAAACTGGACGATCTCGCGGTCGGGGTCTGACCCGTGCACGGCGCTCATGTCGATGCCCGGCTCGTGATAGACGATCCGATCCTCGACGTGCACCCGCGGAGCATCCACAGCCTCGCGCGCGCCCAGACCATGATCCACCACTCCCACGATCGTCTGCAGGATCGCCGAGCGGATGCGGTTGGAGCCGGCGCTGCCGAGCACCAGCTCGACCGCGCCATCCGGGTCCAGCACGACCGAGGGCGCCATCATGCTCGGCATCCGCCGTCCCGCCGGGTGGCGGTGGAAGCCCAGCGGGTTCAGATCCTCCTCGCCCATCACATTGTTGACGTGAATCCCCGTGCCCGGCACGACCACACCCGAGCCCTCTCCGTTCGTGCACGTCACGCTGCACGCGCGCCCGCGGGAGTCGAGCACCGAGATGTGCGTCGTGGAGCCGAGCTTCGCCTGCAGGAACCGCTCCAGGAACCCATCCTGGACGAGCCCCTCCACGAACTCGGGGGTGCGCTCTGACTGCGCCGATTCCATCGCCGCGAGCACACCCTCAAGCGGCGGGGGCTGCGGGCCGCGGTCGAGCAGCGCCAGCGAGTAGGCCAGCAGCGTGCCCCCCGCCGAGGGGGGAGGGTTGGTGAGGACGGTGCGATCGCGGTAGCGCACGCGCACCGGCTCGCGCTCGATCGCGCGGTAGGCGGAGAGCTCGGTGGCGCTGAGCGAGCCCCCGCGCTGCGTGAGCCACTCACACACCGCGCGCGCGACGTCGCCGCGATAGAACGACTCGGCCCCGTCTGAGCCCAGCCGCTCCAGCGCGTCCCCCAGCTCGGGGTTGCGCAGCAGCTCGCCCTCGCCCAGCACGCGCCCGTGCGGCGCCCACAGCGCGGCGCACTCGGGCGTGGAGGTCAGCAGATCGGCGAGGATCTCGGCGACGTAGGCCTGCCCCGCGTTCAGCCTCACCCCCTCGCGCGCGGCCCGCGCGGCGGGAGCCGTGAGCTGCGCCAGCGGCATCGTCCCCCAGCGCTCGATCGCCGCGCACACGCCCGCCGGCGTCCCGTAGACCCCGCACGAGGCCGGGCCGATGTAGAACACCTGCACGGCGTCCCCGAACGACACGTCCACCGCCTCCAGCTCCACCGCGCCGCCATCCTGACGGCGCGCGGGGGCCTGCACGAAGAAGTCCAGCACCGCCGGCTCCTCGCCGGCGCCCGCGACGAGCATGTGCCCGCCCGCGCCCAGCCCGCTCAGCAGCGGCTCGGCCGCGAACGACATCAGCATCGCCCCCACCGCCGCGTCGACCGCGTTGCCCCCGGCGCGCAGCACCTCCGCCCCGGCCTGGGCCGTCACGGGGTGCCCGGCGGCCACAACGCCGTGCTCAGCCGTATCGCTCATGTCAGAGCGATACCACAGGCGCGCGATGGGACGCTGAGCGCCTGGAAAAGTCAGTGCGCTGTCTGATGTGCGCCGGTGACGGGTGCCGGAGGGCCGAGGACGCAGTGAGCGAAACGTGCTTTGCACATGTGCTGGCCGATTGGAGATCTCGTGATCTCCAATCGGTAAGGACGCAGCATGGCGAAGTGCTGACGTGCGTCAGACACGGGGCATGAACTCGGGGACTTCCAGCTCGTCCACCGCGAGTGTGGCCCGGCGCTGGGCATGCGCCGGGCGCGGCGGCCCGCTGGTGCGCCGCACGCGCGGTTCGCCCGCAGGCTCGCGCAGGCCACCCGAGGCGTCGCGCGCGATCTGGCGCTTGGCGTCGCCGTAGCCGGTGGCGACGACGGTGACCCAGACCTGGTCGTCGAGCTTCTCGTCGACCATCGCGCCGAAGATGATGTTCGCGTCCGGATGCGCCGCCTCCGAGACCGCCTTGGCGGCCTCGTTGACCTCCCACAGCGACAGGTCGCGCCCACCGGTGATCGACAGCAGGATCGAGCGCGCGCCGTCCATCGAGGTTTCCAACAGCGGTGAGGCGACCGCCTGCATCGCGGCGTCGACCGCGCGCTGCTCGCCGCCGGCGCCCATGCCGATGCCCAGCAGCGCGCTGCCGGCGTCGGACATGATCGTGCGCACGTCGGCGAAGTCGAGGTTGATCAGCCCGGGCAGCGTCACGAGATCGGAGATGCCCTGCACGCCCTGGCGCAGCACGTCGTCGGCGACGCGAAACGCCTCGACCATCGCGGTCTGCTTGTCGAGCACACTCAGCAGCCGGTTGTTGGGCACGACGATCAGCGTGTCCACCTCCTCGGCCAGCGCATCGATGCCGTGCTCGGCCTGCTCGCCGCGGCGCGAGCCCTCAAAGCCGAACGGCTTGGTCACGATCGCGACCGTCAGCGCGCCGACTTCGCGCGCGATCCGCGCCACGATCGGCGCGGCGCCCGTGCCGGTGCCGCCGCCGGCGCCCGCGGTGATGAAGATCATGTCCGAGCCCTTCAGCAGCGCCTTGACGCGGTCGTAGTCCTCCATCGCGGCCTGCCGGCCGACGTTCGCGTCCGAGCCCGAGCCCAGCCCGCGCGTGATCTCCGCGCCGATGTGCAGCGTGATGTCCGCCGTGGACTGCTGCAGCGACTGCTGATCGGTGTTGACCGCCAGGAACTCGACGCCCTCGACCTCGGCCTCGACCATGCGGTTGACGGCGTTCACGCCCGCGCCGCCGACGCCGACGACCCTGATTCGCGGCTGCCCGACGGGGCCTTCGTCTGCGAAGACGGGATGCTCGTGGCGCTCGTACTCGTCCATCACCGACATCGGGGCCGGCTCGGGCTGGCGCTCGCGATCCATCGCGTTTGCCGGGATCTCCGAGGAGAACGCCTGCTTGAGACGGTCCTTGGGGGTGGGCGCTTGGGACGAAACGTCCAGGGCAGGATGCGGCGCCTGCGCCCCGGATGCCTCCTCCTCCTCCTCGGTCTTGCGGAACAGGGCCGCAAGCGGTCCTTCACGCATCGATGCGCGTTTGGGATTGCTCATCGGAGCCGCCGATCGTGGTCAGGACTTGCCATGTGCGAGGACCTCCTGGGCGAGTTGCCGGTAGGACTGCGCGGCCACGCCGTCGGGCTCGTACTTGAGCACCGACATGCCCTTCACGGGCGCCTCCGCGAAGCGCACCGTCTTGCGGATGCGCGACGCGAACACGCGGTCGCCAAAGTTCTCCTCGAGGATCTCGATCGCCTCCTTGGCGTGGATCGTGCGCGAGTCGACCAAGGTCGGGAGGATACCCTCGATGTCGACGTCGGGATTGAGGTTCTCACGGATCATCGCGAGCGTGTTCTGCAATTGGATCAGGCCACGCATCGACAGATACTCGCACTGCACGGGGACGATCACCTTGTCGGCCGCCGTCAGCGCGTTGATCGTCAGCAGTCCCAGGCTCGGCGGCGTGTCGATGCAGATGAAGTCGTAGTCCTCCATGATCGGCTCGAACGCCTTCTGCAGCGCCCGCTCGCGCCCAATCATCGTCGACATCGCGATCTCCGCGCCGGCCAGGTCAATCGAGGCGCAGGCGATGTCGATCTCACGCTTGCGGATCACCTCGCGAATCGACACTTTGTGCACAAGCACGTCGTACATCGACTGCTCGATCGTGTCCGGGTCGATCCCCTGGGACATCGTCAGGTTGCCCTGCGGGTCCATGTCCACGCACAGCACGCGATGCCCCTCCTCCGCGAACGCGGCGGCGAGGTTGAGCGTTGTGGTGGTCTTGGCCACGCCGCCCTTCTGGTTGGCGAACGCGATGACTCTGGCCTTGCCTTGCACGGGAGGCTCCGATGCTTAGTTTGCGGGAACGCCTGTGTTCGGGGGTATTCGCATGCGGATGGTGGATTCCTGCTTGGCGTCTACGATCCCGCCATGTCCGGACGGAACCGCGCGCGGGATGGGATCGACGGTGGAACAACCCGACCGGCTGCAACCCGAGCATCCACCCGAGCAAAGCCGCTGGAGGAGCTCAGCGACAAGCGCGTCGTGATCTGCGTCGGCTCGGGTGGCGTGGGCAAGACGACCGCCTCCGCCGCGCTGGCGCTGGGCCTTGCGATGCGCGGCCGGCGAGTCGCGGTCGTGACGATCGACCCCGCCAACCGCCTGGCCGCCGCGCTGGGGCTGGACGAGCTCGCCGGGGAGCCCCACCGGATCGACCCCGGGCTGCTTGCGGAGCAGGGCGTGCACGCCAAGGGCGAGCTGTGGGCGATGATGCTCGACGCCAAGCGCACGTTCGACGAGATCGTCACGCGCCTGGAGCCCGATGCGGAGAGGCTCGCGGCGATCCTCTCCAACCCCGTCTACCGCGAGCTCTCCACGGCCGTCGCCGGCTCGCACGAGATGAGCGCGATCGCCAAGCTGTATGAGCTGCACTCCGAGCACGACTTCGACACGATCGTGCTCGACACGCCCCCCTCGCGCAACGCGCTGGACTTCCTCAATGCGCCCGCCCGCCTGCTCGGCTTCCTGGACGGACGCGCGCTGCAGGTTTTCCTCGCGCCGACCGGCCTGACCGCGCGCCTGTTCGGGCGCACCACCGGGATCGTGTTCGGGATATTCGCGCGCATCACCGGGATCGACATGCTCGGCGAGCTCTCGCGCTTCTTCGCATCGCTGTCGGGCGTGATGGACGGCTTCGGCGCGCAGACCCTGGCCGTCGCCGAGCTGCTGCAAGCCCCGAGCACGACCTTCGTGATCGTGACCTCCCCCGAGCCGGAGCCCGCGCGCGAGGCCGCGTTTCTCGCCGCCCGCCTGGACGAGGCCGGGATGGCGCGCGGCGGGCTGATCGTCAACCGCGTCCACAGCGCGGGCCTGCACGGCCGCACGCCCGCGCAGGTCGCCGGGCTGTTGAGCGCCGAGCTGGGCGAGCGCCTGGCCGCGCGGGTGGCGTCCAACCTCGCCGACTTCGACATCCTCGCGCGCCGCGACGCCGCGACGGTGGAGCGACTGTCAGACGAGCTGGACCACACCGCCCCCGTGCAGGTGCCCTATCTAGACGAGGACATCCAGGATCTCGCGGGCCTCGCCCGGATCAGCACGCACCTCTTGGGCTGACTACGCCTCGACCAGGATCTGCTGTCCCTGCTCGGATTCCACCGCGTGCGCCGCGTCGGCGGCCTGCTCGACCCGCGGGTCCGTCGGCGCCGCCAGCAGCTCGTCCGCGAGCCGTGCCAGATCCTCGGTCAGATGGCCGCAGATCACGTCCCGCAGGAGCGCCCGCAGGTGATCGGCGACGTCCCGTGCGATCGCCACCGCGGCGGCGCGCTCGGCGGCCGTGCCCGCGATCACGGCGCGCTCCAGCTTCTGCGCCTTGACCATCCGCTCGGTCAGTCGCGCGCGATTCTCCGGCGTCGCGCACAGCGCCGCGATCCGCCCGGCCAGCATCCCGCTGGACGGCCCCTCTCCCTCCAGCAGCGCGCGCAGCGCGAGCAGGTGATCGCTCAGCGCCTCGTAGGGGCTCGCGCGCTCGCAGCCCAGCTCGAACCGCCGCAGCGCCCATGCGATCTCGTTGCCGTCGGGCGCCCGCCTGGAGACGAGGTTGCAGAACGCACGCAGCTCGTCCTCCTGCTCGGGCGAGACGACGAGCATGCCGTGCGGGCGCCCGCCCGTGCCCAGCGCGATCGCGCTCCATGCGTCCTGCCCGCCCGCACGCGCCCATGCCAGCGACCCGAGCGCCACGCGCCCGTCGCCGAACAGGCGCAGCGCGCGCAGCAGATCCCTCAGCACCTCGCGCCCGCCGGCGGGCTCCTCACAGGTGAGCGCCACCAGCAGATGCCCGGCCTCACCCTCCTCGGCGGTGGCGGCGAGCGCCTGCTCGGGCGCCCAGCGCAGCGCCTGCGGCGTGGCGATCGTCAGCCCCCTCGTCAGCTTGATCTCAGGCGCCCCGATCGTCAGGCCATGCAGCGTCGCGACGAGCGTGACGGTGTCGGGCGCGCTCGTCAACTCGGCGCGCTCCAGGCGGACCAGCGCCGCGACCAGGCGCTCGGGGCGGAGCTCGAACTCGGTCTGTTCGGCGAACACATCGTCCAGCAAGCATCTCAGCGCCGACCGTGCGCGCGCATGCGCGCCCGCGCGGACACCGCTTTTCAGAACATCATCTCCGCGAGCGGACCTCCCCCCGCCCTCGCCCTCGCGCCCGCGCCCGCCCACGCCCGCGCGCCCGGCGAGGTAGCGATCGAGCCCGTCGAACCCGGCCAGGGCGCTCACGGCCGGATCGTGCTCGGGCAGCCGCTGCAGCTGTGCCTCGCGCTCGGCGATGAACCGCTCGGTCAGCGGCCTGCAGCTGTAGAACGCGGTCTGCGCCCGCCCGCGCCGGGATCCCAGCTCGAGCTCGACCTCGGCGCCGGCCACGATGTCGGCGTGCAGCAGATGGGCCGCCGCCTGCGCGTACTCCCCGAGGGCGCTCTCCAATCCGCTCGATAGCCCGCTTACGCGCATGGTCGGCTGTGTTCGCGCTCGCGCCGAGCGCTCCTGCTCGGCGCACCCTTCGTTGCAGCCCTCGCCCGCGCTCTCGCGCACGTCTGCAGCCACGCCCACCGCGAGCGGCGGACGGTGTGCCCAGCGTCGCTACGCCACGGCTGCGGCGACGCCCGCGGTCAGCTCCTCGGCCTGAGCGGCCTGGCGCTCGGTGCTGGTCGATCTTCGATCGGTGTCGCCGAGCCAGCGTTCCCCGTAGGAGCGCATGTCGTCGATGATCGGCAGGAGCGCGCGGCCCTTCTCGGTCAGCGCGTACTCCACGCGCGGGGGCACCTCGCCGAACGTGTCCCGCTCGACGATCCCCTCCTCCTCCAGCGCGCGCAGGCGCAGCGACAGCGTGCGCGGGCTGATCCCCGCAAGCGAGCGCTCCAGCTCGCAGAAGCGCGAGCGGCCCTCGGCCAGGTCGCGCACGAGCAAGAGTGTCCACTTCCCGCACACAACCTCAGCGGTCCGGCACACCGGGCATGTCTCATCCATAGCCATGCCCGTTACTTTACCAACTGAAGTAATGCTCTCCCTATGCGACCGTCAAAGTCGGCTTGGACTCCGGCTCGGGTTCGCGGCGCGCCTGGGCGGCGGCCACGTCCTCCATCGTCGTTCCGCGTTTGCCGTCGGCCTGCATCAGCAGCTTGAAGTCGGCCGGGCTGGAGGCGACCTTCATTGCGTCCTCGAAGCTCACGAGCCCCGCCTTGACGTGCCCGAACAGGGCCTGGTCGAACGTCTGCATGCCATAGTAGGCCCCGGTCGAGATCACCTCCGGCAGCTTGCCCGTCTGCGTCGGGTCGACGATCATGTCGCGCACCCGGCCGGTCATGCGCAGGATCTCGCACGCCGCCACGCGCCCGCCATGCGCGCCCGGCACGAGCCGCTGTGAGATCACGCCCTTGATCGTGCCCGCGATCATGCTGCGCGCCTGGCTGTGCTGGTGGGGCGGAAAGAAGTCGAGCATCCGGTTGATCGACTCGGCCGCATCGACCGTGTGGATCGTCGAGAGCACGAGGTGTCCCGTCTCCGCGGCCGACAGCGCCGCCTGGACCGTCTCCTCGTCGCGCATCTCGCCGATCAGGATCACGTCGGGGTCCTGGCGCAATACCCGTCGCAGCGCGCGATTGAACGAGGCCGTGTCCATGCCGACCTCGCGCTGGTTGATCAGCGAGCGCTTGTCCTCGTGCACGAACTCGATGGGATCCTCGATCGTCACGATGTGCTTGCTCATCGTCTCGTTCATGTGGTCGATCATCGCCGCCAGCGTCGTCGACTTTCCCGAGCCGGTCGTGCCCGTCAGCAGCACGATCCCGCGCTCCTCCTCGGCCAGATCCCTGATCACCTCAGGCAGAGTCAGCTCCTCGATCGTGCTGATCCTGTGCGGGATCGCCCTGATCGCGATCGAGATCACGCCGCGCTGCCGGAACGCGTTCAGGCGGTAGCGGGCGAGGTCGGGGATTTCGAACGAGAAGTCCACCTCGTGCTGCTGTGCGAATTCGTCCAGCTTGGAGCTCTGCTTCAGCAGCGTCTCCAGCGCGTGCTCGGTGTCTTCGGCGCTCAGCACCGGCCCGTCCTGCTCGGCCGCGAGATCTCCGTCTACCCTGAACAACGGCTTGCTGCCCACCTTCAGGTGCAGATCCGAGCCCGCTTTTGCGACGAGCTCGCGCAGGGCCACTTCGACATGGAACACGTCCTTCTCGAACATGATGTCCTCCTCGAGCATGATGTCCTCCCAATCGGCATCGTTGCGGTGGGGCTTGAGCGTCGGATCAGGCGATGGACGGCTCAGGCTACGTCGCGGAGCTTCTGGGCCTCCGCCAGCGACTGGAGCTTCTTCAGCGACTGGTTCTCGATCTGGCGGATGCGCTCGCGAGTGACGTTGAACGTGCGCCCGACCTCATCAAGCGTGCGCGGGTGCTCGCCGCCAAGGCCATAGCGCAGCTCCAGGACGCGCCGTTCGCGGTAGGACAGGTTCTCCAGCGCCTCGCGCAGCGCCTCCTTGGTGAGGATCTCAGCGGCGCGCTCATACGGGGACTCGGCGCGCTCGTCGGCGATGAACTGCCCAAACTCCGACTCCTCCTCGTCGCCCACGGGCTTCTCCAGCGAGACGGGAGCCTGAGCTGAGCGCTTGATCGAGTCGACCTCGTCGGGATCGATGCCCGTGACCTCTGCGATCTCATCCGCCGTGGGCTCGCGCCCGAGCTCGGTCACGAGCTTGCGCTCGGCGCGGCCGATCTTGTTGAGCTTCTCCACGACGTGCACGGGGATGCGGATCGTCCGCGCCTTGTCCGCCAGCGCGCGAGCGATCGCCTGACGGATCCACCAGGTGGCGTAGGTGGAGAACTTGAACCCCTTGCGGTAGTCGAACTTCTCCGCCGCCCTGACCAGCCCGAGCGTGCCCTCCTGGATCAGGTCCAGGAACGGCAGCCCCTGGTTGCGGTAGTTCTTGGCGATCGACACGACCAGACGCAGGTTGGACTCGACCATCTTCTGCTTGGCGTCCAGATCGCCGCGCTCGATCCGCTTGGCCAGGTCCACCTCCTCCTGTGCGGTCAGCAGCCGGACCTTGCCGATGTCCTTGAGGAACAGCTGCAGCGAGTCGGTGGTCATGTCCGGCTTGAGGTCCAGCGCCGCTTTGGCTTTGCGCCGCCCGCGCTTGTCGGGCGCGCGCTCGACCGCCAGCGCCGCGGCCGTCGCCGGATCGATGTCCTCGACGAGCTCGATCTCCGATTTCTCCAGGAACCCGTGCAGCTCCTCGACGTCGGACTCGTCCAGGTCGATCTCCGACACCGCCGTGGAGATCTCCGCGAACGTGAGCACGCCCACCTGCTGGCCTTTGGCCAGCAGGCCCTTCACCTCATCGAGCTCCTGCAATTCGGCTACTGACATGGCTGATGCTAGTTCCGTTTCTGTGTGATCGATCCAACCCTGGGGTCAGCCCTGGGGTCCTTCCGGGGTCCGGCTGAGGACGAACGCCTCATCGGAGCGCCGCAGCGCCAGCCCTCCCGATATAACGACGACGTGTATCTCAACTTCTCCGGCGCCTATGCTAACGCGCATGGCCGACTCTCCCAACAGCAATCCTCCCGCGACCGCCCCCGCCGAGGAGTCCGGCGTGCTCGCAGCCCTGCCCCGCACCCGCCCCCAGCGGGCCAGCGCGCGACGGGCCGCTGCGCGTGCGGCCAGGCCGAGCGGAGCCACTGCCGCCACGCGCGCGCCGGACGCGCCAGACGCGGCGCACTCGGCACACGCGGCCGAGCCAATCAAAGCCTCCACCGCCCGGCGAACGGGCGGGCGGCGCAAGGCCGCCGCCAAACCGGCCGCCACGCCCGCCAGCCGGCCTGCAAGCAGGCGCCGGGCGCCGTCCGTTTGCACCCCGGCGAACGAGCGTGCGCCCAGGCAGGGATTCGAGGCCGAGCCCGACTCGCTGCGCGGTCCCGTCCAGCCGCCCGGCGGCACGGAGCTCATCGCCTCCGCCGCCGAGCTCGCGGGCGAGCTGGCCAAGTCCGGGGTCACCACGGGCGCGCGCCTGGTCAAAGACCTTCTCTCGCGCCTGCCCGGCTGAGGCCCGGCCCGCACGGGCAATCCGCCGGGACACGCGGGAAACGCGTTCCGATAGCAGCATGCGCGCCCAGGGAGCGCATCGCTGCCCCCCGCATACCGGCGCGCTCGGCCGGGAAACGCCAGATCCGGCAGGCAGCGCAACTTGGCGCTCGCACGGTTGTCATAATCCGATCGCCCCCGACCCGTCCGCGGCGGCGATCTGTATACTCCGCCCACGCCGAGCTTCCACGGCCCAGGTCGCGGAAGGCGGGGGACCCAATTGCGGATCGACTTCGATCCGCTGGGGCGAATCGGTTCGCTTCGGACCGTAGCGCCATCGTCGTAGAGATCGCGCGAGCCCGTCAGCTCACCCCGTAGGCGCCCAACGATTGTCATGCGTTTCGCTCGCCCTATAACAACGACGACTCTGCTCGCCCTGCTCATGTGCACGGCGATGGCCTGCCTCGCATCCGCGCTTGCGCCGGTCACGAGCGCGCTGGCCGCAACGACGGGCACGGCGAGCGGCGGCGCGAGCGCGTCGCCGGGCGCGCTGAAGCCCAAGCCGAAGGTCCACCCGACCGGCGTCGCCACCTGGTTCGGCCCCGGCTTCTACGGCCAGCAGACCGCCTGCGGGCAGACGCTCACCCCTGCGGTCGTGGGCGTCGCCAACCGCACGCTGCCCTGCGGCACGCTCGTGCAGGTCAGCTACCGCAGCCACACCGTGACCGTGCCGGTGCTCGACCGCGGCCCCTACGCCAACCACGCCGACTGGGACCTGACCACCGGCGCCGCCCAGGCGCTCGACATCACCGAGACCGTCCGCATCGCCACCCGCGTCGTGGGCAGCGCGCCCAACACCCCCACGCTCGGCTCGCCCCTGCTCACACCTGAGGAAGCGGCGACCGGCGGCGCGCAGGCCGCTGGAACGCCAGCCGGCTGACGCTGCATCAGCTGCCGATACCGGCAGTACTCATCAGGCGTTCGGGGTAGCTCCCATCGCCTTCGTTGGTCCAGCTATCAGGCGACCGGCCGGCCAGAGGCCCGCGCGGCGTACAACGCGATGTCCGCGTGCGCGGCCAGCGCCGCCGCCTGACCGCCGTCGGCGGGGCACACGGCGATGCCCACCGCGACCTCCAGGGGCGTCCCGCGATGGCTGGCCGCGTCACGCACAGTGCTCGCCAGGCGCTCAGCCAGCGCCCGTGCGCCGTTCGCGTCGGTCTCCGGCGCCAGCAGCCAGTAGCGACCCGGGCTCTCGCGCGTGAATGTGTCGGCGGGCGCCAGCTCGCCGGCGAGCGCTGTCTCGACAAGACCCGTCAGGCGCGCCACCTCCCCCGGCAGCTCGGCGTGGCGCAGGCGCTCGAGGTCGGCCAGCTCGAGCAGCAGCACGGCGAACGGCACGCCGTCGCGCTCGTAGCGCTCCAGCCTGCGCCCGATCGAGGCGATCCACGCGGTCGGGCCCTCCTCCGCCGCCTCGCCGTGCACCCGCTCGCGGTGAGACTCCTCGCCGCGTTCGTCTCTGATCTCGATCTCGGGCGGCCCCTGTATGGACGGATGCGGTGCTGCGGAGGGCTCCCGCGAATGTGGCTCGGGCGCCGGCGCCGGCGGCGCCTGCTCCGGGGATCGCGCATCGGGAGCCATCTCGTCGACGAGCAGGGCTATCGACGGCGGCCGCGGAGCGGCGAACGACTCCCCGGGCGGTGAGGACGCGTCGTATGACTCCGACTCCGGCTCCGAGCGCGCGAAACGCGACTGCGGCTCGGCCGCCGCCACGGGCGCGCGCTGCTCGGCCATCGCGGACGGCCGGCGCTCCACGGGCCGATCGGGGCCACCGAAGCCCTCGGCGCTCGGGGTCGCGTCCGGTGGCGAGGGTTGTGCCGCGCCGTCCACCCGCGAGAGCGAGGCGATGCTTTGCGCGACATCCGCCAGCCGCTGCGACAGCTCGACCACGCGCCGCCCGCGAGGGTCGATCAGCTCCTCGTGCAACGCCTCCCACAGCGTCTCGCTCAGCGTCTGCGCCGCCCGCGCCGCCCGCGTGAGGCGTTCGGCGATGCGCGGATTCAGGAGATCGTCGTCGCTCACGGACGTTGAATATCAGCAGAAGGGGACATCATGCAGATCGCTCGATCTCGCAAATAGCGCTCGGCGCCCGCGAGTAGCCTGCCTTGCACAGGAGCCTACGTGAAGCCCGCCACGATCTCAAACCTCGAGGACCGCACCAGCGAAGACGCGCGCACGGGCGCGACGCGCTCGGTCCAGGCCGCCGACCTGAGCCTGCCGGAGGCGGCGCTGCGCGAGCTGTGGTCGCCCATGTATCTGGAGCGCCTTGCCCGCACCTACTGGCGCTTTCTGACCCGGGTGACGCTGGGGCTGGTGCGCATGCACTACTCAGCAGGCCGGACGCTCGCTGGTCCTGCTGCTGCCTGGACTCAGACTCATCACGTTCGCGGCGCCCGAGTACGACCTGGAGCCGGGTCACGGGATCGTGCGCTGGCGCATCGCCCGCGGCCTGCTCGTCGCCCGTCACGGTCGCGGCGGTGCGGGACACCTGCAGATCGACGTGCGCCGTCTCCCCCATGAGTCTCCCGGGCGCGCACGGCTGCACGTCGAGGTCGAGGTCGCCAACTTCCACCCCGCGATCGCCTCGGGGCTCGGCCGGCGCGTCTACAACGCCACCCAGGCACGCATCCACGTGCTCGTGACGCACGGCTTCCTGCGCTCGCTCGCGCGACTGGACCTGGCCGAGTCTCGGGTCGGGCGGCTCGCCGATGCCCCGCGCGCGCCCGACTCGGGCGCCCCCTGAGACTACCCCCGCAGCGCGGCCAGCTTGGCGCGGTCGTGCGTGGCCCTGATCCGCCGGATCGTGCCCGAGCGCGAGCGCGTCACCAGCGACTCGGTCGTAGCGCCGCCGGCGCTCGGATAGCGCACGCCCTGCAGCACGTCGCCGTCGGTGATGCCGGTCGCCGAGAAGAACACGTCATTTCCGGAGACGAGGTCGTCGCGCGTGAGCACACGCGTAAGGTCATAGCCGGCGTCCAGCGCGGCCCGGCGCTCGGACTCCTCGCGCGGCCACAGCCGCCCGAGCAGCTGCCCCCCCAGGCACTTGACCGCAGCCGCGGAGATGACGCCCTCGGGCGTGCCGCCGATGCCCCACAAAAGGTCCACGGTCGAGCGCTCGGTAACGGCCAGCAGCGCCGCTGAAACGTCGCCGTGGGCGATCAACCGCACGCGCGCGCCGGCCTGGCGGATCGCGGCGATCCCCTCCTCGTGGCGGGGCCGGTCGAGCACGACGACCATCACGTCGGAGACCGGGCAGCCCTTGCGTGCGGCCACCAGCTCGACTGTCTCGCCGAGCGGGCGGTCGAGGTCGAGCAGATCGGCGATGTCGGGGGCGCCGGCCATCTTCTCCATGTACACGCACGGGCCCGGGTCGAACATCGTGCCGCGGGCCGACAGCGCGATCACGGCCAGCGCGCTCGGCATGCCGTGCGCGGCCAGCGTCGTGCCCTCCAGCGGATCGACGGCGATGTCCACCTGCGGCGGAGAGCCGTCGCCGATCTGCTCGCCGTTGTAGAGCATCGGCGCCTCGTCCTTCTCGCCCTCGCCGATCACGACGACGCCGTCCATCTGGATCGAATGGAGCATGTAGCGCATGCCGTCAACCGCGGCCTGGTCGGCGGCCTCCTTGTCGCCGCTTCCCACCAGCGGAGCGGTGGCGAGCGCCGCCGCCTCGGTGACGCGCACGAGCTCCAGGGCGAGGTTGCGGTCCGGCCGCTGGTGGGTTGGATCGGGGGTCATGCGATCCGGGAACATTACCGGACCGCTCGCCCGCTCGGATCCATGTCAGACCGGCGCGCTGCCGCGCGTCGCTCGAGACTGTCGCGGGGTGAGGTCCCCGCGACGCCGCTGCGACTACGATCGTGGCCGGATGATACGGATCGGAGCTCATGCACTGAACTGGACCGGCGTGTGACGGCGATCGCCGCGATCATAGCTGAGCACGAGAACCCCCTCGTCGCCGGCCTCGAGCGCCAGCCGGTCGCGCCGACGGCGCTTGTGATCTTCGGCGCGACGGGCGATCTGGCGCGGCGCAAACTGCTGCCGGCGCTGTACAACCTCGCGCACGAGGGCGCCCTGCCTGAGCGCTTTCACCTGGTGGGGATCTCACGCCAGGAGAAAGCTCACGAGGACTATCGCGCCGAGTGTGAGCAGGCGATCCGCGCCTTCTCCCGGAGAGCGCCCGACGAGGACGTACTAGCGGGACTGCTCGATCAGGTCAAGTACCTGCCGGGCGTGTTCGACGACCCCGGCGTCTACGCCGAGCTGGGCCGGACGCTGGACGAGTTCGACGAGCAGACCGGCGAGCGTCTGAGTCGCGCGTTCTACCTGTCGACGGCGCCGGACTTCTTTTCGGTGATCGTCGGCCAGCTGGGTGGGAGCGGGCTCTCGCGCCGCTCCGAAACCGAGGTGCGGGTGATCATCGAGAAGCCGTTCGGCGCCTCGCTCAAGCAGGCGCGCGAGCTCAACGCGCGCGTGCTGAGCGTGTTCGACGAGTCCCAGGTGTTCCGCATCGACCACTACCTCGGCAAGGAGACCGTCCAGAACATGCTGGCGTTCCGCTTCGCCAACGGCATGTTCGAGCCGCTGTGGAACCGTAACTACATCGACCAGGTCCAAATCACGGCGGCCGAGGACCTCGGCATCGGCGGCCGGGCCGGCTACTACGATCAGGCGGGGGCGCTGCGCGACCTGATCCAGAACCACATGCTGCAGCTGCTCTGCCACGTCGCGATGGAGCCCCCGGGGAGATTCACCGCCGAAGAGGTGCGCAACGAGAAGGTCAAGGTCCTGCACGCGATCGCTGCGCCCACCGCGCAGGACATCCCCGAGATGGCCGCGCGCGCGCAGTACGCGGCGGGGCACTCCGGCGGCGAGGATGTGCCGGGATATCTGGAAGAGGAGGGCGTGCCGAGCGACTCGATCACCGAGACCTACGCGGCGCTACGCCTGGAAGTCGACAACTGGCGCTGGGCGGGCGTGCCGTTCTACCTGCGCGCGGGCAAGCGCCTGGCACGCAAGGTCACCGAGATCGCCGTCACGCTCAAGCCCGTCCCCCACCTCGCCTTCAGCCAGGACGGCTCGCTCGGGGTGCAGCCCAACCAGCTGATCCTGACCGTGCAGCCCAACGAGGGGGTGACGCTGCAGCTCGGCGCGAAGATCCCGGGCACGCGCATGTCGATCCGGCCCGTGAACATGGAGTTCCTGTATGGAACGTCTTTCCTCTCCCAGTCACCGGAGGCCTACGAGCGACTGATCATGGACGTGATGCGTGGGGATCCGACGCTGTTCACGCGCAACGACGAGGTCGAGGCGCAGTGGCTGATCTGCGATCCGATCGTCAAACACTGGGCGCCCACCCACGCGCAGACCCCAGGCCCGCGGGCGGGCGGGCTACCTCAATACGAAGCGGGCTCGCAGGGACCCGCCCCGGCGCAGAGCATCCTGCGCGAGGGGCACTTCTGGCGGGCGATCTGAGGATGCCGTCCGTCAGCGACGCAATCTGGAGTGAGGAAGGCACGACGCCCGGCGCGATCGAGACGGCGCTGCGCGAGCTGCTGAGCTCAAAGCACGCCGAGAACGGCGGGTTCGTGCCCGCGCGGGTGCTGAACATGCTCGTGTTCGTCGAGAGCGACTACAGTGGTGAGATCGCCAACAGGCTGCGCGGCGTGGGGCGCTATCACGCCTCGCGCATGGTCGTGCTCTCCTACGAGCCTCACCGTGAGCGCCTGAACGCGCGTGTGAGCGTCGCCTCCGAAGGCAACCCCAGCCCGGGCGAGATGGCGCTGCTGCGCGAGACCGCGATCGTGGAGATCGGCGAGCGCCACCTCGACGACCTGCCGACGATCGCCAACCCGCTAGTCGTCAGCGATCTGCCGACACTGCTGTGGTCGCCTCACCGTCACCCCGAGGCCGCCGACGCGCTGCTGGGCCTGGCGCAGGCGACGCTGATCGACTCGATCGAGGAGCCAGTCTGGAGCGAGGCGATCGAGCGTGCGTGCGCGCTCTCTGAGCAGGTTTACGTGGTTGACCTGGCGTGGCTGCGCTCGACCCCGTGGCGGGAGCGGGTCGCCGCGACATTCGACTCCCCGAGCATGCGCCTGGAGCTGGGCTCGCTTGATTCGCTTACGATCCGCCATCACCCGGACTCGACGGTGGCGGCGATGCTGTTCGCCGGCTGGCTTGCATCGCGACTGGGCTGGGAGCTCAGCCCCTCGCAGATCGAGGGCCGGACGGGCCATGACGGCATGCTGATCGGCAGGGCCAGAGCACAGCAGGGCACAGACGTGGAGCTGCGCCTGCAGGCGGCTCCCGAGTTGCAGGTGCCGGGGCTGGCCAGCGTGCGGCTAAGCAGCGACTTGGGGCTCGAGCTGAGCCTCGATCGTGGACCGGGGGGTCTGCACGCCCACCGCCGCGACCCTGGCGACGCCGAGCGCACCTGGACGTTGCTTGGCGCTTCGCGCGGCGAGGGAGGCATCCTCGGCGAGGGAATCAGGCAGGCACTGCTGCGCGACCCCACCTATCGGCCGGCATTGCGAGCCGCCCAGGCGATGCTGCCCGAAGCGGAGGAGCCCAAGACAGAGGAGCCCAAGACAGAGGAGCCCGAATGACGCGGTTGACGACACTCGCTGACGCCGAGGCCGTGTCCGAGCGCGCGGCCCTGGAGATCGTGCGACGCCTGCAGGACGCCCGCCGCGAGCGCGGCGTCGCGCACCTGGCGCTGAGCGGCGGCAGCACGCCGTCGCGCACCTACGAGCTGCTGGCAAGCGACCGATCGTCCGGGATCGGTCAGCCCAGCTGGGAGGGCGTCGAAGTGTGGTTCGCCGACGAGCGCTGCGTCGGACCGCACGACGAGCAGAGCAACTACAGGCTCGCACACGAGACGCTGCTGGGACCCGCCGGGATCGCCCCCGAGCGTGTCCACCGCATGCAGGGCGAGCTGGGGCCCGAGCGGGGAGCGGCGAGCTACGCGCGGGAGCTGGAGGAGCATGTCGGCGCCCGCGACGGCGATCTGCCCGTGCTCGACGTGATCGTGCTGGGGATCGGCCCGGACGGGCACGTCGCCTCACTGTTCCCGGGAGCGCCGGCGCTGGACGCCGGCGAGCACGCGCTGTGCCTGGGAGTCCACGGCTCGCCCAAGCCCCCGCCCGAGCGGATCACTCTGAGCATGGCCGTGCTGCGCGCCGCGCGCTGCTGCATCCTGCTGGCCACGAGCGCCGCCAAGTCCGACGCGATCTCGGCGATGCTGGGCGAGCCGAGCAGACATGTGCCGGCGAGCCTGCTGCGGCGGGGCCGGCTGAGCGTGATCGTCGACGACGCGGCGGCCCCTCGCGCCCCGCGCGGGTGAGAGCCCCCGAGCGAGCCCCTGAGCGGCGCCGGACCCACGCGGTATCGTTGCAACCATCGCAACTCGTCGCAGATGGGGCCGCAAAGCGACATGTGAGCCAAACCGCGCCGAGCGTCGTACAGTGAGATGTTCTCCGATGGCCTGCACCGCGACCGCGACCCATCAAGCCGCAACGCCGAGCCCGGAGGAGCAGGCGCTGGGCGCACTCAGCGAAACGCGCGAGCGCACGCTCGCGCTGGTGGCTCACCTCACCGACGAGGACCTGAGCAGAGTCCACTCGCCGATCATGAGCCCGCTCGCCTGGGACCTCGGCCACATCGCCGCCTACGAGGACCTGTGGCTGGCACACCGGCACGCCGGGCTGCGGCTGCTGCGCCCCGAGCTGGCCGGCGTGTATGACGCCTTCGAGACGCCCCGCGCCGTGCGCGGGGATGCCGAGGCGCTGGGGCCGGATGACGCGCGCGCGTACATGCGCGAAGTGCGAGAGCGCGCCGCCGAGGCGCTCGTGCGGCGCGGCGCCGGCGACGGATGCGTGTGCGAGATGGTGATCCGGCACGAGCTGCAGCACTCAGAGACGATGCGCCAGACGCTTCAGATCGCCGGTCTGCTACCGGCGGGCGAGCCAAGTCTGGAGCCGCAGGCGGGCGCGAATGATGAGTGGATCGAGGTGCCCGCCGGGCCGTTCGCGATGGGCGCCGGCGAGACGGGGTTCGCGTACGACAATGAGCGTCCGCGCCACATCGTGGACGTGGGTGCCTTCCAGATCGCGCGCCGCCCGGTGAGCAACGGGAGCTGGATGCGCTTCAGCGAGGGCGGCGGTTACGAGCGGCGCGAGTGGTGGTCGGATGAGGGATGGGCGTGGAAGGAGGAGCACGACATCACCCACCACCCCGCCGCGGCCGTGGCCGCGAGCGGGGCCGTGGCCGGGACGGGCGGGCTCCAATCGCCCGTCTGTCACGTCAGCTGGTTCGAGGCCGACGCCTTCGCCCGCGCGCACGACGCGCGTCTGCCGAGCGAGGCGGAGTGGGAGCGGGCGGCGACCTGGGGCCAGGAGACGCTCACGCAGGTGGGACAGGTGTGGGAGTGGACCGACAGCACGTTCGGCGGCTATCCCGGGTTCGTCGCGTATCCGTACCGGGAGTACTCGGAAGTGTTCTTCGGCGAGGACTACCGCGTGCTCCGCGGCGGCTCGTGGGCGACCAGCCCGCGCGTGCGGACGCTGACCTTCCGCAACTGGGACCTGCCCCAGCGCCGCCAGATCTTCGCCGGCGTGCGCCTGGCACGGGACGTGTCGTGATCACCCACCCCACCAAGATCCGCGGGGGCGGCCGCCCGCGAAGGGATGCGTCGTGATGGAGCCGATCGCCACCGCCGAGTCCGCCGCGATCCAGATCGACTCGCACCTCGACGGCGCGCAGGAGCGATCGCTGGCCGACGACGTGCTCGACGGGTTGACGCGTCCGTTCAAGGAGCTGCCTCCCAAGCACTTCTACGACGCGCGCGGCGCCGAGCTGTTCGACCGGATATGCGAGCTGCCCGAGTACTACCCGACGCGCGCGGAGCGCGCGATCCTGCGGGAGTCCGCCGGGGAGCTGGCCGCGCTCACGGGCGCCGCCGAGCTGGTCGAGCTCGGCTCGGGCACCGCGGCCAAGACGCGGGTGCTGCTGGACGCGCTGTACGAGGCGGGCACGCTGCGCCGCTACGTGCCGGTGGATGTGACCGAGAGCATGGTGCGCGAGTGCGCCGAGGCCCTCACCGAGGAGTATCCGGGGCTGCGCGTGCACGGGGTGATCGGCGACTTCGAACGCCATCTCGACCGGGTCCCGGACGCGGAGGGGCCGCGGCTCGTGGCGTTCCTGGGCGGCACGATCGGCAACTTCCCGCCCGGCAGCCGCCGCCGCTTCCTGCGCGCGATCGGCCGGCTGCTCGGGCCCGAGGATCACCTGCTGATGGGCACCGACCTGGTCAAGGACCCGGATGTGCTGGAGGCGGCCTACGACGACGCGCAGGGCGTGACCGCGGAGTTCAATCGCAACGTGCTGCGCGTGCTCAACCGCGAGCTGGACGCCGACTTCGACCCCGAGGACTTCGATCACATCGCGCTGTTCGACACCCAGCACGAGTGGATCGAGATGCGCCTGCGCGCCCGCCGGGAGCACACCACGCTCGTGCGCGCGCTGAACCTGCCCGTGCACTTCGACGCCGGCGAGGAGGTGCGCACGGAGATCAGCGCCAAGTTCACCCCCGAGCGCCTGGATGGCGACCTCTCCGCGGCGGGTCTTCAGCTCGTGAGCTGGCTGACCGACCCCGAAGAGCTGTTCGCGCTGACCCTGTCACGCACCGTGCAATAGGCTCCGCGACCATGCGGATCGAGGGCTCATCAGCGATCGTCGTCGGCGGGGCCTCCGGGCTCGGCGAGGCGACCGTGCGCGAGCTGCACTCCCGGGGAGCGGTCATAACCGTCGCGGACGTCAACACCGAGAAAGGCGCGGCCCTGGCGAGCGAGCTCGGCGTGGAGTTCGTCGCCTGCGACGTGCGCGAGGAGGAACAGGTGCAGGCGGCCGTGGCCCAGGCCGGGCAGGCGGAGGGCGGGCTGCGGATCGCCGCGTGCTGTGCGGGCGTCGGCTGGGCGCAGAAGGTGGCGGGCTCGAAGGGCCCCCATCCGCTGCTGCCGTTCCAGACCGTCATCCAGATCAACCTGATCGGGACGTTCAACGTGCTCCGCCACGCCGCCGCCGCGATGATCGCCAACGAGCCCGCGGACGATGACGGCGAGCGCGGTGTGTGCGTGAACACCGCCTCGATCGCCGCCTACGACGGCCAGGTCGGCCAGATCGCGTATGCCGCCTCCAAGGGCGGGATCGTTTCGCTGACGCTGCCGGCCGCGCGCGACCTCGCGCAGTACGGGATCAGGGTCAACACGATCGCCCCCGGCCTGTTCGACACGCCGCTCTTGGCGGCCCTGCCCGAGGAGGCCCGCCAGAAACTGGGCGCGGGCGTGCCGTTCCCCCAGCGCCTGGGCCAGCCCGCGGAGTTCGCCCAGCTGGTGAGCCACATCGTCGAGAACCGGATGATCAACGGCGAGACGATCCGCCTCGACGGCGCGCTGCGTATGCCGCCGCGGTAAGCGGGCGGAAATAGTCGTAGGTCCGAGCAATCGGCCACAGACAATAAGCTTCACCAACTGGCCGGTACGATAGAATGGAGACCATGAGCACTCGTCCTCGCAAGACTCTGCTCGAGCCCGGTCATGAGGCCGAGTGGGCTGAGCTCAACAAGGAGAAGCGTAGTGCGCTGACGCCATCAGCCGATACGCCGGTCGGTGAGCTGCTCAGGCGCGGACAGCATCTCTCGGCCCAGGCGGCGTGGCTACTGCGGGCTGTTGAGCGAGCCGATGGCCGCGCTCGATCCTGAGCTCGACGTTGCTGTCACCGCAATGGTCGCCGAGGGCGCCCGCTTTGTCGTAATTGGAGGGTTCGCCGTTATCGCCAACCGCTTCATTCGAGCGACTGAGGACATCGACTTCCTGGCCCCTGATGGCATCGAGAATGATCGCCGAGTGCTTGCTGCCCTTGTCAAGCTCGGCGGCGTGCGCTTTCGCGACGACGCGCCGCTTCGTGACGAGCATTTGCTCGACAAGACGCATCTGCGAACGAAGACCCGCGCCGGGGTGATTGACATCCTGCGGGGCGGCCTGCCTCCGCTGGACTACGACACCGTCGAGGAACGCGCGATGCCCGCCAAGAATGGTGAGATCGAGTTCTTGGTCGCCGGCTTGAGCAGCATCGTCGGCTTCAAGCGCTTGGCCGACCGTCCCCGAGATCGAAACGACCTCATGGGCTTAGCCGAAGTCCACGGCAAGCTACCGATCGAGCCGATCCCCGGCCTGGATACGTAGGCCGCGGCTTGCCACTCTCAGCCAAGTAGGGCAGACTTTTCAGGCCGGCCGGAAACGGCCGGATGAAAACGTACCGTCCCTACATACGCTCGACCAGCATCGCCATGCCCATGCCGCCGGCGACGCACATCGACTCGATGCCGTAGGTTCCGTCGAGCGTCTGCAGGCCGTTGATCAGCGTCGTCATGATCCGCGCGCCGGTCATGCCGAAGGGGTGCCCGAGCGCGATCGCGCCGCCGAACGGGTTCAGCTTCTCCGGGTCGATCCCCAGCTCCTCGCGGCAGGGGACGATCTGGGCGGCGAAGGCCTCGTTGATCTCCACGACGTCGATGTCGCTCATGGACATCCCCGTGTTCTTCAGGAGCTGTTCGATCGCCGGGATCGGGCCGAGGCCCATCACCTCGGGGCGCAGCGCCACGACCGTGGAGGCGAGGATCTTCACTTTCGGCGTCGCCCCGAGCTCCTTCGCGCGTTCCTCGGAGAGGATCAGCAAGGCCGCCGCGCCGTCGTTCAGCGGGCAGGCGTTCCCGGCCGTCACCGTGCCGTCCGGGCGGAACGCGGGCTTCAGCCCGGCGAGCGCCTCGATCGTCGTGCCCGGCCGCGGGCCGTCGTCCTTCGTCACGACCGTCTCCGGCAGCTCGACCTCGTTGCCTTCCCTGTCGGTCTCCTTATGGGCCGCCACCGTCACGGGCACGATCTCGACGTCGTAGTGGCCGCTCTCCTGGGCCGCCACCGCGCGCGTCTGGGAGATCAGCGCCCACTCGTCCTGGGCCTCGCGGCTGACGCCCTTCTCGTCGGCGACGTTCTCCGCCGTGAGGCCCATCGGGATGTACACGTTGTACAGCGACCCCTCCGAGCCGTCGAGCTTGTGGTGGAACTCGAACTGCGCGCCCCCGCCGGCGCGCGAGACGGCCTCGACGCCCGCGGCGATGTACGTGTCGCCCTCGCCGGCCTTGATCGCGTGGAAGGCCATCCGGGTCGTCTGCAGCGAGGAGGCGCAGAAGCGGTTCACCGTCGTGCCCGGCACGCGGTGGTCGATTCCCGACAGCAGCGCCGCGTTGCGGCCGATGTTGTAACCCTGCTCGCCCTCGCAGAAGCCGCAGCCCATCATCACGTCGACGACCGAGGAGAAGTCGACTTCGGGGTTGCGCTGCATCAGCGCGCGCAGCGGAATCGCGGCGAGGTCGTCGGCGCGGACGGTCTTGAGCGAGCCCTTGGCCGCGCGCCCGATGGGCGTGCGGATGGCATCGACGATCACTGCCTCTGGCATCTGGTGCTCTCCTGGGTCGAGGTTCGTTGCGGGACGCGCATCCTACGGAACGCAAAGGGGGAGCGAGTGTTTCAAAGGGAGAGCGAGTGTTTATATCTAGATGTGCGTATAACTATCGCTATACGAAACCCAGAAAAGTATGTATATGTTTTGGACTGCGTATAACTATCGCTATACCGAGTTTAATCAATACAAATACATACACGCCACGCAAACCAAGACATCCCAGCCCCTGCAGCCCCGCCCGCCACGATCCGGGGGTCGAATCAGAGATCGAGGCGTGAGACGCCCAGCTCGTCGAAGCCGACGTGGTGGGCGAGCTCGTGGCGGACCGTGCGCACCACCTGGTCGCGCAGCAGGTCCGGGTCGTGCCCGAAGTCCCGCCGCAGCGTGTCGCGGAAGATGACGATCCGGTCGTGGGTGTCCTCGCGGCGGCTCTGACCCCCCTGATACAGCCCGTACGCGCCCCGCCGGCGCCCGCCGTCGGAGATCACGACCGCGACGTGGGTCAGCGCGTTGCGCAGCAGGTCGGGCAGGTCGTCGAGCGCGTCGCGGACGAGCTCCTCGAAGTCCTCGTCGTTGAGCGGGTCGAGCTCGAGGAACTCGTTTTCGTCGGGGTCCACCACGAGGCCTTCGCTCGCGAGCCGCTCCGATTGGTTCACCAGCGCTTCGAACTCCGCCTCGGACTCGGGTTCGCGCCAGTTCGCCAGGCGTACGGCCACCAGCGCGGCGCCGCCGATCACGACCGCCACGACGATCACCCCGAACGCGACGCGCTCCAGCGCCCCGACGACGCCGATCGAGCTGAACCCCTGCCCCACCACGATCACGATCAGGCCGAGCGACAGTGCGATCAGCGCCGCGAACCCCGCGCGGCGCAGCTGACCGGAGGCGCGCCCTCGTGGTGAGAACGACCCGCCCACCGAACCCCTCCTATTTGAGCGTACGGGCGATCACGAGCCGCTGGATCTCGTTCGTGCCCTCGTAGATCTGTGTGATCTTCGCGTCTCGCATCATGCGCTCCACCGGATACTCCTTGACATAACCGTAGCCGCCCAGCACCTGCACCGCCTCGACCGTCACCGCCATCGCCGTGTCCGAGGCGAACACCTTGGCCATCGAGGAGTACTTCGCCCGCTCGGGATGACCCTGATCGGCCATCGCACAGGCCTTGTACAGCAGCTCGCGCGCGGCGGCCGTGCGCGTTTCCATGTCGGCGAGCTTGAACTGGATCGCCTGCAGCTCGATGATCGGCTTGCCGAACTGCACGCGCTCGCGGGCGTAGGCGACGGCGTAGTCAGTCGCCCCCTGAGCGATCCCCACGGCCTGTGCGGCCGCGCCCAGGCGGGTGCGCTCCAGCGTGCCCAGCGCGACGGACAGCCCGCGGCCGACCTCGCCGATCACGTTCGCCTGGGGCACGCGCACATCCTCGTAGATCGGCTGGCCTGTCGGCGATGCCCTGATGCCGAGCTTGTGCTCGAGCTTGCCCACGCTGAACCCGGGCCGGTCGGCCTCGACCACGAACGCGGTGATGCGCCGGCTGTCGCGGTCGGTCACGGCAAACGTGATGTAGAAGTCAGCGATGCCCAGATTGGAGATCCAGTTCTTGGTGCCGTTGATCACCCACTCATCGCCGTCCAGCACGGCGGTCGTCGTCATCCCCGCCGGGTCCGATCCGGCCTCGGGCTCGGACAGGGCAAACGCGGGGGACCACTCGCCTGACGCGCACCGCGGCAGGAACCGCTCTCGCAGCTCATCGGTGCCGTACAGCTGGATCGGCAGCGTGCCGAGCTCCTGCACCATCAGCATCAGCGCGCACGACGCGTCGACCTTGGCGATCTCCTCGACGGCCATGTTCAGCATCAGCGTGCCCGTCCCCGTGCCGCCGTACTCGACGGGAAACGGCAGCCCGAGGATGTCCTGCTCGGCGAGCACCTTGCGGATGTCCCACGGGTACTCGGCCCGCTCGTCAATCTCCGCCGAGCGCGGGGCGATCCGCTCGCGCGCGATCTGGCCGATCGTGGCGCACAGGTCGAGGTGCTCCTGGGGGATCGTGTAGGTGTCGTCGAGTGCGTGCATAACCGTTGATCCTATTGAAGACCGACCGATCGAAGATCGGTCGTCCGGGATGGCGCATGCGCCATCCCGTCGGGGCGTGCATGCACGCCCCGAGACAGGGCCGCATGCGGCCCTGTTCGGCCCCGCGCATGCGCGGGGCCGCGGTCGGCGCATGCGCCGACCGAACGACGAACACCACCATACGGGCGACTACGGGCCGCCGGCCGCGAGGACCCCGCTACGCTCAACGTCGGTGAGTTCAGCGCTCGACACATCCCAGATCGACATCGACCCCGAGCAGCTGGCCGACTGGCTGACTCGGGAGCCGGACCTGCAGGTGATCGACGTGCGCGAGCCATACGAGCGCGAGGCCGGGCATATCGCCGACACGCGCCACATCGCGCTGGTCGAGCTGACCGCCCAGGCGGCGAGCGTGCAGCGCGAGCGGCCGGTCGTGTTCTACTGCCGCGTGGGCGCGCGCTCGGACATGGCCGCGCAGGCATTCAGGACCGCGGGCTACGAGGCTTACTCGATGCGCGGCGGCCTGCGACGATGGGCCGACGAGGGCCGGCCGCTCTCGCCAGAGGGCGGCCATGTCGCCGATCACTGATATACATTCTGAGCTGAGTATAACTATAGTAGTGCCAACTAACCACGAGCAGAGACAATACCTTTTGAACTGGGTATAACTATAGTCGCACCCAAAGGGGGGAGAGACAATGCATTTAACTTGGTATAACTATAGTACTACCGCGTTTTAAACGAAGACATAATCCCTCGAAAGGAAGCGAGTAATCGATGGAGGCATCAACGGAGTACCCAGGCGTGACCGTCGGCGAGGGCTACGCCGTCGGCGATCTCGACGCCCTGGGCGACGGGCCCGGGTTTCGCAAGGTCCGCAAGGGCCTCGGCGTGACCGCGTTCGGCGTCAACGCGATCGTGATGCCGCCGGGCATCGAGTCCGGCTTCCACTATCACGACGAGCAGGAGGAGCTGTACTTCGTGCACCGCGGCACGATCGAGATGGAGCTCGGCGACGGCTCCGTGCAGCGCCTGCACGAGGGCTCATTCGCACGCGTCGACGCCCCCACCCTGCGCAAGGTCCGCAACGTCGGCGAGACCGACGCCGTGTACCTGATCGCCGGAGGCAAGGACGGCTACATTGGCCGCGACGGCCGCGTGCCCGAGGGCGAGACCCGGGTGGGGCCGATCAACAAATAGCCCGCCCGGCGCGCGGAGCACAGCGCCATCACGCGCGTGCCGGCATTTCCGTGTCACGGCCTGAGCAGCCCAGAGCAGACCGACATCATGCCCGCCGCCACGCCGACACCTCCGACCGGGCCCGACGAGGAGTCGGATAAGCGCCACCTGCGGGTCAACCGCGAGCTGACGATCCCGCGCGCGGAGATCGTCGTGCGCGCGAGCCGCTCCTCCGGGCCGGGCGGCCAGCACGCCAACGTGACCGCCTCCCGCGTGGAAGCGAGCTTCGACGTGCTCGCCTCCCCCTCGCTCACCGAGTCCCAGCGCGCGCGGGTGCTGGCGCGCATAGGCCCGCACGTCGTCGCGATCGCCCAGGACGAGCGCTCCCAGGCGCGCAACCGCGAGCTGGCGCTGAGCCGGCTCACAGAGCGTCTGGCCCGCGCCCTGATCGTGCCCCGCAAGCGGCGCCCCACGCGCCCCACGGCCGCCTCGCGCGAGCGGCGACTGCAGGCCAAGCACCGCGGAACAGAACGCAAGCGCGAGCGCCGCCCGCCCGAGGACACATAGGCCCGCTCGGGCCCGCATCGAGGAGCCGGCCCGATCAGCCAAGCAGGTCGGCATGTTTTCAGGCCGGCCGTCCCCGCGAAGCGGGCTTTCGGCCGGGACGAACGTCCGGATCCTGCTCAGTTCAACAGCTCCTTGACATATCGCGAGTGCAGTCGCCCGAGCGGGGTCTTCGCGGGGTGAAACCCGATCGCGCTCCACAACAGGCCCGAGGCGGGCGCCCAGGCGAGGATCAGGTAGGCGCCGAGCACGAGCGCGGTCGTGCGCAGCCTGCGCGAGCGTGACAGCGCCGCGAGCGGCAGCAGCCACAGGATGTACCACGGCAGCACCCAGCCGAGCGTGAGAAGCAGCATGACGGTCACCCAGCCCGAGGCCGTGATCGAGTCCCGCCGGCTAAAGACCATCGCGCAGCAGCCGATCACCGACAGCAGGAGCACGGCGGTCAGCAGAGTGTGCAGCGTTTCGGTCTCTCCGCCGGCGCCCAGCGCCAGGCCGATCAGGTTGGGAACGCTCTCGTTGGCGACCACCTCGCTCTGGGTGCTGAGATCGGGGATGTGCAGGCCGAACGCGACCAGGCTGGCGGCGCCTATGACCACGCCCGCCGCCACCATCCCCAGCAGGACCCGGGTCAGGCGTCGCGGCGTTCGCAGCAGGCTCACCAGCACGATCGGCAGCAGGATTCCGGCCGACGCCTTCAGCGCGGTCGCGGCCACGAACGCGGCGCCCGCGCCGATCCCTACGGCGCCGGAGCGATCGTGCTCGCGCGCCCGCAGCAGCAGATAGAAGCCGAGCACGATCGCAAACACCGTCAGGAAGTCGTTGTGATCCCCGCCGAGTCCCCATACGATCACGATCGGGTTCAGGCCAACGAACAGGATCGACCTGACCGGGTCGAGGTCCAGCATCCGCGCACAGCGCCAGACGAGCAGGATCGTCCCCAGGCTGGTGAGCACGAGGATCGCCTTGATCGCCCAGAACGCACCCGCCACGCCCAGCGGAACCAACGCGAACGTCAGCAGCGTGAACAGCGGGCCGTACGGGCTCAGCAGCTCGTGCCAGTTGCTGAGGGCATAGCTGGGGTCGCTGTGCGGCTCGGAGATCGGGAGGGTGGTGTACGGGTTGAGGTGATGGACGATCTCCATGCGCCCGTAGTTGATGTAGTTGAAGATGTCCGTCAGCGACATCGGCGGCGCCAGGAAGAGGATCGCGTGGACCGCCACGACCGTGACGATCGCCCAGCGCGCGCTCAGGCGCATGCCGGGCACGTAGCGCAGCGCCACCAGGTAGCCCGCGTACATCGCCACCATCATCGTGGTGAACATCCACCTGAGCTCCGTCCCGTTGCGCGTCAGGCCGGGCCACAGCCCACCCAGCGGGCCGGCCATCCAGCCCGGGAAGAAGCCCGCGTGGGTGGTCGCCGCGAACAGGCTCGGACGATCGGCGGCCATGACGACGAACAGCAGGCTGAGCGCCACCAGCACGATGAGCGTGCCCGCGCCGATCCGGGCGTGCCTGCGCGCCAGCGCGCCACCGGCGCCCTCGTGCGCCGCACCCGCCTGAGCACCGGCGGCATGCGACCCGGCGAGCGAGCCGTCGCGGAGGCGGAGTGTTGTCGCGTCGCTCGACATGCCGATGAGCTGCCCACACGAAGCGACCGCCCCGCGGAGGAGGTCCCGCATATTACGGTTTGCGGAGCGCCACAATGAGAACGTGTTTGGAAACAGGCGGTGCGGTCGGGGAGGTCATGGACCAAGCTGGGCGACGCGGGTCGGTGAAGCCCGTGCTGGTGGCACGGGCAAGACGGCACGTGGCGATCCAGCGCCGTGTCCAGGGGCTCATCCGGGCGTGCCGATCGTTTCCAAACACGTTCTGAGAGAGAGCCCGCCGAGGCGGGCTCTCAGGTCAAGCTCTTGCCCGCGCAGCCATGGCCCCGCGGGAACGACACGACTTCAGATGGACTGGACGTTGACGGCCTTGGGGCCCTTGTCGCCCTGCTCTGCGTCGTAGGACACCTTCGCGCCCTCCTGCAGCGAGCGATAGCCCTCGCCGTTGATGCCGGTGTGATGGACGAACAGGTCCTTCTCGCCGTCATCGGGGGTGATGAAGCCGAACCCCTTGTCGTCGCTGAACCACTTTACGGTGCCGGTAGGCATGTGGGTAACTCCTCCACGGTATGTGTGTGCTGCCGCGCGGAGGATGCTGCTAGAGCCTCGACCTGCGAGCTATGCACTACTTTCGCCGGTCTTCTGTGCCGGCCAGACATCCCGACCGTAGCAGGTCGGCCGGGGCAGGTGTTTACGAGTTGCTATATCTCGACCGCCATCTCCTTCGAGCCGATCACGTTCAAGCGCCTGCTCCCCCCCGGCGATCCGGCCGCGGCGGAGGAGATCCTCACGGGCCTGGGCCTGCACGAGCGCACCCGTGGCGTGCCGATCCCAGGCGGGCGAGAACGCCCGTATGTGACGCTCAACATGGTCGCCACCCTCGACGGGCGCGCCACCCTGCACGGACGTTCGGGCCCGATCTCAGACCCGGCCGACCGTGCCCTGTTCCACGGCCTGCGCTCGGTCGTGGACGCCGTCATGGCGGGCGCCGGCACCGTGCGCGCGGAGCGTTACGGCCCGATCGTCCCCGATCCCGACCGTCGGCGTCTGCGCTCGGAGCGTGGCCTGTGCGAGCAACCGCTCGCGTGCGTGGTCTCCGCGAGCCTCGCTCTGTCGCCAGAGCTGGGGCTGCTGGACGACCCGGACTCCACGGTCGCGATCGTGACTGCCTCGCGACAGAGTCTGCCCGAGACCGCCGCCAGCATCGAGTACGTGCGCACCCGCTGTGAGGACGGCTCACTGGACCTCTCCGTCGCGCTGACCGAGCTGCACGATCGCTTGCACGTGCGCACGCTGCTGTGCGAGGGCGGGCCACATCTGAACGGCGCGCTCCTTGGAGCCGGGCTGGTCGATGAGCTGTTCCTGTCGATCTCCCCCCTGCTCGCGGGCGGTGTTCGGCCCGGAGGCGCCCCGATGGACGCCGGCTCGATGCACGCCGGCTTGACCGCCGAGGACGAGCCGCCGCTGCGGATCCTCGCCGGGATCGACTTCACGCCCCCACTAAGCCTCGAGCTGCGCTCCGTGCTGGAGCACGACTCGCATCTGTTCCTGCGCTACCGCGTGCTGGACCGCGGCTGAGTGGTGACCGCCACGTTGAGGACCACGCTGTTGGGCACCATCACCGAGTCCTCGCCCGTCACGAACGTCGTATAGAGCAGACCCTGCGAGCTGACCGTCCCCTCAATCTGACCGGCGAGCGGACCGCCCTGCAGGCGCACGCGGTCGCCGACCCTGAACGGGCGCGCGCTGAGCAGCACCACGCCCGCAAACAGGTTGCCCAGCGTCTGCTGCCCCGCCAGGCCGAGGATCACGGCGGTGAACGCCCCGCCCACGAGCAGCGTCCGGGCCTGCACGCCCGCCACGCTCAGCGCGATCAGCAGTGTGATCGCCAGCATCGCCAGGCGGATCAGGAACCCGATCGGTCCCGCGGCGGCCGGATCCAGACGCCTGAACAGCGCCGGGCCCAGCGCGCGGCCGAAGTTTCGCGCGATCGCCCAGCCAAGGATCAGCAGCACGATCACGGTCACGATGCGCACCGCCGTGTTCGCTTCGGGCGAGCTGCCGTGCCCTTCGATCCCGAACAGGCTCGTGCGGTTTTCGTAGGCGACGATGACGACCACGAACAGGACGCCCAGCAGCACCGCCTCCCAGCCCGCGCGTCTGGCCGCACGCGGGCTGACCTGCTCGAGCAGCCCGACCTCGCTCCACGCCTGGCTGCGGGTCTCGAACATCTTGGGCGGGGTTTTCGGAGCTGGCGGCATCGGCATCGCGCTCAATCATGGCGGCACGCGCAGCCACGCGCCGCGAGGCCGGCGGGAGGAAGGGCGAGCGGGTGAGCGGGGTGTACGTATGTCGTTTTGTTGTTTGTTTCAAAGCTGCGTATAGCCATCGTTATACGCAGTTCAAAAGATATGTTGTTTGTTTCAGACTCCGTATATCCATCGTTATACGCAGTTCAAAATGTGAATGTTTATGACACCCCCCCTCCCCATGTTGTTTGTTTTTAGATCGCGTACAACCATCGTTATACCCGGTTCAAAATGTTGATCCACAAACGCTGCTAGGAGACCTGCGTGTAGACGACCATGAACAGCCCGAAGATCAGACAGTAGATCGCGAACGGGATCAGCGTGCGGGTCTTGAAGTATTTGACTAGGAAGGCGACCGTGAAGACGGCGGTGATCGCCGCGGAGATGCAAGCTACAACGGCCTGCCCGCGAATCCCGTTGCCGAGGTGACCGAGTAGATCCGGGAGCTTGAAGAGGCCCGCGGCGAGGATGATCGGCGTGGCGAGCAGGAACGCGAAACGCGCCGAGTCGCTGTGGTCGAGACCGCGCGCGAGTCCCGCCCCCATTGCGACGCCGTCGCGGCTGATTCCGCAGATCAGAGCGGTCGACTGGGCGGCGCCGATGACGAGCGACTCGCGATACTCGAGCGTGTCGAGCTCGCGGCCTCCCTCGGGGTTCAGGCCCTCACGGACCGCCAGTTCGCGCACGGCGGCGCGGCGGCGGAAGCGCTCGGCCGCGAACAGAACGAGGCCGTTGATCATCAGGAAGATCGCCGCCACCTCGGGCTTGGCGGTGAGCGTGCGCAGCTGGTGCTCGAAGGCAAGGCCGAGCACTCCGGCCGGAATGCTTGCGATGATGATCAGCCACGCCAGGCGCTCGGTGCTCGTCTCCGCGCGACGTGTGGCGAGCGTGTGGAAGAACGCTTTGATGATCTCCACCCAGTCGCGCCGGTAGTAGAACAGCAGTCCCAGCGCGCTGCCGACGTGCAGCGTCACGACGAACGCGAGCCACGGCGACTCCGATTCCGACTGGAATCTCACGACTTCGTTCCAGCCGAACAGCGTCGGAAAGAGCACGGTGTGCCCGAGACTCGAGACCGGGAACAGCTCGGTCACGCCCTGCAGCACCCCGAGCAAGATTGCCTGGAAGTAGGTGATGGCGGAGCTCGCAAGCATCAGCATCGCGGCCGACAGCTTACGGACCTGTCGGGACACGGGCCGACGTCAGCGCGCGCGATGAGGAGATTCTCATCGCTCATACGCGGCGCCCTGGGCGTAGGCGGCAAAGGGGACCGGCGCCGCGGGGACCGGCGCCGCAGGCGTGTCTGCCGATCGAAGATCGACGAGACCTCCGATCGGCCGGCCCACCTCCGCGTCTCCCATCGCGCGATCACGCGTACAGATCGTCGAGGCTCACCAGCCGGTAGCGCTCGGGATCGCTCTCGGCAAGCTGCCCGAGCGCCTTCTCGAAGCCGGATCTCGCAAAGAAGTAGTGACGTGCATCCGAGTCCACCCGCGGAACGTGTGGCGCCAGCCGTGAAAGCAGCGCCTCCTCCCCGAGTCCCACGCGCGAGGCTGTCCACTTGCAGCTTCCGAGCGCCATGACCCGGCCGGCGCCGTCGACGGCCACGGCATCTAGCTCGCGCTGCTCGGTGCGCCGCCCTTCTCCGGTCGGCACCGCACCCCACCAGGCGCCCACCGCGCTCGCCCGCTCGCCCGCTCGCACGTACTCCCGGCAGATGTCCTCAAAGGTCGGCTTTGAGACAAAATGGTCAAGCGCGGGAAGCACGGTCTGGCGCAGGTGCTCCTGCGCGCCGGTGCGCGTGCGCAACAGCGACCGGTAGGGGTCCACGAAGCGGAAGTAGAAGTTCAGGAAGCCGTCGACGATCGCGTAGCTGGTCTTCTTGGAGCTCGGACCGGCGGTGACGGGCCGGCGCTGCTCCACCAGCTCGAGCCTTTCCAACACACCGGTCATCTGCCGTACCTGAGCCACGCTGAGCTTGGTCTGACCGACTATCTCGCTGTTGCGAGTGTGACCGCTCGAGATGGCGCGTAGGACCGAGAAGTAGTTGTGCGGGTCGTTCAGCTCTTGACGCAGAAGCAACTCGGCCTCCTCGTGCATGAAGCCATCGCGATAGAGGATGTTGCGCAGGATGTTCTCGCCCAGCGACACCCCGTCCTCGAAACGCTCCAGGTAGTAGGGCATGCCTCCACACACCGCATACGTGCGGATCTTGTCCTGTGCGGAATAACCCGCGACGAACAGCGCAGCGGAGCGGTAGTCGAGCGGGTTCAGATGCAGTTGCCCGGTGCGACGGCCGTACATCTGGCCGGCGAGGATGTCGCGCTCGAAGAACGACACCTCGCTGCCCGCGATCACGAGCATCAGGCCAAGACGTCGCCCCGCCCGGCGCCACCATCGATTCAGCAGACTCCCCAGCTCGCGGTCCTGCGCGGCGAGGTACTGGAACTCGTCGAGCACCACGATCGTGCGCTCCGATGCGGCGTATTGCTCGATCGCGGTGAGTGCGGCCTGCCAGCTCGTCAACGGCTGCGCATCCAGCAGCTCGTTGTCCCAGACTCGTGTCAGCTCGCGTGAGAGGTCGCGCAGCTGATCTCCCCTGGCGGCGTCGGTCGCCTCGAAGTAGAGCGCACGCTTGTTCTCGACGAAGCGATTGAGCAGCTCTGTCTTGCCAACACGGCGTCGCCCCCAGAGCACGAAGAAGCGGGCATCCTCGGCTTCCCAGCTCTCGTTGAGCGCGGCCAGCTCGTCTGCGCGGTCTAAGAAATCCATACAAATGATCATACTACACACGATCTTATTGTATACGAAGTTATTTTGCAGTGTGATCTTTTGCGCCACTCGGCATCGTGAAGGTCACATCACGGTGCCGCCCAGGCGCAACCGTCGTCCGATTTCCATGCGGGGCCGCTCGGGGGTGGCCCTCATCTGAGCCCCATGCGGGGCCGCTCGCGCGCGACCGTCGTCCGATCTCCATGCGGGGACGCTCGGGGGCGACCGTCATCTGATCCCCATGCGGCGCCGCTCGGGGTGGCCGTCATCTGAGCCCCATGCGGGCCGAGTCGTGCCGATGGCCTTCACACTTCCTTCACACGATCATTCCCGGCTGGTCACAAAACCCTCCAGGTGCAGGGCAAACTGGTAGTCGTACATAGAGAGAGACAGAGAGGAGCAACGATGACCCTCGACCAGACATCACGCGACACGGATGGGCGCGTCACCCGGGTGGACATGCACTGCCACTCGACCGCCTCGCAGATCTCGAAGCTCGGGGTCCAGCGCGCCGCCGGACTGCCGGAGTGCGCCACGCCGCCCGAGGAGGTGTATGCCCTGGCCAAGCGGCGGGGCATGGACTTCGTCACGATCACCGACCACGACACGATCGACGGCGTCATGCAGATCGCCGATCAGCCCGACGTGTTCGTCTCGGAGGAGCTGACGACCAGCTTCCGCGGCGAGCCGAGCCGGGCGGTGCACGTGCTGTGCTACGACATCACCCCCGAGGATCACGACTGGCTGCAGGCTCACGCTCACGACGTGGAGCTGTGCGCCGCCTACATGTACGAGCGCGAGATCGCCTGCGCGCTCGCCCACCCCTACTACACCGTCGATCGGCCCCTGACCCCGCGCCACCGCCGCCGCCTGGCGGAGCTCCTCAGCGTGTGGGAGGTCCGCAACGGCTCGCGCGCGCGCGAGCTGAACCGGCCCGCCGCCACATATGTCGCCACGCGCGACGGAATCGGCATCGGCGGCTCCGATGACCACGCAGGGATCGATGTCGGGCGGACCTACACCGAGTTCCCGCCCGCGGCGACCCCGCAGGAGCTCCTCGCGCACATGCGCGCCGGACGCACGCGCGCGCGTGGCAAGCAGGGCAGCGCCGCCAAGTGGGCGCACTCGGCGATCGCCCTGGCGGCGCGCTCGCTGGAGCCGGCTCAGGCGGAGGCGCAGACAAACGGGACACCTCCAAACGGCGCCCTCCGCGCGCGCGCGAGTGCCACCGACAAGACCCCTCCCGCCTCCCACCGCCCCGACCCCCAGCGGGTGATGACGATGGTCAGACGGCTGCTGCGCGAGGGCGATGCGCGCCAGGGCGAGACCGGCGCCGGAGGGACCGTCAGCCCGCAGGACGCCCGCTGCCTGCTGCGCGCGTGGCTGACCGCGGTGGAGCTCGATCACCTGGACACGGATGGGCTGATCGCACATATGCAGGAGGAGTCGTTCAGCCACTCCGACCTGTACCGGCGCGCGTGCCGCCTGCACGAGCGCAAGCTGCGAGGCGCCGTCGAGCTCGCGCTGGGAGCGGCGCGGGGCGAGTCCGAGGTGCTCGCCGCCGCGGAGGGCGTGTTCGAGGCGTGCATCGCCGCGATCCCCTACGCGCCGGCGACCGCGTTCCTGGCCGGCGAGCAGACCAAGCTCGCGCGCCTGCCGTTCGGCGCGTCCGGCGCGTCCGGCGGGGACGACGGCGATGGCGAGACTCCGCGCGTGGCGATCCTCGCCGACGGCATCGGCTCCACGCACGGCGTGACGCGCACGATCGAGGAGATCCGCGCGCGCGGGGTGCCCGGCTATGAGATCGAGGTGCTCGGCACCGACCCCGAGGTGGACCGGCGGCTGTCGGCGGTCGCGGAGATCGACGTGCCCTACTACCCGGGTTTGCGGATCGGGGTGCCGAGCCTGCCCGCCGCGGTGCAGACGATCACCGACGGCTGCTTCGACGCGATCCACGTGTGCTCGCCCGGGCCGGTGGGCGTGGCGGGGGCGCTGCTCGCGCGGACGCTGGGGCTGCCGCTGATCGGCAGCTACCACACCGAGCTGACCGCCTACGCGGACCTGCGCTCGGGCCGCCCGGAGCTCGCGCAGGCGATGGAGCTGGCCGTCGGCGCGTTCTACCGCGCCTGCGACGTCGTCCTGTCTCCCAGCGCGGCCTCCGACGAGGCGCTGGCTCAGATCGGGATGCCCGCCGAGCGGATCATGCGCTGGGACCGGGGCGTGGACACGTCGCGCTTCGATCCGGCGCTGCGCGATCGCGGCCCGCTGGACAACGGAGACGGAGCCGGGTATTGGGATGGGGACGGGTATTGGGACCGGGACGAGGAGGCGATCAACGTGATGTACTCGGGCCGGATCACCCGCGAGAAGGGCGCCGAGCTGCTGGCCGACGCGTTCATGGCGGCGCGCGCGCGCGAGCCCAGGCTGCACCTGGTCCTGGCCGGGGGCGGGCCCGAGCAGGAGCGGCTGCGCGAGCGGGTGGGCGACGAGCACGCGACGTTCCTGGGCTGGCTGTCCGGAGATGAGCTCCCGCGCGCGTACGCGCGCGCGGACATGTTCCTGTTCCCCAGCCAGACAGACACGTTCGGCCAGGTGATCCTCGAGGCCCAGGCGTCCGGGCTGCCGGTGATCGCGGTCGCCGAGGGCGGGCCGGTCTCGCTGATCGAGCACCGCGTCAGCGGGCTGCTGTGCCAGGCGCGCGCCGGGGAGCTGGCCGGTGCGGTGCTGGAGCTCGCCGGATCGCCGTTGCTGGGAGAGCGGCTGTCGGCCGCGGGACTCGCCTCGGCGCGCACCCGCACGTGGGAGCGGGCGCTTCAGCGGCTGGGCGATGGGTATGCGCGGGCGCTCTCGAGCGCTCACACAGGTTCGCTCGCGCGAGCGGCGTAGCCGGGCGCTGATAGGCTTTGGGTATGCGCGCGCTGGTGCTTGACGCTCCTGGATCGGGGCTGAATGAGTTGCTCGAGCGTCGGCGACGCTCGGGGCTTGATCGCAAAGACGAGGTGTGGGAGGGTGTCCTGCACATGACTCCCGCTCCATCCGGCCCGCACAGCTCGATCGAGTGGCAGCTGGCTCGAGTGCTTGGACCGCTCGCAGATCGGACCGGCCTGCACGCCGGCGGCGAGTTCAATCTCGGTGAGGAAGACTACGACTACCGTATTCCCGACGGCGGGTTGCACCGCGAGCCGCCGTTGGTCACGTGGTACCAGACCGCCGCGCTCGTGCTGGAGATCGTCTCCCCCGGCGACGAGTCCTTGGAGAAGCTCCCGTTCTACGCCGCCCACAACGTCGACGAGGTCCTGATCGTCGATCCGCAAGAGCGCTCGGTCAGCTGGCTCGGGCTCACGGACGGGGAGTACCGCCCGATCGAGCGCAGCGGTCTTGTGGATCTGGGGGCCCAGGAGCTGAGCGAGAAGCTGGACTGGCCGGCGACGGGCGCCTGAGCGGGCTGTGCTCACGTGAAGACGATCTGACCGCCGCCCGCCAGGCCGCACGTGCCAGTACAGCGGCTGAAACGCGAGCTTCGCGAGGTGATTCAGGCGCGACTGCGCCAGCAACGCAAGCGGGCCGAGGTGGCGCTCGGGGAAACGGCTGGACGCATGCGGCACGACGCTCAGGAGGAGTGCCCGAAGCGCACGTCGGGCAGCACGCGCCGCGCCCAGCGGGGCAGGTACCACGCGCGGGCGCCCATCAGGCGCAGCAGCACAGGCAGCAGCAGCAGCCGGACGAGCGCGGCATCGAGCAGCACGGCGACACCGAGGATGATGCCCATCTCCTTCGGCGGCAGCGGCCCGGATAGGGCGAAGGTGAAGAACACGGCGACCATCACGGCGGCCGCGGCGAAGATCACCCGCCCGGAGTGCGCCATCCCGCCCACCATCGCGTCCCTGGCGCTGTGAGTGCGATCCCAGTGCTCCTTGGTGGATGAGAGCAGGAACATGGTGTAGTCCATCGAGATCGCGAAGATCATCGCGAAGAAGAACACCGGCCCCCAGGCGTCGAGGAAGCCCTGAGGCTGGAAGCCCAGCAGCGAGTGCAGATCGCCGTCCTGGAAGATCCACTTGGACACCCCGAAGGCGGCGCCGGTCGCGAGCAGGTTGGTGAGCACCCCGGCCGCGGCGAGCAGCGGCGCCTGCAGCGCGAACAGCAGCAGCAGGAACCCGAGCACCAGCACGACCGCGATCACGAGCGATGTCTTGGAAGCGAGCAGACTCTGGAGGTCATGGTTTTCGGCGACCGCGCCGCCGAGGAGCGCGCCGGCGGGAAGCTCGGCGCGCAGCCGGTCGATCGTGGCTGCGACCGCAGGGTTGGATGGGTCCTGGCGGGGGATGGCGGTGATGAGGGCAAGCCCTGCCGCGCCCAGCTGGATCGGCATCGCCTGGGCGATGCCTGGGTCGCTCTTGGCCACCCGTGCGACGGTCGTGGCCTGGACTGCCGGCGCGAGGATCTGGAGCGGGCCGGTGGCGCCCGGCCCCATCGCGGCCTGGACCTGGTTGTAGCCGATGCGCGAGGAGTCGCCGCTCGGCACCACCTTGATCGACGGCATCGACGTCTTCAGCAGCGTCACGGGGAACGCGAGCGCGAGGAGCAGCATCAACGCCGGGATGCCGTAGCGGAACGGGTGACGCCACAGCCGCTCGCCCCAAGCGGCGAAGCGCGGGGAGCGGTGCAGGGCGGGCGGGTTCGACCTGAGCCATGGAAGCGCGAGGTTCTCGACTTTTGGCCCGAGCTTCGCGAGCACTGCGGGCAGCAGCGTGAGCGTGGCCGCGAGCACGAAGATGACGGCGAGCATGATCCCGAGGCTCATGCTGCGAAACGCGGGGCTGGGGACGAGCATTACCGCCGTCAGCGAGATCAAGACGGTCGCGCCGCTGAACAGCACGGCCTTGCCGGCCGTGTCCATCGTGACGGCCGTCGCCTCCTGCGCGTCGAGCTTGGAGCCGAAGAACGCGCCGCGGAAGCGCATCACTATGAACAGCGCATAGTCGATCCCGAGCGCGAGCGCGAACATCAAGGCGAAGTTCATCGCCCAGATCGAGATCGGCGCGATCAGCGTGCCGAGGTACAGCGCCCCGGCGGCCGCGAGCAGCCCGACCATCGTCAGCATCAGGGGCAGCCCCGCGGCGACGAGCGAGCCGAACGCGAGCAGCATGATGCCGAGCGTCACCGGCCAGGAGATCGCCTCTGATTTCAACATCGCCGAGCGGTTGGCCGCGTTGAAGTCAGACCACATGCCCGCCGCGCCGGTCAGGTTGACCGTCACCGTGCTCGTCGAGAGCTTGTGCAGTGAGCCCTTCAGGCTGTCCGCGGCGGCGACCATCCGGTTTGGGTTGCGCGCCGCGCCGGCCTGCACGACCGCGGTGTGACGATCACGGGAGATCGACACGCCAGGCGCCGGCGCGAGGACCGTGCGGACAGCGCCGTCCGCACGCAGCGTCTGCTCGACACGCGCAACCACCGCCTCGAACCCCGGCGAGCCGACCGTCTGCGTCGGCGAGGACACGACCGTCATCAGCCCATAGCTGCCAAGTCCTGCAAAATCGCGTTCGACCAGCTTGCGCGCCTGCGTCGCCTGCGACCCGCTCGCTTCCCAGCCCGCACCCGAGAGCGCGGTCTCCACCCGCGGCGCGAAGAACCCGAGCACGACCGCGACCAGGAGCCAGCCGATCAGCACCCTGCGGAAATGCGTCGCCGTGTAGCGCCCGAGCCGACCGATCGGACCCACGCGGGCAGGCGGCTCGATCGGCGCCGGCGCAGTCCTGGCGGCGGCGGGCATGACGGCCGAGCTCATCCGTCGAGTCCTCCGGGCAGCAGCGCGTCGAGCTCGTCCAGCTGGCGGCGCAGACCTCCGCACACCTGCTCGCACAGCTCGAACACGCCTTCGTCGGCGATCTCATAGCGCGAGAAGTTGCCCTCCTTGCGCCGGCTCACCAAGCCGCTGCGCAGCAGCACGCCGAGGTGCTTGGAGACGGTCTGCTGCGAGGCCCCGGTCGCCTCCTGAAGCCCCGTGACGGTCGCGGGAGCCTCGCGCAGCGCGTCCAGCAGACGTATGCGCATCGGCTCGGCGAGGACTCGAAAACGCTCGGCGATCGCCTCAACGAGCGGCTCCGGCAGCGGGTGGGGGACATTCGCGGTCGCGCTCATGCCGTCCACGATAACACAACTACATCGTTGTTTGCTATTATCGTTGTATGGCTGGCTCTACGGATCAGAATGGGTACTTGGGCCAGATGCACTGGCCGCCGTTTCCGGGCATGGTGAGCGTCCGATGAGGATGACCGCGACGGCCCACCCCACCGGCGAGGGCCTCGAGCACGAGGTCGACGTCAACGGTCGCCACACGATCCTCACCGACGAGCCCGAACGCCTCGGGGGATCGGACCGCGGACCCGCGCCGCACGAGCTGCTCGCCGCGACACTCGCCTCGTGTATAGCGACGATGATCGCGATGTATGCGCAGAACCGCGGCTGGGACATCGGCGAGACATCCGTCGAGGTGGACTACGACCCCGACAGCGTCCCGCGGCGCTTCGCCATCGCGGTGCACCTCCCAAGCGACATCACGCCCGAGCAGCAGCGCCGGCTGCAGCGCGTCGCCCAGACTTGCCCGGTGCGCCGCGCGCTGGAAGCGGGCTTCGCCTTCGAGGAGCGGACCGTCACGGCGTGAGGATCGCGCGCCGCCGCGTAGCATCACGAGCATGAGCGGCGCAGACATAGGGCTGGCGGTGTCGGTGTTCCTCGCCTGCGCAGTGGAGGCCGTCGAGGCGCTGACGATCGTGCTCGCGGTCGGAGCCACGCGCAGCTGGTCCTCGGCGATGAGCGGGGTCGCGGCCGCGACGCTGGCGCTCGCCGCGATCGTCGCGGCGCTCGGCCCGGCGCTCACCTCCCTGCCGATCGGCGTACTGCGGGTGATCGTCGGCGGCCTGCTGCTGATCTTCGGCCTGCAGTGGCTGCGCAAGGCGATCCTGCGCTCCGCCGGTCTGAAGTCCAAGCACGACGAGCTGCAGATCTACGAAGAAGAGACCGAAGCGGCCCGTGCGGCCGGCGCCAGGCCCGCGGGCTTCGACGGGTATGCGTTCACGATCTCCTTCAAAGGAGTGCTGCTGGAGGGCCTGGAGGTCGCGTTCATCGTGCTCACCTTCGGCGCCAACCAGCACCGCATACCGCTGGCAGCCGCCGCCGCCGGGCTTGCCGTGCTCCTGGTCATCGCCGCGGGCGTCGCGGCGGGCGCGCCGCTGGCGAGGGTTCCCGAGAACACGATGAAGCTCGCGGTCGGCGTCATGCTCAGCTCGTTCGGGATGTTCTGGGGCGCCGAGGGCGCGGGGGCGAGCTGGCCGGGCGGCGACGCCGCGCTGCTGGCGATCGTCCCCGGGGTTCTCATCGCGGCGAACGCCCTGGCATGGAACCTGCGCCGTGGGATGCGCCACATAGCCGCCGATCGGGCCGTGCTCGCCGAGACCCCCGACCAGGCGCCTGTGAGCGCATGACAGAACGCGTTCGGGGGTTTTGCGCCGGCGTATGGGCGTTCGTCGCCGGCGACGACTGGCGGACCGCCCTCGGGGTCGTGCTCGCTCTGGCGCTGACAGCGCTGCTCGCCGGCGCCGCCATCTCGGCCTGGTGGGTCATGCCGCTCGCCGTGCTCGGGCTACTCGCGCTCTCGATCCGGCGCGCCGCGCGTGGAGGATGAGCGGCGCCGCGCGTGGAGGATGAGCGGCGCCTCGCGCGGAGGTTCACACGCTCTGGCCCGCCCGCGGTTAGGCGACTCGCCGCGGAGAGTCGAGCTCGAGCGGGGCGGCGGCATCCACCGGCGGCACAAGCGCCTCGAGCTTGTCGGCTCTCTGCCACGGGCGGCTGTAGGCCAGCCAGCTCAGCGCACCGACCAGCAGGGTCCCGCACAGGATCCAGCCCAGCGCGGTCGTGCCGACGCCGACGTACTTCAGCCCGGAGGCCGCGACCACAAACGTGATCGCGGGCCTGATGTAGCGATCCGGAGCGCTCGAGGACAGCAGCGAGCCGACCAGCACGGCCGGAACGCTGCCGATGATCAACGAGGCAGTCACGCCGAGCTCGACGTGTCCGAATGCCAGGGCGCCGAGCGCCGCCGCGAGCGTCAGCGGCACCGCCTGAGTCAGGTCGGTGCCCACGAGCTGGTTGGCGCCGAGCATCGGGTAGAGGAACAGCAGCATGACGATCATCAGCGAGCCCGACCCCACAGATGTCATGCCGACGATCAGGCCGCCGATCATGCCGATCGCGACGGTACGCAGGGGATGCACGTCGACATCGTGGACGATACCCTTGCGCACCCCGCCATCGCGGCGGTCGAGCACGTAGCGCAACACCATCGCGGCCGCCCCCACCAGCAGCGCCGCACCCAGCACGATCTCGATGTTTTCCTGGGCCGCCTTGCTGTTGCCCATCAGGTGCAGCAGGTATGCCCCGACGAAGGCCATCGGGACCGAGCCGAGCACCATGAAGCCGACCAGGCGCTTGTTGACCGTCCCCTTGCGCAGGTGCACGGCCGCCCCGAACGGGCGCATCACGACCGCCGCCACCAGATCGCTCGAGATCGCCGCCGACGGCGTCACGCCGAACAGCAGGATCAGCATCGGCGTCATCAGCGCGCCTCCACCGGCGCCCGTCAAGCCGACGAGGAACCCGATGATGGCGGCCCCGAGAACTATGTATGGATCGACATGCATGACTGCTGCGGGCGCATCCTACATGGTTCCTCACGTTATGGATGTGGTCTGTCAGTGAAGTGTACGAACAGGTAGGACCGACCTCTCCCCCCACCCCGTCTCTTCCCACCCTCACCCGGAGGTCAGCCCGACCGGTGAGCCAAGAACATCGACGGTTCGAACGAGCTGACCTTCGACAGCCCCGCGTAGCCCAGGTGGGGCAGTCCGAACAGGTCCTCGATCGTGCGCAGCAGCGAGAAGTGGTTGTACGGTTCCTGGCTTACACCTGAGTGGATGAACGGCGAGAGCAGCAGCGCGCCCACCTGTCCCCCGCCTTCGGGGCCGAGGCCCGAGGTGGAGGCCGGCAGGTTCGGGAACTGCGGCTGACCGCAGCAGGAGCTGGAGTCGGCGAGTTCGCCGCTGGAGGGCGCCTGATCGACGGTGATCGCCAGGAGGCCGCTTTCCCTGTACGCCTTCGAACCGAGGATCTCTCCGACCACCCGCTTCAGAAAGCCTTCGGCGGCCGGCAGTCCGGCCGGCGCTCCGCTCGCGCAGGGCGTAGGGCTGGCGTCGTGGCAGAGATCCGGAACGATGTAGGAGAAGCTCGGCGTGCGCTTGGGGTCGCTCAGATCGGAGGACAGCCTGTTCAACCCCACGTCGTCGGCGGCGCATGCCGAAGAGTCGATCAGCGAGTGGAAGTACACAAACGGGTTGCGCCAGGTCGCGTAGGTCTGCCCCGCGGGCGGGGTCGCCGCGGCGCTCGGGTCGGCAGCGCCGAGGGCCGGATGCCCGCACGCGCCGTCCGCCGCGGGCCGGACTCCGATTCCCGCGCCGGCGCCTTCGTCCATCCCTTGCACATACGCCCGCCAGGTCAGGTGCTTGGCGGTGAGCTGCCCTGGGAGCGTCTGGGTCGAGCTCGGGTAGACGCAGCCGTGGCCGATGACCTGCTCGGAGGCGCCCACCGTGACGGGGGCGATGTCGCTGTAGGTGGGGCAGTTCGCGGCCGTTTCCGCCGTGGGTCCCTGACCGCCGATCAGCGCGATCTCGCTGGCCAGCTGCCGGTGGGCCACCGCGTAGTAGCGCACCAGCAGCTCGCCCCGGTGCTCGAGGGTCTGGGAGAGGTATGGAGAGGACGAGGAGGGTCCGAACACCGACGCGTAGGGCTGATCGGAGAGCATGATCACGAACACGTGCTTGACGGGCGGGAGCTTCGAGCTCGAGCCGCCCGGCGCGGGCGCGGAGGACCCGCTCTTGCCGCCGCCTCCGCCTCCGCCCCCCGAGCTCGACGGCGAGGAGGACTTGCCCGAGCCGGACTTGGTCCCCGCGGAGGCCGGGGTCGAGGAGGCGCCCGCGGACGAGGTCGATTCCGAGGCCGCCGAGGGAGTCGGTTCGGACCCTGCCGAGGCCGAGGGCGGTTCGCTCGTAGAAGGCGAGGAGGCTTCAGGCGTCGAGGTGGCGGCGGTGGGCGCCGCCGGCGGAAGGACGAGCCTCACCTGCCTGCCGGAGGATGCCGCGAGCGTGTCCTGCACAGAGGAGCCGGCCACGTCACCGATGAGGACGCCGAAGCCGAGGAACATCAGCACGAGCACCGCCGAGACCCGCGAGGAGGGCAGCGAGGGCAGCGTCAGCAGGCCCGGCCGGCGGCCGGCGCGCCGCGAGCCGGCCGGGGGCGCGGTCTCAGCGGAGTCACCGCCTGCGACCCCGCAGGCGCCGATGTCCGATCGGCTGTCCTGACCCTGCGCGCGAACGCGCCGTAGAAGCTGCTCGAGCTCGGGGCTGCGCGACCCGATGCGAGCGCCGCAGCCGAGGCAGTAGCGCTGACCGCGCTGGCGGGGGGAGCCGCAGTCCTCGCAGAGCCCGGCCCGATCGACGCTCGCCGTCAAGGCAGCGCCGCCGCCGCGCCGGGCGAGCGCTCCATCAGGGTCGCGCCGCATTGCCAGCAGAACAGTGCCCCGCGACTGTGCGGCGCCGCGCAATGCGGGCAGGCGCCGGCGCTGGCGCTCTCCTCCAGTGCCAGCAGGCGCTCGATCTCGGCCAGCTCGGCGTCGCGCTCCTGGAGCACCGCGGCGCGCCGCACGAGCACGTCGAGGCGAAAGTGGTCGCGGATCGCCATCTCATAGGCCAGACCCCCGAGATCCCAGTGCAGCTCGGTGACCTGCTCGGCCAGCGCATCGCGGCGGCGGCGCAGCTCGGAGCGCCCACTGTCCTGCGGCGTGGACTGCGCCGCGGGCGTGGACAGCGCCGCGGGCGGCCCAGACGGCGCCTGCGGCGTACCTGCCGCGGGGACGGGCGCCCCGTGGGTGGGCGAACTGAGGGTGGGCGGGCTGAGGGTGGGCGGGCTCCCATCCCCCCGGTCCCTGCCGATTGCCTCACCCAGGATGCCCACAGCTCATCCGTCCGATCACCCGGTGGAGACCACGTTGGGGAGGTTCTTGGATTTTTCCTCGTAGCTCTTGCCGCCGCCCGAGGAGCTGGTCTTGGGGGTCGCGGGCGAGGTATTTTTCCCGCTGCCGCCGCTGCTGGCGCCGCCACTGCCTTTGGAGGCGCCGGCGCCGGAGCCGCCCTGCTTTGAGCCGCTCTTGGACGTGGGAGAGCCGCCCTTGGCGGAGGCTTCAGGCGCCGTCGGAGTCGTGGTCGGGGTGCTCGGGGCGCCCGCGGCAGCTCCAGGCTGGGCGACGGTGATCACCTGCGCGGGGGTGGCGCTCGGCTTGGAGGAGGCGCTGGAGCGACCGATCAGAACGCCCACGCCCATCGCCAGCAGCAGCACGCCCACACCGGCGATCACCGTGACGGCGCTCCCGCGCGTCCCGCCGTCCGCGGGCGCCGAGCCGTACCCGGGGGGGGCTGTCGGAGGCGGCTGGGACTGGGACTGGGAGACCCCGCCGGACGGCGGTCCGCCGAGCAGGACGCTGCTCATCGGAATGCTACGCTCGCCGCACTCCAGGCAGTAGCGCTGGTCATCGGCCAGCGCCGCGCCGCAGGCCGCGCAGGTCTCCGCCGCGCCGGTGGCGGGCGACGATGGGCGGGCGATCGATTCGGTGGACAGGGCGGCTTCCTTCGTTTCGGTGCTCCAGGCGATGGGTGCTCCAGGCGACGGCGAACCGCAAGCCTCGGGCACGCGCCGTCCGAGCGCGTTGCGCTCCTGAGCATACGATCCATGCGCGCGCGCCGACAGACGTGACGATTTGGTGAAGTGCCGCTCGATGGGGGTCAGCGCAACTCCAGGTCGGCAGGCAGCTCCAGCGCCACGAATCCCTGCGCACTAGAATCCGGCGAACATTCGGTCATGACCCAGATTTCACACCAGTCGATCTGGCGAACCTCGACCTGGCGAACCCAAGGCCCCCACGCCCCGAGCGCGTCCCCGAGCACGTCCTCCAAGCGCCAGACCCAGCCTTTTTTGGTCCCCGCCCGACATGATCCGAGCGCGAGCTTTCACGTCGACCCACCGTTGAGGGAGAGTGAGGCGGTACCGCAACGAGGCCAGCAATGAGCGAGGCGTCCGAGCGACGCGATCGCCAGATCCAGGAGGGTCGGTTCGTGACGGTGCGGCTTGAGGGATTCGCGGCCGAGGCGGTCGGCGAGGAAGCCGATCGCTTGGGAGTCTCGGCCGACGAGCTCGTCAACTTCTCGGTGCTCTACTACCTAGCCGACGTCGACAGCGGGCGGATCGCGCGCCAGATCCTCACGAGCCCGCATATCGACGCTGACGGCGACCCCGAATGAAGACCCGGCTGGGAAGCGCTCAACAATCCGGCGCTGCTCGTCAAGCCCCGCCCACGGCCTGCTGCAGTCGCGGACCGCGCGCGCCCGCTCACATCCGGCGCTGCTCGTCAAGCCCCGCCCGCGGCCTGCTGCAGTCGCGGACCACGCGAGCCGTTTGTGACCGGTGCCACTCCACGAGTCTCCAGATCCGCCCTCAAGGCACGACGCCCACGATGATGCAACCCATGAATCGAACCCTCCGAGCGACCCGTGCGCTCCGCTATCTCCGGAGGCGAATAGCCCGCAAAATGCCGCAACACCAACACCTCGCGCTGGGCCAGCGGCAGCCTGGAGAGCGCATCGGTCAGATCCCTCATCCTGCCACCGCCAGCGGGATCGCCCCCGCCCTCGTCGCTCGTACGGACCTCCTCCACCGGAACCAGCCGCTGCTGACGGATGTGGTCCACCGCGACATTGCGCGCAACCCGCAGAACCCACGCAAAGAACGGCACCTCGCGCTCCTCGTATTTGCCGATCACATGCATCAGCTTCGCGAACACCTGCTGCGTGACATCTTCAGCCTCGTGCTCATCGTGAACAATGCTGCGCACGTAACCATGAATGTTGTCCGCATAACGAACATAAAGAAACCCGAGCGCCTCACGATCGCCGGACTGCGCGCGGCGCACGGCCCGCGAAACCAGCTGCGTCGTGGTCTGAGCCTGAGCGCTCGGATCCCTCAATCCACCGTGCCCAGGTGAGCTACCCATTTCGCCCCGATCCTCGGCTAGCGCCTGAGACCGGAATTCGCTTTGCATGATGTCTCCCCTTCCGTGGTTAGAGAGCAGAAGACAAAAGGACCCGTGTTGAGCTGGTGTTGAAAATGAGTTAGAGCAGGATTAGTTACACGCAGATCGCGGGTTCTTCACGCGTTGGAAACCAAAAGTACCGGCCACCAAAACTCATGGCCTGCTCACCCGCGGAAGCCGGGGCGATCGACTACCTGACCGAACACAGCGTCCAGCTCTTTGCCCCTCCCAGCGAGAGTCCGATGTTCCAAGCGCTGAACAGAGGCTCGACACGAGCCGCTTCCGCAAGCCCACGATCGCCGCCAATGGGAATGACTGAGTCAGCCGCGCGCGGCCAGGTAACCTCGCAAGAGCGGCTCGGGGATCGTCCATTCGCCACGGCCATGGTGCTCTGCGATCCCGGCGCGCTCCATCATGCTCAACGCGCGCCGGGCGCCAGATGACGCGGTGCCGCTGTACGGTCGCTCGCCCCGCGCGAGACGCACAGCGATCGGATAAGCGTGCGCGGTGGAGCGCAGGCGCTGCACAATCTCCTCGTGCCGCAGGCGATCGGCCTGCATCGCCAGCTCGTGACCACCGCGGACATCGCCATGCTCGACCGTGCGATCCCCGTTGCGAGCCAGGGCGACCGTCAGCGTCTCCCGGGCGATCAGCATCGTGGTGCGCGGGTGCCCTTCGCCCAGAGCGACGATCTCGGCGACGGCTCCCTCAGCCGCCTGCACCTCGAGCTCGTCATAGCGGGCCGAGATCCCAGCCTCCCACTCCCGCGGGGAGATCGGGGTGAGCTCGTGGAAGTTGCCGAACTGGCTCAGCGCCCTGCGCGCAGGACCGAACAGATCGCGCATCAGGTGCTCCATGCTGCCCGCAAACAGCACGCTGACCGCCGGCGAGCGCTGCAACTGCGCGCGCAACTGCTTGGTCAGCACATCCGGATCGCCAAAACGGTGCGGCACCGCCGCGATGTCCTGAAACTCATCGAGGAACAGCACCACCCGCTTACCGTCCTGCTCGGCTATACGCTGTGCCAAGCGGACCGTGGCGTTGAGGCTCGCGGCGGACGGCGAACCAGCGGCCGGAGCGCTCCACGCCAGCTCCACATCCTCGCCGAGATGCGTGCGCAGCGATGCGGTCACGCCGGCCGGCAACAGCTCGCGCAGGCCGCGCCCCGTATCGCGCGCGCGACTCAGCGCCTTTGCCACGGGACCGCGATTGGCGATGATCGACTGCGCCAGAGCCCGCGTCAGCGAAGCGAGATCCTCGTGATCCCACAGATCGACATGCGCCGTATAGGCGCCTGCGGAGCGCACCCGCGCCAGAGCCGCCAGACCCACCGTCGACTTGCCCGTGCGCCTGGGGCCCGCCATCACCATGTGCGTACCCTCCCGCAGACGCGCGGCGAGATCGCGAACGTCCTCACCACGACCAATCAACAGCCGCGGCTTGACCGGATCATCGGTCGGAAACAACTCTCGGATATCACGCATCACGACCTATTATAGGTCGCCAAGCGGCCTATTACAACGCTGGGCGTTCAAGGCGAGCAAGCGCCGGGCGTCCTGCCCGCATAGGGGCAAAGGTCCCTACCCCGACCCGGTGCTCGATCTGCCGTTCAGTCCTTCGCCCACAACCAGGTGTGGCTGTGGCTCATTATGCTCGCCCAGGACCTCCTCGCCTGGGCCAAGCAGCTGTGCCTAGCCGAGCGGGCGCGCGCGTGGGAGCTCAAGCGGTTGCGCTACCGCCTGCTTCACCAGAACGGGCCCGGGTTGCGATCGATCAAAGACCCCTAATGCACCAACTGGCATGATCCCATATAGGATGATGCTGGCTGGTATAGTATATGGCGGTGGCTAGGAATCCATTCCACTACGGCACGCCGGCGGAGGGCGAGCACTTCGCCGGTCGAGAGGCCGAGCTGGCGGCCCTTCTGAGCCGCCTGCGCGCCGGGATCAACGTGGTCGTGGTCTCGCCTCGCGGTCTTGTTTCACACTGCACCTCCTTGTTCACTGGTTGATCATTTGGTCTAATTGGGCGCCGGGGGTCTCGATTCTTAGGCCCTTTGGCGTCCTTGGGTGACTTGGACTGCTCGTAGCTCGCCGGGTCGGGATCGGGTGGTGGGGCGGCGGGGATGCCGGCTCTGGTCCGGACGCTCTGCACACGAGCTTGGGTGAACGGCAGCCCACTGGCGGTCAGGCGTCCCTGACGGGAGAGGATCTGCGCGATCTGACGGTCGGGGTGATGGGCGGCGAGGCGACGGATCAGCTCGATCGTGTCCTCGCTGGTACGCCGGCGCTCGAAGACGTTGGTGCCGAGCCTCACTGCGAGCTCGGTCTTGGCGCCGCCCTCCCAGAGGATCTCGATGTCCGCGCGGCGCTCGGCCGCGTGGATGGTGAGGACGATCTCGCTGATGATGGTGCGCAACCCATCATACCAAGCAAGGTAGACTTAGGAAAAGTTGAGTTTGCCTGTGACTGGGCCTGGCGCCCGCCCCCCAAAAGCCCAATCCTCACACACCGTTCTCGATGCTACCGATCGTACCCGTTTCATCGATCACCGGCGGGACGACGTGGTCGTAGAACCCTCCCCAATCGTCCCATGAGAGAAAGATCGCCGTACTACCCCAGCAAGGGCTCTTCATGATCGAATTGATCAACGTCGTCACATACGCCTGACCGGATGAGACCAGCGCGGGCGGGTGTTCGGAGACCTTTTCGTTGGGTGTAATCCAGGAGACATTGGGCAGGCCGCATTCGCTCGTGTCCTTCACGGCACCATAGAAGTTGTTCAGGGACTGCACGTTACCCATCTGGCCGTCTTCCTTGACGTCGAGGAAGTCCACCAGCGGGTTCCAGATCCCCGGAGTCTTGGGTCTTCACTTGCCAGGCCCAGTTCTGCGCTGAGTGACCTGGTCCGCGAATGTCACCAGTGCTCTGGCCTGCCGCAACGCGGCTTGTAGATCGCCTCCGCTGATGTCGAACAGTCCGTAGTGGGCCTCGTCCTTGAGGCTTAACAGTCTTCGCAGCGAGCTGGCCGCCCGCCGACCGCCATGGGTGATCTGCTCCACGAGCTCCGTCGCCTGTCGATGATCCTGGCCGCGTGCGCGCCGACCAAGCGCCGCACAACACGCGGCGTCCGATGCGGCTATTCCGGCGAGGACCGCCAGTGCCGCGGCCGCGCTCGAGTACTCGAGATCCCCGTCCCCGCCTTCTCCGGCGACCAGCTCGGCGACGTCCAGGAACCTACGCGCGTGCCCCAGGCGTGTCCGGCCCTGAGCGGCGGAGCACGGCTGCGTGCGTGGCGGGCCTTTCGCGGTCATCTCGCGCCCAGCAGTGCAGCGACCTCGGGACCGGCGAGCGTGATCGAGTCCGCGCGAAGCTCGGCGATTATCGGCGGAGCATCGTCGCGAAGGCGCTCGATCTCCGTCTCGGCGACCTCGGCGATCCCGGCGCGATTACCAGTCCAGCGCTGTACCCGGCGGGCCAGCTCATCCAGCTGCACACGCCAACGCTCATCCTCTTCGGGCACTCGCCCCGGACGTACGACAAAGAGGTCGATGTCGCTGTGAACATCCCCCTCGCCCCGCGCGACTGACCCGAACATACAGACATGCACCGGCGCGATCCCCCAACCCTCGATCGCGTTCCGCAGACGACGTAACAACTCGGCCCGCATACCGGCAAGGACATCGACAGCGGGCGCCGCCAGATGCTCGCGATTGAGCGTGAACAACAGCGCCCTACCCGCCTCCGCCCGATCGACGACGCCCTGCTCGGAAAGCCTGTTCAACACGCCCACCACCCCACTGTGCGACGCGCGCCCCAACAATCGAGCGACCTCACGCCCGGTCAACGGCCGAGTAGTGCCAGCCAGCACACTCAACACACCACTGTCGAGCGTTGGGCACAAAGCCATATACGGGCGAGCAACATCCATACCAAATGGACACTATATCATCCATATGGCCGACAAACCATCCATATGGAGAACAGCCTCCTCACCGCCAGCTCAACCGCACCACCACGTCATAAAACTTTCGCTCGCCGCCCGACCCGGCTTCGACCTCGACCGCGGCCTTGACCGGGTAGCCCCTGGCGAGCGCGCGATGCGCCGGTCGCGGGGTTCAAACGCTGCCCACCCATGAAGTCGTCCTCGATGAACTTCAGGTACGCGTCGTGTGAGAGCTGCTGATGGTCGATGTTCTTGGGCTACTGGACTGGAGTCTGGCTTGTCATATCTAAACGTGTATATTCTATGATCATGGAGTTCTCGACCATGATTCGCAGCGCCCGTCAGGCCGCCGGCATCACGCAGCTCGAGCTTGCCGGCCGTGCGGGCACGGCTCAGCCGGCGATCGCGGCGTACGAGTCGGGCGGCCGGACTCCGAGCATCGCGACGCTCGAGCGTCTGCTTGGCGCGTGCGAGCACGATGTCGAGGTACTCGCATGGCCGCGGGTACGCCGCGGGGCAGCGTCACTCGCCGAGCTCGGGCAGACGATCGGAGAGGACCTGGACCAGGATCACGAGCGTGATGCGCTGCGGCTGCTGTTTGGGTTCGCCGACGACTTCAGGGGATCTTCTCGCCCCGGCAAGATCGCTCTGCTGGCCGATGAGCCGATTCTCACCGGCGACGCGCGCTTCGACGCCGCGCTGGCCGGCATCGCGGAGCTGTTCGCGGCCGAGGGCGCAATATCAGCTCCCGGCTGGGTGAACGGCGCCGATCGCTTTGTCGAGCCCTGGTGGTTTGTCTCAAGCCGGCCTGCCTTTCATGCCTACACACTCGCCCACACACCCGCGCTCCTCGCGCGCCACGGAGTCTTCATGGCTCGAGAGGTCTTTGATCGTGTCTGAGCGGCACTTCACGCGAGCCAGGATCCTCAGCGCACTGCAGGCGCTCGGCGACGAGCTAACCCGTCAGGGGGTGCGCGGCCAGATCTTCATCGTCGGCGGCGCCGCGATGACGCTCGCTTACTCGACGCGCCGAGTCACAAAGGACATCGACGCGGTGTTCGAGCCAAAGAGCGTCATCTACACAGCCGCGGCAAAAGTGGCCGAAGACCTCGGACTGCCCGAGGACTGGCTGAACGACGCAGTCAAGGGCTTCATGCCCGGCGAGGACCAGCACGCCCGCCCCGTGCCCGACATCACCGGGATCGAGATAACGACCGCCTCGCCTCAGTATCTGCTCGCCATGAAGCTGATGGCGATGCGCTTCGGCGAGGACGACGAGGACATCGAGATCCTGCTGCGAGAGTGCGATCTGCACAGCGCCGATGAGGCGCTCGAACTTCTCAAGCGCATCTACCCGGCCCAAGACCCGTCGCCAAAGACCCGGTTCTTCCTCGAAGAGCTCTTCGGATCGATGCCGGCGAAGTGACCTCAGCCGCTGTTGACCGGGTCCGGCTCGCACAGCCCCGCGAGAATCCCGTTCGCCCCCGGGTACGTGCCGAAGCACTGATCGAACGAGCGGTTCTCCTGCATGATCACGACCACGTGCTGGATGTTGTGGATGCCGGCCTGTCGCCGATCTACAGCCGGGCCGTGGTGGCACGCGTCGCGGTGCGCGTGACCGGCCGTGAGGGTCGTCAGGACGCCGCGCAGGCCCAGGTGCCGGCGGCCAAGCATGAGGTTCAGGTGCCCGTGCGCGTAGATCGAGCATTCCATGTTGCACCCGAGCATCAGATACACCCGGCCGTCGTGCAGACGCATGTCCTGACGGGACGTGGGAGAGCTGCTGATGATCGACGTAACCCGCCCTCGCGTAGGGACTGATCACCAAGCCCGACACGCGCGGACCGTAGCCGTTCTGATCGACGTTCGGCGGGACCACGTGGTCATAAAAACCTCCCCAATCATCCCACGACAGGAAGATCGCGCTGATGCACGACATCGGATCGCTCCAGTTCGAGCACGTCGCCGACCACCAACCCAACGGAGCACTATTAGGGGCCGAGCAGCGCGGCGGGGACGATCGCGATGCCGTCTTGGCGGCGGTATGCGTATGGGCCGGTGGTGATGACGATCGCATCCAGCAGGTCGCTTCCGATCTGCTGGGCGAGCCAGTGGAGGTGGCGGACGTCACGATCGTTGGGCACGGCCGCGAGCTTTGTCTCGATCGCGAGGATGCGGCCGTCGCGACGCTCTACGATCAGGTCGACCTCGTGGTCGCCGTTGCGCGTCCTCAGGTGTCCGACTCGCGCGCGCGCCGCCTGGGCGTAAACACGGACTGAGAGGGTCACCAACGACTCGAACAGCGCGCCAAGCAGCGGACCTTCCCGCAACGACGGCGGTCCCACCGGGTCGGCGGACAGGAGGGCGCTGGCGCCCACTCCGAGTAGGCTTGCGGCGAGGGCGGGATCTGCGAGATGGTGCTTCGGGGGCATCGCGAGCCGCGAGATGCGGTTGCGGGTGGGTGCCCATGCGGGCAGTTCATCGACGATGAACAGTCGTTGCAGGATCTCCCGGTAGGGCTGGGTCGTGGTCTTCGCGGGCTTCTGCCCTTCGCCGCCTGTGGCAGCGTCGCGGATCGTCTCGAGCGAGGCGGTGGAGGCCGTGGCGGCGGCGTAGGCGTTCATCCATCGCAGCAGGGTCGCTGGACGGCGGATGACGCGGCCCAGCTCCTCGAAGTCACGCTCCACGATGCGCTGGAGGTAGCTGTCAAGGAAGTCCTCGCGCGCGGCTTCCGATAGGCCGCGTGTGGCGGGAAACCCAGAGCCAACGATCTCATGCGCGTAGTCCTCCAGTCCGACGTCCGTTTGACCCTCGATGACTCCTCGCTCGCCGCCGAGCATCTGGCGGAGGCTCACCGCCGGCGCCGCGATGCCACGCTCTGAGAGGGTAAGAGGACGCATCCGCAGCGTAAGGATGCGTCCTGTCCCGGTGTGGGCCCCGTGCTCGCTGGCCGAGCCGGCGAGCAGGTAGCTGCCCGGTGGCGCTCCGTCGTCGACCGCCCGGCGGATCATGTCCCATGTCGCGGGAACGCGCTGCCACTCGTCGATGAGGATCGGAGGTTCACCGGTGAGCACGACCTGCGGGTTGGCCTCCACCACCTGCCCGGCGGGACCGTCGAGACGGTAGTCCGTCTTCGCCCGGCGCTGTGCGGTCTCCGTCTTGCCGACCCCCTTGGGCCCCTCGATCGAGATGGCGGCAAACTCAGCCGACTTCTGGTCGAGCTCGTCGTCGAGAACACGGTGCAGGTACGGGCGGCCCCCGGTTCGCTCCTGCAATGTCCGCCTCGTGCTCACAGCATCTATGCTACCGATCGCAGGCCATCTACACTACCGATCGCATGAAGTTTACGCTCCCGTTAGCAGAGCGCGACCGGGCGGCTTTACGCTCCCGTTAGCAGAGCGCGACCGGGCGGCTCGAAGTCCATATGCCTGACCGGCCGAGACCAACGCCGGAGCCCTGCAGCAAAGGGACCTTGGTCTGCACCGGGAGTCCCTTCACCGGCGGATCCAGCGGAGGAGCTTGGGACATCGACTGGAGTCCCACTGGCCCTGGCTACATCAATGGGCACACGGACTTCTACTACACCGAAAAGCCCCTGACCCTATACACGCCCCACGGTGGTGACCATCGGGCCGCTGGATGTGCGGCTGACACACCCCCTCGCCGGCAGGACGATCCAGGGGCCTTCACGACAGCGCTTGCCGATCCTCTCCCCCTCGCGGCGCGATTCGGTGCCGCGCCTGATCGGCTTCGCCCCACGGGACGCCGCACATGCGCTTGCCCTCGTCTCGCTACGCGCACAGACGAAGGTCATCCACGGGACGAGTGGTTTGCGGCGAGTGGTGGCGCAGTATCCGGCGCCGGGCCGGCGGGTGCCGAAGAGCAGGGTTGTGCGGATCACGATCTTGACCGGGTAGCCCCTGTCGAGCGCGCGATGCACCGCCGACAGGTTCGAGTGAGACAGCGAAAGCGCGATACGCGTCGCGTGGCCGGCTGTGAGAGTCGTCAGGACGCTGCGCAGGCCCAGGTGCCGGCGCCCGCGCATGAGGTTCAGGTGCCCGTGCGCGTAGACCGAGCACTCCATATTGCAACCCAACGTCAGATAGACGCGACCGTCGTGCAAACGCATGTCCTGACGGGACGCCAGGGCCGAGGTCAATGACTCCACAGCCCACTGAGTGGCACGGCAGCGAGGCGGTCGCCGAATGGAAGCGTGTCGGAGCCGGTGTAGAGCACGACCCCTCCCTTGAAGCGGGAGCCCAGCTTGTCGCGCAGGTAGCGAAGTCCTGCGAAGTCACTGTCGGTGACGGTCGCGGATGCCTTGACCTCGACACCGGCGATCTCGCCGCTGTAGCGCTCGATCACGACGTCGACCTCGCGTTGCTGCTTGTCGCGATAGTGATAGAGCCGTACCGGCTCCTGCAGCCAATCGCTCTGACGCAGGAGCTCCATCGCGACGAAGCTCTCGAGCAGCATCCCGGCGACCGCGCCGTCGTCGATGATCCGCTGCTCGCCCACGCCAATCAGAAAGGCGAGCAAGCCGCTGTCGATCACGTAGAGCTTGGCGGTCTTGACCTTACGGCTGCCCAGGTTCGTGTGCCAGGGCTCCAGACGACGGACCAGAAAGAGGTCTTCGAGAATCTTCACATGCGCACGGACGGTATTGGCGTCCACTTCCATCTCCTTGCCCATACCCTGGAAGCTGGCCAGCGCCGCCGAACGGGCCGCGACGACGTGCAACAGCCGCTCGACGTTCTGGGCATTGTGAACGTTGGCGACATCCGGCAGGTCGCGGTCGATGATCGATGCGATATAGCTGGAGAAGAACCCGACACGCCCGCGCGGGCGCCGACTCTGCTGGCTGAAACGGGGATTCGCGCCGCAGGCGCGTGTCACCCGGCTTCAGTCCGGATAGCCACCGGTCGCGAGCAGCCCTGCGAGCGCGGGACGCCCGACGGGCGCTCCCGACACGTTGGGAAACCGGCCGCCCAGCAACACGTCGATGAAGCGCTCACGGACACCGTGCAGCTCGCCCTGGGAGAACGGCCACAACCTGACGTACTCGACCCGTCCAGGGAGCGCATCCGCGATCGTGGGGAGGGTCAGGATGTTCGCCGATCCAGTGAGCAGAAATTGCCCGCGTGCCTGGTTGAGGTCGAGTCGCTCCTTGATCGCCAGGAGCAGACCAGGCGCCCGCTGCACCTCGTCGATGACGGTCGGCCCCTCGATTTTGGCGACGAACCCTCGCGGATCCGCTCGCGCCGTGTCCGCGGCCACCTCATCGTCGAGAGAGATGTACTGGGCGGGAAACTCGTTCATCGCGAGATCCCGCGCCAGCGTGCTCTTCCCGACCTGGCGAGCGCCGATCAGCGCGACCGCGCGACTTTCGGCCAGCGCTTGGGTCAGATTCGTTCGGGCATGGCGCGATAGGAGCCCATCGAGCACTTGTACAGCATACCCCTCTCCCGGACAGATCAGGAATTTATATGCGGGCGGATCATGAATTTATGTCCTGGCAGATCAGGAGTTGCCAACGAGCCGCGCTGAGCAAGAGCGGCAGAGCATGGCTGCGTGCGTGGCGCGCATTTCGCTGTCATCTCCGCACCATTTCTGAGGAGCTCGATCCCGTCGCGGCTCGTATCCGCCCTGTCGAGAAGCCCCTCACCGCCAGGTCAACACCACGCCCACGCGGTAATCCTGGCGCTCACCGCCCGACCCGGCTTCGACCACAACCGTGGCCTTGACCGCGTGTCCCCGCTCGAGCGCGCGGTGCACCGCAGACAGGTTCGCGTGCGAGAGCGACAGCGCGATACGTATCGCGTGACCCGCTGTGAGGGTCGTCAAGACGCTGCGCAAACCCAGGTGCCGGCGACCGCGCATGAGGTTCAGATGCCCGTGGGCGTAAACCGAGCATTCCATGTTGCAGCCGAGCAGCAGATACATCCGGCCGTCGTGCAAACGCATGTCCTGGCGGCCGGCCACCGACGCGGTGAGCTGCAGCGGCGACGTCGCTTTCGCCCCAGCGACACCGGACGCGGCTGACGGCGCCGCGGGCGACGATGGCGGTGAAGACGGAGACGAGGGCGTCGTCGTGGGAGTGGTCACCGGCGGAGATTCCGACGGGGGCGGTTCGGGACACGGTTCCGGCGCGGGCTCCAGCGCGACCGGCGCCGAGCCGGGCGGGCCGGACGCCGGTCCCGGCGCGGGATGCGTCGGCAGTAACAGCGGCGGCAATGGCGCCTGACAGAAGTCGAAGTCGCTGGCCAGATTCCCCAATCCCGGGGCTTCTTCGCGCACACCCGGGCGCGAGTCCGGACGCCCGTCCGTCGCGGGATTCAAGCGCTGACCGTTCAGGAAATCATCCTCGATGAACTTCAAATACGCATCGTGACTGAGCTGCTGGTGGTCTATATACCCCGCACGCGCATAAGGACTGATGACCAGGCCGGGAACACGAAAGCCATACCCGTTTTCATCGATGTTCGGCGGGACGACATGATCGTAGAACCCGCCCCAGTCGTCCCACGAGAGGAAGATCGCGGTGCTGCCCCAGCAGGGACTGCGCATGATCGAGTTGACCAACGTCGTGACATACGCCTGGCCGGTCGAGACCAGCGACGGCGGGTGTTCGGAGACCTTGGCGTTGGGAGTGATCCAGGAGACGTTGGGCAGTCCACATTCGCTCGGATTCTGCACGGCGGTGTAGAAGTTGGTCAGCGACTGCACATTGCCCATCTGACCGTCTTCCTTGACATCGAGAAAATCCACCAGCGGGTTCCAGATCCCCGGAGTCTTCGGCCCCTGCTTCACGGGCGCGCATTCCATCGCTTCGTCGTCCTCACAATCTGGCTCGTTGCCTTCGAAGACGTAATAACGCCAGATCACACCGTACCTGTGCAACAGGTAGGTGATGTCCGTCCAGGGCAGCGATTTCGCTTCAGGGCCGGTATAGGGGTTTTCTATTTCTTCTCCGTTCTTTCCTTTTTTTCGTTCCGGAGGCGGCGGCCCTTCGAGCTTGCTGATGCACGACATCGGATCGCTCCAGTTCGAGCACGTGGCCGACCAGGCGGAGACCTGAAAGAGGTGCTCGGGCCAACTCCACGACGAATTGGGCTCGTACATGTCGTCCTGCAGCACGAAGTCCTGCGCGTATGTCCAGTAGTTGGGGATCTCACGCGCGTCGTGATAGCCCATCACATCGACGCACTTCGCGCTCGCGCCTTCGGTGCAGGGACTGCAACCGGGTTCGGTGCTTTTACATTTGCTGCCCGTCTCGGCCTGCCCGATGAAGCCGTCCATCCTGCCTGAATCGAGGTTCGCGTGATGTCAGAAGCCCGTATTTAGGGCCGCATCCGCGCAGGTCATTGGGACTCACACTGCCGGTGGGTGCGGGGCGTCCGGCCCCGCTTCTGAGCGGAGGTGGGACCGGCCGGACCGGTATCACGCTCGCGCGAGCCTGTTCGACTATCGCGGGGTCGCCGCCAGCTGTTCGAGTGGCGGCATCCAGAACTCGCCTGCGTAGCGTTCGACGTTGGCGACATCAATGAGCGTTTGGTCGGGTGAGAGCGTGTGCTCGAGTGGCATGAAGAAGATCTCGGTGCGGAGCGTTCGCTCCCAACCATTGCGCAGCGCCTTCAAGGCCGTCGTGGAGGAGAAGGCACTGACGAGATCGGCGATCGTCGCGATACCCTTGTCGCGGTAGAGCCGGCTGGCCTTCTCCTTGGAGAACTTCGCAGCGATCAGCTCGCACGTCTTGGCACGGTCGGTGTCATCGAAGTCGCGTGCGACATAGGCGAGGTCGATGTAGTGACGCAGATGTTCACGCGAGACCCAGCCCAGCACCTTCTCGGCGCAGAGCTCCTCGAGCGTGAGGCCATTGATCGTAAAGCGTGAGACGCCAGCGAGCAGCGGATCACTGTAGATCAGCGGCGCCTCCGGTGGGTCGAGGCGCTCGCCCTCGCGGACGGAGACAGTGATGTCAAGGCCCTTGCCGCGCCGCGGCCGAAGCTGGATGCCCTCTGCCTCGATGCTGAATGGCATCCGCTTGAGGCTGAACATGTCGTTCTCGGTCGTGAGCACCGCGTCCTCAGGGTTGAGGTAGAACCCCTCCTCGCCCCGCACCCTGAGCGCGTCCTCGAGCTTGGGCCCAGTCAGCGGCACATCGCCGATGTAGGTGTAGTCGGCGTCCCTGATCGACTGACGCGGACTGCGGTAGACATGGTGCAGAAGCGTGCCGCCCTTCAAAACGAAGCGCTTGGCGTCGGGGCCGGTGGCAAGATGGCGCACGAGCCCGCTCTTGGCAACCATCAACAGCAACTGCTCGCGGGTGAGACCGGCCCGCTCTTGCGCGGCCTCGAGAAGTGCCTCGGTGCTCAGTAGGACCTTCACTTGAGTGACCTCGCCGGACCGACGATCGAAGGGTCTTCATAGACGAGCCAACGCGAGTTGACACGGTGCGGCCGGGGCGGTTCGCGGCCCGGCGCGAGCGGCATCGCCGACTTGCGTCCGATGTGCGGCGCGAGCTTCTCAGAGCCAGGGATGTCGTAGAGATCCATAAAGAAGCCGACGCGGCGGATGACCGCCTTGCTGCCGAAGGCGAGCGCGTAGTCGGTCAGCCGATCGGGGTCCAGCATGCCCGCGTCCCATGCGCCGCGGAGCGCGTTGGCGATGACGGGGACGGGCGCGGCGAGCTCGGGGCGATCGAAAGAGTCGACCAGCGCCTTCTCAACCCTGGCGATCGGTACGGGGACCTCGAAATCCTCGACGAGCTCGCAACCGAAGAAGCGCCTGGCGGTGACAGTCACGAAGCGGATCTCATAGATGCCGACCTTCGCTGGGCGCTTCCTCGCTTCCTTGACGGCGACGAACAGACACGAGGCCTGCTGATCGATCAGCCCGTGATGCCACAGAGCCGAGTGCCAGGAGAGGCAGAACTCGACATCCAGGCGCGCGAGGATGACCGTTGCGAGCGGGTCGAGTGCCTCCAGCCGTGGCCAGCGGCTGGGACGCGCATCGACGTTCACGAGATAGCGACCGCGCTGTACGGTGTGCAGCAGACCCTGTTCGCGCAACCGCCGGATCAACGTCTCGGGGTCCGGCGTGAGCTCCTCGAGCCACGCTCGGTCGCGCTTGAGATCGAGCGTCGTGCGCCGCTCCGCGCCCAGGTGCTCGAGGACCGCGGTGCGAAGGGAACTTCCCCGGGGCCTGCCTCTGCTGGCCATCACGAAAGCATAGCCTATTTCTGCCGCGAACGTTACATTCATAGGCGACTAGTCGTGTAACGTTCATGGCAGAAAACCTAGGGTTGGCTACAACTGACCGTCGATCTTCGGCACCTCGCCTCTCGGCGACGCACGGGGAGCTCCCTACCAGGAAACCTGGTATCTCCCCGGACCAGGCAGCACGAAACCCGGCGCCGAGCGCCGACGAACCGCGGATGACCTGAAAGCTTCGATGAGACCATACGAACACACGTTCCCACATACCCCGGACGGAACTCTCCCGCAGGCCGCGAGCAGCTATCGAGCTTCTGACGGACGCTGTCGCGGTGGGCGTCTGCCAGACACCAAAGCTCACGCGGCCGGCTGACCGGCCGAGAGAGCCCCCTCGCCACCCGGCACCCCCTCACCGCCAGGTCAACCGCACGTCCACCCCATAGTCCTCCCGCTCGCCCCCGGATTCAGCCTGGACCTCGATCGCGGCTTTGACGGGGTAGTGGCCTGCGAGCGCACGGCGGACCGCGGCGAGGCTGGCCCGGGACATCGATATCGCGACACCGAACGTCTTGTGCGCCCCGAGCGCGACCAGTTTCTGCTGCAACCCATGTGCCGCCGGCCACGCAACAGGTTCAGGTGTCCGTGCGCCTACCCCGCCCCAACGCTCGGTTCGACTGTCGTGATGATAGGCGTCGTAACGGCCGGCGTCGCGACGTACGTGAAGCGATCAACGCTGCCCTTCGCGCTCTTGCCGCCCACCGAGGTCACAGTCACATGCACCGTCCCCGCCGTTCCCGCCGGGGATTCCGCGGTGATCGACGTCGCCGAGCTGACCGTGAAGCTTTTCGCCACAGCAGAACCGAACTTGACCGCCGTGGCGCCTGTGAAGTTGGTACCCGTGATCGTCACTTTGGTGGCGCCAGTCGCCGGGCCTTCGTGCGGTTCGACCTTCGTGACTGTGGGCACCGCTACGTAGGTGAAGTCATCGGCGCTGCTGGTCGCGCTCGTGCCGGCGGGCGTGGTCACGGTCACGTTCACCGTCCCAGCAGACGCCGCCGGGGATTCCGCGGTGATCGACGTCGCCGAGACGACAGTGACGTTTTTCGCCGCGACCGACCCGAACTTGACTTCTGTTGCGCCCGTGAAGCCCGTGCCCGTGATCGTCACATTGGTGGCGCCAGTCGCCGGGCCTTCGTGCGGTGCGACCTTCGTGACCGCCGGCGGTTCGACCGGAACGCCATTCGGGGTGCCCAGCCCAGTCGGGCCGTCATAGCCCACCTCGGCGTTACAGAGATATTCTTTGGGAGCGCATTCGCTGGTCCCGCTTTCGTCGTACGGGTCCCAGTTGAACCCTTCGGTGACGTCGTAAAGCGAGCCCGGGTCCTCGTAGAACGCGTGAGCGCCCAGCGACCGCTCATGCGCGCTCTCGTGCGCCTCGATCCCGGCGACGAGCGGCGAGGCGACGCTCGTGCCTCCGACGAGTTCCCAAGTACCGTCGATACGCACCGACACCGGTGTGACGACGGCCGCGACGGCCGCAACGTCGTTATCTGTCCGCTTGGCACAGCCGGTGTCGGTCTGCCAGGCAGGCTTTGACTCGAGCTTGGTACATCCGCCGCCCGTGCCGGCGCTGATGGCCGGTTCGTTCCAGACTTCCTCAAACCACCCACGCGGATCAGCCGTATCTTTGAACAGGGCCGTACCGCCCACCGCGACCACGCTCGGCGACGCCGCGGGGAAGTCGGTCGCGTCGAGCTCCTCATAGACGTCGTCGTAGCCGGAGTCTCCAGCCGAAGCGGTGATCAGCACACCGGCGTGTTTGTAGTCGCTGTTGTATTTCGTGCAGCCCGTCGTCCCACACCAAGGTTCATAGTCCTGCGGATAGCCATAGCTGTTGCTGATCACCGTCGCGCCCAGTTTTGCGGCGGTGTTGACGGACGCCCCGAGGTCGGCCGGTTCTTCGGTGGACCCCTCGACGAGCAGGATGTGGCACTGCGGGCACGCCGCCGAGACCATGTCCTCGTCCAGGGCCGCCTCGACATCCCATTCCGGTTCCTTCGCAGGATATTTGCCTTCTTCGCCCTTCTCGTTGACCTTCTTGAAGCAGCCGTTGGCTTTCGTGCACGCCGGCAGGCCATATCGCTGGCGATATTTGGCGAGGTCCGATTCGGCGGTCGGGTACCCGTACGCATCGATCAGCGCGATCGTCTGCGGGGAGCTCAGCGTGGTGGGGATGCCATACGCGGACTGCAGATCCTGCGGATCCAACCCCCGCCGTTCGCCGCTGCCGAGCGCCGCTTTGGGCTGCTGGGGCACGACGATCGCGTCGCACGCCCCTTCCAGGCAGGCCCAACGAGGCTTCGCCGTGGACCCTGCCGGCGTCCCCAACGCGGGCTTGCGCAGATGCAGCTTGCCGGGCACGCCGCCGGCCCCCGAAGACGCGGGCGCGGTCCCACCCGCCGCAGTGGCGAGAGACGGAGCAGCAAGGACGAGAACACAGGCAAGCGCCGGTGTCAGCAGGGAACCGCGCCTGAACACGCCGCCGAGAATCATCGACATGAAACATAACAAATAGCGGAGTACCGGTGATATAAGCTGTCAGCGAGCACGGTCTGGCTTGCCGTAAGTGTTAACGAGGTGTGAACCCGAAGGAATCTTGATGCGCTTGAAGATACACAGCTGGCCGGCCTACGCGAACATCGCGACGCTCGCGCTTGTGGTCGTCACGACCGGCGGGACGCTCGCCGCGACGCACTCCTACCTGCTCACCTCGACCAAGCAGATCAGCCCAAAGGTGCTGAAAGCCCTGCAGGGCAGGACCGGACCGGCCGGCTCAACCGGTGAACAAGGCGAAGCGGGCGAATCAGGACGCGGCGGGAAAGGAAGGCTCGCCCTGGGCCGTCGGCGGCACCCTGCCCTCCGGCAAGACCGAGACCGGCACGTGGGCATTCGTCTCGAACGCCGAAGGCCCCATGCGCGTACCTCTCTCATTCTCGATCCCCACCGCCGAACCTCTGAAACCAACTCTCGGCAAAGGACCGCTCGAACTGCTCGAACCCAAAGAAGAAGATCCGAGCCATACCCACCCCAACTGTCCGGGCACGGTAAGCAAACCAGAGGCCGATCCGGGCTTCATCTGCGTCTACTCGGAAACGCTCGAAGACCCGCTCATCTAACCAGGGCCGGTGCGCACGAGCGGCGTCGTCCTGATCTTCGAATCGAAGAGCACCTCACCCAGGACCGACGAAGGCACCTGGGCAGTCACCGCCCCGTAGCCGCAAGCGGCAAGGCTGGGCGGGTGGTGGCGCAGTATCCGGCGCCGAATCAACGGGTACCAAAGAACAGAGTCGTGCGGATCACAATCGCCGGACGCTGACGTAGGGCGCCCCCTCACCGCCAGCTCAACCGCACCACCACCCCATAGTCCTGGCGCTCACCGCCATACTCGGCATCGGCCCAGGGAATACGAAACTAGTCCCAGCTGTAACCAACTCGTGTCTTCCCGCGGACTGAGGTCTGTTAGCATCAGCGGATGGGCGTGCTGGGCGAGGGCAGGTATCGCTGGGCGCTGGCTGTTTTGCTGGGTTGTGTCGTGCTGCTCATCCTTGCGCCGGCCCCCCTGACCGCGAAAGCCGCGGGAGACACGGGCCAGATCACCGGCACCGTGACGAAGGCGGGGAGCGTGGAAGTGCTCGAAGGTATCGAAGTCTGCGCTTTTCAGACAAGCGGCGGACTCGAAGAACCATCTGGTGAATACTGCGCAACAACCGGGATGGGCGGCAACTACACCATCTCTGGACTGCCCAGCGGCGAATACGACGTCGAATTTGCGGCGCCCTTTGAAAGCTCGCTCAATTACGTCACCCAGTATTACAAAGACAAGTCCTTGTTCTCTGAAGCACAGCCCGTGCTGGTCGGTACGGGAGTCACGTCAGGAATCGACGCGGAAATGCAAGTTGGCGGCGAGATCGAAGGCACGGTGACGGAAGCGATGTCGCCCCACGGCAGCTTGGAAAATATCGAAGTGACTGCCTATGAAACTGGCCGAAACAAATTTCCGGTTGGGTACGCCAAGACCAACGCGAGTGGTAAATACACCATGGTCGGTCTGGCGAGCGGCTCCTACAAGATCCAGTTCTCTCCAGGTGCTGAAAGCGGTCTCAATTACGTCACCCAGTATTACAAAGACAAGTCATCGCTTGCGACCGCCGAACCAGTAGCAGTCAAACAGGAACAAACCAAGCCGGAAATCAACGCGGAACTGCAGGTTGGCGGCAAGATCGAGGGTACGGTGACGGACGCCTGGACGCACACACCATTGTCGAACATCTATGTCTTCGCGATCGGATCGGGCGAAGCCTTCGCCGGAGTGGCGGACACCAACGCGAGCGGTGAATACACGATACTGGGGTTGGCGAGCGGCGCCTACAAGATCGAGCTCATCAAGCTCGGCAGCGGATCCCCCTACATCACCCAGTACTACGACGACGAGCCGTCCCTGGCGAGCGCCAACCCGGTGACGGCCAACCAGGGGAGCACGACGCCGGGAATCGACGCGGCGCTGGTGCGCAAGGAACCGGTCAACACCGCCGCGCCGGTCGTGTCGGGAACGCCCGCGGTGGGGGAGACCCTGTCGTGCGCCACCGGTACGTGGACGGGCAGTCCCACGCTCTCCTACACCTACGCGTGGCTGCGCAACGGCGCCGCGATCGCCGCGAGCGCGAGCACGTACGTCGTCCAGACCGCCGATCAGGGAACCGGACTGGCCTGCAGGGTCACGGCGACGAACAAAAACGGCAGCGCGAGCGCCGTGAGCAACACGCTGAGCGTCCCGGTCACGCCACCGCCCCCCACGCCAACACCAGTAGTCAAGCTGCTCAGCACCAGGATCCTCGTGTCCGGCCGTTCGGCTCGCGTGCCGATCTCCTGCGCACAAGCGACCTGTACGGGAACGATCGAGCTGACCGAGCCGATCGTCCTCAGGCACCGCCATCGCGGCAGGACGAGGTTCAAGCGGGAGACGCTCGTCCTCGGCACGGGCGTCTATGCCCTGAGCGCGGATCACAGCGCCACGGTCCTCGTGCATCTGACGAGAGCGGGAAGACGAGCGCTTACCAGCGCCAGACACCACCGGCTGCCGATCCTCGCCCGCGTGTCTGTGACGGACGGGACGGCGATTCGGGAGCCGGTCATGCTCAGCGAGGTCGTGCACAGGCGCCAGCGCCTATAGGCGGCGCGACGCCCCCTCACCGCCAGGTCAACACCACGCCGACCTGGTACTCCTGACGCTCACCGCCCGACCCGGCTTCGACCTCCACCGTGGCCTTGACCGGGTGGCCCTTCTCGAGCGCGCGATGCGCCGCGGACAGGTTCGCGTGCGAGAGCGAGAGCGCGATACGCGTCGCGTGGCCGGCTTCGAGGGTCGTCAGGACGCAATCGTCCCAGGAGAGGAAGATTGGGGACTCGCCCGGATTGGGCGACAGCATCGCGCCAGCGGGCAACACGTCGAGCCCATGCCCACCGACCCCTTCTCAGGTCCGCAGTCCGGTTGGAGGCGCAGGCGGATCCCTGTGGGTGACCGGTGGACGTACCGGGTCGGCGCCCGGGATCAGGAGGTCCTCGCGGAACAGGCAGAGCGCCAGGTGATCTGGCCTGGCGGCACTGGGATAAAGGACGCCGCGGCACCCTTTTCGATGCAGCTCCTCCCCTGCGGCTTGGAACGGCGGCCATGTTCGCCTGCCGGGCATGGGGGTCGGAAGGCCGTGTCCGAGCCGGTGACCGACACACGCTGAACGCGAGACGCCACCGCGGGAAACCTATGAGAAGGAAGCCTCTTCGAGCGTCGAGACCAGCTCGGCGACACGCAGGTATTCGCCGCCGGCGATGACGTCGATCGGCTTACGCTCCGCAAGCGCAGGGACGGGCTTACGCAGCCACACCGCGATGTAGGAGGGCTCCATCACGCGCGCCAACCGCTCCACGAGCGCGGAGAGCTCGATCAGCCGCTCCGCCCGCTCCCCCGTCGGGGAGCGCGTATGCGCAAGCCACGCCCTCGCCGTACTGCGAGCCACGCCAGTGGCGCGTGCGATGTCAGCGTCACTCAGCCGAGCGATCTCGTGCAGGTAAACCGCCTCACGTATCAGAGGCTGCGGTGCTAAAGCCGGAGCAGACACACCAAGTATTGTAGCAAAATTGCAGCAAGCTTGTGCGTGCCGCCAAAGCGGCTCAGGTCTTCGCGCCCAGCACAGGCTTCGTGCAGACGCTGCGCGACATCAGGGCGGTCGCACCCCACGCGGCCCACAGATGCGCACGGATCAGCTGGAAGGACTCGGACTCGCCGGGCGGCAGGACCGCGCAGGCCACTGGGACTCACACTGCCGATTGGTGCGGGGCATCCGGCCCCGCTTACGGGCGCAGTTCGCGTGATTGCTTCAGGCGAGGTGAAGCCGCTTCAAGAGCCACCTCGGCAGGATCGGCAGCCCCCCGGGCACTATCGCCTGCTTGTCGAGGTTCTCCGGCCCGAGCGTCTTGTTCTCGTTTGGTCCAACGGTCTCGTGGACCGTGGCTTGGGTGTGTGTTGTGCTGTCGCTCATAGTAGCCCGAGTGTAGCCTGGTTGCCGACGTTCAGCAAACCGATCAAGAGCGCGCTGAGCAGCAGTAAGCCAAATGTCGCGGCAGTGAGACGACGCTTGCCCTGCAAGGCGCGATCGTTCTCCAGGAAGGCGCGCTGGATGCTCGCGAGCACCGTCACGCCCACGCCTTCGGGATTGCTGGCGGCCATCTCGTACGCGGCATATACGTCCTCCTTGCCCACATGCTCAGCCCCCGCGGCGGCCGTGGCAAGCAGACCGGTGATGGTGGCCGCGATCGAAGGCATCAGTGTCCACTGCCAGTGGGGCGCGATGGCGCCTTGCACCGTGAGGATCGTGCTCGTGAGCGCGGTGGCGAGCGCGGCGAACCCGAGAGCGCTCGCCGTGAGGCTTGTCGAGAGCGTCACCTGGATCGAGATCTGGGTGAGACCCAGCGAGAGCAGGTGACCAACCGAGTCGCCGAGATCGGTACGTGTTGCTTGAGTGGCCATACGAACACACGTTCGCACATGCTCCGGACGGAACCGTAGAGCACCGGCGAGCAGCCCAGCCGGCGCGGGCGTCAAGCGCCCGAGCAGCCCCCCCCCCTCACCGCCAGGTCAACCGCACCACGACACTGTAGTCCTGGCGCTCGCCACCGGAGCCGGCTTCCACCTCGACCGCCGCCTTGACCGGGTAGCCCCGCTCGAGCGCGCGATGCGCCGCGGACAGGTTCGTATGCGAGAGGGAGAGCGCGATCCGCGTCGCGTGACTGGGTTCGAGGGTCGCCAAGACGCCGCGCAAACCCAGGTGCCGGCGACCGCGCCTGAGAAAACCATCGAGCATCTGGCAACAAAACGTCAAGAAGCGCGAGGAACCGGCGATGTAGCGTGCCTGTGAACACGATCCGAGCACACCTGTCTGCACGTGCGCACGTGTCAGCGGGATGAGCGAACCGGGAGGACGGGATGCGCCTGATGCGCCTAGGATACGCAGCTGGCCGACTTACGCGAACCTCGCAGCCACGGGCGCGCTCCTGCTCGCCACCAGTGGTGGGACGCTCGCAGCGTCGCAATACCTGATCACCTCGACCTCACAGATCAGCCCCAAGGTGCTGAAGACCTTGCGAGGCAAGACCGGACCGGCCGGTGAAGCCGGACCACAGGGCGAAGCGGGGGCCGCGGGATCGACGGGCGAAACGGGAGCAACGGGCGAAGCAGGGCCGGAAGGCAAGGAAGGCCCACAGGGCAAGGAAGGCAAGCCGGGCCCCGAAGGTAAAGAAGGCAGGCCGGGCGCGGAAGGAAAACCGGGCGCGGAAGGCAAGCAAGGCTCGCCCTGGACCGCCGGCGGAACCCTGCCCTCCGGCAAGACCGAGACCGGCACCTGGGCGTTCGTCTCACACACCGAAGGAGCCGTGCGCGTGCCCATATCGTTCTCGATCCCCACCAACGAACCCCTGCAACCCACAAGCGGCAGAGGACCGGTCGAACTCGTGCTGCCCGGCGAAGAAGACCAGATCGACGCCCATCCCAACTGCCCCGGCAGCGTCGGCAAGCCGCAGGCTGACCCGGGCTTCGTATGCGTCTACTCGGCGACCCTCGAAGACCCACTCTCCGGGCAAGGACCGGTCAGGACCAGCGGCGTGGTGCTGACCTTCGAAGCGAAGAGCAACACGCCCCAGGCCGACGAAGGCACCTGGGCCGCCACCGCGCCATAGTGGCCACAATATTCAAGACGGTTCCGTGGACATTTGTCCTAGCCGCAGCGCTCCTATGTGACCAGGCTGTGACCTTTGGCTCGCAAGCAGCAATCGGCGGTCCTACGCGGCGGAAGAACCGGTGATAGCGGCCCAGCCGTGGGCCTACCCATTCCCCTACGACGCGTTCACCGTGCCAACCACCTACTACAAAACGGATCCGTACAGGGTGAACGGCACAATCTTCTTCACCAACGGCGGCAAAGGCTTCAAATGCTCCGGCACATCGGTGTTCAATGGAGTTTGGCTACCCGGGCGAATCGCCGTACAACGGCAACACGCTGGAAGAGAACTGGGCGGCCTCGGCGCCCTGCAGCAAAGGCACCTTGGTCTGCACCGGAAGTCCCTTCACCGGCGGATCCAGCGGGGGAGCCTGGGACATCGACTGGAGTCCCACTGGCCCTGGCTACATCAATGGGCACACGGACTTCTACTACACCGAAAAGCCCCTGACCCTATACACGCCGTACTACAACACCCTCTGGTATGAAGTGCACTGCTCGCCCTGGGAGAACGGCCACAACCTGACGTACTCGACCCGTCCAGGGAGCGCATCCGCGATCGTGGGGAGGGTCAGGATGTTCGCCGATCCAGTGAGCAGAAATTGCCCGCGTGCCTGGTTGAGGTCGAGTCGCTCCTTGATCGCCAGGAGCAGACCAGGCGCCCGCTGCACCTCGTCGATGACGGTCGGCCCCTCGATTTTGGCGACGAACCCTCGCGGATCCGCTCGCGCCGTGTCCGCGGCCACCTCATCGTCGAGAGAGATGTACTGGGCGGGAAACTCGTTCATCGCGAGATCCCGCGCCAGCGTGCTCTTCCCGACCTGGCGAGCGCCGATCAGCGCGACCGCGCGACTTTCGGCCAGCGCTTGGGTCAGATTCGTTCGGGCATGGCGCGATAGGAGCCCATCGAGCACTTGTACAGCATACCCCTCTCCCGGACAGATCGGGAATTTATAGGCGGGCAGATCATGAATTTACGGGTCTACTGCATGAACCGTGGGTTATGCGCCCTCGGCTGGTAGGGGTGGGCAGAGCCCGCCGAGTGAGAGCATCGCCAGTGCGATGACGGACCAGGGTGAGTGGAAGCCGAACCCGCGACGCATGATCAACCGGATCTGCGTGTTCACCTGCTCGACGCGTGCGTTGCTCAGGCCGTGCTTGATCGCTGCTTCCACCATGGGACGCTGCTGCGTGATTCGTTTGGCCAGTTTGCGGAACGGCTCCAGGCGACATCGTCGTGCCCACTTCAGCCACGCCTCGAGTAGTGCCAGCGCCTTCTTGGGGGCGAGACGGTAGATCAGGCGCAACTGCTGGGCGAGCAGGTAGGCGCGGAACAGGCGCTGGTTGACCTGCTGGATGCGGGCGAGCTTGAGCTCCTGGCGCTCGGTCAGCTTCTCTGCGTTCTTCCACAGCACGAAGCGCGCGCCCTTGAGCTCCTTGGCGAGCAGCGCTTCACCGGCCTTGCGCGCTTCGTTCCAGACCTCGCGACGGATCTCATCCAGCGCGTCGGTCGCGGCTTTGACGATGTGAAACGGATCGAGACACACGAGCGCGTTCTGGCAGCGCTCGCGCACCGGTCGGGTGATCCAGTCAGCGTCATCGCAGGAGACGAGCTTGATCTCCTGAGCACGCGCGTGGCCCAGCAGATCCAGGAACTTCTCGACCGTCGCCCGGTCGCGGCCGGGGTGAGCCCAGACCAAACGCCCGGTGTCGTGATCGACCACGACGACCATGTAGGTCTGGCCCTTGGCTGTTGAGATCTCGTCGATCCCGATGCGCTTGAGGTTCGCCAACGGATCGCGCCTGGCGCCTTCGTCGACCATCACGCGCTCACAGATCCAGCCCACCGTGCGCCAGTTGATCCGCATCAGTGCCGCAACCGCCTTCTTGGAGGTGTTCACCGCAAGCCACGCCGCGGTGTCCTCGAACGCGACCGTGAAGCTCGAGCCGTGCCGCGCCCACGGCACCGCCGCGACCACGACGCCGTGGCGCTTGCAGCTGACCCGGTGCGTCGGGCTCTCCAGGTAGACAAGCGTCGTGCCGAAGTCAAGCGCCCGCCAGCGCTTGGGCTTGGCACCATCCCCCTGGTCATAGCCCGGGCAGCGCCGCCGGCAATGCGGGCAGCGGCCGCGCTCCCTGGCCTTCGGGCGAACCTTCACGACCAACGCCTCATCCTCGATGAACGCGTCCTCGATGACCGCTCGGCTGAGCCCGAGCAGCAGCTTCCATATCCTTCTACCGCGCACGTCGCACCGCTCCTTTCAGTGGGTTTCAGTCCTCTTCAAACCGGAACCCTAAGAGCACCGCGGCGTGCGCACCCTCAACCCCTCGCTCCGGGCGCCCCTGCGCCCGGAAACAGTCGCCCTTTCAGCGCAGCCGGCCGGCGGGTCAAGCGCCGCGGAAAACGCTGCAAAACACTGCTGCGACTCGCGAACCGCCACCCACCACCGAGGCGGCGCTTGACGCATAGCCGGACGGCGGAGCTACGCGCTGAAAGCCCTCAAACCACCCACGGAACATGCAGAAGCGCCGAATTTATGCCCTGGCAGATCGGGAGTTGCCAATGCGCCCCGCTGAGCAAGAGCGGCAGAGCTTGGCCGCGTGCGTGGCGCGCATTTCGCGGTCATCTCCGCACCATTTCTGAGGAGCTCGATCCCGTCGCGGCTCGTATCCGCCCTGTCGAGAAGCCCCTCACCGCCAGGTCAACGCCACGGTGACGCGGTACTCCTGGCGCTCACCGCCCGACCCGGCTTGCACCTCGACCGCGGCCTTGACCGGGTGGCCCTTCTCGAGCGCGCGGTGCACCGCGGACAGGTTCGCATGCGACAGCGACAGCGCGATACGCATCGCGTGACCCGGCATGAGCGTCGTCAGGACGCGACGCAACCCCAGGCGCCGGCGACCCCGCATCAGGTTCAAATGCCCGTGCGCGTAGACCGAGCATTCCATGTCGCAACCCAACGTCAAATACACCCGGCCGTCGTGCAACCGCATGTCCTGACGCCCGGCCCCCGACGCGGTGAGCTGCAGCGGCGACGTCGCTTTCGCCCCAGCGACACCGGACGCGGCTGACGGCGCCGCGGGCGACGATGGCGGTGAAGACGGAGACGAGGGCGTCGTCGTGGGAGTGGTCACCGGCGGAGATTCCGACGGGGGCGGTTCGGGACACGGTTCCGGCGCGGGCTCCAGCGCGACCGGCGCCGAGCCGGGCGGGCCGGACGCCGGTCCCGGCGCAGGATGGGTAGGCAGGATCAATGGCGGGAGCGGCGCCTGACAGAAGTCGAAGTCGCTTTCCAAGTTCCCGAGCCCAGGAGCTTCTTCACGGACGTCCAGACGCGAGTCGGGCCGCCCATCGGTCTCGGGATTCAGACGTTTACTTTCAAGAAAATCATCCTCGATGAACTTCAAATACGCGTCATGACTGAGCTGCTGATGATCGATGTACCCCGCGCGGGCATAGGGGCTGATCACCAGGCCGGGCACGCGGAAGCCGTAGCCGTTGCCGTCGATCACCGGCGGAACGACATGGTCATAGAACCCTCCCCAGTCATCCCAGGAGAGGAAGATCGCCGTACTGTCCCACCGTCGAGATCCGCTTGGGATGCCTTGTGGCCGTGAGGCCCGCCGTAGTTCTTGTCATTCGAATCGTGAAACGGCGCCACGCAGCCGCCGTTGGCCGGATCCGGCTCGCACACGCCCGCGGGAATCCCGTTCGCCCCCGGATACGTGCCGAAGTACTGATCGAACGAGCGGTTTCTGCGCACTGCTCCAGCCCTCCTACCCGTGATCGCGAACAGAGGCCGTCCCTGGCGCCGTGGCTACGCCGCGATCGGCGTCCCGCCCGCGTCCCGGACTTCGACTCGCGTGCGTGGGGGGAGTTGGATGGGCTCATGGGTCGAGGGGCGCTCACGGAGCTTGATCCAGAAGAGCGCGATCATGAGGACGGCCGCGACGAGGCCGTGGGCCGGCTGTGGGGTAAAGAGCACCTCGCGGCCGTCTTGGTAGACGACTACGACAGGATCTCCGCTGAACAGCGCGCGACTGGTCATGAGGGCCTGATGCGGGCTCTGCGCGTCGACGAAGTGCGTACGGTTGGGATAGCGCGCGTCGAGCTCGGGGGCGTCGATCATGGCGAGGACCTTCCGCGTCGCGGGGCCAATCGGCTGGGGCTGTGGTGTGGTGCTCATCGCGATCTCCAGTTCTCGAGGATCGCCGGCCAGTCTTCCCCGGCCCGGGTCATCGCCGCGGCCATCGCTTGGTTGACTGTGGTGAAGGGCTGCACGGTGGACTCACGCTTGCCTTGACTAGAAGTGTACTCGTGCTCGTGGTGCTCGTCGACGCTATGCGCATTGTCCCAAAGCCGGATCGCGGTCCAGTGTCCATTGAAAAGCGTCCCGTTGGGACGTCCTCGTCCAGAGCGGCCTCGACATCCCAGCCTGTCAAGGTGTAGAAAAGGATGATTTTACGCGATCGAAACACAACGGAACGGATGAGCGATACGGTGTCTTGCACGCGCGGCCGGCAAGCTGCCGCAAGCGGCCGCGGATTACACGACAGGAGGATGCACGTTATGACGAAGTTGTCGAGAACCACCAGGAGATTGGGGTTGGCCGCGCTGGCGGCCATACCAATGCTCGGAGCGCTCGCTCTGAGCAGCACCAGCGCCGTCGCATCGGCGGCGACCGCCAAGAAGAGCAGCAGCAGCGTAGTGTCCAGTCAGTCGGTGTCCGTCAGCGCGCAGGCGCAGACCCTCGCCTACTGGACCCAGGCCCGGAGGGACGCGGCGAAGTCTGTCGACGTCGTCGCCGGCTCCCAGGCGCCCAGCTCACAGCCGGCCGGGGGTCCGTCACGGGCCACCGAGCTCTCATGTCGGATCGTCGCCCACCGGTGTGCCGTCCGCATCCGGTGTGCCGTCCGTATCGCAGGCGACGGGACCGGTGCTGGCGGCTCAGCCGTGGAGCTACCCATTCCCCTACGACGCGTTCGGCGTGCCTGTCAAATGGTACACGAAATATCCGTTCACCGTGAACGGCACGATATTCTTCACCAACGGCGGCGAAGGCTTCAAATGCTCCGGCACATCGGTGTACAATGGACACAACACGGGCGATGTCGATACCGCGGGACACTGCGTGGCCAGCACCGAGAAAGTCAACAAAGAATTCGACAGCTTCGCCGAGTTCATCCCCGCCTACAACGGCAATGGTAAATCCAAATCGGAAATCGAACCGTACGGGACGTTCGTGGCCAACGGCTATACGACGGCAACCGAATGGCTCAACAACCGCGACCTGGAAGACGACTTCGGTGCGATATCGGTCGGCCGGGACAAAGCAGGAGCGACGCTGAGCGCAAGGGTCGGAACTGACGGCTACGCTTACAACTTCAGCGACAACGAGCAGTACGTGCAGTTTGGCTACCCGGGCGAATCACCGTACAACGGCACTAAAATGGAAGAGAACTGGGCAGCCTCGGGGCCCTGCAGCGAAGGTAACCTGGTCTGCACCGGGAGCCCCTTCACCGGCGGATCCAGCGGAGGAGCATGGGACATCGACTGGACCAACGAAGGTTCCGGATACGTCAATGGTCACACGGACTTCTACTACACCGAAAACCGCTGACCAAATACTCTCCGTACTACAACGGCCTCTGGCATGAAGTGCACTGCTTCGGCAACACCAAAGAATGCTGAGCGCTTAGGCGAGTGATCGTACGCGATGGCGCCGGGGTCACGTCGATCCCGGCGCCAACCGCGCCGTCCTGGTCTTTGTGAGCAGATGAGGACATGCTAGCCTTGTTGGTATGGCGTGCGTCCACAATCGGAGTAAACGTGCCGGGAGTCGACGTGCCAGGAAGGTGTTACCTCTCGTGGGAGTGGCGCTCTGCGGGATCGCCGCCGTCGGGAGCGGCTGTGCGAGCGCTTCCTCCACGAGCGCGCGTGGCGCGGCGGTCGGCGCGCGGGCGGTTCCGGTCGAGTGGGACGCGTACTCGGTCGGCCCGCGCGAAGCCTCGCTCGAACTGATCGTCCAGCACGGCACGTGCGGCACTCTGCAAACCGCGGTCGTGGAAAGACGTGACAGCGTCGTCATCGACATAAACGAACAGCAGGGGCCCGGCGCCTGCCCCGCGGTGGCGGCCATCGGGCCGCTCGATGTGCGGCTGGCCCACCCGCTCGCCGGCAGGACAATCCAGGGGCCTTCGCGACAGCGCTTGCCGATCCTCTCCCCCTCGCGACGCGATTCGACGCCGCGCCTGATCGGCTTCGCCCCACCGGACGCCGCACAGGCGCTTTCCCTCTTCTCGCTACGAGAGCAGACGAGGATCGTCCACGGGGCCAGCGGGTTGCGGCGGGTGGTGGCGCAGTATCCGGCGCCGGGCCGGCGGGTGCCAAAGAGCAGAGTTGTGCGGATCACGATCGCCGAACACTGACGTAGAACGCCCCCTCAGCGCCAGCTCAACACCACCTCCACCCCATACAACTGGCGCTCACCGCCCGACCCGGCTTGCACCTCGACCGTGGCCTTGACCGGGTGGCTCTTCTCGAGCGCGCGATGCACCGCGGACAGGTTCGCGTGCGAGAGCGACAGCGCGATACGCGTCGCGTGGCCGGCCGTGAGGGTCGTCAGGACGCCGCGCAAACCCAGGTGCCGGCGATGACGCATGAGGTTCAGATGCCCGAGCGCGTAGACCGAGCATTCCATGTTGCAACCCAACAGCAGATACGGGCTGATGACCAACCCGGGAACGCGGAAGCCATACCCGTTTTCATCGATCGGCGGCGGGACGATGTGATCGTAGAACCCTCCCCAATCGTCCCAGGAGAGGAAGATCGCTGTACTCGACCAGCAGGGGCTGCGCATGATCGAGTTGATCAACGTCGTCACATACGCCTGACCCGTCGAGATGAGCGCCGGGGGATGTTCAGCCTGAATCCACCGCATAACCTCGTGGAGGGCGTCGATCGGAGGGTTGACGACCCGGATCGGGGGTGAAACGGCTGGGCCGGCGTGCTGGTGGCTGTTGAGGGGCGATAGTGGCGTGTCAGGTGCCCGCAAAGTGCCGTTTTTGGCCAGCCGAAGTTGGCTGGGGCTGCCGGCGCGACGGTGCGGGGTATTCGGTGTGGTCGGGGCGTTCAGGCCGCGGCTGGGAGCGCGCGGATGCGCTCCAGCGCTTCGGTGAACTGTTCTTGCCAGGGCCAGCGGTCGGGTAGGTGAAGCGTCCACTGCCTGGCGGTACGCGTCAGCCGGCCGGGAACCTGGAACAGTCGCCGCCGGCGGGTGGCCGCGGTGCGTGGAACTTGGCCGGGCAAGCCGATCATGGAAGTCCAACGGCCGAGATTGTGTGCGAGCGCCGCGATCACGCACCAGGCGCTGTTGGCGTCAAACTTACCGGATGGGAAGTGCGCGAGCGCCTGGTCCTTCAGGTCACGGATCGCGAGCTCCACGACGGCGTGCTCGCGGTGCTCTGACTCCACGAGGACCAATGGCTCTGTGCGGTTGGTCATAAACGCGAAGTGCTGCCAGGTGTCAAACAGTTGACCCTGCTCGCCCAGTGTGCGCACGCGGCGCACGATCAGCCGCCACTGCCCGTAGGTGCTCTCGGCGATCTGCGCCTCGCCCGTGTCGGGATAGTCCTCCAGCGGCTGCCACTGATCCTCGCCGATCTGGCTGATCGCGTCGCGTACGCCCTTGTGCTGCTTGACGCCGATCGAGAACTCGACCCCCTGCGCGTCAAGCTTTTTGAAGACCTTCTGGTTCTCAAAGCCCGAGTCGCCACGCACCAGAATCTTCCCCCTCGCCCCGGCGCGGCGTACCCGCGCGAGCAGCTCATCGACGAATCGCTCGTTGCCTCGCTGAGTGTTCGCCGAGCCTTTGCGGTTACGGATGTGCAGCACCTCGCTGCTCCCCGCGCGGGTAGCCAGCAGCGGGTGATAGCCAAGCTTTTTCGTGTACCCGTAACCGGTGCCCTGCTTCTTATAACCGCAGACCTCGCCGATGAAGGAATCGATGTCGATCACCAGACGCTCCTCGCCGGGACCCGCGCCCGCCGCCCACGCCCGCGCGAGGGTCTGGTCGAGCACGCGATCGAGCTGGCGCACATGCCCGAAGGTGAACGCGCGCAAGAACGTCCCCAGCGTCGAGGGCGCCATCACATCGTGTCCGAGCACCAGCCCCGTGCTGCCAGCGCGCAACACGTCCATATCATCGATGCAGTCCCCGCCGGCGAGCATCCCGGACACCAAGCTCATCACCTTGCGGCCCGGGGACACCCCGCCCGTGCGACCAGAGAGATCGACCGTCTCGTTGACCAGTGCCTCGACGCCAAGGCGCCCCGCCAGGCTCGCCGGCAGCATCAGCCCCGCATCGGAAACCAACCGCTCGTCATCGAACTCGACCCGCAACGAATCACGCTTTACAACCGACAGCTCATCCATCACCATGTGAGTGACCTCCTGACAGGGCCGTGGTTGCCCATTACAACCACTAAAAAGCCCTGCTCAGGAGGTCATTTAACACACCTCATCGGACGGAACCACACCACCCTATGCGGTGGATCCAGGTTCAGAAGGAGTGTTTTTGGGTCGCGTCCGCGCAGGCCCCTGGAACCCCCAAGGGCCGTGGGCGCGGGGCGTCCGGCCCCGCTTACGAGCGCGCGGATTCTCACCGATCGATGCCCTCCTGCCGCCTCAAGCGAAGGGTTCATTCACTGGCTCCAGTAGTGGCGATCGGACCCGCGTCCCCAACGCGGGCGTCATGGGGATGTCGCTTATGCGCAGATCCCACTCCAGATCGGTGTCCCGTCGGGGTGGATGAACGAGATGTGGACGCCGAGTCGCATTGCGCCGGCGATGTTGGCGATCTGGCCGAGCGTGAGGTTCCGCTGGCCTGCTTCGACGGCGGCTATGCAGGAGGCTGAGACACCGAGACGCCGCGCGAGCTCGGCTTGGGTGAGCTCGAGCGCGCGGCGGGTCTCACGGAAGCTCGCGGCCGAGGATCTTTGCGTGGATCTCCGATACCGCGGTGCGCGGCATGATCTCAGGCGGCGGTCGAGTAGTGGAACGCAGCGACCGCCTCGTGCAATGGCGGTGTCTCGCCGGTCTGTCCGAAGGCGATTGCATCGACGCTGCCCGATTCGAGCAGCAGAGCTGCACCGTTAGGGGCTTCTATGGCAATAGGGTGGGGAGAGCGTCGAGGACTAGCTTTTGCGCTTCGGTGAACGATGGAGCGTCGGGGGCGAGTCCCGGGATCGTCTGCGCATAGGCCATGCTCATCTCCTCCATGTTCGCTTCGATTCGCGCCCGGCGGTCGCCCTGCTTGACCAGCGCGAACTTCTTGAGCGCGAGCTTACGGACGTGGCCGCGATCCAACCGTCCGCCGTACTCGCCGAGAACCAGCGCGAGGTCCGAGAGATCGGTAGGACGCCGTCGGTGAAGGAGCGTCCTGAGCTTCTCCGCGACCGTCTCCTGTAGCGTCAAGACGGGAATCTGAAACTCCGCGTAGTAGGGCGGTCCGATGGCCGCCGCGTCGGGCTCGTCGGCTACGGCCTCTCGATAGCTGATCTCGACAGCGATCTGTCCGTCGTGATGGGGCGTGTGGAAGGCGATTTGATCGAAGTCGAGGCTGTGCTGGGAGTCGGTGGCAGGCACGCCGGGGTCGATGCGCAGCATGGGCTCGTCGGTGGCTCGTCTCATCGCCTCGGCTATCTCGGAGGCCGCGATCTTGTGCTTGGGAGGGTTGGTGCGGGTCGCGTCGAGGTCCCCTGAGAAGCGGGTGTAGCCGTGGACGTGACGCAGCACGAAACCGCCCTTGAAGCAGAGCTGGCCGGGGAACTGATCGACGAGATGCGCGGCGACGGTCACCAGCGCGAAGTCGCGCTCGATCAGCTCGATCGGCCGGTCTTGGCGTTCGGCGAGCTCCTCCAGGTCATATTCGTTGTGAATCAGACGGCGAGGAAGGCTCATCCGAGGAACCTGTGCGCGGCCAAGGCGTCGGGATCTATGTTGATGCGAACACCCCAGCGTGGGCTGGTAGGCCCGTGATCGGGTGCGGAGGACGAGAGCAGAACGTGGGCGTGGCTGCGACCACGCAACGCAAGCAAGGGCTCGGCCACGCCAGGACCATGCAGCAGCTCGAGCAGATAGCCGAGCCGCCGCGCCACCGCCGCGCTGCCATAGCGCTCTGCCGCCTGGGCAAGTCGCTCGGGGCTCGTGTGGTCGGGTAGTGCCCGGTCGATCGCCTCGGCGGCTTGCATCAAGCTCACTCCCCAGCGTGGGTTTGCCAGGCAGTCGAGGATCGCCCGCTCGGGCCGTGCGACCTGAGGACCGTCCGGCGTGCATGGACCCCATATCCGCTCCGGGGCGAGCATCGCGTGGTGGACTTCATCGCCCTGCCAGCTCCAGTCGTGCAGACGGTGGGAGGTAAGAACGGTCACGCGAAAGAAGTGCTGGTCTGAGAGACCGAGCTCCGCCAGGGCTCGACCGGCGGTGATCAGGTAGGGCCTCAGGGTGACCGCATCGATGATCGGCAGTACACGAGCGTCCGTCGAGCCCGTCGGCGCAACCACGAGATAGACGCCGCGCCGCACCCGCCGCACACGGCCATCGCGCACGAGCTGGCGAAGCGCATCCTGACTGCCACGCCGAGAGCCCGTCGTCGCGTCCAGGGCCTGTAGGTCCTCATCGAGACGCACGACCGGATGCCGACCAGCGTCCAACGCTCTACGGTTGAGCGCGACGAACGCCCGCTCGCTCAGCGGTCGCTCGGACAGAGGGATGGCGGGAGAAGTCATGCCGATTAGATCCTTTTTGCATGAGTGATCTTACAATATTCTTGCTGTTTTGCGTGGGCTAACAGGAGTCACTGAGTCACTGAGTACTCCAGCCGGTGAGGACCTTGGCGACTTGGCCGCGCCCAATGCATACGAACACATGTTCTCACCAGGTTCGGACGGAGCTCGTCGCCAGCCAGCTATCCCCGGCCCACGCCGGCGCCCCCCTCACCGCCAGGTCAACTGCACCACGACGCGGTAGTCCTGCCGCTCATCGCCCGACCCGGCTTCGACCACAACCGTGGCCTTGACCGCGTGTCCCCGCTCGTGCGCGCGATGCACCGCGGACAGGTTCGCGTGCGATAGGGAGAGCGCGATCCGCGTCGCGTGACCGGCTTCGATGGTCGTCAGGACGCCGCGCAGGCCCAGGTGCCGGCGGCCGCGCATGAGGTTCAGGTGCCCGTGCGCGTAGATCGAGCATTCCATGTTGCATCCGAGCATCAGGTAGACACGACCATCGTGCAGGCGCATGTCCTGACGCGACGCCACCGACGCGGTGAGCTGCAACACCGGGACAGCCGCCGGCGGGGAGGTCGTCGTCGTCGTCGTCGTCGTTGTCGTCGTGGGACTGGTGGTTGTCGGCGGGGAGCTCGGCGGCGGCGTGGCCGGCGCTGAGCAGGAGGACAGCGGGGGTTCCGGTCCCCCGAGCGGCACCGACCCCGGCGGTTCCGAGGCCGGTCCCGGCGCGGGATGCGTCGGCAGTAACAGCGGTGGCAATGGCGCCTGACAGAAGTTGAAATCGCTGGCCAGATTCCCCAATCCCGGGGCTTCTTCGCGCACACCCGGGCGCGAGTCCGGACGCCCGTCCGTCGCGGGATTCAGGCGTCTGCCCTTCGAGGAAGTCGTCCTCGATGAACTTCAAATACGCGTCGTGTGAGAGCTGCTGATGATCGATGTACCCGGCGCGTGCGTAGGGACTGATGACCAGACCGGGCACGCGGAAACCGTACCCGTTTCCGTCGATCGCAGGCGGGACGACATGATCGTAGAACCCGCCCCAATCGTCCCAGGAGAGAAAGATCGCCGTGCTGTCCCAGCAGGGGCTGCGCATGATCGAATTGACCAGCGTCGTCACATACGCCTGACCCTCCGACACCAACGCGGTCGGATGCTCAGAGACCCTGCTGTTGGGAACGATCCAGGAGACGTTGGGCAGCCCGCATTCGCTCGTGGTCTGCACGGCGGTGTAGAAGTTGGTCAGCGACTGCACGTTGCCCATCTGACCGTCTTCTTTGACATCGAGGAAATCCACCAGCGGGTTCCAGATCCCCGGCGTCGTCGGGCCCTGCTTCACGGGCGCGCACGTCATCGCTTCGTCGTCCTCGCAGTCCGGCTCGTTCCCTTCGAAGACGTAGTAGCGCCAGCTCACACCATATTTGTGCAACAGGTAGGTGATGTCCGTCCACGGCAGCGAGTGTTCTTCGTAGAACTTGATTTCATAGCGCGGGTCGGGCGGCCCTTCGATTGCGCTGATGCACGACATCGGATCGCTCCAGTTCGAGCACGTCGCCGACCAGGCGGAGACTTCGAACAGGTGCTCGGGCCAGCTCCACGACGAGTTCGGCTCGTACATGTCGTCCTGCAACACGAAGCTCTGCGCGTAGGACCAGTAGTTGGGGATCTCGCGCGCGTCGTGATAGCCCATCACGTCGATGCATTTCGCGCTCGCGCCTTCGGTGCAGGGGCTGCAGTCCGGTTCGGTGGTCGTACATTTGCTGCCTTTCTCGGCCTGGCCGATGAAGCCGTCCATCTTGCCCCCGTCGAGATCCTCCCTAAAGTCCCCATGACCGTGCGGCCCACCGTAGTTTTCGTCGTTCGGATCGTGAAACGGCGCCACGCACCCGCCGTTGACCGGGTCAGGCTCGCATACCCCCGCGGGAATCCCGTTCGCCCCCGGATACGTGCCGAAGTACTGGTCGAACGAGCGGTTCTCCTGCATGATCACGACCACGTGCTGGATGTTGTGGATCCCGTCGATCGGCGCCGCCGGCGCGCCCGAGGGCGCCACAAGCCCCAGCCCGACCACAACGAACGCCGCCATCGATGCTCTGCGCACTGATCAGATCCTCCCCACTCGCGCTCCGAATAGAGGCCGTCCGTGGCGCTCCCGCTCCACATCATGAACACGCCGAGCGAAAGCTTGTTGCGCAGTCGGCTCGATCACGCCTGATCCTACCCGGCCCCCCACCTCGACGAAACGCATCCACACGATGCCGGTAGGGGGACCGCATCGACTGGCCGCTGGGCGGGTTGGGACCTACGAACCCGCGCGCCGGCGCGGAAGAACCACGAAAGCAGGGGAGTTGTTGAACATGGCCATGCTCAGGACCAGCCGGGGAATCGCGTCTGCCTGCGCGCTGCTGGCAGGCGCGGCGCTGGCGCTGCCGCTTGGCTCGCAGGCCGCCGCAGCGCCAGCGCCCAAACCGCCGGCCCCCAAACCGCCGACCGTGTACACGGGCGGGTTCACGACGGTCGGGACCTCCTCTGTCACGTTCAAAGGGAGCGTCAACCCGCATGGTCTTGCGACCGTGTACGCGTTCCAGTTCGGCACGACCACCGGCTACGGCGCGCAGACGGCGCTCGCGTCGGCGGGCAGCGGGACCACGGAAATCAAGGTCAGCCAGACGATCACCGGGCTGCCGCCCGGCGCGACGTACCACTACCGCCTGATCGCGACGAACGGCGCCGGCACGACCAACGGCAAGGACGCAACGTTCACCAAGAAGATACCCCTCACGTTCAAGTTCACCGGCACGCCCAACCCCGTCGTGTTCGGAGGCCCGTTCACGATCGGCGGAGTGCTGTCGGGTACGGGCGCCGCCAATGCGGCGGTCGTGCTGCAGGCCAACCCGTTCCCCTACCTCGGCGGGTTCAAGACCACCACCGGCCCGCAGCTGACCAGCGCCGCCGGCGCCTTCTCGTTCCCGGTTGCGAACCTCACGGAGAACACCCAGTTCCGTGTCGCCGTGGCCGGCCTGTCGCCGATCTACAGCCGGGCCGTGGTGGCACGCGTCGCGGTGCGCGTGAGCCTGCACCTAAGCTCGAGTGGGCGCAGCGGATTCGTGCGCATGTACGGCACGGTCGCCCCCGCCCAACCGGGAGGACGGGTCGCGTTTCAACTGGTGCGCTCGGGCCGGAGAACCCACACCGTGGCGAGCGCCCCCCTGACACGCGCGGGCACCGGCGAATCGCGCTTCAGTCGTATCGTGCGCATCCGCCGCGGCGGGCCTGTACCGCGCGATCGTGTGGGTGAACAACGGCAAGCAGGTTCCCGGCCACAGCCGCCCGCTGCTGGTCCGCTGAACGGCCGCGCGGGCGACCGGCGCAGATTCCGAGCGGCGATGGAAGTATGCCCATCGAACCGGCGTTTAGAAGACGACATGCTGGAACAATGGTGGACGACCCGACAATCGACGACCCCCCGCTGAGAATGGACGTGAACATGGACACGGACAGACCGCCCCGCCGCCGCAGACGCCCACTGCCCCGATCGCTGCTGCTTGCGATCTCCACGGCGATGCTGCTCGCCGTCGGCGTGGCCTCGGCCGGCGCCGCCTCGAACATCGAAGGGATCTGGTCGTTCAATGGTGGCCAGATCGGGGTCCAGCGCCAGTCGAACGGGACTTATACCGGCATCGTGGTCGTCGAAACCAAGTTCGCGGAATGCACCCATCCCGTGGGACAGGAAATCTGGACGGGGATGACCGAACAACCGGATGGCTCGTATTGGGGCTCTCACCAGTGGTATGTCTCGCCATCGTGCACTCTCAACCCGACGCTCGGACCCGCGGCCTGGCGGGTGCTGGAAGGAAAGGGCGGGTCCGATTATCTGCGCGTCTGCCTCAGCGAACCCGGCGGCTCTCAACCGACGATCGCCACCGACGGCTCCGACAGCGGCGTGACCTATGGCTGCGTAAGCTCGGCGCTGACCGCTCCCCTGCCGGTGGCTCCCGGCGAAACGACCCCCGGCGAAACCACCCCCGGCACGCCGGGCTCCGGCAAGGCGGGATCCGGTACGTCGGGCTCCGGTACGTCGTCGGGCTCCGGCGTGGCGGGCGTCAAAGAGACACTGACCGTGCCGAGCACCAAGCAGTGCCTGAGCGCCAGGCTCTTCAAGATCCACCTGCTGGATCCGAAGTACGACCCGCTCAAGACGGTGTCCGTGACGCTCAAGGGACGCAAGATCGCCACGGTGCGCAAGGGCAAATACGTGGTCGCCACGATCGACCTCAAGGGCCTGCCGAAGGGCGCCTTCGCCATCAAGATCCAAGCCACGACAGTCCTCGGACACCACCTGTCGTCCACCCGCACCTACCACACCTGCATCAATAAAATCAAGCGCTCGAGCAAGAAGTCGGGCAAGAAAAGCTAGCTGTTCCTGCACGATGCCGGTGCCGGGACCGTTCGCTGCGGCTGTCCAGATCGCCGTCGGTCGGACACCCATCGCTTTAGATACCGATCATTGGACTCCGAACGGTGGAAGAAAGTTCGACGGACCGGAGTTTATAGGGACGATGACGACGCGCTACGTGGCCTTCGGCCTGGAGCTCCGGCTCTCGTTTCCGCTGCCCGGCATGGCTCCCGGCGTGGCGCAGGAGCTGCCGTCGCTGCGGCTGGAGCTGACGACCCCGGAAGAGCTGCAGAGGACTTGGAGCGGCTCGGACGGACCGCCCGAGTGGCGCGGGCGCCTTGGTGACGGTCTCGACCTTGCGATCGAGCGGGGAACAGCCGGAGACCTGCTCTTCAGTTACGGCGAGGGGGGGCCATCTGAGCAGGGTCGGGCTGGCTTCCTGCTTGATCCCGGTATGCGGCGGCTCGACTGCGCCCCGAGCCAATCGGGCCTCGACTGGCAGCGGGTGCTGATCAGCAAGGTGCTCCCGGCCATCAGCGTGATGCGCGGCTACGAGGCCCTTCATGCGGCGGCGATCGACTCTCCGGATGGAGTGGTCGCGATCATGGCGCCGAGCGGGGCGGGCAAGTCGACGCTCGCGATCGAGCTGTTGCGCGGGGGCCGGCCGCTGTTCACCGACGACGTGCTGATCCTGGAGCAGGCAGCAGGCGCGGTGCGCGCCCACCCGGGGAGCCCGCACATGAACCTCGCGGAGAGCCTGCCGGGCCCCATCGACCCGCAGAGCCTCGGCAGCACCCTGGGCGTGCTCGCGGGAGAGCGATGGATCACGACTCACGCAACCGCGACCACTCCCCGGCCGGTGTGCATGCTGTGTCTGTTGGAACGCGGCCCCGGTCTGTCGCTGGAGGCCGACATCCTCCCCGCCAACCCGCTGACGCTGGCACCCTACATGCTCGGTCTGTCGATGGACACCCAGCGCCAGCAGAGCCGTTTTGGACTGTACGCGGACCTGATCGAGTCCGCGACGCTCGTGCGCTTGACCGCCGGCTCCGAGCATCGACCCGAGCAGCTGGCCGACCTGCTCGAACAGACGCTCGAGCGCGGGCCCGAGCTCGTCCCCGGAGGAGTCGCATGACGCTGCGCTCGCTGGAAGCCACCGAGCTCGCACCGCCGGATCGAGCCCACGACATGGACCTGACGGTGGCCACCCGGGCTCATGGGACTGACGCGGCGCCACTGCGGCTGCGCGGCCTGCACAAGCGCTGGCGCAAGGATCTGCCGCTCGTGCTCGACGACCTGCACCTGACACTCGAACCGGGAACGACCACCTGGGTCGGCGGGCGCAACGGCGTCGGCAAGACGACCATGCTGCGCGTCGCCGCCGGGCTGATCGACCCCGACAGCGGCCGCGCCGAGGTGTGGGGAGTGACCGCCCGTGAGAACCGCGCGCGCTACCAGCGGCTGGTCTCGTTTCTGCCCGCCGGCGATCGCGGCCTGTACGCACGGCTGACCGTGCGCAAGCAGCTCGAGTTCTGCGCCCGGATCTCAATGGTTGCTCGCGATCGGTTCCGCGAGACGGTGGATGAGGCGATCGAGACTTTCGAGTTGCGCGAGCTCGCCGAGCGTCGCGTCGATCGCATGTCGATGGGCCAGCGCCAGCGCCTGCGCATCGCGATGACGTTCCTGCCCCGCCCGGAGATCGTGCTCCTGGACGAGCCGCTCACCAGTCTCGACGAAGAGGGCGGCGCTCTCCTGCAGGCCGCCGTCGCGGAGATGCTAGCCCGCGATGGAGCCGTCCTGTGGTGCTCGCCGAGCGGCGAGCACCTGGAGATGGAGTTCGACGCCCGCTGGACGATCGAGCGCGGAAGGTTGGTGACAGCGTGAACGAAGCGATCACCGCGGCGCACGCCTTCCTGGCCATGATGCGCCGCGACCTGCACGTCTTCGTGTCCTATCGCACCCGGATCGTCAGCCAGCTGCTGACATCGGTGTTCAGCATCACCCTGTTCTATTACGTCTCCAAACTCGTGCACGTCAAGGGCTTCGGCTCGCCCCAGAGCTACTTCGGCTTCGTCGTCGTCGGGATCGCGCTCGTGAGCATCATGTACTCGTGCTTCACGATCCCCGAACTCGTCAGACAGGAGCTGATCGCCGGCACCTTCGACCGCCTGCTGCTCTCTCCCTTCGGCGCCATTCGCGGCGTGATCGCGATGACGATCTTCCCGCTGCTGTACTCGTTCGTGCTTGCCGCGTTCACGCTCGGGCTCGCGTGCGCCATGTACGGCTTGCGGCTGCACTGGTCGACGGTACCGCTGAGCGTGCCGGCGATGGGCCTGGCGCTGCTCGCGTTCCTGCCGTTCGGGCTGCTGTTCGCCGCGCTGACCGTGTCGATCAAGCAGGGCGCCATCGGGACGAGCTGGGTGATCGCCCTGATCTCAATCGTCGGGGGGCTGTACTTCCCGATCTCACTGCTGCCGCACTGGGTGCAGACGGCCGCCACGCTGCAGCCGTTCACGCCCGCGACCGACGTGCTGCGCCACCTGCTCGTGAACAGCCCGCAGAGCACCTCGATCGGGACCGCTCTGATCAGGCTCATCGCGTTCGCCGCCGTGCTGCTGCCGCTGTCGGTCTTTGCCCTCTCCAGCGCGATTCGCACCGGTCAGCGCCGCGGCACGATCATTGAGTACTGACTACCGGGATTGAGCGATTATGATCCGCGACACAGTGACCAGCACCTCCTCGCTCCTGGCATCGAAGATCAAGGTGCCCCAGCACGTCGTCTATCGCAGCTTCCCCGCGGAGACCGTCGTGCTGAATCTCGAGACGGGCAAGTACCACGGGCTCAACGCCACCGCCGGCCGGATGCTCGAGGCGCTCGAGCGGGCCGACTGCGTGCGCGATGCGGCAGCCATGCTGGCCACCGACTACGAGCAGGACCAGAGCGTCGTGGAGCGAGATCTGTGCGAGCTCTGCCAGTCCCTGCTCGTGCGAGGGCTGATTGAGACAGACAATGGCCGTCCCGCGCCCTGAGCCGCGTGGCATCCACCGCCGCCCGCTGTCGTTCGCGGGGCGCTCGCGCGGTGAGCGCCTGAGCCAGGCTGAGCGCATACGGCTTGCCGCCGAGATCCTCGCGGCATACATCCGGGCGCGCCGCGCACTGCGCCGCGCTCCGATCGCCGACGTCGTGGTGAGCCTGCGCTCGGAGTCCTCCCCCGACCTTCCCCCCACCGCGGACGCGCTCACAGAAGCCCGCCGCCTGGGGCACGCGGTGACACGGACCCTGACTCTTGTGCCCGGCGACACCCGCTGCCTGGCCCGCTCGCTCGTCCTGACGCGGCTGCTGGCCAGGCGAGGCATACCGGCCAAGCTGGTGATCGGGACACGGCCCGCCCCTGACTTCCTTGCCCACGCATGGGTCGAGCACGACGGCGACCCCGTCCTCTCCCCCGGCGACGGGACGTTCGGCCGGCTCGTCGAGCTTTAGATGGTGCAGACAACGGAAGTGAGGACCACGGCGTTCGGGCTCGACCTGCACTCCGAGATCCCCATTTCATTCCTCGAGGGATCGTCGGCAGGACCCAGCGGACGCGCGCTTTCAATCGCGGTGCAGAGCGCAGATGCGGCTAAGCTCGATTGGCCGGAGTCCGCCAAGCTCGTCTGCGACGAACGCCAGCCCGACGGCAGCGTGATCTTTCAGATCGAAGCCCACCCCGAGGCCGGATATCTGGTATCTGGGCCGGAGTACGGTGACTATCTGCTGTCGGCCGACGGATCGCGGCTGACGTGTGCCCCCGGAGGCCGCCCCAATGCCGCGTGGCAGCGGCTGCTGATCGCGCAGGTCCTGCCATTCGCGGCGCTGCTCCAGGGGCTGGAGATCTTTCATGCCAGCGCCGTCGTCCGCAGTGGAGAAGCGGTCGCTTTCCTTGGTCCTTCGCGTGCCGGCAAGACCTCGCTGGCACTCGAGCTCTGTCGACGAGAAGCGAGCTTCCTGGCCGATGACGTGCTTGCGCTCGAGTCCCGCGAGAACGGTCTCCTGGCCCATCCGGGAACACCGGTGGCCAGCATCGCCCACGCAGAGGCGAAGCATCTTGAGGAGAATCTGCCGGAAGAGGAGATCGTGGCCGTCAATGCCCGGGAGCGCCTCGTGCACGTGCAAGGCGCCGCCGAGCCGGCGCCGCTGGCCGCGCTGTTCTTGCTCGATCGCCGCACAGACGGACCCGTGCACCCCCGCTTCGAGCCCGCCGCCGATGCCCAGCTGCTGCTCGCGTCCACTTTCAACTTCGTGCTCACCACCGCGGAGCGCCTGCGCAGCCTGCTCGACGTGTGCGCGCTCGCGGCGCGGCTGCGCGTGGAGCGGATCGTGATCGGCCCGGCGACGGACGCTTCCGAACTGGGCGGGGCGGTCGAGCAACGACTCAGCTCCACGACGTGACGCGCTGGCTCGCCGGTGTCTTCGACCCGCATGGTCGAGCGGACTCCTCGCGTCTGGCCGGCGCTCTGGCCCCACACGCATCGACGGTCGTCGCCCACCGACCGCTGCAGGTCGCATACAGCGGGCCGGCGGACCGCCCGCATCGTCCTCTGTGCCTGCTGGACGGGTACCTGGACAACGCGCAAGAGCTGAGCGCGGCGCTGGAGGTCCCGACCGGCACATCGCCCGAGGATGTGCTCGCGGCAGGCTGGCGACGCTGGGGGCGTGAGCTGCCGGCCCGCATGCGCGGGGATTTCGCGCTGCTCATCTGGGACCAGGAGCGCGGCGAGGGACTGCTCGCGCGCGACCAGCTGGGCATCCGTTCGATGTTCCTCCACGACATCCCCGGCGGCCTGTGCTTCGCCAGTGAGATCCGCCACCTGCTGGCGCTCCTGCCGCGACGTCCGGCGCCCGACCCGGTGAGCGTCGCCCACTGGCTGACGATGGGCCACCGGCCGGGGTCGGCGACCCTCTACGCGGGCATCCGCCGCCTAAATCCGGGCGCGATGCTGCTGCTCGATCGCACAGGCGTGCGCGAAGAGCCCTACTGGACTCCTCGCTACAGCGAGCCGCTGAGCGAATCCGAACCGCAACTCGCCGCGCAGACGCGCGCGGCGCTCGATCGCGCGGTGGATCGGCGGATCAGCTTGGATGGCCTGACGGGCGTGCTGATGAGCGGAGGGCTGGACTCCGCATCCGTGGCCGCCGTCGCCGCGGCACAGGCGCCGGGTCGAGTGTCCGCCTGTGCGGCCGTGTTCCCCGAGCACCCAGAGGTCGACGAGTCCGACCTGATCGAGGAGCTGCGGGGCGCCCTGGGTCTCGGCGGCATCACCGCCGAGGTGCGGGCGGGCGGTCTGCTCGCAAGCGCGCTGGAGTCGATCGAGGCCTGGGAGATGCCGCTGCTCAGTTGGGGTGACTTCTGGGCGCTTCCCCTATTGCGCGCGGCTGCGGCCGCGGGAGTGCGGGTCACGCTCGGGGGCGACGGCGGCGATGAGCTGTTTGATACGCGCGCCTACCTGCTCGCCGACCGGCTGCGCGCGGGCCACCCGTTTCAATCGGTGGGACTCGCCCTCGAGCTGCCGGGGGCCGGCGATCGACCCGCAAGGCGGGACGTGGCCAAGGTGGTGGCCAACATTGCCGTGGCCGGCGCTCTGCCCTACCGCCTGCACGAGATCGGGCGAAGGCCGTTCGCAAGTCGTCATGCGCCCGGCTGGCTGCGCCCGCGCGTCGCGCGAGACCTGCTCGACTCCGAAGACCCGCTGGCGTGGAAGCGCATGGACGGCCCGCGCTGGTGGGCTGAGATCGCCCACATACTCACACGCGGGATCGAGGAGATCGGCGTGTTCGAGCACCAGCGCCGGCGAGCGGCCTCGGCCGGTCTGCAGGCGCGCCACCCGCTGTTCGACCTGGACCTCGTCGAGCTCTGCCTGCGCCTGCCGCCGCTGGCAACCTTCGATCGCCACCGCAACCGCCCCGTGCTGCGCGCCGCCATGGCTGTGGCGCTCCCGGACGCGGTGCGGCTGCGTCCGCAAAAGGCCCTGTTCGACTCAGTGCTGGTCGACTGCCTGGCCGGTCCCGACGGCGCGGCCGCGCGCCGGCTGCTGACCGAGCCAGGCGCCGAGCTCAAGGCCTACGTCGATCTGCGCGACGTCCAGCGAGACCTGTTCGACACGCCTCGCTATCGACATGAACAGCCATTCAAGTGGATGTGGCAGGTGTGGAGGTTGACCACCGCGGAGTGCTGGCTGCGAGCCCAGGCGCAGACGGGGCTCGAGACCTTGCGGACCGAGCTGGAGGTATCGGCCCCGCGCGTGACGCTGAGATCGGTCTCCACGTGACCAACTTACCTCCCGTAGGCCTCCCATACTTTTGACCTCTCATACTTTTTTCGTACCGTACGTTTTTCCGCCTTGACGAGGTGGGCACATCCTCTAGGCTACGTGTCGTTGTTTGGCCGTTCCGTCGTCGGCGGGGCGGATCTCGATTGATAAGGAATTGTTTTCCATGGATGATCAACTGACCGCTCAAGCGTATGAGACGCCTCGAGTCGTCGACTACGGGGACCTCCAGGAGCTGACCGCTGCTTGCGCAGGGGGCAGCGGCGGAGATGCCTTTGCTCCCGGGGGAAGCAAGAACGGGATCCCCTTCGGCACGAGCAACCCAGCGTACGAATGTAAATCCGCTTAAGTTCAAAAGCGAGATTCTCAAAGCAGCGTCTACAGTCGCCCACAGGGCGGCTGTAGAGCTTTAAATGGGCAGTTTTGCGTGTGGTTGCGGGCGGCGAAAAGTCATCGCCAATTTTGGAAGTCGTCAGGGGGAGCTCGCCGTTAGTCGGTCGTGTCCAGGAAAGGCATAGCGACGCAGATATCCCCGGCGACGGACGCGCCGCAAGGACGGGTGGCTCTGATCGCCGCCGACGGGTACGGCAGGCAGATCGCAGAGACACTCCGCGAGCAACGTTTGGAGATCGTCCCATTCGATCGCGTCGAGGAGCTGGCCGGCGAGACGGAGCAACAGCACTTCTCGGCAATCGTGCTCTGGACGGAGGACACAGTCTCCGCGCCGGCGAGACTCGTCGAGCCTCTGGCGCAGTGCTTTGGGCAGACGCCGATCGTCGTGGTCTGCGCCGGCATTGAGCGCTGGGAGATGCGCGCTGCCCTGGCGGCAGGAGCCGCTGGGGTGGTGCTGTACGACGACCTCGGCTCGTCGGCATTGGGTCCCTGCCTGCGAGCCGTCATGGCCGGGCAGACGTGCGTGCCGCGGGGCCAGTGGCGCCAGATCGAGCCACCCGCTCTGTCCGCGCGCGAGAAGCAGATCCTCGGGTTGGTCGTGATGGGCTACATGAACAGCCAGATCGCCGAGCAGCTGTTCCTCGCCGAAAGCACGGTCAAGAGCCACCTCTCCTCGGCGTTCGGGAAGTTGGGGGTGCGCTCGCGCAACGAGGCTGTGAACCTGATCCTCGACCCTGAGCGCGGGTTGGGGATGGGCATTTTGGCTCTCGGGGGAGAGCCGCTGGAGCCGGTGGGGTCGGGAGCCGTCGCGATGCGATGAGGTCGGTCGGGGACTAAGGACCAACGGAAAGACAACGGCATGGGGGCCAGGACACAGTGAGCGGAGGAATCGGCAGCGAGGCGGAGATACAGGTGACGCGGGCGGGACAGGTGGCCGATGCCCCGGATCTCGCCGGGCTCGAGCCGCGACGCGGTCGCATCGCCGATCGCGGCGTGAAGCCTCCCGCCCACGGTGCGGTGGAGCCGATCGCCCAGACGCGGGGCCTGATCGAGAACCTGTCCCGCGAGGCGCTGTTCCGCCGCTCGCTGCTGACGGCCGACGTCGTGGCGATCGTCGGCGCCTTCGTGCTGCTGGCCGAGTTTTCCTCAAAGGCGCTGCAGCTGACCTGGGTGAGCGTCTGCGGGCTGCTGGGGCTGCTTCTGGTGTCCAAGACCTTTGGCCTGTACGACCGCGACGAGGCGCTGCTGCACAAGACGACGCTGGACGAGACCCCGAAGCTGCTGCACGTGGCCACGCTGGGCGCCCTGCTCGCGTGGCTGGCGGGCGGGTTCGTGGTGACGGGCCACACCCTCACCCGCCGCGAGGCGCTGCTGCTGTGGCTGGTGCTGCTGATCCTGCTGGTCCTCGTGCGCTCGGCGACGCGAGCGCTCGTGCTGCGGGCGGTTCCGGCCGAACGCTGCCTGTTCATCGGCGATGTGGCCTCGGCGGAGACGGTCAGGTCCAAGCTCTCGGGTCACAGCGGCGTCAAGGCGGAGATGGTCGCCCACCTGGACCTCGACGACGTCGACGCCTGGTCGGCGGAGGGCTTCTCCCCGCAGAGGCTGTCCGAGATCCGCACCCTGGCGCGAACGCTCGACGTGCACCGAGCGATCGTGGCGCCAGGCAGCGTGGACGCGGGCGAGATGCTCGACCTCGTGCGCACGCTGAAGGCGGTCGGCGTGCGGGTCAGCGTGCTGCCGCGCCTGCTGGAGGTCGTCGGATCCTCGGTCGAGTTCGACGACCTCCACGGCGTGATGGTCATGGGCGTCCGGCGCTTCGAGCTGACCCGCTCCTCGGCCGCGGTCAAGCGCGCCTTCGACCTGATCGGCGCCTCGCTCGGGCTGCTGGCGATCTCGCCGCTGATGATCGCGATCGCGATCGCGATCAAGCTCGACAGCCGCGGACCCGTCTTCTTCCGCCAGCCGCGCGTGGGGCGCCACGGCAGGCACTTCAACATGCTCAAGTTCCGGACGATGGTTCTGAACGCCGACGCGATGAAGGACTCGCTGCGCGCTCGCAACGAGGCCCGGGAGGGGCTCTTCAAGATCGCCGACGACCCCCGCGTGACACGGGTGGGCAAGCTGTTGCGCAAGAGCGCTCTGGACGAGCTGCCGCAGTTCTTCAACATCGTCAGGGGCGAGATGAGCCTCGTGGGACCGCGTCCGCTCGTGATCGACGAGGACCGATGCATCGAGGGCTGGCACCGCCGGCGGCTGGAGCTGAAGCCCGGCATGACCGGTCCCTGGCAGATCCTCGGCCCCGCGCGCGTGCCGCTGCGGGAGATGGGAGCGATCGACTACCTGTACGTCGCCAACTGGTCGCTGTGGGGAGACGTCAAGATCATGCTGCGCACCGTCCCGCATGTGCTCGGACGCCGCGGACTCTGATGAGCAGTCAGTCGTACGAACTCGCGTCAGGTCTTGGGAAGCAAACCTTGTGCAGTCTGCTCAAGCAGCAGGCTTGCCTATACGCCCGCGGCGCGCGCGACACCGCTACCGCTGACCGGCGATGCATCCCCGGGGGTCTTGCCGCGGCTGGACATCGTCCCGAGCGGCGAGCCTGTCCGCAGCGACGAGGAGCTGGCCCGCGAGATCAACGCCGAGCACGGCCATGTCGAAACGTACAAGCGCAACACGATCCAGCACGCGATCCGCTGCGGCGAGCTGCTTCTGGAGATGAAGCGGCGGGTCGGGCACGGCAACTGGCTCGCGTGGGTCGGGGAGCACTTCGAGGCCAGCGAGCGCACGGCCCGCAACTACATGGAGATCGCCAAATCGGCAGCGGCTGCCGATTTGCGCGACGACACCACGATGCGCTCGGCGCTACGCGCGCTTGCGTCACGGTCACAGTCGAAGGAGCCCAAGAATCCGAGCCGTGGCGGAAAACCTCGCTTCTCGGCGACGACGGTGCCTCTGGTCCCGGCCGGCCGCCGGCCGGGACCCTCGACCTCCTCCGCCGGGCTATGGCTTCTTCATGTCGGCCCGTCGTGATGTCCCGGTGCGCGCGCGTGCGCCGGTCGCCTGCCTCACGTTCCCTGGATAGAGGATCTCGACGTCTTGGCCGCTTTCCTTGTCAGCCATTTGCCGGATCCTTTGGTTGGACGACGCCGGCGTGCGGTGAGCTCCGATTGTGTTTGGGCGAGCCGTCGCTCCAGGTCGGCTACGCGATCCTCGAGCGTGGGAGGCGGCGCTGCGTCGGCGAGGTCGAGCAGATCCGTGTCGATGCTCAGGGCGCCCGCGGCTTGGAGAGCCTCCAGGACCGCCCGGGCGGTCGTGAGGCGGTCGGGGTCTACGCCGGGAACGATCAGGTAGGTGCTGTCGCCCCCGTAGTCCACCACGCCGACCCGGACCGGTACGCCGGCGAGGAGGACCGTCGCGGTTGCGAGACCGGGCGTCTCGCCGTCGCCGTCGTCGATCTCGCTGAAGGTCGCGCCGAGGCGTTCCCACGCGGACCGGTCGAGCGAGACGGTGGCCGCTGGATCGGCGGCCGGCATCTTCGCCTCGGTGTCCCATTGGATTGCGGCGGTGGTCATGGGATCAGGGTAGAAGATCCTGTGTGATCCGAACGAACGCGACGTGCAGCTTCGCGAGACTGTTGGCCTTGTCGATCGTAACGAATTGGCCGTCGGTTCTCCAGTAGGCGCGCGGCCCGGACGGAGAGTCCGGTGCTTGGAAAGACCAGAACTCGATGCCGCTGTCTCCTGGTGCGAGGGTGCCCGGGTCCCCCACGTCCTCGGTAGACGCGGCCTGTGATCTACGGACGCGTGAGTCCTGTCGTGCACCCGGGCGATGCTTCCCAGATCGCGATCGAGGACCGGACGGCCGGCACTTGGAGGGAGCCTCTAGGCTGACGGTGAGGCGTGTGCGACCGGGCGTCCGGCGGGCTCGTAGTCGCCGTGCAGCACGTCGGGGTCGAGGTCGTAGCCGTTGGGCCAGACAACCGTACCGAGCTCTGGATCGACGCGGACTTGGGCGAAGTAGTCGGGGTCTCGCAGCGGTTCGGCCATCGGCCCCCATAGATCGTCCGACAGATCGACCTCGCGAATCAGGCCGTCCGTGAAGGTCAGCCGCAGCCGGAAGCCGGTCATGGGCTCGACAGCGGTGATGCGGGGAAGGACGCGAGGATCAATCATGGCAACGGATCGATCTTAGCGAGCTCCTGGCGTGCCTGGGCGAGATCCCAGTCGGTTCGCAGCTCGGCCTGACGAAGCTCGGTCCACTCGCGCACGAGTCGCAGGGCTCGCGTCGGAAGCTCGCCCGCCTGGGGTTCGCCCGTATCGATGTCGATCTTCGCCTCATACTCGACATAGCGAGCATGGAAGTGCGGCGGTGGATGGTCGCTGCTGTACATGCTGACGACAATTCCGTAGAAGTAGCTGATCCGAGGCACTGGTGCCTTCCTGGTCCGGGAGCTGGACCGAAACACCCTACGCAGCGCTTGAGACGGGACTCTGCCGGTCGTCCCCGGCGTAGCGGTGGTAGCCGGGGCTGCCCGAGCCGTTGGCGATGACTCCGAGCAGCGGCGCTCCGCTGCTTGAGAGGACTTGATGCAGTCGCTCTGCGGCGTCAAGGCGGCTGTGCCCGACCGGCCGACGATCACGACGCCGTCGACCTTCCTGAGCTGCCGCTCACAGTAACCTGAGCGTAGCTGACCCGCGTAAGTCCGACGGTGTGCCCACCGTTGATCGGGCATGGCAGCGAGCAGTCTCCAGGCGAGCCCGCCCCCGGTCCAGGGGGCCCTGCAAGACCGCCCACGATCCCCGCGCGACCCGCGTGGGCAGGCCGGTGCTTCCCGTCCCACACGTCCTCGGTCGGCAGGGGCCTTGCCCCGGCCAGACGTCGCCCCGAGCGGCGACCCCGTCCGCACCGACGACGAGCTGGCCCGCGAGATCAACACGGAGCACGGCCACGTCGAAACGTACAAGCACAACACGATCCAGCACGCGATTCGCTGCGGCGAACTGCTCCTGGAGATGAAGCAACGAGTCGGGCACGGCAACTGGCTCACCTGGGTCGAGGAGCACTTCCAGGCCAGCGAGCGCACCGCCCGGAACTACATGGAGATCGCCAAATCGGCAGCCGTTGCCGATTTGCACGACGACACCACGATGCGCTCGGTGCTGCGGGCGCTCGCGTCACGGTCACAGTCGAAGGAGCCCAAGGACGAACTGGCAAGCAAGATGCCCGCCAATGGCCGCGTCCCGATCGGGGACGGCGAGCAGCACATCTCCGGCGCCGAGGTGGTCGAAGCGCCGAGAGCCGGTCTGGGCAAAACCCACCAGCGCACCTGGGCGAGCGTACCCGCACGCCTGAGCACGATCAAACGAGTTTTCAGCGAAGCCGCCGGCGACCAGCTCGACGATCACAGTGCAAGCGAAGTTCTGTACAAGGCGTCACGGGAAGCGCACCAGGCCGCGATCGACTTGGAGCAGCTGGCCGCGGCGCTTGGGAAGCGCGCGGCATGATCGAGGGTGCGCACCGCGCTTTGATCGGCTGGGATACGGTTTCTCCCTCCACCGTAGCCGGCGGCACAGGAGGGTCGGGGACGCGGGTCTTTTCGGAGGTCTTGCAATCGGCGGGAGTGTTCATGGGCTCGCGGCTGAACCGATCCAGTGACGCGCTCGACCTCGCCGACTTCGAGTGGCGCTGGGGCAAGCCTTACCTGGCAGCGGAAGGTACGCACAAAACGCTTCCCCAAGAGCAGATGGAGGTCGAGCTTCAGGAGAGCCTGCGCGACCACTTGGGCGGGTATGACCCCGCCGCAGGCCCGTGGGGGTGGAAGCATCCGCACTCCTATCTGCTGCTGCCCTGGTTAGACACGGTCTTTTCAGAGCTGCGTTTCGTCCACATCGTCCGTGATGGGCGGCAGATAGCATTCTCGAGCAATCAAAATCAGCCGCGCCATTACAGCGACGTCGTGTTCGGAGCGGAGGCAGATGGGTGGAGCGAGCATGTGCGCGCTATCAGGTTCTGGAGTTGGGCCAACGAGCGCGCCGCCGACTACGGCGAGAGTCACATGGGCAGCCGTTATCTTCGCATTCGGTTTGAGGACATCTGTGACGATCCCGAGACCGTGTGCAGCAGCCTGATCGCGTTCGCCCACGACGGCAGGCCGGCGTCTGAGGCGGTCGTCGCGCAAGCCGCTGCGCTCGTGTCCAGCCCCCCCGCGCGGACCGTCAGGCGGAAGCGAATGAAGGAGGTCGAACAGCTGGGGTTGCATAGCCTTAGGCGCTTCGGCTACCTATGATCTAGGTCTGAAGGCTGGGATGACGCTCGGGCGACCGATGACTCTCCTGAGGCAGCGAGAGGAAGCCAGTCGCTCGTGTCTGAGACGGCACCTGGGAGCGACGACCGGAGCGTGATGGCGGCCTCAAAAGTTTACGGGCGCCGGATGAGTTTGTAGAGCAACTTCGACCGAGAGGGCTCCCCGTGCAGCAGGATGCGACAGCGCTAAGTCTCGAGCAGCTTCTTGGCTCTCTCCGTCGCCGCTTGCCGTTGATCGTGCTCTGCGCAGTGCTTGCGGGTGCCGCCGCGTTTGGTTACTCCAAGCACAAAGCTAAGAAGTACACATCAACCGCCTCGCTGGTCTTCAACACCAGCTCGCTCAGCCAGCAGATTGCGGGACTTGCACCCAGTGGCAGCAGCAGCAGCAGCAGCTTGCTCGCACAGCAAGCGAACAATGTCGAACTCATTCGGGGTGGCGACACGGCGGCCAAGATCGCGAGCCTTCTTGGTCACGGATTGACCGCTGAGCAGGTCAGCCGCAGCCTGAGCGTTGCCAGCCAAGGAGAATCGGGAGTTGTCGACGTCTCCGTCACCTCGACCTCCCCAGCGCTCGCGGCCGACATCGCGAACGCCTACACCCATCAGTTCGTAACCGAGCAGCAGAACGCCAACCACCAGTACTTCAAGTCTGCGCTTGCGCTCGTGAACAAGCAGCTGGCGTCGCTCTCTCGGAAGCAGCGGGAAGGCCCGGGCGCTGTGCAGCTCCAAAATCGCGTAGAGACACTGAACCTTCTCGCAGAGTTGGAATACGGCAATGTTCAGGTCGCTCACGAAGCGTTGGCGCCCACCAGCCCCTCATCGCCCGAGGTATCAAAGGACACACTCCTGGGTGTTTTTCTTGGCCTCATTCTTGGCCTTAGCCTAGCCCTCGTGCTCGAGCGTTTCGACCGTCGGATCAGGCGTCCGGAGGACCTGCAAGCAATCTATCGCCTGCCTATGCTTGGTGCCGTTCCCAAGAGCGCCGCCCTCACACACAAGAAGCGAGCATCCCTACCGCCTGCAGAGGCTGACGCGTTCAACCTCATCCGCGCGCATCTGCGTTTCTTTAACATCGACCAGGATCTGCGCACGATTGTGATCGCGTCCCCCGCTCTCGGGGACGGCAAGAGCACAGTCGCTCGAGTATCTGGCCGAGGCCGCGGTCAAGCTGGGTTCGCGGGTCCTGTTGCTGGAGGTCGACCTACGCCAGCCGACCCTTGCTCAGCGGCTCGGCACACCGCAAGGACCTGGACTCGCTGACGTGTTGATCGGTGCGCTACCACTGGGCGAGGCTATTCAATCTGTAGAGTTGGACGCAGCGCCGACCAAAGAGGGCACGAGACGAACATTGGATGTGTTGGTCGCCGGAGCCGGACCACCACCCAACCCAGCTGAGCTGCTTGAGAGTCACGCAATGGATGCAGTGCTAGAACGGGTCGAGTCCTCTTATGACCTCGTCATCATAGATACACCGCCGTTTAACGCCATCCCGGATGCCTTCCCGCTGCTCACCAAGGTCGATGGTGTCGTCGTCGTCGGTTGGATCGGCACCAGTAAGCGCGATGCCGCGGAAAGACTGCACCAGACCCTTGTCGCCAGCGGCGCACCTACGCTGGGACTCATCGCCAATGGCTCAAAGCCGGGCGTACCAGACATTTACGCGTCTTTCTCCGACACCAGGGCATCTTCCGCGGTCGCGCCGACCAACGAAGCCTCGTCCCCCGAGGGGTCCGTGCCGGCCGTCAAGGCCTGAGTCCGTGAACCGCTGGCAATGGCCCTAAGGGGTTTCAAGGCCCGCAGATGGAGAACCATGCACCCTCATACATGACATATGCGACGGCGATGCCAGGCAATGCCTGGCCGATGCATAGCATCGACCAGTGCAGAATCTTTTTTTTGGGACTTTTGTCTACTGTCATCGTCGGATTGCTGGCCGGTGTCGCTACCGCCACTAACTATCAGATAGAGGCGCTGGCTCTTTCCACCGCACCGATGGAAGCCGGACGGTCGCCACACGTTGATCTCTACGCCGGGCGGCTACTGCGTCCGGCTTACGTCCAACACCATCTTTGAGAAGCTCTGGACCCATCCTTGCCATGCTGACTACAGCCGTATGCGAAGCTCATCTGGGCGTCACCGAAGGCGTCAGCCGTGGTTGACGAGACGCTCGGCAGCAATGGACGGGCCACAGTCGGATCACCAAGATCTGTGTTAGCACCACGACGGTCGTCTATGTGGTCGCAGCTGCGCCCGCTGCTCGGCGATCGGCACGGGTCGCTTGCGGCGCTCGGGATCAGCTCTGTGCTGTCCGGGTTCGCCGAAGCCGGTGTCCTCGCAATCGTGGCTGAGGTGGCGGCAGCGCTCGTCAACAGGGTCACGCGAGTTCATATTGGAATCGGGCCGTTGCATCTAGAGGCTGCGATCGGAGCTCTGCTGGCCGTCGCTTTCGTCCTGTCCGTTGTTCGCATCGCTCTTCAAGTGTTGATCTCATTTCTTCCCGCGCGCATGCCGCTGAAGTGCAGGGCCGCCTGCGTCGAGAGATGTTTGCGGCTTTCACCCGTGCCTCCTGGGACATGCAGTCGCGCGACCGGGAGGGGCACCTGCAGGAGATCATGACCAGTCAGATCATGCAGGTCAGCCAGGGCGCGGTCCAAGCGGCTAGCATGGTCGGCTCGTTGTTCACCTTCGCGGTTCTTGTCGCCTCGGCGCTCGTCCTGAACGTCGTGGTCGCCGCCGTCGTCTTGGTGGCGGCCATCCTGTTGTTCACTCTTATGCGACCGATAAGCGCAATCGGCGCCAGGAGTGCGCGGTCGTTCTCGCAGGCGCAGATGTCCCACGCCAGTGGAGTCGGCGAGGCGAATCGGGTGGCCGAAGAGACTCAGGTGTTCGGGGTGGCCGCGGCTCAACGCGATCGCATCAACAGGTTCATCGCTGCGGCCGAAGATCTGTTCTTTCGTACCCAGTTCATCGTCCGCCTGGTTCCAAACGTCTATCAGGGCCTGGTCTATCTCGTCCTCGTCGGGGGCCTTGCGGTTCTGTACGCGGCCGGCAGCGGCCACGTGGCATCCCTGGGTGCAGTCGTCCTGCTACTCGTGCGAGCCGGGCTCTACGGTCAGCAGATTCAGGGGTCCTACACTGTTGCTCGTCAAGCCATCCCCTTCGTCGAGCGCCTGGACGAGGCCGAGCAGCTTTACGCCGTCAGCAGTCCGACCAGCGGCCAGGTACCGATGTCCGAGGTGCAGACACTCGTATTCGAGGACGTGTCTTTCGCATATCAGCCAGATCGGCCGGTGCTGTCCGACATCAACTTCGAGGTATACGGAAGAGAGGCCGTGGGTGTGGTAGGTCCTTCCGGCGCGGGCAAGTCCACGCTGGTTCAGATCTTGCTGAACCTGCGAGTGCCAGACGAAGGCCGATACCTGATCAACGGCGTACCCGTACAGCAGTTCCTACAGGAAGACTGGCACGCACGAGTCGCGTATGTACCGCAGGAACCCCGTTTGGTGCATGCGTCGGTGGCGGAGAACATCCGTTATTTTCGCGACCTAGATGACGACGCGGTGATGCGAGGCGCCCAACTCGCGCGCATCCACGATGACATCGAGAGCTGGCCAAACGGCTACGAGACGATCGTCGGACCGCGGGCAGACGCGGTTTCGGGCGGGCAGCAGCAACGGATCTGTCTTGCGCGGGCGCTCGCCGCCCAGCCGGAAATCCTGATCTTGGACGAGCCGACCAGCTCGCTCGATCCTCGCTCGGAGGCCCTCATACAAGAATCCCTGACCGCGCTCAAGCACGAGATCACGCTGTTCATCATCGCGCATCGCATGTCGACGCTCGACATCTGCGATCGGGTCATGGTCATCCTCGACGGCCGCCTGGACGCCTTGGACACCATCGCGCAACTAGAGAAAACCAATCCCTATTACCGTTCCGCATCTGCGCTAACGGTAAGGGTAGCTGGTCGGGACTCGTTGTAATGAGATGGCTCGTGACTTCGCGAGATCCTATGACGCCAGCACACGACCGGTTTTCGGCGAGCGACCAGCCCGACACGCCCATCGAACGACTGCGGCTCTTTGGATATACCTTTCAGCGAGCCGTGTGGCGTCTTCGATATCAACCACCGAGATTCGATGCTCCACCACACGAGCCTATTCTTGTTGTGTTCGGCATGCACCGAAGCGGCACGTCTGCTGCAGTAGGAATCCTTGAGGATCTCGGGTTTAAAGTGCCTGGAAGCATTCCGGTGAACGGGACAGGCGATAACAAGTACGGTACGCGTGAGCCAAGGGAGCTAAACTGGCTTTTGAGACGTATACTGAGCATGAATGCCTGCACTTGGTACCTACCCCCAAAGACGAACCTGAAGTATCCCAAGAGGTACGCTCACGAGCGAAATCGTATCGTAGGACTATGTGCCGACAGACGATGCGTGTTAAAGGACCCGAGGATGCTCCTTATGCTCGACTTCTGGGATGGTGTCTCGATTCATCCCATGGCGGTCGTACGGAACCCGGTCGATGTCGCCGAGTCGCTCGTACGGCGAGGCGAGCCGGTGACGCGACGACAATGCATCGACCTGTGGAAGGTTTACAATCGTGCGTTGCTGAACTTTGCGCAGAACCACGACTGTCCGATCTCGTTTTTCGATCACCCCAACTTTGCGGATCAGGTCATAACCTGCACACATCGCCTCGGCTACAGTGACGGCGCCACCACCCACTTCTTTGAAGATCACATCGTCAGATCGCGGACTGAGAATTGGCGAAACCTCGTTGGGGATAGCCAGGCTGTCGCGCTCTACGACGACCTCACTAAATTCTCAGTCGCTAAGCGCGAGCATTGCACCAACGAACACCGTCGTCATGACGTTGCATAGGTGATCCCGTTGCTCACCATCCCGTTTGGCCTTTTCTCAAGCCCAGGATCGCTCGTCGCGCTCTTGGTGGTAGCGCCGCTGCTTCTGGTCGTCACGCTGTGGGCAGTCGGGAGATACACACACAGATTCATGATCGGCTCCGTTCTGATCCTGACGCTCGTTCCGATCGTCGGCTTCCCCTCCCATAGATTCCTCCATCCTGGGATCCTTGGCCTGATCGTGATCGCCGTCGCGGGTTTGGTAGGACTCCTACCTCGCCGCCGAGCGCAATTGACCATGATCGACGTGGCCGCGCTCGTCGTCCTCGCGGGCTGCGGTCTTTCCGTGGCATACGGCCACCAGACCAGATCTAACTTCGAGCACGTCTTCCTCTTCTGGTTCTGCCCGTACTTCGCGGCACGGTCCATCACGGGATCGGGTCGTCGCACGACTGTTCTGAAGGCGTTCGCGGTAGCGGGTGCCGTTGCCATTCCCTTGGGAATCATCGAGATCACCTATGGTGACCTCCTCCTGAAGGCTTTTCCATTCGGCGTCCAGGGCAGCTTAGGTGTTATCAAACAACGCCTCGGAATCCCTCGCGCCGAGGGCGCCTTCGGACAGCCTATCCCATACTCAATGTTCCTCTCGATCGCTGCAATCGCTGCAATCACCCTCTGGATGACTCGAGAGAACCGCGGCAGCCATCGGTGGCTCTATGTCGGTTTGGGTATCGTCGCGATCCAGGCCACCACAGTGAGCCGCACGGGATGGCTAATGCTCGCAGTGGTCGCTGGGCTCGTGATCGCATTGAACTTCAAGACCATCTTCAACTACGCCAATCGGCGCCTTATCGTTGCTGGTGCGCTCGGCTTGGTAGTCATTTTTGCGTTTCCAAAGACGAACGAACTGATCCTAGGCAGCTCCGGCACAGAATCGGTCAAGCTCGAAAGCAGCGCCGATTATCGCTCTCGGCTACTAAGCCAAGCACTGCAACCCGGCTACATAAATCCTTACGGGACGACTAAGCCCGAGATCGGCCCGCTCGGCCGCAAATCGATCGATGACGAGTACATCAACGCCGCTTGGACATGGGGATACCTCCCGCTCGTCGGATTCGCCCTGATGTTCCTTGCCTTCGTGAGAGGTACATGGCGGCAACGAAAAGACACCGTAGCTCTGGCCGTCTACGCGACGTGTATCGCGACGATGGTCGCTCTAGCAGACGTCGCCTTCCTCACACAGCAGGAAGTGTTGATTTGGCTGTTGTGGGGCTGCGCCAGCGGGCTGACGGTACGACCAGTGCGGAAAAAGCTCGAGCTAGTCCCTTATGCGATGCCGATACCGAGACAGCCGCAGCAAGCGAGGCTGGCTGCTGGCACGGAGATACTCGACTCTGCGCAGTTTGTACGTAGCGCGCAGATGTGGTCGGTGGCAAAGGAAGATCCTATGTCCAACGCCTAGCAGTGCGACGCTCGTGGGCACGACGAAGTGCGTCTATGCTACGGAAGGGAGCTGTTACGGTCCCCGGGCCATACACCTGCGGTCGACGGACAAGCGCGCGGTAGATGCGGTCGAGAGTCACGCCTACGGCAAGCGTGCAGCGCGCAAACTCGGCATATATGCGGGAATGATACTTGCGGTAATACAGATACGCACTGTGTCTGCGGAACGGCGTCATCATTCGTCGGCTCGCACCCTCGCTCGACGCGGTATCCTCATGGGCAACGCTCGCCGCCGGCACAAGTATCGACAGCCACCCAGATTTGCCCAAGCGCCGCGCGAGATCGTCCTCCTCAAAATATAAAAAGAAACGCTCATCGAAACCGCCGACCGATCGTAACGCTGCTACTCGACACAGAATAAACGCGCCCACTACGTAGTCAACGACGACCTGGTCCTTGCCCTGATCAACGGACAAGCTGCCTCCGAAGCGTTGAACCCGGTGCTGTAGACGCCTTGGAAAAAAGCCCACAATCTCGCTGCTAAGCTGAGAAAATCGGCGGGCCCCGACGGAACCCGCAATCGCAGCCTTCGAGTTGGTGATCAGTGCGGTCACAAGCACCTCGAGCGCACCGGGAGAAGGCAGTACATCTGGATTACAAAACAGCACGAACTCAGTGGACGTGATACTCAGGGCCGCATTGCACGCGGCTCCGAACCCGTCGTTGGAACCGGTCTCGTGTACATCAAAGCCCGCCAAGCGAGCAGACGAGACGCTGTCGTCAACCGAAGCGTTGTCTATCAGGAGCATTCTGTCCGGCACCAATGAGCCAGACAGAAGCGCGTGCCCCAGCGCCGGAAGGTGCCGCGCACTGTTATGGCTTACGACAACCGCCGTCACTCCAGCAGTCCTCGTGGAGCCATCCGTCGGACATGAACACACTCCCACCTCAGCGGAACCAGTCTGAGCTTCGCGCTCGGTCAAGACGCTGCTCCGGTCGGACTTTCGCCCCCGTCAAGTCCGCCGACGCGGTAGCGACGCACGAGACGTATTATAGCCTTACCGAGGGTCTGCGGCATGCTCGCCAAGACGAGCGCTACGAGGCCATCGCGCGTGGGCAGCGTCCGCAGTGAGGACCAAGCTTGAGCCCGCGCGTGCGCCGACTTCTCCGCATTCAGCCAATGACGAGAGATGCGTGCACGGGTGATCGCGCGGCCTCTGCGTATGAGCGCCAGCGGCGCCCCCCTCGTTGCGAGCCTGTCGACTAACATTTCATGGTCCTGCTGTATCGTGGCGAGAACATCAACCGACCTGGACCGGTTGCGTTCCTCATGTATTTCATGGAGAGCTGCAGCCTGAGGAAACCCAATACAGGAGTCAAACGCCGCCAGCCTCCACCACAAGTCGTGATCCTCTACGGCGCGGGTGAGGCCCTCGAAAAAGCCACCACAAGCATTTAGGGCGTCTCGGCGCGCTAGCGTAGCGCTGGTGTTGCATGGGATACGGCCAGCGACGAACTCCTCGAGTGTGACGATTTGTGGCATTTTACCACGGCGTAACACGCAACCGGACTCGTCCACATGGGTGACAGCACCGAAGCAGGCGACGGCATCAGGGGATGAGCAGATTCTCTGCCTCGCTAACTCCAAGAAGTTAGGCTCCCAGTAGTCATCTCCGTCTAGGAATGCGATCCAAGTGCCGCTCGCCTTACGGATTCCAGCGTTGCGTGCCGCCGCCGCTCCTCGGCCTTCACCATCCAGCACGACCAGTCGGTCGCACATCAGCTCAAGGATACGTTCCTTGGTCGCATCCTCGGAGATGTCGTCAACGACGATCACCTCATTGGCCGGACTGGTCTGATTCAGTGCGCTGCGAATCGCACGTTGGATCGTCCGCTCATAATCGCGCACCGCCGTGACGACCGAGATCGTGGGGCCGCCCGGAACGAGGCGCGAGTCGACTTCGTGCTGGTTGTCGCATGGGGGTGTCAGCATGTGGCTAGCTGTGATATCACCTGGATCTTCGTGCCCCAGGCGAGCCGTATCAGACATTAGTGAAAACCGGGTAATACACGAGGGGAGGAGCGGGGATGCGATCACCGGCGCAATGAGGCTCTGAACGCAGGAGATCGCGCACATGCGCCACTATGCGATAGATCTCCAGACCGGCCCAACCAGCCTTGTGGATCCAGCCCAAGATAGCGTTCTTTCTGGCTTGCGACCACATGCTCCTCAGACCAACCTAGCCTATGCTGAGCCGTGGCAGTGTTCTGCGGCGATAGGAGTGTGGCTTGGCGGCGTCCGTGCGCATATCGCAGTAGCATATACGATCGATGATCGGTGGGCGAGCCGTCGCGATCTGCCGCTTGCTGTTTTTGAGCCCTGATGAAATCGACCCTCCAGAGACCCGGGTCTGTCCGCTTCGCCGCAGAGTTGTGCCAGTCGCTTCGCGACTCCCCCGGCGCTCTGTATGCGCGACCCAACCCCCAGCCCCGTGCACACGGGCGCGTGCGGCCTGGTGCGGCAGGAGCGCTGGGTGGCACGAGATGGCCTTGAGCGGACGCTTTGACAAGCGTTTCAGACTCCTCGCAGTTGACTTTGCCGCGCCCTATGCCACTCGATCTGACGTGTGATCCCCTCGGGTACCGTGGTCTTGGGGTCAAAGCCGATCATTTCGCGGGCCCGGCTGATGTCGGCACCGGTATCGCGGGCATCGCCACGCCCGGTATCCAGACGCTCGACTTTCAGATCCGCGAACTCCTTGCGCACGAGATCGATGACCTCGTTCATCGAGATTCGCGCCCCCCCTCCAAGGTTCAGCACGCTGCCAGGCTCGGCGCTGCCTATAGAGGCCAGCGCGCCATCGATGATGTCATCAACGTAGGTGAAGTCACGCGTCTGCTCGCCATCGCCATAGAGCGGGAACGACGCCCCGGACAGACCAGCCTCAATGAGACGATGGAATCCCATGTCCGGGCGCTGCCGCGGTCCATAGACGCTGAAGAAGCGTAATGCTACGGTCGAGAGTCCGAACGCGCGGTGGTACAGATAACAGAGGTGCTCACCGAGCGCCTTGGTCGCGCCATAGGGCGAGATTGGCCGGAGGATCTGGTCCTCAGTGGTAGGTAGCGTCTCGGCATCCCCATATACTGACGATGACGAGGCGAACACGAACTTCTCCAGACTCTCCGCGTGACGTGCCGACTCCAAAAGCCGCTGCAAGGCGGTCACATTCAGCTGAGTGTAGGTGTCGAAGCCCTGCCCCCAGCTCGCCCGCACCCCCGCCTGTGCGGCCAGGTGGAAGACGACCTGCACATCGCGCACAAGAATATCCAGATCGACATCGAGCAGATCCTGCTCCAGATAGAGGCAGTTCGGGTGACGTGAGAATTGCGCAGCGTTGCGAACCTTGTCTGTAGGGGAGTAGTACGTGGTCAGCGAATCTATGGCCGTGACCTTCCATCCACGCTCGAGGCAGGCTTCCGTCAGGTGGGAGCCGATGAAGCCAGCCGCGCCGGTAATGAGCACACGCATTAGAGCGAACGCTAGCGATCTACCTCATCGAGCGTCGTCCGGTCAGCTTGCCGCCCGCACGGATGGTCGTCGGCCGATCGCGGTGGACGATACTGTGCGCTCTCGACCCAAACATTGCGGGACCACGCTACTCTCGGGAGCCTTGCATGAGACGAGTCGACGCCCCATCTCATATATGACGGAGCACGTGACCCTCATGGGCCTAGGCTTCGCCGAGCTGACGGAAGCCGGCACGAACAAGTTCGTTATCAATGCGTTAGACGAGGGGCGCGGCGGTTGGATCTGCCCGGTCAATCTCGATGTCCTGCGACAAGTTGTACAAGACAATCGTATCGAAGACCTGGTGAGCAGCGCCGATCTTGTCGTCGCGGACGGGATGCCGCTATTGTGGGCCTCTCGCCTCCAAGGAACTCCGCTGCCTGAGCGTATCGCCGGGTCTTCGCTCATCTCGACGTTGAGCGCTGAGCTTGCGGGTCGCGATCGCTCTATATATCTGCTCGGAGGCAACGAAGGCGCCGCGGAGGCAGCGGGAGCGAGGTTGCAAGCCCTGTCTCCCGGTCTGGTGCTTTCGGGATGGTATTGCCCGCCCTTTGGTTTTGAGCAATCGCCTCAAGAGATAGAGCAAATTGTGAAGATGTTGATATCGGCCCAGCCCGATGTGGTCTTCGTGGGCCTCGGATTTCCCAAGCAAGACCGCCTGATCGTTCAGATCAGACAGACCTTTCCCGCCACATGGTTCGTGAGCTGCGGAATCAGCTTCAGTTTTTTGACGGGCGATGTGCACCGAGCACCGAGGGTAGTTCAAGCAATCGGACTCGAGTGGGTTCATCGCTTGGCACAGGAGCCGCGACGGCTGGCCAAGCGATACCTGGTTTACGGGCCTCCATTCGCTGCGCGACTGTTTGCTTGGAGCCTGTCGCAAAGGCTCGCGGATGCCACCGGGCCAAAATCCACGAGCACCATCCGTTGAGAGATCGTCCTTGTCCTCTTGTTGGGAGCGCTCGGGTTCATCAAGTCGAGAACAGTAGGCCACCGCCATGAAGAAGATATCTGGCCCGCGGGTCGTCACGACCACGGAGAGATCACTGAGAGTCACTCCCACCGCAGATCCAGGAACTCGGGGTCGGCTCAGCGAGGATAAGCCCGACAGCAGGACAATGCGCTACTATGGTCCATCGGTTATCGACCGCGCACCTAGTAGCCGGAGTCGAAGCATTAGATGTGGTATGCCAGCAACTCCCCGCTAACGGCACTCAAGAGGCAATTCTGAGCAACGATCATGCACAGCTACTGTTTGTTGTAGGTTCGCCTCGGAGCGGTACCACGCTGCTGCGAAACTTACTTCACGGCCATCAAGAGGTCGCGTTGACCGCCTATGAGAGTCACTTCGTACCTGTAGCTCTGCAACACTATGGAGCACACCCAAACGTCGGCACCTTGCTTGAAGATAGCACGTTCCTGAGGCGATTCAAGCGTGGCTTACTGTATCAAAAGGGACGCGAACACGGTGTGTTCTGTCCAACTGACACCGAGCTAAGAGCTGCGATCAACGAGAGCTCGATGGGCCGTTGTGCTGCGCAATCTATTTGATCTGTACTGCGATAAGGATATGAGCCAAGCACAGATCTGGGGTGATAAGACCCCAGCGTATGTCGATCATATCGATCTGATCGACAAAGCCTTGCCAGATGCGCGGTTCGTGCACATAATCCGAGATCCACGCGATCAGGCGCTCTCTGAGCGGGCAATCTGGGGCAAAAGCCTTCGACGAAGCGCCGAGACATGGCGACGGCGCATCGCAAATGCTCGGGCCTCGCGAGCGGCAGCTGAAGGTCGCTACATCGACTCACGTACGAGGGCCTGGTCAACGATCCGGAGCGTGAGCTACGTCGACTGTCTTCCTGGCTTCGGATCGACTTTCAGCCCTCGATGCTGAGCTGGTACACCGGAAGCGACGAGCTTGGTCAGATGGTAGGCGCCCAGAGCATCAGCAATGCAGCAATCGGTGGAAGAAGAAATCTCTCGACGAGCGATGAGATCTTGGTAGCGTCCCTTACGGGCGATATCGGACGATCACTGGCTTACGACCTTCCGTCAGCTACCCCGCGACATCTTCGTCGAGCGGAACTCTCGGTCCTAGCCGTACATGACCGGCTCGCCCTCATAGCATACTTTGTGCGGCGCAAGGGGCTGATCGATGGCATGAGGTTCACGATAGGCTCGCTCATCGACGCCAGGAAGCCCTGAAGCTCGCCGTCTTCGCCGGTTGCGTGTAGAGTGCATGAGCATGTTAGCCAGTCGATTTCTTGGAAACTCTCAAGCGCAGCCGGCTGCTCAAGCGCGTCTCATCGACGAGATCGCGGAGCATGTTGCCCGGCTTAATCATAAGCCGCTGCGAGTGCTGGACGCTGGTGCTGGTCAGCTGCTGCGGCTCAAGCTTCTGGCGGACGCGAAGATCACGGGGATCGACATCTCCGAAGACGCCCTCAGCTCACACACGGGGCTCAGCGAGAAAATCGTCGGCGACCTCCAAACGTACCCTCTCGCCGCGGACGCATTCGACGCGTCTGCTGGGACGTGCTCGAGCACCTCGAAAACCCTCTAGCTGCGGTTGCGAATATGAGCAATGTACTTGCCAAGGGTGGACTGCTTATCATCGGGGTGGCCCGAACATCTGGTCTACAAAGGCACTGCTGGCGAAGTTTACCCCCTACCGCTTTCATCTCTTTGTTTACCGCCGTCTGCCGCACAAGCCAAATGCTGGAAAACCAGGCTACGCGCCGTATCCTACCTATCTGCGCTTCGCTGCGGCCCCGCGTCGATTGGCCAAGACATATGTCAGTCTCGATTTTGAAGTCCTCATGCTCAGATTCAATAGCGGGCTTGGGTTATAGCGGGCTTGGGCATCTGTTACCGCTACCACTGCGAACACCTTGGAATATACTCAATTACATAGCTAGCTAGCCTAATTTCATTTGGTGCCCATATGGGCGACAGCGACTTCTGTCTCGTGCTCCAGAGGTCAGTTGCCTAGACGTTACATCAGAGCGCGCCCAAGGCGGGGCTCCGTAAGGCATGGCAGGCACCGATCCGAGGAACTGTGCGATTGTTCGCTGGAGCTACAGATGCCACCGAACCAAGATATTAAAGCGCCATAGCCATCGTCAAGGAGATCGTGGTATCTTTGGTCGCTACATGGACGGGGACGGTATGGGCGGGCGGATGATGACGATCTCCCGAGCACGGGCGCAGCGCGCACCATCGGCGCAACCGCTGTTTCGGGCTAAGGCTCCGCTGCGCGTCAGCTTTGCCGGCGGCGGAACGGACGTGCCGCCATTCCCCGAACGCGAGGGCGGTCTCGTCCTGAGCGCGACGATCAACCGCTACGCGCACGGCACGCTGCGGCCGCGCACGGACGGCCGCATCAAGGTCGGAGTCTCTCGACTTGGGCATGGCACTTGAATACGGCGCCGAGGACAGCGTCGACTACGACGGCAAGCTCGACCTCGTCAAGGCGGCGATCCGGCGCTGTGGCGCAGCTCGAGGAGCCGCGCGGGATCGATCTGTTCCTGCACACGGCCGCGCCGCCTGGCTCGGGGCTGGGCGCGTCCTCGGCGCTGATCGTCAGCCTCATCGGCCTGCTTCAGGACTTTCACAAGCTGTCGCTGACCGACTACGAGATCGCGCACTTCGCGTGGCAGGTCGAGCGCGACAGACCTCGGCCTGCTGGGAGGGCTCCAGGATCAGTACGCCGCCACCTTCGGCGGCTTCAACTTCATCGAGTTCCATGCCGACCGCGTGATCGTCAACCCGCTGCGCATCCATCCCACGACGGTGCTCGAGCTCGAGTACAACCTGCTGCTGTGCTTTACCGGCGCGACGCGCGCTCGGGACCACATCATCGAGGACCAGACGGCGCGCTACGAAGCCTCCGACGAGGACGCCGATCGCCGGTCTGCGGATGCAGAAGGAGCTGGCGCAGTGCGATGAAGGAGGCCCTGCTACGGGGTCGCCTGTCGGAGTTCGGCGAGCTGCTGGGGACCGCCTGGGAGCAGAAGAAGAAGATGTCTCCGCGGATCTCCACCCCGCTGATCGACGAGGCCTACCACGAGGCCCGCGCCAGTGGCGCGCTCGGCGGCAAGGTGACCGGCGCCGGCGGCGGCGGCTTCATGCTGTTCTACTGCCCGCCGGGCACCCGCCACCGCGTACTCGCACGGCTGCGCGAGATCGGCCTCGAGGAGGCGGAGTTCAGCTTCGAGCAGCAGGGCCTGCGACGTGGTCCTATGTCGAGGGTTGAGATGTCGACGACACGGCGACCTGCTGCGGCAGAGCGTCCGAGACGCCGTCGCGGTGTGCAACGGCCTGCTCGACGAGCAGGTCGTGGCCGCGGTCGAGGCCTCGACCGAGGCGATCATCCAGTCTCTGCGCGCCGGCGGCAAGGTGCTTCTGTGCGGCAACGGCGGCAGCGCCGCCGACGCGCAGCACCTCGCCGCCGAGCTGATCGGGCGCTTCTGCATGGAGCGCGCACCGCTGCCGGCGATCGCGCTCGCCGACAACGTCGCCGCGATGACCGCGATCGGCAACGACTACTCCTATGAGGACGTGTTCGTGCGCAGCGTGCGCGGTCTGGGCCGACCGGGGGACGTGCTGATCGGTCTCTCGACCAGCGGCTCCTCACGCAACGTCCTGGCCGCCATGACAGCCGCCACGAGATTGGCCTGACGACGGTCGCGTTCGTCGGAAGACCCGATTGCGCGATGGCCGACCTAGCCGACCCGCGTGATCTGCGTACCGGGTCCCGACACAGCGCGCATCCAGGAGGGGCACATGCTTGTCGGGCATACGATCTTCGAGTTGGTCGAGCGAGCGCTCTGCACGGCATCCTGAAACATCCAGGAGCGGCCTTCCTCGATCGCGACGGCACGATCAACGTCAAGGCCGGGGAAAAGGGCGAGTACATCGAAGCTCCCGACCAGCTTCGCCTCCTCAAGGGTGCGGCCTCGGCGATTCGCAGGCTCAACGACGCCGGCCTGCGGGTCCTCGTCATAACCAATCAACGCGGCATCGCGCTAGGCCGGTTGACCACAGCGGACCTGACGGCGATTCACACCCACCTGAACGATCTGCTCGAGATGCAGGCCGGAGCCCATATCGACGACTTCTTCTACTGTCCTCACCACATCGGAGCCTGCGACTGCCGCAAGCCGGATGTCGGCCTGTTCCTGAAAGCCAAGGAGCGCTGGCCCGAGATCGACTTCAAAGCCTCGGTCATGATCGGCGACTCCGCCAACGATGTCACGGCTGGCCGGAAGCTCGGGATTACGTCCCTTCTCCTAGGTTCAGACGCGCCGGATCTGCTGGCGGCGGTCGATGCCCTCCTTCCAGCGGACCACAGGACCCCTCACGCTCCTTCGGCTTGAATGCCACAGGAGGTATGTGTGGCGGGATGCGGTCAGGCAACTCGCCTGAACAGGACTTGGCCAAGGCTCCGTGTCGCGCCCACGATCTCCAGGCCATATCCGTTTTGGTCAAAAAACTCACAAAACGCACGGCCCTCGTTCAGGCGGTCGTGAAACTCATCGAAGTACAGGAAATCGCCAACATCGAAATGCGGCGCCGCCCAGCTCAGGACAGTCGCCGCCGAGGAATACAGATCACTGTCGACGTTGATAAACAGCCGATCGTGCGATGGGAGGTCAAACGAAGGCAACGAGTCGCTGAACCAGCCCTTGACAAACTCAACTCGATCATCATCCACTCTGGGTGGCTCACCCCCGGTCGAGAAATGCCTTCGCCGCGCCGCTGTGGTCCAGTCGTCGGGCAACCCTTCGAAGCTGTCAAAACCAAAGAATCTGGCCCTGGGGTTGCTCAGGTGCTCCGCCCAGTACCGGATGGTCTCTCCCTGGTAGACGCCGAACTCGAGGTAGACGGGATCTCCACTCTGCATATGAGGCATAGCCATGTCGAACAGACGGAATCGAGACGCGACCCTGGACGGAACCTTCAAGCCACGCTCGCGCAACTGGATGCCGGTATCGACAAAGTTCGTGGCCCCATTGAGCAGGCGTGTCGTATCGCGGGGACTGTGTCTCCCGATCACCGTCAAGCCACCCTTGATCCATTCGCCGATCATCCGGACAATATAACGGACCAGCTCCTTAATGTCTTGTCACCGAACAGCTATCATGGACCCACTCGCAATCAAGGATCTCGTCCGCTTTCATCGCTCCGGGGTAGGCGCCCCCTGGCTTCGTGTGCTTTTCGTCACCAGCATGTGGCCTGAGGACGAGCAGCCGCACTATGGCACCTTCATCCATACCCAGGCACAGTCGCTCGAGGACATGGGTATCGCGATCGACGTCGTTGCGATCCGCGGTTATGCGTCTTCGCTCGCGTATCTCCTCGGCTGGTGGCGAGTTCGTGCAGCCCGAACCGAACACCGCTACGACCTCGTGCATGTACATACCGGACATGCGACTCCAGCCGGCTTGATCGGCGCTCGGCTGCCTACGGTGGTGTCGTTCGTCGGCGGGGATCTTCTTGGTCACCCAGGTAAGCGCAGCACCGCTATCAAGGGTGGGCTGCAAGCCTCCATATTCCGTCAGCTCGCACGCCTTAGTACGGTTACGATAACCAAGTCCCGTGAGATGCAGGACGCGCTGCCCGCCTCCGTCCGAGCCCGCAACCATGTGATACCGAATGGCGTGAACCTCGAGGCGTTTGCTCCACGTCCTCGCGCGCAGGCTAGAGCGGATCTGGGCTGGGCTGAAGATGAGCCGATCATCCTCTTTGTGGGCGATCCGAGCGACGCGAGAAAGAACGTTGAGCTCGCGCGCAAAGCTGCTATAGAGGTCCAAAGAAGGCAGCCCAATGTGCGCCTGCACATAGGTTGGGGATCGCATCCAAGCGAGATACCAAAGCTGATGTGGGCGGCTGACGCACTAGTCTTTCCGTCGCTCTCGGAGGGCTCGCCAAACGTAGTAAAGGAGGCCATGGCAGCGGCACTGCCCATTGTGGCGACTCCGGTCGGCGACATTCCTGAGCGACTGGAGGGAGTTGCGGGTTGCTTTGTGGTGCGCCCCGATCCCGAGAGCTTTGCCGATGCGCTTATCGAGGCGCTCTCATTCGGACGTGCCGCCGCTGCCCGGGAGGTCGTGCAAGCTCTCAGTCTCCCGAATATCGCCAATCAGGTCGCAGATGTGTATGAACGCGTCACGGGAATCCACCGACCGCGCGGAGAGGGAGTAGAACAACCCTGAGCCGTCTTGCCGCAGGTATCGCTTCGCACGCGCAGCACGGCCCGACGGACTTGTTAGTCGTGCGAGCGCTTTGGACGCAGCGTGACGATGACCGCGCTGGCCGGGCGCACAATGACATGAACAGAGTGGCCTATATAGGATAGTTTCGCGGGTTTAGGCCGCCACTGCCCCAAACTTGTCACGGCAGCGCCACCGAGAGAGATGTCACTGCTCGTGCCGATGGACGGGGCAAGCAACATCTCCTCAGTGGTCTTATACCCCGAGACGGAGATGGATACTGGCTGAGCCAGGCCTTCAGTGGCGAGATTGTCGATTGCAATCTTGACGGTCCCGCCAGGAGCGATGGTGGCCCATGTCGTGAGATTTGGGAGCGGGTTGGAAGCAATCAGCCTAGTGGGCACGAATCGCCCCCCCTCCAGCTGGCGCGCGGCAAGCAGTCCGTAGTACTCGGGCTGCGCCCTGACGTCTCCTGCGTTGGCGGTTTCCTCATCGCCAGGAGCACAAATAGGACTCTGAAGATAAGAGCAGACGCGAAACCGATTGTGAAAGTTAAGACCTCTCACACCGCTGCTGGCGGCACGGAGCACCCAGTCCAATGACCACAGAGCGCTGGCGAACATAGACTCGAAACACGCGATGTACAGGAGTCGCTGTTGGTCTCCCCGATCCGCATCGGGCGACCCGCAACGCTACTAGCGAGAGCAAGCATCTGGAGGATTTCATCCTCCCGCTGGCGAACTTCGGGCGAGAGCAGTTCGGCGGCGACGACAGTGGCGGACGACGTGCTCGGGCATGTCTTGGACGGGTAGAAATGCTGGGTGATCTCGGAAAACATTCGCGCAGCGGCTCCAATCTGGGCCAACCATTCGGTTCCACCCGCAGACGGCCCATAGACAGCCACACCGGGCGCGGCCGCAGACACCGCCTGGCGGTAGGCTTCCGCTTCAGGTAGGTATGCGTCGACGTCGTAGTTCGGAGAACGCAGGTTGTCTTCTTTACCGCTGTAATCGTTGGGCGCGTTACCGATTTCGACACCCAGCAGACTGGCACCGAGGATCTTCCGCGCCCAGCGAGCCTCATCGGCGGCTCGTGCTGGTTCGAAGTGGCCAAGGTCAACCCCCAGCAGAACCTGCCATCCAGTGGCGATCAGGAGTCGGTGCAAACCCTGCAGATCAGTCGGGGTGATGGTGCTGATCGCCCACTGGGGAGACGGTTCGCCGGTGCTGGTCCACCACGAGAGATCCACGCTGTTGCCGCCGATGCGCAGCACGGATGGCCCCAGCAGCCGCATCAGCCGTACAAGACGGTCATGGGTGGCACTGAGGCGATCAGTCTCCAGTTCGCTGGTCTCCGTAGAGAGTCCGACCGCTCCAAGAGCGAATTTGTTCCCGGGCCGGCTCGTGTTGATCCTCAGAACGGCGGTCTGCATCATCGGCATAGTGGCGGCTGACCGACTCAATGCCCACGCGCTGGCTACGGCCAGCACCGCGACGAGCACCACCAGTACGACTCGCCCCTTCATCCAGATCGCTCCTGTCAATCTCACGCTCACGCCTCCCTCGACATCGGTCAACATGACGACACAATCATATCGGCATACGTATACCTGTGTAAACTATCCTACCTCTCATGGCCGTCTACGCGTTGGAGATCCGAAGAGGCAAAGTGCTTCGATGAGCACCTGGTCGCCCCTGCGGCACGGTCTCGCCTTGCCACGCCGTTGGCTTGAGGCACGGGGCAGTTTTGGCTTCCAGCTGGTGCTGTTTCTCGGCGCGATGCTCTTTCTGCGCGTGCTGATCGACGACACCGCTTCGCCGAACAGCCGTCAATCTGGCAGCTTCGACTTGTCGGGGGCAATCGCAGTGGTGTTTATCGTTGTGGCCACCGGTTTACTATTACGCCGGCGTCGCGGCGTGCTGCCCACTGCCTTGGCCACATTATGGCTGTGTGTGTGGATCGCCATAGCCGTGGGTACTCACGGCGCATCGACAGAGACACTTCGTGAGGGCGTGCGCGAGGTGTCAGTGATAGGGCTTGCTGTAATCGTATACAACGCGCAGGGAGCAGTGACTGTGCCCATCGCCGCGCGTCTAGTTCAACTTATCGGCTTCGTCCCAGCGCTCATTGCCCTCTACCAGCTCGTAACACATACTGGGATGGACGTCGGTAGCCAGATCCGCGCAAATGGCACGTTTGCCCACCCAAACAGTGCCGCCATGTTCTTTGCGATAGCGGCCGCCGTTTCACTGTGGCTGTACCTCGACAGTGGGCAACACCGATTCGACGCACTACTGACGATGCTCTTTGCGGTGGCTCTAATCGCGACGTTCAGCATCGATGGATTGGTAACTTTGACCGCCATGCTGTTTGCACTTGGAGCCTCGCGTTCCGGATCGCTCAGCGCCAAACTCGTCCCTTGTGCTATCGCGGGAGCCGTGGTTCTTGTGTTTTTCGCAACACCCTTGGGCGCACGTCGTATCACCAGTGAGTCTTCAACCATTGCGACAGTTGAACGTGGGGAAAGCAGCACCTCGCTCGCCTGGCGCCTGCAAAAGTGGAAAATACTCCTCCCTGAATGGGAAGCATCCCCACTATTTGGTCAAGGTCTGGGAACGACCACGACCACCGTATACATGCCCGGGAATCAGTACTCAGGCGAGCCACCCCACAACGAATACATCCGTTACCTCGTTGAGACCGGCGTCGTCGGCTTGATTATTCTGCTCGGGTCTCTCACCATCCTGATCCGGGCCCTCATCCGCAAGCGAGAAATCCCCGGCACGCCAGCGGCGGGCACCCTCAACGCCGCCACACTCGCACTCGTCATCGTCATCGGATGCCTCGTCAACTCGCTCGCAGACAACACGCTACTCAACAGCCCCACGTGCTACGCCGCCGCGCTGATCGTCGCCGCCGCCCTAGCCATGCCACCGATCGAGATGCGACGAGTGCCCACCCCGCAGGGCGCATGACACGCGGTTTGGTCGTTCATCAAAACCTGACGGATGGCTGTGTGCTAAAAGGAAGCACCGAACCGTGAGAATCACCACATAGGCAACCGTCGCTCCAGCACCCGCAATTAGCACAAGCCTCCTCCGGGCAACAGGCCTCAGCGCAGCGTTTCGGGAGCACGCATCAGATGAGTCATTGCCAGCCCATACCGTGCCAGCACGCCCGCGCAGCGACCCAGGGGCGATCTCGCCCGTTCCCTCCCTCCGTGGCGGGCTTGCTGGTCCAAGACCTCCGGTGGGGGCAGCACCTGGCGCCACACGAACGCGCTGAAGGCACCCCGAGGCATCAACAATCCGTCGATCAGTCCCATGTCAGCATAGAGCTGGGACCGGCTAGAGTGCGGGTTGGGGTTCGCCAGCCGCACGGCCACGCGTTCACGAAGACCCAGCTTGGGCATGTCCCCGACGAGCTGCGCCGCCGGCAGGCCCACTATCCTCTCGGCCACCTCGACCGCGACCGGAATGACGCGCGCGTACGCGGGATAGGTACGCAGCAGCTCATCGAGCGCGCCGGGTGGCAGCTCGGCGCCATAGACATCCCACCAGGCGCTCAAATCGGTGGCCAAGCGCAGGTCGACGAAGCCGTCGCGCGCGTAGAACAGCAGCAGGGCGGCGAACTCGTCGGCAGGAGCCGGGCGCCACTCGCCCAGCGGATCCACAGCGGGTGGCAGCAAACGCTCGCGCGCGAAGGTCCGCTCGTACCAATGGATCCGCCAGTGGAGCTCCACCGGCGGCAGCCTTCCATGCTCGTCGACCAGCATAAAGTGCAGTTGCGGCAGCCCATCCTCGAGCACATGATCAGTGGGAGCGCCGTAGCCCAGCCTGCGCACGACCTCCACTGCCTCCCGCAGCTGCGCCGGCGCAACGAGAAGATCGACGTCGCTGGATAGACGCCGGCCGGGATCACCGTGGATCGCCTCGCCCAGCAAGGGACCCTTCAGCGATGCGCAACGAATCCCGGCATCGGCGAGCATGGCAATGATGCGCAGCGTGACCAGCTGCAGGAAAGCACCCTGCCGGCGCCCAGCCTCCAGCGCCCGCTCGACCGCGGTGACAAAGACATCATCGGCGGACTCTCCGGCCAGCTCCACAATCCGCGGCCCCAGTGCGGGCAGCAGCTTGCGCAGACCCAGCGTCTGGGCGAGTCGCGGCCAATCCATGTCCCTCACCAGATCCGCAGCTCTCTCCCCCATCGCCTCTCGGCGTGCGACGGTACCGGCGCTGAGAAGAATCAGCTGCCGTTCGGCTCGGAGACTAGACATGGCGGTTCAGCGTGACATCGTAGTCGATGAAGCCTGGCTCCGGGGCGCCATGCACGCTCACGAAGTGCTGTGCAGTTCCATTTTCAGTAGCTGTAGGTGACTCCAGGGGAAGGAGGCGAGGAGCTGCGCCGGGGTCTTCCCTTCGAAATAGCCGTGGGGGTCAGCGTATGGTTCGGTCCCGGTGGGGATCGGGTCTTGGCCGAAGAAGGCCACGTTCGCGCCCTTGGCCACAACGAAGATCCCATAACGCTGCGCCGCTTCGGCGATCATCATCGTGAGTTTTGGCAGGTGCAACGACGCCAGGTTCAGCCCTGGTTCGAGTCGCAGATGCGCGCCCTCGGGCAGCGACCACGGTTCAGTCGACGGGCCGTCGGTCCGCTCGGCGGGCGAAGCATAGACTACGCTGCGGGTGTTGGGAACGCCGATTGCCAGAGCATGGTTGATCTGGCCCTTTTCGAGGTCTTCCAAGGTGATCAGCCCACCCACGAGCGACAGTGAAGACGCCCAGCCCCCCCACGAACTTTCGGCGCCCGGCCAAGCTTCCGGCCCATAGACACCCGGATTGGATGACACCTTCTGCGTCGCCCCGCCCCACGTGGCCTGCCAACCATCTGAGGTATCTTCCAGCTGCCAGAATTCCCACAGCCGATCCGTGCTCGGCTGCCACACCGCTAGATGTTTGTCGGTGCCAGCCGCGGGTTGAGCGTTTGGTGGCAGCGGCACCGCATCCCACGCCGCCTGCAGCGTCGAGTTTTTGGACGCGTTTTCCAGCGTCACCTTTACCGTCGGCTGTTCGGCGGGCACTGTGTAAACCGGGACAGACCAGGACGTGGTGTTGATCTCCGGGCCTTTTTCGATTTCCACCTCGTCGGCCACCTCTGCGTCGAGGGCGCCGACCACTTCGGCCGAGCTCGCGTCGAGCGGCGCGCTCGCCGACACTTCCTCGTTCCAGAAGCTCGTGGGCGAGAAGAAACGAAACGGGGCCGCAGCTTCAGCCGGCGGTTCAACCGTCTGCGTAAACATGGACGAAGCCGAGGCCAGATCGCTGCTGTCTCCGCTGTAAGCAGCGGTGATCCCATACGAGGACCATTTGGGATAGCCCGTAACGGTGCATGTAGCCGTTCCGGAGCTGATGATCTCCGCTGTGCACCCGGTGATCGGGGTGCCTTCTTCTCTAAATTCGACCGTTCCCGTCGCCACCGCGGGGCTCACCGTCGCTGTGTAGGTCACAGCTTGCCCGACGGTCGAAGGATCCAACGAAGACGACACCGTCGTCGTGGTGGTTTTCTTGTTGACCGTCTGAGTAAAACCGGCAGACCACGAGGCAGCATAGTTGCTGTCGCCCGAGTAAACCGCCGTGATCTCGTACCAGCCGACAGCGAGGTTGGCCACAGTACACGTCGCGGTACCCGAGCTTACGACCTGCGCAGAACACCCTCCGATCGTCACCCCGGCCTGCTTGAATTCAACTGTCCCCGTCGCCGCCGCGGAACTCACCGTAGCCGTGTATGCAACAGCTTCGCCAACCGTCGAAGGATCCAACGAAGACGACACTGCCGTCGTGGTGGCTTTCTTGTTGACCGTCTGAGTAAAACCGGCAGACCACGAGGCAGCATAATTGCTGTCGCCGGAGTAAACCGCCGCGATCCCGTACCCACCAGCGGCAGGATCAGCCACCGCGCACGTCGCGATACCAGAACTCACAGGCCGCGCAGCACAACCGGCGATAGATGCACCGGCTTCGTTGAACGACACCGTTCCCGTCGCCACCGCGGGGCTCACCGTCGCTGTGTAGGTCACAGCTTGCCCGACGGTCGAAGGATCCAACGAAGACGACACCGTCGTCGTGGTGGTTTTCTTGTTGACCGTCTGAGTAAAACCGGCAGACCACGAGGCAGCATAGTTGCTATCACCGAAGTAAACCGCTGTGGTCCAATGACTTCCAGCAGTAAGACCGGCCGCAGTGCACGTCGCCGTGCCGGAGCTTATGACCTGTGCAACACAGCCCGCGATCGTCACCCCGGCCTGCTTGAATTCAACTGTCCCCGTCGCCGCCGCGGAACTCACCGTAGCCGTGTATGCAACAGCTTCGCCAACCGCCGAAGGATTCAACGAAGACGCCAGCGTCATCGTGGCCTTGGTCGTGCCATTTTTGTCGACCACCTGCTTTGAGGAGGATGACGCCGACGTGAGGTAGTTGCCACCCCCACCGTAGGTCGCGGTGATGGCGTGTTCACCAGCGGTGGCATAACCCGAGAGGGTGCACGTCGCGGTGCCGGAGCCGACGGGCTGCGCGGTGCAACCCGCGATCGGCGTACCGGCTTCATCGAATGAAACAGTTCCAGTCGCCGCCGCGGGGCGCACCGTCGCTGTGTAGGTCACGGGTTGCCCGACCATTGAGGGGTTCACCGAAGATGTCAACGTCGTGCTCGTGCTCGCCTGGCTAACTACTTGATTCAAAAGAGACGATGTGGAGCCGGTGTAGTTGCCGTCGCCGCTATAGGTCGCGGTGATCGAGCGGGTGCTTGCCGCTGCGTAGCCCGAGAGAGTGCACGTCGCGGTGCCGAAGCTCACGGTCTGGTATGCACAGCCGGAGATGGCAGTCTCGGAGTCCTCGAACGTGATGCTACCCGTAGCCGATATCGCGTTGACCGTCGCCGTGTAAGTCACCGCCTGGCCCACCATCGATGGATCCAGCGAAGACGAAAGGGTTGTCGTAGTTGATGCTTTTCCAGTCGGTGGAGTCAGTTCGACGGGCGGAGTCGGCGTCACGGGCGTGGGATCCGAGCCGCCCGGAGATTCCGCCGGTGGACCGGGTTCGGAGACGGGCGCTTCGAGCGCTTCCGCCGGGGGAGCACCACCGATCACGGGCGCCTGCGCGCCCGCGGATGCGCCGGACGGCGGGGCTGGCGCATCCACTCCCGGCCGCTTCGGCGAGACGCTCGGCTTGGCGCCCGTCGTCCCCCGCCTCTTGACGGCGCACGACCTGCCGGCCTTGCGATGCCTGCCGCCGCGCGCCGCGGCGACGCACCTGGCCCGCCGCGCAGACGACGACTTCCTGCCGGCCACGCGCCGCTCGGAGGCAGGCACGGCGTGCGCGGTCTTGTGCAAACGCGAAGACGAAGCGGCGTGGGACCGATGAGTGCTCGTGGCAAGCGCGGACGTCGCGCTCAACAGCACGAGACAGACAATCAGCGGACAGATTCGGACCGCCGCCAGGCGGTGAGCACGCAGCATCAATCAGACGTCCTTGTCGTTCTTGGCAGCCGCACCGCGAAGCGGGCTCTGCGGAGACCTTCCCAGGGCTTCCAGGGACCACCATCGGACGTTTCGCCCCAAACATGACGTATCGGCGCCACGGTTTGGACGTTTGTCGGTTTCTGCCCTGTTTCGGAGGGTCCACCGGAGGCGGAGCTGCAGTCGTGTGCTTGCGGGCGCCGTCACCGCATAGCTGGACCGCCAAAGTCAAAGCTCGATGTCGCGCCTCTTCAGCCAGTTGACGTAGCTCTCCACAAACCGCGGCAGATGGCGCAGAAGGAGGCGAGCCTGCCGATGCACCTCGTCGGCGTCGACTCCCGGGGAGGCGTGCTGAAGACCATTTCGCGTGCGGTACAGCTCGATGAACGTCTGCGCCTGCTGGTCGCTGAACCCACCGTCGATCCGGATGGCCTCGATCAGCCCCGAGGCTCCAAGCGTGCCCTCCGCCGCCTTGACACCCGCCAGCTTGGCGCCCACCCTGACCGCCTCGATAGTGTTGTGGCCATCACACCTCGTCGCGTAGCTCGCGCACCGAGGCCCGCGCGCGCCGGCGGCGCGCGGCATGTACACGATGAGCCCTGTGTGCCACCTCGCCCCGGCGTTCGCGCAACGGCGCCCACTCCCCATCTCGATCGAGCACCACTCGCCCCTCGTCCATGGCTCGCAGGAGCAAAAGCGGAGCAGTTTCCCGTACGCGCTCCATGCGCGCCACATCCACCCTACGACCCAGCGCGCCTTCCAGACGCACGGCGAGCTTGACAGCCACGTCGGGACGGTCCTCGGCGAGCGACACCAGTACATCCACATCGGACTGCGGGGTGTCCTCGCCGCGGGCCACCGAGCCATAGACCACGGCCAGCCGCACGTTGCGCTCTGTACGCAGAGCCCGCCGCAGCTTCGCCAGCAACGGCCAATGGTCGACAGCGTACCGACGCTCGTCCTCGTCGACATGCTGCCGCCGCGGGCCCAGACGCTCGCAACGGATCATGCCGTCGGCCACGGCACGACGCAGCGTACGCTCGTCGGCACCCAGCTCGCCAGCTAGATCTGTAAGCTCCATGGCCCAACAGTATAGAGCCCCGTATGACCGTTACTGGTGCTGGAGACCTCCAGTTCCCGCGAGTGACACTCGCCGGGGGCGCATGCTTTGACACGCTTTGTTCGGCAATGACCAGGAAAAGGAGCGATCTCCAACACAGCTCTGCCGCGCATATGAGATGTCGTGTTGTTCCTGGCGGCTGTGGGAGCGGTGTTCGCCGGCGTGGTGAGCTCGGAGCGGAAGTTGGTGTCCCACTTGATCTCGATCTGCCACGGCCCGGTCATCCCCGGCGGCAGCTCCAGGCGCCGGCGACGCCGCGAGCGGTGCGCCGGATCCAGACTCCGAACGGCGCGTCTTGCTCTTCGTAGCGATCGATCAGCCGCGGAAGCCTGGCGAATACGCGCAGCGTCACGTCCCGCGCCTCGTCGTCGTCTGAGACGACCGTGCGGGCGTAGCCGTAGACGTCGTCCGCGCAGCGGGCGTAGAGAAAGCGCAGCGCGTCACGATCCCCTGCTCGAGCCCGCTCGACGGCGCGCGACACCAGCGGGGTCGTCGTCTCGTCGCTCCGGGACGGCGATGCGCTCAGCGTATCGCTCTGGGTGCACAACGTGGTCTCCGTTCGGTCGGTGACAGGCGCCATGCGCGTTCCTTCCAGTCGTTTGCGACCCGCCTGTTGTGCCAGACGGGAGCATGAAGTCAACGCGATCTCTGCCTCGCGAATGTTGGATTCGCGTAAAAGAAACCTCACCACACAAATGAGGAAACCAGAACAGCAACCGGGCCGCCCCATCCTTGGAGCGGCCCGGTTGCTTGCTTCCTACCTATCAGTCCTACGCTCGTGCGAGCCATACGGCCGATCGCACCATGATGAGGCGACTACTCAGCGCTATTTCGAACCCGATTTCTTTGACGCCGTCTTGGGATTTCGTGATGATCGACTCGGCAGTTCTTCGTAGTCGGTGTTGTTCTCGAGAGCACCACCGCCTTCCGCTTTGGTGTTCACCGCCCAAAGCAGGAAGTTCTCGACGGTCGTCGCCTCTTCTTTCGTCGTTCCAGGGTAGTACTTGTACTGCCTGAGCGCCAGGTCGTACGTCAACCCGCAGATGGCGTACTTTTCCTGGACGAGTTCCGCCTTGGCGCCGCTCCACGATTCACGCGTATTTGCCGGCGGGAATTTTTTGCCCGCTTCGTTGGTGTAGACTGTGCCGCCACAGTTGGAGTTGGCTGGTGCTTCAACATCTCCGTTAGATGCCGGGTCAGCGTATCCAGCTGCTTCAGGCGTTTCGCTGTCCTGGACCTCGGCCCAGAACTTGGTGTTCTGCTGACCGACTTTTTTCGAGTTCCCTTGTGTTTTCACCACCACATTCGGTGGGATGCACTGTGCACTTCGCGGAGAAGTATTGCGATTCCCGCGCGACCGCGAGATCGGCGTAGCCGATGCTGCTTTCGACTTCGTTGACGCGCTTGACGACGCCCGGGTTACCCGATTCGGTGCCCCGTTCGATTTCCGCTTCCTTCGGCCAACGCTGGTTCTGGCAGGCTTCTGACACTTCACTCCATTTCTCTGCTTCTTCGCGCTTCGGCTGCGCCACAGCCAGTCTTCTTGCCGCCGACTTCTTCGGGGTATTCTTCCATCTCTTTTGGTTCGGCGTTGATCTGCAGCAGGAACGCCTTGAAGATGTGCGTCGTACCCGAGTGGTCGAGACGCACTACAGGGACGATCCGCTTTTCTTCTTCGGACGCTTCTTTGCACTTCAGTTTGTCCTTGCCAGCGCTGCCTTCAGCCGCCTGGTTTTCCAGCAGCTGCTTCCAGGTCTTGATCGTGCCGGCGTAGACACCCTCGATCGACGTGTCGTCGAGCACGAGGCGGCCGAGTTTAGATTTTACGCCGCCTTTTTCGATTTCGCTTGTCGCAAGACAGCCTTCCGGCAGATGGACGATGACCGCCACCGCTCCCTGCAGAACAGGGATCTCCTCGAGCGATTTTTCTTTGACGCCTTTTGCCGCGTGCGATTCGATTTCGGCTTTCTGCGTCGGGTTGGGAGCTTCGTCCGTGCCGCAGTACCCGAATTCACCGTATTTCACCGGTTCGGTCGATTCAGCGCCCCACCCATGCAGGCAGGCGCCGCTTCCGCCGCTCAGGTATTCGACTTTCGGCGTTCCTTTCGAGCCCTGTTCGCCGTTACAGGCGAATAGGTTTTTGCTGGTGTTGAACTCTTCGGCCCATTTCTTCAGGATCGGGGCCTGGAACGAAGACCCATTGCCTTTGATGGCCGACCCCGAGCACTGTTCGCCCAGGTCAGAGGCGCTCGCCGAGCCCGGTGCGGCCACGGCGACCACTGCGGCCACCGAGACTGTACACGCCAGGATCAGGCGCCGTATGGAGAAAGACGTCATTACGTGACTACCTCCTGTTAGCTATTCCATTGCCAGGTGCAGCCGAACGCCACACCGGCGGGGGCTTCCCCGCGTGGCGCACACTCGCACCCGCCGCCGCCCAACGGAGTTACGATCCTGTGCCCTGCGACCGACTTCACCACTCGTTCACATCTTGGCCGGAGGAAGTAGCAAAAAAGGACCAGCGAGGGTCTTGGGGATGCGATCAACTTCACGATTTGTTCACATGATACGGCCGTGCAAGGGGCCTGAGCGAGATCAGTGCTTGCGACGGTGCACCGCGACGTGCTCGATGCCAACTGGCAGCGCGCAGGTCTCTTAAAACTCTAAAATCCTCTAAACACACGCTACCCTGGGAGTGTGGCAGCAAACCCGTTCAAGCCCAGCTTCGGTGTCAGCCCTCCCGTGCTCGTAGGCCGCGACGCGCTGATCGAGGAGTTCGTTGAGGGCCTCCAGGATGGGCCAGGTGCGGCTGCCAGGGCGACGATCTACACGGGGGCTCGCGGCTCTGGCAAGACGGTGATGCTGAACGCGGTCGAAGACCGCGCGAGGGCATGTCGCAAAGGAGCGCGTCACGATCCCCTGCTCGAGCCCGCTCGCCGACGCCTCATTCAGGACCGGGTTCGAGCGCAAGCTCGCGAAGGTCAAGAGCATCGCCGAAGTGCTGCAGATCATCGAGGCGGTCCGGGAGCTGGAGCTGCTGCTCGCGGCGATTCGTCAGCCCGACCTCCAAGAGCCCGATCCACACCCGGGACGGGAGCGCTACTGGCTTCGCACCCAACCACCATTCCGGTTTCGATGGCTGAGGGTGGTAGTACAGTTCGAGGGCGACGTCAACCACGTCGTCACGGCCTTCGGTCAGGACAACGAGCCGGAGGGCCTCCCAACATGACGATCACCATCGGAACAGTCACCTTCGACCACGTCGACTACGACGCCGACGACGACGTGCTCTAGCTGAGCGTCGGCGAGCCGCGCGAACCGGCCGACTCCTACGGCACCCCCGAGGGTCACAACGTCCGCTACGACGATCAGGGTCAGATCACCGCGCTCACGCTCGTCAACGCCAAATGGTTGCTCGAACGCGACGGCGAGGTGCGCATAACGATCCCCAACCGCGTCTCCGCTGACACCCTTTCACGCTGGTTGTCGTTGCGAGCGCGCAGCGACTCCTTCATCGCATCGGCGCCGTCGACCATCGTCCGGAACTTCAGCATGTCGAAGTGCTTGCCGTGGCGCCCCACGCGGGGCTGGCGGAAGAACAGCGGTCCGCGGCTGTCGAGCTTGATCGCGATTGCAGATCTGCCCTCTAGATTTTGCAGATCTGCCGAGCTATTATTGCGGATATGCCAGGTTCAGGTTCGTCTTCTGCGGGAGCGCCGGCGCTCGTTGCGCGGCACTTGCGGGCGAATGTGCAGGCCGCGCTTGCGGATACGCGGGTCGTCGTTGTGCTGGGTGCCCGGCAGGTGGGCAAGAGCACGCTCGTGGCGCAGATTGCCGGGGGAGAGCCAGACAGCAGACTCATCATCACCCTCGATGACGAGGCCAGGCGCCGTGGCGCGGTCGAGGATCCGACGGGCTTCGTCGCCGATCTGCAGGGACCGGTGGCGATCGACGAGGTGCAGCGCGCTCCGGATTTGCTGCTCGCGATCAAGCAGTCGGTCGATCGGGACCAGCGTCCCGGTCGCTTTCTGCTGACGGGGTCGGCGAACATTCTGACCGCGCCCACGATCGCGGATGCGCTGACTGGACGTGCGGAGTATCTGCGGCTGTGGCCGTTCTCTCAGGCTGAGTTGCAGGGAGTGCCGGCAGGGTTGATCGCGGACCTGTTCGCGGGCAGGGCGCCACACGTCGTCGATGCTGCGAGCGGACGCCGTGCGCATGCGCAGATGCTGGTGGCGGGCGGTTTTCCCGAGGCGCGCCGGCGCTCCCCCGCTCGCCGTGTACCGTTCTTTGACTCCTACCTCGACACCGTCCTCGATCGCGATCTCCGAAGCATCGCCCGCGTACACGACCGCGCCAACGTCCGTCGGCTGCTCGATGCCGTCGCGGCGAGCACCGGCTCCACGCTGAACCTGAACGACTTCTCCAGCGATTTGGGTATCGCCGCGAACACGGTTCGCGCATACGTCGACTTGCTCGAGACGCTGTTCTTGGTCTACCGCCTGCCGGCGTGGCACTCGAACCTGCTCAGCCGGCTCGTCAAGGCGCCGAAGCTCCATGTTGTCGATAGCGGCCTGCTGGCGTACCTGCTCAGCGCAAACGCCGAGCGTGTCTGGGGCGATCCTCAGATCGCTGGAGCGTTGATCGAGACGTTCGTCGTGATGGAGCTCGTGCGTCAGGCAAGCGTCGATCCCGATCCGCCGCGCGCCTTTCACTTTCGTGACCGGCATGGGCACGAGGTCGACATGGTCCTCGAACGCCGCGACGGCACCGTCGTCGGAATCGAGGCGAAGGCCGCCGCGAGCGCCGGACGATCGGACTTCCGCGGCCTGCGGCTCATGCGCGAGCGCCTGGGCGAGCGCTTCGCCTTCGGAGCGCTGCTGTACACCGGGCCCGCGACCGTACCATTCGGCGACCGTCTCGCCGCCATCCCACTGCAGGGACTCTGGAGCAGCGCCTAGCTGATCCTGCTGCTGGCGCTTGCCGAGAGCTCAGAGTCCGCGGCGTCCGAGCACGCCGCGCTGATCCTCGCCGCCGTCCTGACCTACTCCAGCGTTGAGGCGCGACGAGCGCCGGCTCTGCGGACCACGTGAGACGGCCGGCCCTGCCTGGCAGAAATACCGCAAGGCCGGAGGACCTCGTGAGCGCGTGATCGCGGACTTCCTGCGCGCGTCGGCCCGAGGTACGCGCGTCGGCCCGTCTTCGCCGCCTGCGTTTGTGTAATTGGTCCACGTGTGGACGACGCTACCCGTGTACGCCGCGAGCGACGCGCCGGATCCAGGCTCCGAACGGGGCGTCGCGCTCCTCATAGCGATCAATCAGGCGCTCCAGCCTCGCGAATGCGCGCCGCGTGACGTCCCGAGCCTCGTCGTGGTCTGAGACAACCGTGCGGGCATAGTCGTAGACGTCATCCGAGTAGCGGGCGTAGAGGAACTGGAGCGCGTCACGATCACCCGCCCGGGCTCGCCTGACGGCGCGCGACACCAGCGGGGTCGTCGCTTCCCCGACGCACTGTCGCGGTACACCCAGCGCGCTGTCGCGGGTGCACAACGGTGTCTCAGCTCGGTTGGCGGCAAGCGCCACGTGCGCTCCTTCCAGTCGATTGCGCCCGCCTCTCCTGTCGCGACGGACAGCGTGAAGTCAACGCGATCGAGGCTTCGGCGGTGTTGGATTGGCGTGAAAGAAACCCCACTGCACTGGTGAGACAAATGAGCGGCCGGACACGGCTACAGTCAATCCTCGCCATCCGCGAGGTCGCGCTCATCGGGATATGCGTCGAGCTTCTCCGCGATCGTCTGTGCGATCTGCAGCGCCAGACGCAGACGGCGCTGCGTTTGGCCGTTGGGGTCTCGCACGCCCTCGGCCCACTCGTTCACGGCGGACGTGGTAGCAGCGGCGCCGGGTTCCCTGGTTCGCGCACCCACCCCGGGCGCGGAGCAGGACGCTCCGCACTAATCATCCTCACAATTTGCCCACATCATCACTCACAATCTGGCACCCATACTATTCACAATCTGTCTGGTCAGTGCGGTAAGCTATACGAATGCTAGAGGACCAGCCCGAACAATCGTCTGGCTCAACGGACTCGACCCCGACCCCGACGTACTCCACGGGGACTTCGAGGCCGTTGTCGTCGGGCGGTCCGCCGCACACGCCTGACGACTACGGCTGAGCTGGTCGATCAGCTGGGTCTTGGTCTGACCCGGTATCTGGCGGGCGGTCGTCGGCAAGGCTCGCTACCGTGCGTCCACGGTCCCCGGTGGGTTGGAGGAAGTGACCGAAGCGGAATTCGGAGTCGCGCCACTTACTGCTCATCATCACACGGCCGTGCGCACGGCCTGATCGAAGATCAGTGCTTGCGACGGTGCGACGGATTCGCGAGACGCAGCGTCACGATCGCCTGCGTCGTGTGGGTCGCACCCGCCGGATCGTGCGCCTGCAGCGTCGCCTGCACCCGCAGCACGTGCGAGCGGGCCAGCACCGCGCGTGCCTTGGCGGACAGATGCAGCGTGACGGCCTTCACCCGTCCGCCCACGACCGTGAACGAGCCGGCGGCCAGCGTGAGCACGTGCTTCTTACCGTGCGTGCTCGCCTTCACCGCTCCCAGGGTCCGCAGCGTCACCGTGCCGGAGCAGCTCGTCTCCCCCGCCGGGCACGCCAGCTTCAGCGTCACCCCTCCGGACCAGCTCACGGCCAGGGACGTCCCGGCAAGCGTTAGGCCCGGTAGGGACGTGCTCGCCGCACCAGACACGCCACCACCACCACCACCGCCGCCGCCGCCACCACCCCCGCCGCCGCTGTTGCCGCCGTTGGCGCCGCCGCCCACGCTCGATATGCTCGCCAGTGTCCGTGGAGCGTTCACCTGGACCACGTGTGTCTCGTCTGTGGTCCGGCCGCTTTCGTCGGTGACCTCGAGCTTGACTTCATAGCGTCCTTCGCTCGCATAGGCGTGTTCGGCCCTGAATTCCCGCGTCCCGCTGCCTTCCGCGGTGACGCCGTCGCCGAATTCCCACACGTATTTGTACTGCGCGTGCGGGGAGGCTTTGTTGTTTGGGTCGGTGACTTTGGCGGCAAACTTCGCGGGCTGACTGGTCATCGCGGGACTCGTATAGCTGAATTCGGCGCCGATCGGGACGCCCCGTTCTTCGGCTTCTTTCTTTTCTTCCGCTTCGCGTTTTTCCCTGGCTTCCGTTTCCTGCTTTTCTTCGGCTTCGTGCTTTTCTTTTTCTTCCGCTTCTATCTTTTCTGCTTCTTCGCGGTGTTTTATGACTTCCTGTTCCTTGCCTTCTTCTATTTCTTTCTGTTCTTGTTCTTCGCGTCTTTTCTTTTCTTCCGCTTCCTTCTTTTCTTCTTCTTCACGGCGTTTCTTGGCTTCCGCTTCCTTCTTTTCTTCCGCTTCGCGTTTTTCCCTGGCTTCTTCTTCCTGCTTGGTTTCTTCTCCGCCTTCCACGGTCACGTTCGAGTGCACTTCGATCTTCGGGCCGAAGTCGTCGGGTTCCACGATCGCGATGACTTCGTAGTTCCCTCCGTGTTTGAATTCATGAGTGAGCGCCGGAACCTGCGTCGGGAATGGGTAGCTTTCCACCACGGGCGGTTCGCCGGCCTCTTCTTTGCCGTTGTCCTTGAACCGCCATTCGACGCTCAGAGCATCGGCGGCGAACACGTTCAGTGACAGCGACGCCGTCTTGCCCTTCGGCAGTTTGGTGACCGATTCGCCCAAGACAGACACGCTGGGCGGCGTCGCCCGCGCGTGCCCGCATTCTTCACCTCCAGCCCCAAACTGCAGTATGTTCACGGTGGCAGGCTTGTGTTCGGCCAGGACCGCGGTCGTCACGTCGAACAGCAGCAGGCGCCCGCTGCCGTTGGCGCCCAGCAGGATCTGCGACGTTCCCAGCGGCAGGATGCACTTTGTATCTTCGCCCGTCGCGTTCTGACCGGCCGTCCAGCCGAGCTCTTTCGCCGCGGGCGTTGCGCCGCTTTCGTTGTAGCTGATTACAACGGCGCCACGGCTCTGGCTCCGTCTCCCTTCCCCTTCTTCGGCGGTTATTTCCGCATCGAGATAGATCTTGCCTTCGCCGGGACCGGTGGGCACGAACGCCAGAGCGCCGCCTTCCCCTTCTTCTTCAGAGATCGGTTCGACAATGCTTTCCTGCCCTTCTATGCCCTGCCCCCGGCCGATCGTAAAGAGACGCCTTGGCTTTGCTTCATAGACCTTTGGATGCGATCCTGGTTCGAACGCTTCGGAGGCGCCTTCCGTGGCGGGTATTTCCCAAAGTTCCCTCGAGCGCTCGCCATACAGCCTGCCACCGGGCGAGACAAACGGGGAGGAAGATTGGCCAAAGCCTTCCGCGCAGGCGGGTTCGGCCGTGATTGTCGCTCCTTCGTCCAAGCAGTTTTCCTGATCGACGTAGCGCGGTCCGAGCTTGCCTGCGTCGGCGCCTTCGGTATGCACACGCTGCACGGCGGCGCGCAGTTCTGCTTCTCCCGATCCCTTTTTCGTCGATACGTCCTGCTGGCCCAGGATCAGCACGTCGTGAGTGGTGGGGTCCACAGCAATTCCGTGCGGATGCAGCAGCGGCAAGCCCGCTTCTTCGGAGAGCGGACCAAGAGCCTTCTCGCCCGCCAGCAGGCCGGCTTCCTTTCCGGTGGCCGGTGTCCCGGCGGCCGGTTCGAGCTTGCCTTCGTTGGCTTCGGTTGTGAATGCGTAGAGTTCAGCCGCCACCGGAGCTTCCGAATCGAACACCGGCGTTTCTTCTTCAGCGTTGCGTTCATTGACCACCAGCAGGTAGAGCCGCTGCTTTTCGGCATCGATCGCCACGCCGTCCAACTGGTGGGCGGGACTGGCCAGCTTGACGCGAGCTTCAGCCAGGTATTCCCCTTTCGAGCCAAGCTTCTGAATGCGGAAGTAGGACTTTCCTTCGGCTTCGAGTGTTTCGGCGACATATGAGCTGCCGTCGGGAGCGACGCCGAACGCACGATGGCTCCTCGGGTTGACTTCCAGGTGACCCCCGTTGCGGCCGGCCTTGAATTCGCCCAAGCCACCCAGCCCGCCATATTCGCCGGCGCGCGCCGTGGCGGCATGCCCCCCGAACAGCAGCAGGACTCCCGCGAGCGCGAGCGGCAGAAGACGGATGGCGTACGCGCGCTGGATCATCGTCGGGCTCACACCTGCCCCAGCGTCGCCGTTCGCCGCCCCGATCGTGTTGCCAGGCTGTGAACAGGGGCAGGGCCTATGGCCGGCCGCGGTCTCTGGGGTCCAGCCGCCGCTGGGCGCGCATGCTCGTGAGCGTCGCCGGCGCCACGCGCACCTCCCGCCGCCCGCGGCGGGGACGCCGGCGAACCGTCGAGGCTCCCGCAAACGCGGCGAGAAGCACGATCCCGAGCACGTAGGCGGGCGAGGGCTCGTGTTCTGGCGCCCGGTAGGCGAGGGCCTGGTTGGAGACCGACTCCGTGGCGCTCTCCTCCTCCTCTTCGTGTTCGGCCATCTCGACCGGCGAGGTCACCGCCGAGGTCCCGCTCGGGGGCGTGGGTCGGGCGGGTGTCGGCACCGGAGGCGGAACGATCGCCAGCAGCGGCGCCACCGGGATCGCGGGCAAGAAGAACGGCGGCGGCAGCGCCGGCATGGGGCGGGCTGGGGACACGGGAGGCGCCACGGCCGTGGGCGGCGGCGGCACAGGCACCACCGGAGGCGCCCCGGCAGGCGCGGGGCCGGCGGGCGCAGGCGCGGGTGAGGGTGGAGGCACGGGAGCGCCGGCGCTCGCTCCGGCCGCCGCCAGATGATGCTGTGGCACCGTGCCGCACGGCTCGCGCACGCTGCCCGCCTGCACGGTCACCGGCAACGAGGACTTCAGGCCGCCGGCTTCGATCGTCACGGTCGTCGCGCCCTGAAAATAAGGGCAGAACAGGCCCGACTGTTCGCGCGGGATCACTTCGCCTTTTTCGTTGATCGGCTGCCCGTTTGATTCGCCGACCGGTTCGTCGGGGATCGCTTCGCCCCTGGCGTTCTGCAGCACCGCGTCGGGGTTGTTCGCCGCCGAGCGGTTGTGCACCACGAACTGGCCCACTTCTTTGTCCGAGGAACTGAACGTGTATTCGGGGAACAGCGCGCTCGCGCAGCCCTGCCCCACGCATTCCTCGGGGATCGGGATGTACGGGTCGACCTCGGTTTCCTGGCTCGCGTTCACCGCGCGACCCCCAGCCCGCGGACGGCGCGCCAAGGCCGCGAACAGGGCCGGCTGGCTGCGGCGCAGCAGCGTCCCTTCTTTGGCTTCCAGCGCCAGTTCGCCGATGTCCGGGATCAACCTGGCCGTGACCGGAGCGCGATTGTTCGCCGGGTTGCGCGCCGCGACGTCGACCTCGCCGAGCATGAACCCGCTCGCGCCGTGGAAGTCCCCGAACCGCTCGTTGTTGACGTTCGCGTACCCCAGCGTGCCCGAGCCGAACGCCGGCACTTCGCTGCCGTCCAGCGGTTCGTGCACGTTTTCTTCCTGGGCGTCGAAGAAGTAGGCCGAGGCCCCGCCGCCCACGATCGCCTGCGCGACCGCACTCGCCGCCGTGTCGCCGTTTTTGATCTGCGCGTTCAGATCCGCGTTGCCGATCACGATCGACGGCGTCCCGCTCCCCACCGCCGCGGCCAATTGACCCTGTAGCCAAGCCAGCTGCGCGGAGTCGACGTCCGAGCTGTCGTCCAGCACGATCACCCACACGTTGCCCCCCTGGCCTTCTGAGAGCAGCGCGTAGTAGGCCACCTGACAGCCCACCTCGGCCGCGCACTGCGCGCGCGCCGGTTCGGACACGTCTCCCCCTTCGACGATCGGCATGCCCCCGGCCGGTGGTCCGTGGCCGAATGGTTCGTGCAGCCCTCCCAACGCCGACTCGAGCGTCGCCTCGCTGCCGTTGCTTTCCGGGCGCGCGTTCAGCTCGTACGGCGACACCGACGCGTACACGGGTATCGGGCTCTTCCCGAGTATTTCCGCGTAGCGCCCCAGCTCGCGCGTGAACGGGATCGGCTGCGTTTTAGGACCCTGGGTTTCAGCCGTGGTCACGCGCGGGCCGGTGTACAGGAACGCGCGTGCGGGGATTTCCCCGGCCTTCTGCAGCGCGTTTTCGAGCCACCTGTCGGGTCCTATATTCGCGTCCGCGCGATCCGCGCACGGGGCCGAGCACTGCGCCCCGCCCCCGATCGCAAACGTAGCGTCCTGAGGCAGCAGCTGCACTTTGGCGGTGCCCGCGCCCAGCGGCGCCACCCCCGCTTCGGCGGGATAGCGCTCGATGTCGCCGGTCTCCAAGCGTTCGTCGGTGTTGACGTTGCCGCCGGCCGCCCACCCCTGGGTGCCGTCCGCGTTGACCGTCACCGCGAGAATCGGGTCGAGCCGGTAGGGCAGGTCGTGGAACGTGTAGCTGCCCCGCGGTTCGCTCGCCGGGTTCAGTTCGTGGGTCTCATCGCTCCAGCCGCTCGCGGTCTGGCGCAGAATGCCGCCGCTTTCCGGGCCACCGGCGATCGGCGGGAACGGTTCGAGATAGCTCGGCGGAAATCCCGGAGGGGGCGGCAGCGGTTCGCTTTCGTTGCTGATCCCGCCCGCGGAGACGATCGCTCGCAGCGCTCCCCCTTCACGGAACAGCGCTACCTGGCCCGCCGTCGATCCCGGCAGCGGCGTCGGGCTGGCCTGCCACGGTGCGCTCGCCGATTCGCGCTCGATCACCTGCGGCCCGTCCGGCCCACCGACCGTCGTGAACGCCGCGCCTCCGTCCGGCAGCCCCGCGACCGATACCGGCACACCCGTGCCCATCGCCGCGGCAGCGCTTTCGTCCACGCGCCAGCTCCCTTTGCCTTCTTTGACAATCAATCCTCCCGTGGCCGTGTTGCGGCTAACGGTCGGGCGCACCCGATAGGCCACGATCGCCTCCGAGCCCGCGAACGCCACCGAGACGAAGCTCGCTTCGTGGACCTGCGGCGGCAGCGCAGCTTCGGGCTCCCGCGTCCAGGTCTTGCCGTAGCGCAGCAGCGGGCTCGGTTCGCCCACGCCGGGTTCCGTCGAGCCGGGTTCCTTGCCGATGCTCGCCGAGCCGACCGCGAACCCGTACGCCGGATTGCCCGGTTCGAACGCGACCCCCAGCAGGTTGCCGCGGAAGTTCAGCGGCGTCGCGGGATCTTTTTCCCACAGCCCCAGTTCGCCGCGCCACAGCCACATCGCCCCGTGGTCGCCGACCGCGAAGATCCGGTTGGGGCTTGGCCACGCGACCGCGCGCAGGCGCGGGTGTTCGACCCGCTCGCCCGGGCCGAACAGGCTTTCCGGCTGCCAGCCCGCGCCGGGCTTGAAGCGCCCGACCGCGCCCTGGTCTCCGACCGCCACGGCTTCGCTGCTCAGCGCGCCCGCCGCCGTTCCCGGCTGAGGTGCTATTGCCAGCAGGGGATGGCGGAACGGCACCGGCCAGGGCTGCAGGCGCGATTCGATGTGTTCGGTGCTCAGGTGGATCGGCATGCCGTCGGCGCCCAGCCAGCCTTCGGTGGGGTTGGCAAACGCCGCGCCGCGCTGCGCGCCCGGGAACAGGTTCGGGTTGGGCCCGGCGCCGAGTCCGAGCACGCGCCTGACCGTTTCGCCTTCCAAGCGCAGGCTCACGCCTTCGGCGAACCCGGTGATCACACGCCCGCCGAACGGACCGCCGGACGAGCCGGCTTCGGACTGATTCCAGGCGATCGAGCGATCGAAGCCGCTCGGCAGTTCTTCGGGCAGTTCGTGCTGGCACGGCGGCGCCCCTTCCGCGCCCGCCGGCAGCAGGCACCAGCCGGCCTGCACACGGCCGCGAGCTTCGGCGGCTTCGCCTTCGGGCTTGAAGAAGAGCGTGGTCGAGGCGGGATTGCGCGTGTGCACGTCCCCGCGCTGCCCGTCGACCCACACGCCTTCGCTCGTGACCGTCAGGGTTTGGGAGATCACCGTGGGCGGCTCGCCCAGACCCGCAACCGTGAACGGCTCGGGCGTCCCTCCCCCCTGCACCGGCACGGTCAGCGGTTGCGCTTCTTCGCTTTTGCTAGTCGCCGTGACTGGCTTCCAGGTCCATTTCGCGCTTCCCCCTCCACCTTCGCGCACGCGCCGGAACAGCGCTACCGCGCCCGCGGGGTATGAGGCTTTGGAGGAGAGCTGCGCCAGCAGCCAGGCATTGGTGGGGCCCGTTGCGCCGATCCCCAATACGCGGAACTCTTCTTTGCCGGCCGCGGGGATCTCGATCGGCTCGCTCGTCCAGGCGTGCCCGTCGAAGTGCAGGATCTGGTCCTCCACGCCGCTGCCTTCGCGGACCGGCGCGATCAGGACGCCGGCGCCGGCGCCTTCTTCTTCGAGCGGCGCCACCAGCGGCGCGCGGGCCGAGCTGAACAGCGCTTCGCCTTTGTGCAGCAGCGGTTCTTCGCCGGGCTGAGGCGTTTCGCTTTCGACCGGCACCGGTGGAGCCGAAGCGAAATGACCCCCGGGCGAGCCCACGAGCACGGCTGGCGCCGAGCCGCCGCCTTCGTGGGCGAGCGTGCCCACCAGCACGCCGTCTCCGGACGGGGTCATCTGCCCGGCGAGCGGGCTCGGCGCGAGCTTGAACCCTTCCGGCAGCCCCGGTCCGAGCGACCAGCCACTGCCCTGCAGGTAATGGACGAGCACATCCTGAGACCCCGCTTCGCCAACGCCCCACGCCTCCTCCGGACCTTCCCGCGTGGCGCCGATCATCGTCACGTTGCGCGCCGGCACCGAGGCGTCGGTGTAGGGAGCCTCTTCGCCCGAGGCCGGCTGCGCGGCGGCGCCCGAGGTCGAGCCCGGCCCCGGCAGCACACCCGCCAGCATCAGCACGCCTATCAGTGCCGCCCCAGACCCCGCGAGCGCAAGTACACCCACCAGCGAAGGTCGCACGGGCGAGGGACGCACGGAGGCCGTGCCCGAGTGGCTGTTGGCAGATCTCAAGGCCGCTGTCCCACTCGCGCGAACGTGGGCACTTCCGGCAGCACGTGCAGGCCGGTCGAGATCGAGTTCGAGCTCGAGCCCCCGTGTTCGGGCCCTCCCACCGCTTCTTTGGTCGTCGTGCTCGGCAGCGGCGCCAGCGGATGGGTCTGCAGGGACAGCTTGGTCGGCCACTCCTTCCGGTTCAGCACCAGCAGCAGCTTGCGATTACCGGCCCCCAATGTGCGCATCGGCGTGCTCGCGACGACCTTCTTGTGCCGCTCGGCCAGCAGGCGGACGCGCGCCTTGACCGCCAGGTGGAAGCTCAATTCGAGCGTGGTGCCGTGCACGACCCGGCTGTGCAGCTGCGTGAGCAGTGGCGCCTGGACCGTCGTTTCGAGCGGCACGCCTTTGGCTTCCGCGAACGTGCCGCCGTAGTCGGGCGGTTCTTCGACCTGGCCCGAGGTGTCCGGCGGCGGCGCGTCGGCCGACACCTGCGGCAGCCCCTGGTCGGGGGGACGGTAGGTGATCGGGCCGGCGAAGCTCGGGTCGGTGTCTGGATTTGCCACTTCAGCCGCCCGCGCCGCCGACGTGGTTAGGTGATACAGCCAGCCCTGCGCGGTCGCCAGCCAGCAGTCGTTCGCCGCGGGGCAGACGAGCTTTGAGGCGGCGCCCTTGGCGCCTGTGCCGGTTTCCTGTTCTGCGCTCGATGGCAGCGCCTGGGCGCGTTCCACCTGTCCGGCGCCGGAGATGTGCGTGACCACCGCGCGCTCGGTCAGCAGCGAGCCTTTGCTTTCCGGAGGCTGCAGCGCGATCCAGGCGCCTGAGCCGCCGGGTTCGGCCGCAAGCGAGCTGAGCGCGGCTTCGCGGGCCACAACCTCGCCCGATTGCGTTTTGCGACCGAGCAGCGCTTCTTCTTCGGGCAGGTTGGAGAACAGCGCTTGGAGCGGGTGTTCGGGACCGATCATCTGGCTCCAGAACGATTCGACGCGGCGCACCACCGTCAGCTGGCCGGGCGCGCCGCCTTCGGTCCGTTTGGCCCCGGCCGCGCCCCACAGGGTCCCGTCGGCAGTGGAAAGCTGGAGAGCTTCAAGCGCTTCCGGTCGCTCTTCTTCGCCGTACAGCGGCACCTCGGTTTCCGGTTCGAACACCGGCACGAACCCGGCCGGATTGACGCGGTGGATGACCGGCGGTTCGGGGTTTGGCTGGGTATCGCGATCCCCTGGCGCGATCCGCACCCCCTCGTACAGGATCCCTTCAAGCGGACTCATGCTCTCGATCGCATGGCCTTCTTCGGGATACGGTTCGGCTTCGAGCGCCGCCCCGTTCCAGTGCAGCTGAAAGCCGCCGATCTGCGGTTCTTCGAGCCCTTCGCCGCCAAACCAGCAGTCGCTCGGATCGAAGCAGCCCGCGGCGTGCATCTGCAGATAGGAGTCCTCCTGAAACGCGGGGTGGGCGTATGAGCCGACGATCTGGCCGCCCGCGAAGTGGCACAGCGTGTTGTTCGCCAGCGGCGGCAGCGTGATGTTTTCGGTGGATTCGCTGGTCTGCCCCGGACGTCCGTCGGAGACCGTCCAGAATTTCGTCCGGCCCCGCCCAGGCGATGCGCCCGTCGCTCGCGCCGCATTTGTCCGACAGCTCGCGCCATTCCATGCCGTTGTACGCCCACACGCCCGGCGGCACCGTGGGAGGGTTGCCTGCGGTGGTCAACAGCCCGCGATTGGGCGCCCAGAACTCGATGTCGCCGATGTGACCCAGGCCGACCGGCAGACGGCCGCGATGCTGGGCTTCCGATTCGCCGGACAGCTGTGGCGGCAGTGCTCGTTCGAGCTGCCAGGCGGGCGTTTCGGGTTCTCCCTGTGCCTGTGCGCTCGAGGTTGTGATTGCCGTGGACAGCCCGAGACTCAGGCTCGCCGCCAAGACCAGCCCAGGGACAGTGGTCAAGCCGAATGCACGAGCCGAAGCCGGAAGGGCGGCAGACCAGCCGAGCAACCTGGCGCCCACATGGGTCGGGTGGACCCCGAGCAGTGGTCTCATCCTCCACTTCCTTTGCCGCCCTTGTGGGCCTTCCCGTGCTTCTTCGCATGCTTGGCCTCGCGCAGGAACGTCACCGGCAGGGCCTCGTGCAGCGTTGGGCGCCCCGGAGCGATGAACGTGATCGTGACCGTGGCGGAGAACCCATCGCGCTCGCGCGCCAGCGAGGCGCAGCTGTGGACGAGCGTGAGCGTCAGTGTCTTCAGTTCGGCCCCATGCGTTTCGCCCGTCCGCGTAGCCACCGTCCGCGTGAGCACCGTCTTGGCGATCGACCTTGCTCTGGGGTGGTGGGCGGTCTTACCGGCCTTAGTTATACGCGCGCGTGCGCGCGCACGCGCGAGGGACACCGAAGCGCCATACCCGCGACCGGCGGTGCGCGCGGCATGGACGAACGCCGCCGCCACTGCGCCCCGCGCGCCCGCGTGTACGGTCCCGGCGCCCGGTGCGCGCACGTACAGGAGCACTGTCCCGTTCGGGCGCGACAGCGCGGTCACGCCCAGGTTCCAGCCGGGTTCCAGCGCGGGCCCTGACATGGGCGAGGCTTCGTTGGGGGTCGGGGTCGGCGCGAAGATCGTGCGGGAGACGAGGAACGCGTCGCTGCCGTCGAACGAGCCGGTCTGCGGCAGTTCCAGCGGCGGGGCGTTGCCGTCGCCGAACACGAGGTTGGACGCGGTGGAGGAGAACGCGAGAGTGTCGCTGTCGTCGAACGAGGGCGAGAGCGCGCCGTCGCCCGGTTGGGCTTTGTAGGGGTCTTCGCCGGCGGGGGCCGGGTTGTGGGCATGTTCGCCGGCTTCGTCGGGGCTCTGGTAGCCGTGGGTGACGCGTGTGAGGGTGTCGTCGGCGAGGTCGGCGTCGTAGAGCTCGTTCATCCCCGGTTCGCCGGCGGGCGTGCTGACGAACGCGGGCGAGCCCAGCGGAAAGCGGGTGCGCACGGTGGCAAACGCGATCTGGAGGCCGTCGGGGGAGATGCCGAAGTCGAAGATCGGCGCGGTGTCCGCCAGGCCGGCGCCTTCGCCGCCCGCGAGCTCGGTCACCTGGGTGAGCGCCTGATCGCGAGTGAGCCCGGGAGTCATGCTCGCGACGTACAGGTCGCTCTCCTGGCCGCTCTTGCCGCGGCCGAAGTTTTCGCCGGCCGTGACCAGCGGCGCCTGGGAGACGAACGCGACCATGTTGCCGCTGGCGCTCAAGCGCGGCACAAAGTCGCCGGTCAGGCCTCCAGCCACATTCAAGATCCCGCTGACCGGCGTCTGTTCTTCAACGACGAACGGTCCCTGGCAGGGATCCGACGGCGACGGTTTTTCTTCCAGGGCTCCATGGCCGCTGGCCACGCACGCCGGGCTGCTCGGGTCAGAGCCCCCCGTCACCCGCTCAGTCGCCGTTTCCGAGCCGGGCTCGATCCGCCGCCACAGCGGCTCGGTGTACCACGGGCTCCTGGTTTCCGCCGGCAGCAGCGCCGCCTGCTGACCGACGTCCTCTCCCATCCACGCGACGGTCGAGCCGTCGGCGCTGAGCGAGGCGCCCGGCGGGGGCGAGAGGCTGTAGTCGCCATACGGGGGAGGGGGCTCGAAGCTCGCGGACTGACCGGGGTAGACCGCGCCGTAGTCCGTGCTCCCTTCCACAGCCGACACCGCGGGTTCGGCGGCGGCTTCACATTTGGACTTGACGTAGCACCGGCTGACGAGGATGGTTTCGCGCGTGTCGAGGTAGCGCACCGCAACCTGCAGCTTGGGCGTGTGGGGCTTGGGGATTTCACCTTTTTTTATTTCTTCTTCTTCCACCTGCGGATAGCGCACCAGATTCGACACCGCGGTGGTGACGAACGCCACCTCGCTGCCGTCGGCGCTGATCGCCGAGCGTCCGGTCGCTGTGGAGCCCAAGGTTGTGCTGGTGCTGCTGTAAGTCAGGGGTTCTTCGGAGCCGTCCACCGCCGAGACGACCGTGAACGCCCGTTCGCCCGCCGGCCGCGCCGCTTCTTCGGCCGCGCTCGTCGCGGGATGGACGGCCATGTCGCGCACGTACACGTTGACCGCTTCGCCGTGCGGGCTCGAGTCTGGCTGGCCGTGGCTGACTTCGGGCAGACTGAGACCTTCGTTGGTCGTGAAGCTGACGTAGCGCCCGTTGTCGCTGATCGATGGCAGCTCCGCGTCTCCGCCGGCGACCTGTTCGAGTTCGCCGGTTTTGAGGTCTCGCCGCCACACCCCGGTGACCCCGCCGATCGAGCCGTCGAACGCCACGTACCGCCCATCGCCCGAGATCGCCGGGTCGTGCGCGTATTCGGCCTGCTCTGCTCCGCCGCCGCCGAGCGCGCCCTGCGAGACGAGTGAGATCGGCCCGAACACGTCGGCGCCGGCGGGCGCGGCCGCGGCAGCGAGCAGCGCGATCGCAAGGCCACAGACCAGCGCCGCCGGGACCGAGCGCCGCGGCGAAGCGGCGCGGCGGCGCGTGGCGAGTACGTTGTGCGCCCGCGTTCTCATCGCACGCTCACCCATCGGCTGACGGCACCGGCGTTGCCGAGCTTGTCGCGGACGTGGACGACGACCCGATAGACGCCGCCGCGAGCGTAGCGGTGGCGAAAGCGGGTGTGCCCGCGAGCGCTGTGGCCGTCGCCGAAGCTGACGATCACGTCGTGGGTGTCGACCCCGGTGTAGGGATCATGGATGCGCACGCTGACGCCATAGCCGCCCCGCGCGCGCGAGATCGCGACCGCCGGCAGTTCGCCGTCGATCAGCAGCGGCGAGGGCGAGGAGAGCGTGGACTGGCCGTCGATGTCGGTCGCCAGCAGCTGCACGCGATGGCGCCCCGCGCCCAGTCCGCGCGGATCCAGGCGCAGCTGCAAAGCGCCGGCGGGCGCGGGCAGCGCGCGGCCGTCAAGCACCACGCTGTAATGCAGCGGCCCGTCGGCACTGACAGCCGGCTGCCAGGCGATCGTCGCCTGGGCGGGCTTGACCCAGCCCTTGGGCATGCTGAAGATCAGTTCTGCAGGCGGCGCGGTGACCTGAGTTGCGACGATCGCGGCGTTGCCGAACGGCCCCTGGCGGAAGGCGATCAGACCGTCGCCGAGCCCCGAGCGGCCGGCCGCAAGTTCTCCCACTTCCCCACCTGCTCCGCCGCTGACCAGGCCCGTCTGCGCCGCGCCGTTGGGGAAATCCTGGCGCACCGCCACCGCCGGATCACCCTGCGCGTCGGCGCTCGGCCAGGCCGAGACGCCTCCGCCCTGCTTGTTCATGACGCTTGCGCCGATCGGTTCCGAGCCAGCAAATCCCGGCCCCAGCGACAACGCCCCCGTCAGCCCTTTGTCGTCGCCCTCGACCACGCGGGGGGTGCCGTTGGCGTCGTACAGCAGCCGCATGTCTTCCTTTTCGTCGATGTCGATGCTGGGCGGCCCGATACTCGCCCCGGTGCCGCCGGAGACCGCCGAGTCGACGATGCTCGCGCCTTCGAACTCCGCTCCGCTCTTGGATTCGCCGTTGGGCAGGATGTTCAGGAAAATGCGCGGCCCCGGCAGCGGCGAGCCCGGCCCGGCGTTCTGGCGGTAGGCGACGTCGGCCTGCCCCAGCCAGGAGACGGCCACGCTCGGTGCGTCCGCGTCGGTCGAGATCGGCGCCCCATTGAACGTTTCGAGGCTCACCGGCAGCACGTAGTCGAGCGTCGAGCCGAACAGGCGCCTGGCCCAGATCCGCGCCACCCCTTCGATGTCCGGCTCCTGCCACACGACCACCCCGTTGCCGGTCGGCCCGATCGCGACCTTGGGCGCGTTGGCTTCGGTCGGCGGGCGCATCGAGACACCCGGGTCGCGGTCGATCGCCCCCAGGTTCGACCATCGCTGCCCGTTGAAGTGCGCCATGCGCACCTGCTCGACCACGTCCCCGGGACGCAGCAGCGGCACCGTCTGGTTGAGCGTTTCCACGACCCGATAGACCACGTCGGCCTGGCCAGTGGAGCTGACGACCAGGTCGGGGCTCGTGCCGGTCGCTTCTTCGACGTTCGAGTCCACGATGATCGGCTGCCCGAATGCCTGACTGCCGGAGCTGAGCTCTGAGGCGAGCAGCTCGTACACCGGCTTTTCGTGGCGCGTGGCGAACGGCGTGGCCCACACGACAACCAGCTCCCCCCCGTTCGCCGCCCCGATGCGCGGCCAGCTAGCCGCGTAGGACTCGCCGGTGTCGACCCGAATCGGCGCCAGCCAACGCCCTCCCACATAGCGCGAGACGAACACATGGGGAACGCCGCCCACACGCTTGAGGTACACCAGCCCGCCCGTTCCGTCTTCGGCCATCGCGACACCGCCGAACCCGACGATGCCCTCACTGGGACCATCGATCGTGGTCGCGGGCAGGATCACCGCGCGCGCCGGCTGGACATGGACCGCGAGCACGATCGCGACGAGGGCGAGCAGGGCGACGACGCGCTCGAGCAGGGGCACGGGCACGCGCCACCGGCGCGCCTGGAGAGGGTGAGTCGGCCCGGCTGCCACGCTCATCAAGAGGGCCAAGATAACCGCCACGCGACCCCTCAGAGCCGATCAGAGGCCCGGTTTCACAGAAAGATCACGAGTTGGTTACAGAGCGCCCGGTCAGCACCCCGTCCCCGTCCTTGACGAGGAGATCCGGGTTCCGTCCGGGGCATAGGCGAACATGTGTTCGATGACTGGTCATCCATCTGCGGACGCGTAGTGGCATGTCGCCACTCCAAGCCGTCTACTACCGCGCCCCTGACGGGACCGAGCCCGTCCGCGACTTCCTCCTATCGCTCGACAAGAAGCGCCGCGTGTCTCTGCGCAACCAGATCGCCCGTCTGAACCTGCTCAGCGATGAGGTCCCGCATCTTCCCTTCCCCCACAGCTCACAGGTCAAGGGGGAGCTGCGAGAGCTGCGCTGCCACTTCGGAGCCGAGCACTACCGCGTGCTCTACCAGCGATCAGAGGCCCTGCTTGTACTGCTCCATGCCTTCCGCAAGACGACCAAGCAGTTGCCCGCGCCCGACATCGAGACCGCCATCGCGCGCTGGCAAGACTTTCAAGCACGCATGAACGCCAAGCCACGCCGCCGCCCCCGCGCCGCCGGACACGACGCACCTTGACCAACCTTCACAAAAATGCTAACCTGCTCGTGGGAGCACCACCAATGCCAAGCCAAGCCAAGCACTCACACAACCCGAGCCCAATCGGCACGTCCGTCGCCGAGGACATCCACACATCCCTCGAGGACGCCGAGATCCGCAGCGAGCACGAACGCCTCGCCCCATTCGAGGCACTGGCACGACTCGTCATCATGCGCAGAGCCGCGCTCGGACTCTCCCAGGAGGATCTCGCCACACGCATGCACACCACAGCATCCGCCATCTCACGCATCGAGAGCGGAACACACGCCACCAACGCACGCACCCTCATGCGACTCGCCCACGCACTCGACGCCCGCGCCATTCTCGGCTTCGAATACGGACCACCCACAAAACCCAAACGCGAGCTCGCGGTACTCTGACGCCAGTGCGCGATGCCCAGCCCGTGCAGGTTCTTCGGGGGGATCTCGACGAGCAGGCATTCGAGCACGCGCTGCGCGCCAGCACTGTCGCCCTCGACATCGAGACGACCGGCCTGGACTGGCGAGACGAGCGCAGAGGGCGTCAGATTTAACTGTGTAGGCTGGTTTCTTGGTTAATTGTAACAGTGGCTCCGTGGGTGTCAATCTGTGATGGTCAGTTTGCGGTGTCGGGGACGCGGTCGCCGAAGTGGATCTTGAACGCGAGCAGCGCGGCTGTCCAGCTGCGGGTGCGGGTCCATTGCGGGACGGCGTTCTGCAGCGCGAGGTAGACGAGCTTGCGGGCGGCGTCCTCGTTGGGGAAGCTGCCCTTCGTCTTGATCGCCTTGCGCAGCTGTCGGTTCAGCGCCTCGATCGCGTTCGTGGTGTAGATCACGCGGCGAACGTCGGGGGGGAACGCGAGGAACGGGGTCACGTGCTCCCACGCGTTTAGCCACGCCTGGGTGATGACCGGGAACCGCTTGCCCCACTTCTCATCGAATGCCTCGAGCTCGGCTTGGGCTTGGTCGGCATCGATGGCGTTGTAGATCGGCTTCAGGTCGCGGGCGACCTGCTCGCGCTCACGGCGAGGCACGTACTTGAGACTCGCCCTGATGAGGTGAACGATGCATGTTTGCACCGTGGTCTTGGGGAAGATCGCCTCGATCGCGTCGGGAAAGCCTGTGAGCCCGTCGACGCATGCGATCAGGATGTCCTTGACGCCGCGGGTCTTCAGATCGGTGAGGACCTGCATCCAGAACTTTGCGCCCTCGGTCTCCTGGAACCACATGCCGAGCACGTCGCGGTCGCCGTCGAGCGTGACCCCGAGCGCGAGGTAGAGCGCGCGGCGCTGCACCGTGCCGCCCTCGCGGATCTTCAGGACCATGCAGTCCAGGAACACGATCGGGTAGATGTCCTCCAGCGGCCGCTTGGCCCAGTCGCGCACATCGTCCATGACCGCGTCGGTCACCTTGCTGATCAGATCACGGCTGACCTTCACGCCGTAGATCTCCTGCAGGTGCGCGGAGATGTCCCGTGTGGAGAGCCCGCGGCTGTAAAGCGCGAGGATCTTCTCGTCGAACCCGACGAACCGGCGCTGGCGCTTGCGGACGATCTTCGGCTCGAAGCTGCCGTTGCGGTCTCGCGGTGTGTCGAGCGCCACCGGCCCGTGCTCGGTCATAAGCGTCTTTCCCGTCGAGCCGTTGCGCTGGTTCTCCGCGCCGCCCGGCGGCTCCTGATGCGGCTCGTAACCGAGATGGTCGGTCAGCTCGACCTCCATCGCCCGCTCCACCAGACGCTTGGTCAGATCGGCGAGCAGTCCGCCGGGCCCGGCGATCTCCTCCTCCGTGCTCGCGCCGGCGAGCAGCTCGTCGATCAACTCATCGCTGATCCGCTCCGAGGGCACCCCGAGAGTTTGCCGCAGACGACGGCGGCCACCGGCACGGTCGACGGCCTCATCGACAAGCTCCGGCGAAAGCTCCCGCCCCGCCCGCCCCGCCGTCGGGGCCCCCGCGGCGGGCGCGCCGCCGCCGGTCCCTCCGGTCGCCCTCCGGGCTCCCTCCGCTCCCCGGCGGCGGGGAACACCAACTCCTGAACCTCAATGTGATCCTGCGTAGTAGTAGGCATAGCGATCTCCTTCGATCTTGCCTACACAGTTCCTATGACACTCCCCGAGCGCATCGGAACGGTCCAACTGCAGGCGCAAGACACTTCCAGATACGGTGATGTGGACCGAGGGGATTTCACACTCCCTCGGGAGGGCTGCGGTGTTAAGGCGCCGTCCGGCACGCGGAAGTCGTGTTCTGACTCGCCGATGTTGCACTGCCCGCTCATCGTCAGGCCGGCGGCAATCGCCGCATCACACGCCCCGGATGTCTTGTACGTGGGGACTGAACGCATACGGCGAGGTGCATATGAACATACGTTGGGGTAGCTTATGCCAGGGTATGTTATACTGGGAGTATGGATACGTACGTATGGCCGCTCGTCGACGAGTTCGTCGATCGTGAGGATGAGCTCGCGCGCTTGGAGGAATGGTGGGCGAGCTCCGAGCGTATGCCGATCAACATGTACGGACGGCGCCGCGTCGGGAAGTCGTGGCTGCTGCGCCGGTTCGCACACGGCAAGCCGGCGGTGATCCTGGCCTCCGAGCGGCTTGCACCGGGGACCCAGCTCTCGCGGTTTGCGGCGATGCTCGCGCCGGGTCTCGGCGTACGGCCCGAGATCGGAGACCTCATCACGCTGTTTCGCGTCATCTACCGGCTCGCGAGCAAAACCAGGGCGCTGGTGGTCATAGACGAGCTCCCCTGGCTGCTCCCCGGCACCGAGGCAGAGATCGAGCGAGCGCTCAGCTCGATCCAAGCAGTGATGGAGGAGGAGCGTGACGGCTCTCAGTTGAAGCTGGTCCTGTGCGGCTCGGCCATCTCACAGATGCAGGCGCTGATGTCAGAGCGCGGACCGCTGCACGGGCGTCTCAGGGCACTGGAGATCCGGCCGTTGCGCTACCCACAGGCGCGGGGATTCCTCGATACGCTCGATCCCGTCCGGCGCATCGAGCGCTTCGCGATAACCGGCGGCATGCCGCGGTACTTGAGCGAGCTTGGGCGAGGAGGCGTCGAGCACGCGATCCGCTCGCGCGTACTCGACCGCAACGGGCCGCTGTGGAACGAGGCGCGCGCGGTCCTCGAGCAGGAGCTGACACAGCCGGGCATCTACTTCTCGATCCTCGAGCAACTCGCAACCGGAGAGAAGGAGGTCGATCGAATCGCCTCGGGCGCCCGAATCGAGAACGCGACCGTCAGCCGTTATCTGGCGACGCTCGCCGAGCTGCGGATCGTTCACCGCAAGCTCCCCGCCGGCGCCGCGCTGTCCAGCCGTGGAGGCCACTGGGAGCTGAGCGACCCGTTCCTGCGTTTCTGGTTTCGCTTCGTCTTCCCCTTCCAAGCCGAGCTGGAGACCGGCCTCAGAGCAAAGGACCTGTGGGAGAGCACCGTCAAGCCCGCGCTGAGCGACCACGTGGCGCCCATATTCGAGGATATCTGCCGTGACTGGACGCGCACGAACTATGGACGAGCGGCGCAGCGTGTCGGCAGCTGGTGGGGCAACGCTCGCAACGACCTGCGCCGTACCGGGCAGCGCACGAGCGAGGAGATCGACATCGTCGGGCTCGCCGGCGCTCGCGTGACGGTGATCGGCGAGTGCCGCTGGCGCAACAAAGCAATGGACGGCAACGTCCTGCGCGAGATCGAGGACTACAAGCTCCCCGCGCTGCGCCAAGCCGGCCACGAGATCGAGGAGAACCTGCGCATACTGCTCTTCTCGCGCAGCGGGTACAGCAGCACGCTCAAACAAGCGGACTCCGAAAACGAGCGCCTGCGACTCGTACGCATCGACGAGGTGGCCGTCGGCTGAGGGCCGGCTCGGCGCCTAACCGCGTCGCGCGTTTGCCACCCGGCCTGTGCCGGAGTATGCGGGTTCGCTCCATCCGCTGATCAGGCCGTGGGCCGGGACCAGTGCTCCAGAACCAGTCGCCTTGCCTCCTCGACGTCGAGCGCTTCGATTTGCTCGGCGGTCATGTGCAGCTCGCCCGCGAGCACCGCGATCACCCACGCCTCGTGTTCAACGTGCTGCTCGGTTTCGATGGGCGCGGGCCGCGCGACGGGCTCCCCGGCAAGCAGGTCGCCGACATCAAGGGCATCAAGCGCCTCGAGAAGGGCGTGACGCTCGAGAAGCGCGGCTGAGACGCTCGCTGCCCC
>CAWEFQ010000009.1:0-130361 GCA_963808385.1 uncultured Solirubrobacterales bacterium | reverse complement strand
TCCCAAGCTCGAGGTCGCGGGTTCGAAGCCCGTCCGCCGCTTTGTGTAGATCGGGTCGATCGGGTTGCGGTCACGGGCTGTGGGTTCTCGGGCAGTGAGCCAGCGGGGTGAGGCAACGAGACGGGCCGGCGGGCTTTCGCCGGTCCGGGCTCGTTCTCACTCCGCCGCTCTGACTCAGGCCCCGCCGTAGGAGACGACCAGATCGGTCGCGATGCCCAGCAGGAACCCCGCCGCGACGAAGTACAGGCCGAGCGTGTGGTAGCCATAGCGGCGCATGCCCGTCCAGATCTCGCCGATCACGTATAGGATCGCGCCGCCCGCCAGGGCGTAGAACATGAGCTCCAGCGGGCTGGAGTTGACCTGGTAGCCGACGATCGTCCCCAGGAACGTGGGGCCGCCGCCGATCAGGCCGGCCAGCGCGAGCCAGCGCCAGGACGGGCGTACCCCGCCCAGGGGGCCGACGATGCCGAACCCCTCGGTCGCGTTGTGCAGGCCGAACCCGATCACCAGCACGGTCGCCAGGCCGATCGCGCCCGTGCTGGCGGAGACGCCGATCGCCAGGCCCTCGGCGAAGTTGTGCAGCCCGATCGCCACCGCGATCACCAGGCCCGTCTGCAGCGCGCGGCGTTCGGCGTCCGATCTGCCCCTGATCGCGCGCGCGATCTGCACCTGGTCGAGCACCGCCTCGGCCTCGCCTCCGGCAAGCGGCGCCGGGCTGCTCCTGCGCGCGCTCAACCAGCGCTGAACGGCCGAGATGCCGGCCGTGCCGACCGTGAACCCGACCGCCAGCAGCGCGAACAGGCCCAGCACGTGCCCGAGGCTGCCCGTGTCGTGCTTGTACCGGTCGAGCGCCGTTTCGAGGATTTCCTCGCCGTGGCGGGTCACGTCCATGAAGATGAACGCCAGTATCCCCACCGACAGCATCGCCAGGCTCACGCGCAGCCGGTCGCCGACCGCCCGCATCCGGCCGAGGGGCAGGCCGATGTAGATCGTGAATCCGGCGATCGCGCCGAGCACGATCGTCTCGCCGAAGCTCATTCTGTATCCATTGGTGTGTTCGTCATCGCGATCTTCCTGGCGAGCGGCTCGCCGCCCCTCGCCGCCCGTGGGGCGCCCGATTAGGGCCACCTAATTTCTACCACAGAGGTCGGGATTGAGCACCGCGGGCCCCTCCGACGCCGAAATACGTGAGAATCACTCGCCATGCACGTCACCGCCAAGGCCGACTACGCCGTGCGTGCGATCGTCGAGCTCGCCTCCGGTAGCCAGGACTCTCCGCGCAAGGTCGACGAGGTCGCCACGGCCCAGGGGATCCCGGTCTCGTTCCTGGAGAACATCCTCACGCAGCTGCGCTCGGCCGGACTGGTTCGCAGCCAGCGCGGCCCCGAGGGCGGCTACTGGCTCGCCAAGCCCGCCGCGGAGGTCAATCTCGCCCAGGTCATCCGCGCGGTCGAGGGCCCGCTCGTCGGCGTCCGCGGGCTGCGCCCCGAGGAGGTCTCCTACAAGGGCTCGGCCGAATCGCTGCAACAGGTCTGGCTCGCGCTGCGCGCGAACCTTCGCAAAGTTCTCGAGCACGTTACGATCGCGGACGTCGCCTCGGGCAAGCTCCCCAAGGACATCCTCGCGCTGACAACGCAAGAGGAAGCCTGGGAAACGCGCTAGGGAGCCGTGGACGCGACGCGGAGCTGCGTCCTCGATCGCTCGTGTACCGATCGTCGATCAGATGCGCTCGACTGATCGGCCAGCACACTTCGCTCACTGCGTCCTTGCGCCGCTTGGTCCACGACCCCCTAGAAGCTAGGAGGCGAACACCCGCGGCGGCGGCAGGCGCACCGCGAGGATCTGGCCCTCCTGGAGCTCGAGCTCCTGGGCGCTCTCGCGGGTGACCTGCGCCCAGATCTCGCGGCCGTCGCCGAGCTTCAGCTCGACCCGCACCTCGAACCCGAGGTGCACGACTCGCTCGATCAGCGCCTCGGTGCCTTCGCCCTCGGCGGACGGAAGGATCTGGATGTCGTGGGGGCGCAGGAACGACGCCTCGCCGAGGCGGTTGACCGGGCCGATGAACGACATCACGAACTCGTTGCGGGGGCTCTCATACAGCTCGCGCGGCGTCCCGGCCTGCTCGATCGCACCCGCGTTCATGACCACGATCTGCTCGGCGACCTCCATCGCCTCCTCCTGGTCGTGGGTCACGAAGATCGTCGTAACGTGGATCTCCTCGTGCAGCCGCCGCAGCCATTCGCGCAGCTCGCCCCGCACCTGGGCGTCCAGTGCGCCGAACGGCTCGTCTAGCAGCAGCACCCGCGGCTGGACCGCCAGCGCTCGGGCCAGCGCCATGCGCTGCAGCTGACCGCCGGACAGCTGTGAGGGATACCTACCGGCCAGCCCCTCCAGCCTGACCAGCTCCAGCAGCTCCTTCACGCGCGCGCGGATCTCCGCCTTCGGGCGCCTGCGCACCTTCAGGCCGAACGCGACGTTGTCGTGCACGGTCATGTGCTTGAACGGGGCGTAGTGCTGGAACACGAACCCCACGTCGCGCGTGCGCGCGGGCGCGCCGGTCACGATCTCACCACCGATCTCCACCTCGCCGCTGTCGGGTGTCTCCAGGCCGGCGATGATCCGCAGCAGCGTCGACTTGCCGCTGCCGCTCGGGCCCAGCAGGGCGGTCAGCGCGCCGTCGCCCACCCGGATGCAGACATCGTCGAGCGCGACGAACTCGCCGAAGCGCTTGCTCACGTTGCGGACCTCGATCGCCATGCTCAGACCGCCGTCCGTCTGCGCGTTCGTCGCGTCAGGAGGTTCATTGCCACCAGCGTACCCAGCGCCAGCAGCGCCAGCACGACCGCGCTCGCGTAGGCGCCGGTGATGTCGAAGTTCTCGAACCGATCCTGCACATATAGCGGCAGCGTCTGCGTCTGACCCTCGATCCGGCCCGAGACGATGCTGACGGCGCCGAACTCCCCCAGCGCGCGGGCGGTTGTGAGCACGACCCCGTATACGACCGCCCAGCGGATCGCCGGCAGCGTGATCCGCCAAAACGTCTGCCATGCGCCGGCGCCCAGCGTCGCGGCCGCCTGCTCCGAGTCGGTTCCCAGCTCGCGCAGCACCGGCGCGGTCTCACGCGCGACGAACGGCAGCGACACGACTGCGGTGGCGATCACAATGCCGGGGACGGAGAAGATGATCTGGATGCCATGCCCGATCAGCCAGTTCCCGAACCAGCCCGTCTTTCCATACACGAGCACAAGCGCCAGCCCGACCACGACCGGCGAGATCGCGAACGGCAGGTCGATCAGCATTCCCAGCAGCGCCTTGCCCCGGAACGAGCCGCGCTCCAGCGCCAGCGCCATGCCGATCCCGAACGCCGTGTTCAGCGGCACCGCGATCGCGACGATCTCGATCGACAGCCAGAACGCGTGCACCGCGTTGGGGGCGGTCACGGCGCTCCACACGGGCGCGAGCCCTCCTTCGAACGTTCGGTAGAAGATCATCGCCACCGGCGCCAGCAGCAGCAGCGCCAGGTATCCGAGCGCCACCGTCCGCGCGGTCAGCCGGCTGGAGCGGCTATAGGACATGGCGGGACCTCCGGCGCGAAACGAGCGCCAGCGCGCCCAGCACGATCAGCGCCGCTGCCAGCAGCACGACCGACACGGCCGCGGCCGCAGGCAGGTTTTCGTCGGAGATCTGCCCGAACACGTACACCGAGCCGACCTCGGTCTTGAACGGCAGGTTGCCCGTGATCAGCACGAGCGAGCCGAACTCGCCGACGGCCCGCGCGAAGCTCAGCGCCACCCCCGAGACGATCGCCGGGGTCAGGGTCGGCAGCACGATCCGGCGCAGCACCGTCGCCGGCCCCGCGCCCAGCGAGGCGGCGGCCTCCTCCATAGAGCGGTCGAGATCGATCAGCACCGGCTGCACCGACCTGATCACGAACGGCAGCGTCACGAACGCCAGCGCCAGCGCGATCGAGGCGCGCGTGAACGCGACATCGATGCCGAGCGGGCTGTTGTTGCCGTACAGCGTCAGCAGCACCAACCCCGCCACGATCGTCGGCAGCGCGAACGGCAGATCGATCAGGGCGTTCACGATGCGCTTGCCCGGAAACTCGTCGCGCACCAGCACCCACGCGATCAGCGTCCCGAAGATCGCGTTGACGACGACCACGATCGCCGAGATCGCGAGCGTCAGCTCGATCGCGGCCTGCGCCTCCGGGCCGGTGACCTCGCGCCAGAACGCGCCGGTCCCGCCGCTGCCAGCCTTCGCCAGCAGCGCCGCGACCGGCAGCAGCACGAGCACGGACAGGTAGATGCCGAGCAGGCCCTTGCCGAGCGCGCCCGCCGCCCGCGTGCCCGCCTGCCCGCGCCGGCCACGGCCACGGCGACGTCGCAAGGGGCCGGCGGACGCCTGCGCCTGGGGGTTGCTCGCGCCCGGCGCCGCGCCCGCGGGCAGCGGGGTGGGGCCACTGGGGGGCCTCATTTCGAGGTGGACACCCCCAGCGACTGCTCGATCTTCGTGACGATGCCCGTTTCCGGTTCGAAGAACCGCTTGTCCACGGCGCTCCAGCCGCCGAGCGATTCGATCGCGAACAGGCCGGCCGGCGTCGGGAACTGGCCGGGCGCCGCGATGCCCGGGATGACCGGCCGGTAGCCCTCGGAGGCCCAGATGCGCTGGCCGGCTGGGGACAGCAGGTAGCTCACGAACTTGCTCGCGTCCGCGTTGGTCCCGACCACGGCGATCGGGTTCTGGATCAGAATCGTGTGCGCGGGGATCACGTATTCGATCGGTGCGCCCTTCTTCTGGTCGGCGATCGCCTCGTCCTCGTAGTCGATCAGCGCGTCGCCGCGGCCGGCCAGAAACGTCTGCAGGGCGTTGCGCGCCGAGCTGTCCTGGCTGACGACGTTGTGGAACAGCTTTTCCAGATACGCCTGCGCTTCGGCGGGGGTGTGGCCTTCGTGGATCTGCGCCCCGTAGGCGGCCATGATGTTCCAGCGTGCGCTCCCCGACGTGAACGGGTTCGGCGTCAGCACTCCCACTCCCGGCTTGATCAGGTCGTTCCAGCCGGTGATGTGCTTGGGGTTGCCCTTGCGCACGATGATCACCGCGACCGACTCCGTCACGAACCCGTGCGTAGCGTTCTTGTTCCAGTCCGGCGAGACGAGCCCCGCCTTGACCAGGCGCGTGACGTCCGGTTCCAGCGAGAAGTTGACCACGTCGGCGTGCAGCCCGTTGGCGACGGCGCGGCTCTGTTCGCCCGACGGGCCGTAGGACTGGCTGAAGCTCACGCCCTTGCCTTCTCCGGTCGCGGCGAACCCCGGGATCAGCTTTTCGTAGGCGCCCTGCGGCGTGGAGTAGGCGACCAGCGTCAGGTGGCTCGAGCTGGAGGAGTTGGAGGAGCTGCTGCCACAGGCGGCGAGGCCGAGGGCGGCGACCAGCAGGGTTAGGACTACTGCGGGAGTGCGTATGGACATAGTCACTTTCTGCATCGACGACATGATGAACGTCAATCCTAACTAATACCATAAATTGCATCTACATTAGGTAGATTAGACGATGTCCTCGTTTTGGGTTACCAGAGTTGAGGTTATCCTCGCTTTGGGTTACGCTTAATGGCCCGACCCGCCTCGTGTGAGGCGTTTTCGCAGCCGCCCGGCGCCCAGTGCGCCCCATCCATCCGAAGGAGATCCCGCCAGATGTCAGCCACGACCACCCCTGTTGCCACAGCCCCCGAGGAGCGGAATACCGAGGCCGCCGAGGCCGCCGTCGAGGCGATCACGAGCTCGGCCAATCAGGAGGCGACATTCTCGATGGCGCTGAGTCAGGACCAGAAGGACATCCGCGACTGGGTCCACGGGTTCGCCGCCGACGTGATGCGCCCCGCCGCGCACGAGTGGGACGAGAAGGAGCAGACCCCATGGCCGATCATCCAGGAGGCCGCCAAGATCGGGCTGTACGGGTTCGAGGGGCTGGCGCAGTTCTTCGCCGACCCGACCGGCCTGAGCCTGCCGATCGTCAACGAGGAGCTGTTCTGGGGCGACGCCGGCATCGGCATGGCGATCATGGGCACCGCGCTGCCCGTGGCCGCGATCTTCGGCCAGGGCTCCGGCGAGCAGATCGGGGAATGGATCCCGCGCTGCTTCGGCACCCCAGACGACGTCAAGGTCGCCGCGTTCTGCGCCTCCGAGCCCAACGCCGGCTCCGACGTCTCGGGCGTGCGCACCCGTGCCAAGTTCGACGAGGCCGCGGGCGAGTGGGTCATCAACGGCCAGAAGGCGTGGGCCACCAACGGCGGCATCTCCGACATCCACGTGATCATCGCCACCGTCGACCCCGAGCTGGGCTCGAAAGGACACGCCGCGTTCATCGTGCCGATGAGCGAAGCCAAGGGGATCTCCCAGGGCTCGAAGGTCTCCAAGCACGGCCTCCGCGCCTCCCACACCGCCGACGTCTTCCTCGACGACTGCCGCGTCCCCGCCGGCTACGTGCTCGGCGGCAAGGAGAAGCTCGACGAGCGCATCGCCCGCGTGCGCGAGGGCAAGAAGAGCAAGTCCCAGGCCGCGATGCAGACCTTCGAGTCCTCCCGCCCGACCGTCGGCTCCCAGGCGCTCGGGGTCGCCCGCGCCGCCTACGAGTACGCGCTCGACTACGCCAAGGAGCGCGAGCAGTTCGGCCGCAAGATCATCGAGAACCAGTCGATCGCCTTCACGCTCGCCCGCATGAAGCTCGAGATCGACGCCTCCCGCCTGCTCGTCTGGCGTGCCTCCTGGATGGGCCGCAACCAGGTCCCCTTCGAGAACGCCGAGGGCTCGATGAGCAAGCTCAAGTCCGGCGAGGTCGCCGTGTGGGTCACCGAGCGGGCCATCCAGATCCTCGGCGGCAACGGCTACGCCCGCGAGTTCCCCGTCGAGCGCTGGCACCGCGACGCGAAGATCTACGACATCTTCGAGGGCACCGCCGAGATCCAGCAGCTCGTGATCGCACGGGCGATCAGCGGGATGTACATTCGGTAGCTCTGTAGAGCCAAATATAAGGCATCGGTGGACAGGGAAGGTCGCTCACCGAGTGCTACAGTACGCAAACGTCTGCGAACCGCTGCTGGCCTCTGAGCGGGGGAGCGCACGAAATAGAGCCTCCGTTGGAGCCAGACTGGCCACGTTGTCGGCCTCGGAATGGCTGTCGCGATCCTGCGCATCACTGGCGAGCGCTCGTGCACGGAACGCGGACACTCACACCACCAGTAGAACGCGAGAGCGCTCAGCGTGCCATCTCAGGTCAGGCGCGTACGACGATGCCGCGGGTGATCGTCACCGCCGCGCCGTGTAGTGGTGTGAGTGTGATCTTCACGGTCAGCGCCAGGCGATGGTGGCGTTTGAGCGCCTGCCTTGCCTTGGCATTGAGCTTCACCGAGAAGGACCGTTGACCGGCGCTAACCGAAGCGCTCACGAATCGCCCGACCACCTGCGTTGCGTGCCCGGCCTTCGCCAGCGACGCGGTGGTGGCGATGAGATCTACCTCGAGGCGGTCTCCGGCACCGGCCTTTGATACCTCGAGAGAGCCGTTGACGGTGCTACCCCGTTGGCTTGAGCTGATCCTCGGAGCACCGGATAGCAACGATCTCGTCGGGCTTTCGCCGGCTGGGGCGGGACCCGATGTGGTGGTGCCCGGGGTCGAGCTGCCTTTCGAGCCGCCTTCGCCGGTCGTGCTTGTGGGGGTCGTGGTCGAAGCTTCGACCACGACTTCGTATTTGGTGTAGTTGTCGATTCCGTCGTTGAAGAGGGTCGAGCTTTCGAAGGGGTAGGTGCCAGGTGTTGCGAATGTGCACTTTCCTTCCCAGCCCGTCTTCGGTGACGCTGGTGCGACGGGCACTTCCGATTCGCACATGGGCACGGTGCCGGTCCAGGCGATGTTCGCGGCGGTCTTGCTGTCGGCGAAGGTGACCGAGCCGCCGCTTGCGATCGTGACCTTCGAGGCCGGCTGGCTAGATCCTGGGGTCGCCCAGCAAGGCCAATCGGCCTCGACGCAGTTTTCGTTGACTTCGAGTTTCGCTTCGGACGGGCTGGCAGCGAGCGCGGGCAGAACGGCCACCGCCGCTCCCAGCAGCGCAGCGAGGGCGAAAAGCAAAAGCGTGCGCGGCCTCATCGTGAACCAACCTTTCTCGTGCTGGATGTCCATATGGCAATCGCTGGGCGCCGTGCGTGGCACAGCGGCATCCCGACCGTCATTCCCTAAAGACTCCCGCGCGCCGAGATCCTTCCCGCTACGTCCCGCTGCGCTTCGCTGTCCGCGGCGCGTACCCATCGGGCGCTACAGTCGCAGTGCGGGAGCGGCCGCCTCGTTTGCCGGAGGGTCGCTCCGCCCATCCGAAATGCGTACCCTGGACCCGCAGTCGCTGACGCAGCACGTGGACCGTCTTTATCGAGCCGCGTGGGCGTTGTGCGGTTCGCGCGAGGACGCCGAGGACCTGGTGCAGGAGACGTTCGCTCGCGTGCTCGCACGGCCGCGTGTGTTGAGTGGCGATGACGAGCTGTACTACCTGATGCGGGTGCTGCGCAACACGTTCCTCACCGACCGTCGCACCGCGAGCCGCCGGCCGGTCACGGTGGCTACGCTCGATGACTTCGACGCGGCCGATCCCCGGATGCTGGGCCAGCCTGAGCGGGCGCTGGAGATGCAGGAGGTGTACGCGACGATCGCAGCTCTGCCGGAGGATCGTCGCCTTGCACTGGTGGCCGTCGATGTGCTCGGTCTCTCCTACAGGGAAGCCGCCCGTGCGCTGCGCGTGCGGGAGGCGACGATCACGACCAGGCTGTTCCGGGCGCGCAAGCAGGTCGCACACGAACTGGCGCCCGCGCCGGACTCGCCCACATCGGCGTCTGCTGAGCAGGGTTCGCCCGACCTCACGGACGCTTCCGCGCCGCGGCACCCACCAAGCCAGACAGTCCGCGGGAATGAGACGCTGCCCACCGGAGTCTTGTCCAGTAGAGGTACACCATGAATGAGACGCCTACCCAGATCGAAGACGAGCAGCGGCGCATCGCCGAGCTGGTGCGCTCCTTCGACGTGTCCGCGCCGGAGTCGCTGCACCGGCAAGTCGAGTCGCTGGTGACTGCTCACCAGGAACGCCACATGGCGTGGCGCGCTTCGTGGCGCGTTTTCTCTCCTGTGGCCCTCGCAGGTGCGGGCGGGGTGCTCGCCGCAGTCGTGGCGGTGGCGATCGCGGTCGGCCTCAGTAGCGGTGGCAGCGCCCCCACGGTCAGCTTCAATCAGGCAGCAGCGCTGACCCTGCGTGCGGCGACGCTCCCCGCTCCGGCAGAGAGCCGGGCGCACCACGCGCAGCTTGCCGTGGCCGTCGACGGCGTGCCGTTCCCCTACTGGAGCGAGCGCTTCGGCTGGCGCAGCACGGGATCGCGCACCGATCGTGTTGGCGGCCGCTCGATCACGACGGTCTTCTACTCCGACTCCCATGGCCGGCGGATCGGCTACGCGATCGTAGCCGGCGCCCCCGCGCCGCGGATCGGCGGTGGCACGATCGCCTGGCAGGGAGGCGTGTCCTACCGGCTGCTCAATCAGAACGGCGCCGCGGTGGTGACATGGCTGCGCGACGGCCACCTGTGCGTGGTATCCGGCCACGGCGTCTCCAGCGCCGCGCTGCTACGGCTGGCCAGCTGGAGCGATCACGGCGCGACCGCCTCCTGAGCGCGCATTCGCCGCATTCGCCGCTGGCCCGATGGCGACGAGGAGGATCGGAACCGACAGCACGACGGCGTCCGGGAACCACGTCGGGCGCCGGGAAGGTTCGCGGCGTGGCGGTGTCTATAGGTAGAGATCGCAGTCACGTGCCCGAGCCCCCCGACATTGGAGGAACCATGAAGCGAACCTACGTTTTCCTGGCCGTCGCCTTGGCAAGCGCGGCGAGTGCCGCGACGGTCGCCAGCGCACAGACGAGCTTCCCGGCGGCACACGCGAGCCGTGCTGCCACGGTGCAGTTGCGCCACACCAGTGTCGGCAGCATCCTCGTCAGCAGCTCGGGCCGCACGCTGTACGAGTTCACGCGCGATCATGCCAACAAGAGCAGCTGTGCGGGTATCAGCGGGTGCTCGGCAGTGTGGCCGTCGCTGAAGGCAAGCGGCCACCCGACGGCCGGCCCGGGCGTCAAGGCTTCGCTGCTGTCCTCACACGGCGGGCAGGTCACCTACGCCGGTCACCCGCTCTACACCTACAGCGGGGACAGCGGGGCAGGAGAAACGTTCTACGTCGGAGCAAAGCAGTTCGGCGGCACGTGGTACGCGATCAACGCCTCCGGCGGCGCGGTCAAGTAGCCCTCGCGCAGAGGACAGACCCGCCCTGGGCGCTGCCTACGGGGAGGTTGGCAACGCCCAGAGCTTCCGGTGAACTACGGGTGACTGCGCGCCGGTGACTGCGTGCCGTCAGTGCAACAGGTTGAGCGTGTTTTCGCCGTCGTCCACGAAGTAGATGCCCTTGCCTTCTGGGGCTATGGCAAGGCCGAATAGCGATCCGGCGCCGGTCTTCCTGTCGGCGCTCTGCACGGCTACCTGCCGGCCGGCGGGTGTGGTTTCGACCATGTTGCCGTCACCACCGTTGCTCGTGATGATGTTGCCGTTCGGTGCGAGCACCATGCCGAGCGGTTCCTTGAGGTGGCCGCCTTCGGTGAGGACGGTGCCGCCTTTCGCCGCTGGGGAGATGCGCGTCATCGCTTCGGAGATCGCTGATCAGCAACTGGCCCGCCTGGAGCTTGCCCACACTGGTGGGCACCGTCACGAGGCCGTACGGATTCACATCGCCGTTGGCGGGGACCGTCGAGGCGACCTTGCTGACGCTGGTGAACTTGGCCAGGAACGGCCCGGAGGTCGATGTCGATTCAGCAGGCGTGCTGGCGCTCGCTGCGGAGTTGGTGCTGGACGAGCTGCCGGTATTACTGGAGCTGCCACAGCCGGAGATCAGGTATCCCTGCCCGGTGTCGCAGCGCAGCCCGGTCAGATGGTTCAAGACCGCCTCGGTCTCGATGCCCTCCGCTATGACGGTGGGCCCGGTTGCCCAGTCGTCGGCTCTACCAGGCCTGCCCGGCGCCGCAGTGCGGGCAGGCCACCGTAGTCGAGACAGACGCGGCGAACACGAATCCGCAGGCGCACGTGTATGACGCGTTGTCGATCGGGCCCCCGGCGCTGCGCACGCGTGCGATGAGTGAGTCGTGCGGGTCTGCATGCCCGGAGGCCGGCGGCGCCGCCACGGCCACATGCAGCTCCGCCGCCGGGTCCGTCGCCGGGCGGGCGGTGTCCGCGGGCTTGCGCCGGCTCTGCCGGCGCGGACGCCGCCGCCGAGGCTCGGTGTCGGCCGGGTGGGGAAGGCGTTGCAGCAGTGCGGCGGCTCTCATGACGGTCTACTCATAGAGACTCTCCACACGCCCAAAGGTTTCGCTCTCAGCGCACATTTTCCTGGGCGGCGCTTCGTCTGGCGGATGGGCGCCCGCCCGCCCCCGCACGACTCGCGCGCCCACCTGGCGTGAGGGTCCCCCGATCGAGCGACGCCGAGGAGCGCGGCGCATGGAATACTTGACCGCGATGAACCCCGCACGCAAGCGAACGGTGCGGCTGACGGTGGCCCTGGGCGCGGCCGTGGTGCTGGCCGGAGCGCTGATCTACACGAGCTTCAGCGCCGCCTCGCCCGCCCTCACGCCGAGTCAGCTCGTCCATCAGGCCCAGTCCGGGCGCAGCTATGAGCTGACGGGCACGGTCGTCGGCGGCTCGGTCCACCGCTCGGGCGCCACCCTGGACTTCAGCGTCGAGGATCGCTCCGGCGCCACCGCGGTCCCCGTCGCCTACACCGGCACCGTGCCGGACCCGTTCCGCGAAGGGCGCGAGGTGATCGTCACCGTGCAGAAGCAGGGCGGCTCCTATGTCGGCGAACGGGACTCGCTGATCACCAAGTGCCCGTCCAAGTACAAGGTCGCGCCGCCCGCCGGCCAGAAGCAGAGCTACTGAGTGGCCTGCGCCGCGGCACATCGTCACCTCCCTCCGGCGCCCGGCCCGGCGAGCACCCCGGCGCGCGCGGGCGCCAGTCGCTGATGGCGCTCCTCGGCAGCGCCTGCCTGCTGCTCGCGCTGGCCGTGTGCATGTACGGGATCGGCGCGTCGCTGTACGGGGTGCGGCGCGGACGGCCGGAGTTCTTGGACTCGGGACGGCGCGCGGTGTACGCGCTGGCGGGCGTCCTGACAGTCGCGTTCGCGGTGCTCGAGATCGCGTTCCTGCGCAACGACTTCTCGTTCAACACGGTCGCCGACACCTCCAGCATGACCACGCCGACGTTCTACAAGGCCGCCGCGGTGTGGTCCTCGCAGGAAGGGTCGTTACTGCTGTGGGCGTGGCTGCTGTCGATGTGGTCGAGCCTCGTGCTGTTCCTGACGCGCCGGCGGATGCGCGACGTGGCGGCGTACGCGACCGCGATATTGCTCGGGTTCGGGGGGTTCTTCGTGTCGCTGATGATCTTCTACGCCAACCCGTTCGCCACCACCCACCCGGCACCGGTCGAAGGCGCGGGCCTGGACCCGCTGCTGCGGTTCCCGACGATGATGATCCACCCGCCGATGCTGTACTCGGGTTACACGCTGTGCACGATCCCGCTCGCGTTCGGCATGGGGGCGCTGCTCGCCCGGCGCGTGGACGCCGAGTGGATCCAAGCGATCCGCCGGTTCGCGTTCGCCGCCTGGTTCTTCTTGGGGATCGGCATCCTGCTCGGCGCGCGCTGGTCCTACGCCGAGCTCGGCTGGGGCGGCTACTGGGGCTGGGACGCGGTCGAGAACGCGTCGTTGATGCCGTGGCTGACGGGCACGGCGTTCCTGCACTCGCTGATGATCCAGGAGAAGCGCGGGATGCTGAAGGTGTGGAACGCCTCGCTCGTGCTGGCCACCGGGACGCTGGCGATCATGGGCACGTTCCTGGTGCGCAGCGGCGTGCTGAACTCGATTCATGCGTTCGGCGGGCAGACGCTGGGCGTGCCGTTCGTCGTGCTGATCGGCGTGCTCATCGCCGGCTCTATCTATCTCGTCGTCACGCGCCGGGAGATGCTGCGCTCAGAGCATCGCATCGACGCGCTCCTGTCGCGCGAGTCGGCGTTCCTGGCCAACAACGTCGTGCTCGTGGCGCTGTGCTTCGTCATCTTCTGGGGCACCTACTTCCCCCTCATCTCTGAAGCGCTGACCGGCAAAGCGGCGTCAGTGGGGCCGCCGTGGTTTGACCGCTACACGGTGCCGCTGGCGCTGATCCTGGTGCTGCTGAGCGGCATCGGGCCGGTGATCGCCTGGCGGCGGGCGACGCTGTCAAACGCGCGGCGCAACTTCCTCGCGCCGGTCGGTCTCGCCCTGGCGACGCTGGCGGCGCTCTTGATCGCAGGCGTGTCGGGCAAGCCGTTCGCGCTGGCGATGTTCGGCTGCGCGGCGTTCGTGCTCGGCTGTGTCTCCCAGGAGTTCCTGCGCGGCGTGCGTGCGCGCCGGGCGATGGCGGGCGAGGCCGCGCCGGTCGCGCTGATCGCGCTCGTGCGGCGCAACCACAGGCGCTACGGCGGCTACATCGTGCACATCGGCATCGCTGTCCTGTTCGTCGGCGTGGCGGCGTCATCCTCCTTCCAGCACACGGTCGAGCCCACCCTGTCGGTCGGGCAGTCAAGCAGGGTTGGCGCCTACACCGTCCGCTACGTGCGCGCCACCGCGACGGTCTCGCCGAGCAACGACGCCGCCCACACGGGATCGACGCTGAGCCTCGGGGCGGTGCTGGACGTGAGCAAGCACGGCCGGCACGTCGCGACGCTGTATCCCAGCGAGGGCTACTACGCCTCGGACGAACCGTCGCAGGGGTCGGTCGGCAGCCTGATCGGCGGCCAGCCCGTCAGCCACGTGGCGATGAACGGCGGGGTCACGCGCGACGTGTGGAGCGCGATCGCGCCGGACATCGAAACGCCCCAGCTGAAGCGCATCGTCGAAATCGGCAACCGCACGATCCCGTTCGTGGCGCCCGAAGACGCCCTGATCGCGGTCGCGTTCCTCGCGCGCTCCTACCTGCAGCACCCCCCGCCGGCGCAGTTTCACTTCATCGTCTCGCCGCTGGTCATGTGGATCTGGATCGGCGGCCTGATCGTGTTCGGCGGCGGGCTGATCGCGATCTGGCCGGCGGGTGGGTGGGTCGCCTATCTTCTGCGCCGGCGCGTGGCGGTGCTCACGCGCGACCGCCGTGCCCGTGCCGCGCGGGGCCTGGCGGGCGCCTGAGCGGCGCATCGTGCGGTGACCTCGACGATGTCGTTCAATCTCGCTCCGCGCCTTAGAACGTGTTTTGAAAAGATCGGCACGTCCGGATACGTCCCTGGACACTACGCTGGATCGCCACGTGCCGGCTTGCACGTGCCACCAGCACGCGCTTCACCGTCCCGCGTCGCCCAGCTTGGTCCATGAACGCCCCGACCGCACCGCCTATTTCAAAACACGTTCTGAGGGACCGGTGAAGTGAACGTCCTGGCAGCGATTCTGACGGTTGTGGTGCTCGGCGCGGTGATTCTGCTCGTCAGCGCGCCCCTGCGCGCCGCCCGGCGTCCGCCCGAGCCGCCCTCGACGGCCGATCGCGCGGACCTGCGGGCCGCGCGCGAGGCCAAGTACCGCGAGATCCGTGACGCCGAGCTCGACTATCGCACCGGCAAGCTCTCTCAGGAGGACTACGCGGCGGTGGACGGGACGCTGCGTGCGGAAGCCATTGAGATCCTCGATCGGCTGGCGGCGCTCGGGGACGAGGCGCCCGAGGGCTCTCAGCCCGGTTAGCTCAAGCCCAGGGCTGCTTGAGCAGCACGATGGCGTTCAGCGCGAACAGGACCGCGAAGAAGACCGTCCAGCGGTTGAGGTTGCGCTCGACCATCGAGCCGCCTCCGAGCGGGCCCTGGCCGCTGCCGACGCCGAACGCGCCCGACAGGCCCGAGTCCTTGCCGGAGTGCATCAGCACCAGGAAGATCAGGACCACGCAGATGATGACCTGCAGGATGGAGAGGATCGCTTCCACAGGCTCAGATTATCGCGTCGCGGCGATCGAGGTCAGGCCCGCGGGCAGGCGACCGCGGCGGAGGCGCGGGCGGCCGAGCCGTCGGCGAACGTAAAGCTTGCGGCAAACGGAAACCCGCCGGCGGGGCAGCTGCGCGGCACGAGGATGGCCCCGGCGGCGGCGTGCGCTCTGGGTCCGCGCCCGACTCCGCCGACCGTCAACGATAGGGAGACGAAAGACGCGTTCGGCTCGAGCACGAGCGTCGGGATCGGAGGGATCGAGACCATCAGCTTCGAGCCGTACGGCGCGCTGTCCGGTTCGAGCACCGCCGTGCTGATCGAGCTCTGATCCAGCGGAGCTTGGCCCTGGCCGAAGATATCGAGCGTCGGTCGGGAGCCCCGGTTGGGACCACGAAAGATCGTGACGGTGGCTTCCTCTCCGACCGCCAGCGAGCCGGCGTGCACGCTCATCAGCGCGTGGCCGCGCCCCACGAGCGATCCTGCCGGGCAGCCTGCCACGCCTCTGCGCCTCAGACGCGATCTCACACAGATCCCGACCCCGCGCAGATCGATCTTCAGTCCGGAGGGCAAGCGCACGACCATCCTGCTCAGGGGCGCCGGTACGCCTTTATCCCCGCCGGAGAACTTGAACGCGAGCGTGAGCGCGGTGTTCGCGCCGAGCCGGTTGGGCAGCAGCGAGGGACGCATGTCCGCGCCGGTCGCCGTATGAGCCGCCGGGGCGAGGGCCGGCGCGGCGGCGCAGAAGCAGCACGCCGCCAGCACCCCTAGGGCTCCTCGCCGGCTCACTTCTTCGGACAGGGGATCTTGACCGTGCTTTTGACGGTTGAGCCGTCCTCGAAGCTGATTTCCGAAGCTCCCGGCCAGCCTCCGCGCGGGCAGGTCTTGGGGGTGATGATGCCCTTGACGTGCAACAGCTTGCGCTTGCCGTGGATCGTCTTGTAGTAGGCGACGTTCTTGGCGCCCGCCGTGAAGAAGGCGCTGATCGCCGAGGCGTCGGAGGCTTCGGGCAGGACTTTGATCAGCGGCACTTCGAGGCTGAAGCCGAGCCCGTATGGCTTGGGAAACTGGATCACTGGCGCTTTGAACACGAGCTGGATCGAGACCGGGCTGGAGCCCTCGAGGTAGATCAGCAGTTCGACGTGACCCGGCCTGTTATCAGCGAGGAAGAAGTCGACCGTGTATTCCTCGTGGATCACTTCTTTGGCGATTTCATACGCGCCCATGCCGCCGCCGAACCCGGCCTTGGAGTCGGCGGGACAAGCTTGAGGGCCGGTGTTTTCGAGCGTTTCTTTGGTGCAAGTGCCGGTGCCTTCGAGATTCAGGGTCAGCCCGGCCGGTCCCATCACGTTGATGTGGGTGATCGGCGAGGGGACGGGCAGGTTCGTCGAGCCGATCGTCGCGGCGCCGAACACGTTCGTCGGCACCCCGAGCAGGTCGGGCGAAAAGCCCGCCTTGGTGATGGCCACCGTCTCTTCTGCCTGCGCCGCGCTCGTCGCGCCGGCACCGAGCACAAGCGCGCAGCCGGCCAGCGCCGTGGCAATGATCTGGCCTCTGGGCATCTTAGGCATCTATCCCTCTCACTCAAGTGTATATCGACCTCGACCCGCTGGACCTATCGCGGGCTGCATGACAGGCAAACGCGGGCTGCATGACCGGTAAACCCTCCACGGCGAAGAATAGAGCGCTCGAGGGTAGACTGCGACCTTCCGCCGTGGACATCGCTACGGTTCGCCATGCAACGCTGGACGCAGGCGATTACGAATCCTTTACGGGTTTGCGGTTGTCTGCCGATAAGAATATCGGTGGCGTGCCCCGCGATCGTGGGTCCGCGGCACCGACCAAAGATCCACCATGAACAAGGGACCGCACGACGACCAGCCCTCCCAGAGGCCGCCGATGAGCGGCCTGGACGACGTGGGCTCGCGTCGCGGTGCTGTTTGGCGCCACGTGAGGTGGCGCACGGTGCTGTCCGCGCTGGCCGGAGGCGGGCTCACCGTGGCAGGCCTCGGCGGACCGCTGGCCGGGGGCGCCCTCGGCGCCGAAGCGCCCGCCGGCTCGACCACCACCGGGGAAGGCGCCGAGCCCCCCGTCACCTCGACCACGCCGGAATCCGGCACGTCCACGACGGGCTCGGGCGCGTCCACGACGAGCACTTCGACCACGCCCGCGACCACCACTACCCCGTCTACGTCCACATCCCTCCACGTCAACGTCAACGTCCACGACGGCTGGGCCGTCAGCCCCGGCTCCTGCCCTCGCCCCGGCGCCCGCCGCCGGGGAAGCCCCCGCGGTCGTGGTGCGCCACAAGCAGCAGACGACCCCCGGCAGGCGGGCGAGCCCCGGCAGCCTCACCCAGACCAAAGCCAAGCCCGCCGGCGGTGGATCGAGCACGAACGGCAACACCTCGACCTCAGGTGGCGCGAACGCGACGGCCGGAGCTCCCAGCAACGTGGCGCTGCCCCCGCAGCTCATCGCCGGCCAGGCGGCCGCCCTGGCGGCGATGCTCGGCGGCTCGGCCGCATCGGTGCAGGCGCTCGACTTCTATCGCGTGCCGCTGTTCCTGCTGCCGATCTACCGGGCCGCCGCGATCCAGTACGACGTGCCCTGGCCGATCCTCGCCGCGATCAACGAAATCGAGACCGACTACGGGACCGACCTGTCGGTCTCCAGCGCCGGCGCGGAGGGGTGGATGCAGTTCGAGCCAGCCACCTGGCTGCAGTACGGGGTCGACGCGCTGAACGCCGGCAACGCCGACCCCTACAACCCGGTCGACGCGATCTTCGCCGCCGCGCGCTACCTGAACGCGGCGGGCGCGGCCCACAACTTGAGCGCGGCGATCCTCGCCTACAACCACTCCAACGAATACGTCGAATCGGTGCTGCTGCGCGCGAAGCTGATCGCCGCGTATCCCGATCAGGTGATCGCCACGCTCACAGGTCTCGTCGACGGTCGCCCGCCTGTGACCGGCAAGCGCATCGGCTGGGGCCCGGCGCCCGCGTCGCCGGCAGCCGGCGCCACGCCGCTGCCCTCGCCGTCCAGCGCGACCGCGGGCGCGAGCGCTGTCTCGCCGTCGCCGAGCGGGGCGGGCGCCTCCCCGCCCGGCTCCGCCTCCTCCGCCTCCGCGGCGGCCGCCGGGTCCTCGGCTGCGACCACGCCGGGCTCCTCGGCCGCGCCCGCTCCGGCGAGCGCCGCGAGCAGCGCGATCGCGAAGGCGGCGGCGCTCCAGCTGGTGGATGTCACAAGCGAACCGAACGCGCATGCGGTGGCGGTGCAGGGCGGGCGGATCGTCAAGCTGGGCAGCTCGCGCAAGCTCGGCTCCTATGTGGTCCTGCAGGACGTGTATGGCGACGTGTTCACCTACGCCGGGCTCGGCAGCATCGCCCGCAGCTACACGCCCGCGGAGGCGCAGTCCGCGGCCAACGCCGCAGCGCAGAGGACTGCAAGTGCCTCGACGAAGACCGGCTCCGGCTCGAGCGGCGCGCCCGCAGCCGGATCCACGCCCGCGGGCACCGGCAAGGTGCGCGTGTTCGCGCATCCCGGCAACCCGGACGCGCGCGCGGCCTTCCGCATGCGCAGCGTCGTGGAAAGAGCCGCCGCCGGAGGGCGTCTGCGGCTGCGCAGCGGCGCGATCGTCACCGAGGGCACGGTGCTCGGCCACGTCGCCACGCCCGCCGGCGCCAGGGACGGTCACCTGCGCTTCGCGATCCGCCCGGCGGGGGATGCGAGCACGATCGATCCGCGGGCGATCCTCTCCAACTGGGCCCAGCTCGCCGCGGCGCTTCACCCGCAGGGCGCCAGGGGCAACCCGAACCTGCTCGGCGCGACCGCGAGCGACGTGTTCCTGCTGTCCAAGAGCCGGCTCGAGCATGAGGTGCTGGCAGACCCGGGCATCGGGCTGTCGGCCTGCTCCCGGCGAGAAGTTGCCTCCGGGGCGATCGACGAGCGCGCGCTGGCGGTGCTCGCGTTCCTCTCGCGCAGCGGACTGAAGCCGACCGTCGGCACGCTGCGCTGCGGGTCCTATGACGCTTCTGGTTACGTGCTTGCAGGCCATTCCGGCGACGCGGTGGCGATCGTCGCGATCAACGGCGTCCCGATCGCCGGCCACCAGGGCGCGGGGTCGATCACCGACACGACGATCCGCACGCTGCTGACGCTCCAGGGCCAGTTCGTGCCCGCCCAGATCGCCAGCCTGATGCACTACCCGGGCGCACCGACCACGCTGGCGCGCGCCGACCACGGCGACTACGTCGAGCTCGTGTTCGCGCCAGCGCCGGCCCGCCCGCGCACCGTGACCGCGAGGATCGGCGCCGCCCATGCGGCCGGCGCCGGGAAGACCGCGCCCGCGCCTGCGCCCGCGCCGGTGGCTATCGCCGGCGAGCTGAGCCCGGCGCAGTGGGAACAGCTGGTCTCGCGCATCGCCGCGCTGCCGACCCCGGCGGTTGCCGTCAAGCCGAGCTCCGCGGCGATTCCAGATCACCCGGCGTCCACGAGCTCGCCCCAGACCGCGTCGAGCAACCATGGCCTGGGGTCGGGCTCGTCCTCCGGCGGCTCGTCCTCCGGCGGGTAGGGCTCCGCCGAAGGACAGGAACCGGGTTCAGCCCGCGGGGGCACCTCCCGGGGTCGCTCTTGGTGCACCGCCCGCTGCACCCGCCCCCGCGCCGCGCCGGAAGGCGCCGGTCAGATCACTGCGGCACTTGGACTCGGCCGTGCGGAACTGCGAGCTGGCGGTGTCGATGCCTTTGGTGTCGAATACCGGGCCGCTGCCAGAGGTGTTCGGTGCCGGCACGTTGATGCCGTTTTCACGCATGCACGCTGCGAACTTCGTCAGCGCCTGCTTGAAGGCGGGGTTGCTGAAGCCCGCCGGTCCGCTGCGCAGGAAGTGGCCGCCGCCGCCGCACTTCTTGATTGCGGCTTCGTACTGCGCGCGCGTCACGCCGCTTGGCAGTTTAGGACCACCGGCACCCCCACCGCCGCCGAGAAATCCGCCTGCACCGCCAGGGCCGCCGGGAGACCGCTGGCCCGGAGTGGGTTTCGGCAGCGTGATCCCGTTTTTCTGCAGGCATTCGCGCAGCGCTTTGAAGCGCGACGCGCCCGCTCCCGTGGCGCCCGTGCCCGCCGCGCCGGTGGAAGAAGTCGTGGCGGACGCGCTGGCGCTTGTGGATGAGCTGCTCGAAGAGCCGCCGCAGGCCGCCAGCCCGAGACAGGCGAGCAGGAGTATGAGTAGGACCGCCGCCGCCGGTATGCGTCGTGCGGGTTTGCGTCTGTTGCTGTCGATGTGAGGCATGGAGCTCCTTTTTTGTGATCGTGCTGTCGGACGCGCACTCCGCCGGGCGGCGATTGACGGTCCGCAAGATTGTGAGTCTGTGTCGCCAGCCGTCCCGACCTCGTCAGCCGCCGCTGCCGAACAGGGATGGTTCGCCGCTGGTTTTGCCGCTGCTCCCCCTGCTGCCCGAGCCTGCGCCCGAGCCGCCGAACAGCGCCGCGAGACCGCCGCCGCTCGAGCCTACGCTGATCGATTCGGCGCTGACGGCGCCACTCGAGCCGGTGGCGCCGGTGATGGTGAGCGTTTCGCCGGGGTGGATGTCTGGGACGCTTGCTTTGACGGTCTTGGTCACGCTCGTGCCCGCCGAGGTCGTGACCTTGACCGTGTTGCCTTCGGAGTTGGTCACGTACAGCGTGCTGCCGTCGATGTATGCCACCGTCCCGGCGGTCGGCCGGGTGAAGCCGGCACTCGAGCTCGACGATCCGCTTGTGGAGGTAGAGCTCGCGCCGCCGCGAAGCGCCGCAAAGCGCGAGGCGAGGCCGGCCGCTGCGCCGGAGGAGGAGGAGCTCGAGGAGCTGGTCTGACCCTTCTCGATGAGCACGCCGCCGATGAACCCGCACGCTGCCAGCAGCACTCCGAGCAGCGCCAGGAAGATGAGATTTCCGCCCGCCCCATTTCCGCCCGTCCCCAGCAGCCGCCGGCGTGGCCGGTGGGGCAGCTCCTCGGGTTCCTCCAGCCATTGGTCTCCCTCCGCGGTGTCCGTCTCCGCGGCCGGCTCATACATCGGTGGCTCGTACGCAGGCATCTGCTGTGCCTGAGCCGCGGTGTCCCGAGCAGGGGCATCGTGGATGGCTGGCTCCTCGTCGGGGATGGCGGGCTCCTCGTGGGGGATGGCGGGCTCCTCGTGGGGCGCGGCGGGGTCTTCGTGGGGCATTGCGGGCTCCTGGTGGGGGGAAGATGACTCACTCAAAGCGCAGCGCTTCGATCGGTCGCAGGCGGGCGGCGCGAGCCGCCGGGTAGGTGCCGAAGAACAGGCCGGAGGCCAGCGCGGCGCCGAAGGCCAGGAAGATCGAGTAGGTGGCGACTTCCGGGTGCACTCCGGCGATTTCGAACTGGCTGCCGAGCACCCCGACGAGCACGCCGGTGATGCCGCCGAACAGGGAGACGAGCACGGCCTCGGTCAGGAACTGGGTGAGGATGTCCGAGCGTCTGGCGCCGATCGCCTTGCGGATGCCGATCTCGCGGGTGCGCTCGGTGACGGACACGAGCATGATGTTCATCACGCCGATCCCGCCGACGAGCAGCGAGATCGCGGCGACCTCGCCGAGCAGCGTCGTGAACACGCTTGAGGTGGAGCTGGACGTTTCCAGCAGCGAGCCCTGGTTGAGCACGCTGAAGCCCGGTTCGGAGGTGTTCTTGATCTTGTGGCGTTCCTCGAGGATCTGGGTGACCTCCGCTTCGGCGGCGTTCAGCGAGGATTCGGAGGACGCCTGGACGGTGATCGAGCCGATCGGCCCGACGCCCGTGAGCGAGGCCTGCACGGTGGTGATCGGGGCCATCACCACGTCATCCTCGTTGGTGGCCCCGTTGGTTCCCTTTTTGGCGAGCACGCCGACCACTTCGTAGTTTGAGCCGTTGACCTTCATGTTCTGCCCCACCGGGCTGACCCCGGCGAACAGTTCCTGCAGGACTTCCTGGCCGATCACCGCCACGCGCTTGTGTTCGGAGACGTCGGCTTGCGTGAATCCGGCGCCTTCGGCGAGCTTGTAGCTGTGGGCCATCAGATACGAGGGTGTCGTGCCGACGAATGAGGACGGTTCAAAGCTCGAGCTGCCGTACACGAGTTTCACGCTGGTGGCGTTGACGACGGGAGAGGCGCTCTTGACGTCAGGGGCGAGGCCGGGGTTCTGCAGTGCTTCGGCGTCCTGCTTGGTCAGCGAGACGCTCGTCGTGCTGCTGCTCGCCCGCGCACCGCCGCGAAAGCCGCCGCGGCTGGACTGCACGATCAGCACGTTCGTGCCGAGGCTCTGGATGCGTGAGGCCACGGCCTTGGAGGAGCCGTTGCCGACGGCGATCAACACGATCACCGAGGCGACGCCGATCGTCATGCCGAGCATCGTCAGGCCCGAGCGGAGCTTGTTCGCGGTGATCCCGCTCCATGCGATGCGCAGAGTTTCGGTCCCGCCCGCCCCGATCACGGCTGGGCCTCCACGGCGCCGACTTGGACCGGGTGATGGTGCGCCGACTTCTGGCGGCGGACCGCGGGCGGGGGGGCGTGCACGCCCGCCAGGCGGCGATCCTCGACGACTTCGCCGTCGCTGAGCCGGATCACGCGCTTGGTCTGCTCGGCGACGTCGGGCTCGTGGGTGATCAGCACCACGGTCCGTCCTTCTTCGTTCAGGCGCGCGAAGATCTGCAGGACCTCCTCGGTGGAGTGGGAGTCGAGGTTGCCGGTCGGCTCGTCCGCGAGGATCAGCGAGGGGTTGGTCACGAGCGCCCGTGCGACTGCGACCCGCTGCTGCTGCCCGCCGGAGAGCTCCGAGGGCTGATGATTCATGCGGTTGGCCATGCCCACCGAGCTCAGCGCGCGTTCGGCGCGCCGTCTGCGCGCGGCGGCCCGCAGTCCGGCGTAGGCGAGCGGCAACTCCACGTTGACGAGCGCGCTGGTGCGCGCGACGAGGTTGAAGCTCTGAAACACGAATCCGATCTTGCGGTTGCGCAGGTCGGCGAGATCGTCCTCGTCCATCTCGCTGACGTCGACGCCGTCGATCTCGTAGCGGCCGCTGGAGGGTATGTCCAGGCAGCCGAGGATGTTCATCAGTGTGCTCTTGCCGCTTCCGGAGCTGCCCATGATCGCCACCAGGTCGCCGGTGTCGATCCGCAATGAGACGTTGCGCAACGCACGCACTCTGATCTGCCCCAGCGCGAAGATCTTCGTGACCTCATGCACCTGGATGACCGGGTGTCGCGGGTGAGCGCCGTCGCGGCCCCTGAGAGCGCTGCCGGGCACCGTGCGCTCCACCAGCGGCCGGGGACGAGGGGCGCGTGCGTGGGGCTTGGTGCGCGAGCGCAGAGGGCGCCGCATCAGCCCCCGCCTCTGAAGAATGCGGCGCCGCCTCCGCCGCCCAGGCCTCCGCCACCCAAGCCTCCACCGCCGAACGGTCCACCGCCGAGGCGACTGCCGAGTTTGGATGCGAGGCTGCTCGAGCTCGTGGTGCTCGCCACGGGCAGGGCGACTTTTTCGCCCGCTTTCAGGCCGCTGAGGATGATCGTCGAGCTGTTGCCCGCCAAGCCCGTCACGACGCGGCGGCGCACCTGCTTGCCGTTTTCGATCACGGTCACGGTATCGGCGGAGATCGCGCTGGTCGGGACGTTGACGCCTTCGGCCTGCTTGACGACGACTTCGGCGGTTGCGCTCATGCCGGGTCTCAGACCGGGTTCCACCTGGTCGAGCTGAAAGGCGACGTCGTAGCTCACGACCCCGCTGTTGCTGGTCGAGAGAACCGGCAGGCTCACCACTTCAGCCGCGAACTTGCGGCCTTCGAGCGCTTCGACGGTAACGGTGGCGATCTGCCCGACGTGGACATTGCTGATTTCAGACTCGCTCAACGGCACCACCAGCTGATAGCCGTGCAGGTCAACCAGTTCGATGAACGAGCTGCTGCTGCTGCTACTACTACTACTTTCGCTGTTGCCGGCCGCGGCGGCGCCGGCACTGCTGCCGCTGGAACCGCTGCTCGTGTTGGCGATGTCGTGGAAGCTGCCACCACCGCTGTCGCTGGTGTTCGCCCCGCCGCCGCCAGCTGAAGGGCTGCCCCCGCCTTCGGAGGTGCTGCTCCCTGTGCCGCCTGTCCCTTTGCCGCTGCTCCCGGTTCCGCCGCCCGTCGCACTGCCGGCCCCGGTGCTGCTGCCGGCCCCGGTGCTGCTGCCGGTTCCGGTGCTGCTGCCGGTTCCGGTGCTGCTGCCGGTTCCGGTGCTGCTGCCGGTTCCGGTGCTGCTGCCGGTCCCACCGCTGATGCCGCTGTTGCCGGTCCCGCCGCTGCTGGCGCCGCGGGTCCCGCTGCCGGTTGCGCTGGTCCCGGCGCCGCTCGCGCCGCTGCTCCCCGTGCCGCCGCTGGCGCTGGAGCCGCTGCTGCCGGATGACGATTCGGTGCCCGAGATGCTTTCACCGACCGTGTTCTTGATCGAAGCGATCACGCCCTCGGTGGGTGCGTACAGCTTCGTCTCCGCGAGCGTCTGGCGCGCTTTTTCGACCGTCATCTGCGCGCTCTTGACGTTGTTTTCGGCGCTCACCACGGTTGAGGTTTTCGGCGGCGCGGATTTCACCTCGTTGGCGGCAAGCGTGGATTGCAGCGACAGTTCGGCGCTCGCGAGGCTGGTCCGGGCCTGTGCGATCGTCTGTTCGCTGCGGAGCTTGGTGGATGCCTTGGTCTTCTTCGCGTCGGCCACGGTATTGCGGGCGCTGTCGATCGTCTGCTGGCCCTTGATTGCCCCCGCGGCCTGATTGTTCTGCGCGGTCAGGATCGTATAGCCGTCCTGGGTCACTTTCGCTTCGGTGGACCTGAGCGCGGATTCGGCCGATGCGACCTTCGATTCGGCTGAGCTGACCTTCTGTTCGCTGGGGGGCGACTTGGCCTTTTCGGTGGCGAGCAGGGACTTCGCTTCTTCAACCTGAGGCCTGGCTTCGACGACCGCTTTTTCATCGGTGCTGCGCTGGGCTGTGTCCTGGTTGAGCGCGTCCTGCTGACTCTTGGCTTCGACGGCAACCGATTGTTCGGTGCTCTTCAGCGAGACTTCATCCTGAGCGATGGTCGCGCTGGCGGACGCTTCTTCTGACTTTGCCGTCTGTTGATCCTGTCGAAGCGACTGCTTTGCGGACCTGACCGACGCTCGCGACTGTTCGGCGCTGATTTCAGCCTGGCGCTGTTCAGCGGGAGTGAGCCCCGCGACGGCGTCCTGATAGGAGGCTTCGTCGGTCGTCAGGGCGATTTCCGCCGAGCGCAGGCTCGATTCCGCGCTGGTCGGATTGATTTCGGCCAGCAGCTCACCGGATGTGACGTGGTCGCCGACGCTCACGAGGACCCCGGTAAGCGTGCCACTCGTGGCGAAGTTGACGCCGACTTTCGTCGCGGGGGCAAGCGTTCCGCTGCCCGACACCGTCGATTGCACGACCCCTTGCGCGACCGTCGCCGTACGGGTCACGCCGGCCTGGCTGCCTGAAGCCGGTCCCACGACGAGCATGGCAGCGACGATCGCACCAGCGCATAGAGCCCCCAGTACGTAGACGAGCCAGGATACTCTGGTGCGCTCGGTCATTTCGCTCGACTTAGATGCTGGTTCAAGGCCGTAAGAGAGTACGAAGAAACGCTGCAAGGGTTGCTAAATTCGCCTAAATGTTGCGGCTGTCCGTCTTTATCTGCGGGCGGACGTCGAGAGCACGTGCGGGCGGCGGTCGAGAGGAAGGTCGCGCGCGGCGAGGAGAGGGAGGTCGTGCGCGGCGACGTCACCCGAGCGTGCCGATCCACAGGCGGACGCGATGCGCGATGATTGCGCGCAATGCCCCTCTACGGCGGGATCGATCTCGGCGGGACGAAGATCCAGGCGGTGATCGTCGACGACGACCACAAGGTGCTTGGCTCCGCCCGCCACCCGACGCCGACCGCCGGTGGCCCGCGGGACGTGGCGTCAGAGATCGAGGTCGCGCTGCGCGACGCGGCCGCCGCGGCCGAGGTCGACCCTGCGCAGCTGGCCGGGATCGGGGTCGGCTCGCCCGGGACGATCGAGGACGGGAACGTCACGAGCGCGCGCAACCTGCCCGGCTGGGAGGGCAGGTTCCCACTGGCGGCGACCCTCAGCGCGGCGCTCGGCCCGCAGGTCTCGGTCGGCAACGACGTGCAGGTCGCCACCGACGCGGAGTTCAGGCTCGGCGCCGGGCGGCTGTACTCCTCGCTGCTCGGCGTCTTCTGGGGCACAGGCGTCGGTGGCGGGCTGATTCTCGACGGCAGGCCCTGGACCGGGCGCGGGGGAGCCGGGGAGATCGGGCACATGGTCGTGGAGATCGACGGCGCGCACTGTACGTGCGGGCGGCGCGGCTGCATGGAGGCCTATGCCGGACGCGCGGCGATGGAGGTGCACGCGCGCCACCTGCACGAGGAGAAGGGACGCAAGACCGACCTGTTCAAGCTGATGGGAGAGCGCGAACGCGATCGCCTGACGAGCGGGATCTGGTCGCGCGCGCTCGAGCGCCACGACAAGCTTGCCACGGAGATCGTCGATCGCGCGGTGCGTGCGCTCGGGGCGGGGATCGCCTCGGCGGTGAACCTGCTCGACGTCGAGGGCGTGATCATCGGCGGCGGTCTCGGTATCCGGCTCGGGCACCCCTACGCCAAGCGCATCGCGCTCCAGATGCAGCCGCACCTGTTCGCCGACACGCGGCCTCCGCACGTCCACGTGGCCGCGCTCGGCGACCTCGGCGGCGCGATCGGAGCGGCGCTGCTGGCCGAGCCCGGCGCGGTCCGCACGACGGCGTAACGTATAGGGCCTTGCCTCAGCCGGTTGAGCACCTATCGAGCTTTTTGCGCAGCCCGCTGCTTGACCGCGCGGGCGAGCGGCTGGGCCGTGTCGAAGACCTGATCGTGCGTCTGGCCGATGGCGGCTACCCGCCGGTGACAGGGCTGAAGGCGCGGATCGGCGGGCGCGAGCTGTTCGTGCCGGTGGACCGCGTCGCGGCCCTTGAGCCCGGCGCGGTACGCCTGGCGGGCGAGAAGCTGAGCCTTGGCAAATTCGAGCGGCGTGTGGGGGAGGTGCTGCTCGGTCAGGACGTGCTCGCCCGCAAGCTCGTCAACGTCGAGGCCGACCCGCCGCGTCTGGTGACCGCGCACGAGATCGAGCTGTCCTGCATCGAGGGCTGGTGGCGGGTGGTCGGCGTCGATCACACCACGCGTGCGCAGCTGCGCCGGATGCTGCCGCGCCGCCTGCGCGGGCTGATCGCTGACCGTCCGTTCCTGGACTGGACGGACATGGAGCCGTTCGTCGGGCACGTGCCCAGCGCCAGGTTGCGGTTCTCCCACCGCAAGCTCGCCAACCTGCACCCCGCGGAGATTGCCGACCTCGTCGAGGCGGCTTCGCACGAGGAGGGGGAGGAGCTGATCGAGGCGGTCGGCCAGGACCGCGAGCTGGAGGCCGATGTGTTCGAGGAGCTCGATGAGCACCACCAGCTCGAGTTCATCCGCGAGCGCCCCGACGCCGAGGTAGCGGCCGTGATCGCGCGCATGGCCGCCGACGACGCGGCCGATCTGATCGTCGAGATCGACCAGGAGCGCCGCGTGCGCGTGCTCGCGCTGCTGCCGGCGGCCCAGCGCCGGCAGATCGAAGCGCTGCTCGGCTACAACCCATCGACCGCCGGGGGCCTGATGAGCCCGGACTTCATCCTCCTGGGCGAGTCCGACTCGGTCGCACAGGCGATCGAGCTGGTGCGAGCCAGCGATCTCGCGCCGATCGCGCTGAGCACCGTCTACCTGCACGACGCCGAGAGCCGGCTGTCGGGGAGCGTGCCGATGGTCATGCTGCTGCGCGCCGCTCCCGAGTCCGCCCTGCACGTCCTCGCCGAGCACGAGCCGGAGTCGGTCGGCACGGGCGCCGATCTGCCCGAGGTTGCACGCACGATGACCGACTACAACCTCGTGATGCTCGCGGTCGTGGACGAGGACGAGCGGATGGTTGGAGCGATCACCGTCGATGACGTGCTCGAGCAGACGCTGCCGACCGGCTGGCGGCGGCGCTTCGGGGTCGTCAGCGACTAGCCGCGGAGCTGCGCGCATTGGTACGCTGGGCGCTGGTTTTGAGCCCGGATAACACGCGTCGCAGCAGTTGGAAGGAGGTCGGCATGGACCGAGAACAGCCACGAAGTACCCAGCCGGCCGCACGCGTGTCGGGCGACGTTCCGTTCCCTCTGGCCTAAACGCCTCATCCGGGACCCGTTCGCCTCGGCGTGCGCCGAGACGTGACGTGACGACGTGCGATCCCCTGAGCGACTGTCCAGAAAGGAGGTGACGGAGACCATGACCGACGATACGACGCTGACCTCCGGCGCCCAGCAGCCCGATGGGCCACCGCCGGCTTCCCCTCAGCCAGATTCCGCTCCGCCCGAGCCCGAGACCCGCTCGCCGGCCGCTTCCACCCCGCCCCGTCCCGAGGGCGTGCCGCCGGTCCTGGACGAGGCGCACATCGGCGACATCCGCGGCGCGCTGGGGACGATCGGCATGCACGACAGCGGCGAGCGTCATGGCTGGCGCTCGCGGGGCATGGCGCTGCTGGCGATCATGGGACCGGGCCTGATCGTGATGGTCGGCGACAACGACGCCGGCGGCGTCTCGACCTACTCGCAGGCGGGTCAGAACTACGGGACGAGCCTGCTGTGGGTGCTGGTGCTGCTGATCCCGGTGCTGATCGTCAATCAGGAGATGGTCATTCGCCTGGGCGCGGTCACCGGCGTCGGGCACGCGCGGCTGATCAACGAGCGGTTCGGGCGCTTCTGGGGGTGGTTCTCGGTCGGGGATCTGTTCATCCTGAACTTCCTGACGATCGTGACCGAGTTCATCGGCGTGAGTCTCGCCCTCGAGTACTTCGGCGTCAGCTCTCACGTGGCGGTGCCGTGTGCCGCGGCGACGCTGATCGCGATCACCTCGACCGGGAGCTTTCGCAGCTGGGAGCGGTTCATGTATGTGTTCGTGATCGCCAACTTCCTGGTGGTGCCGCTGCTGATCCTGGCTCATCCGCATCTCGGCGACATCGCCCGGCACACGTTCACCCCGAGCATCCACGGCGGCGCGAGCTCGACGGCGGTACTGCTGATCATCGCGATCGTCGGCACGACCGTCGCGCCCTGGCAGCTGTTCTTTCAGCAGTCGAACATCATCGACAAGCGGATCACGCCGCGCTGGATCAACTATGAGCGCGCGGACACCGTGATCGGGGCGTTCGTGGTCGTGATCGGTGCCGGCGCGATCATCGCCGTGGCTGCGTTTGCGTTCGCCGGAACGCCGTACTTCGGCCGGTTCGCCAACGCCGGCGCGGTCGCCAACGAGCTCGGTCGCGAGCTCGGCTCCACGGCCGGCACGTTCTATGCGATCGTGCTGCTCAACGCCTCGCTGATCGGTGCCGCCGCTGTGACGCTGTCCACCTCATACGCGTTCGGCGACGTGTTCGGCGCCAAGCACTCGCTCAACCGGGGTCCGCTGGAGGCAAAGGGGTTCTACGCGAGCTTCACGCTGATGGTTGCGGCCGCGGCGGGCATCGTGCTGATCCCCGGCGCGCCGCTGGGCCTGATCACGACCTCGGTTCAGGCGCTGGCGGGCGTGCTGCTGCCGAGCGCGACCGTGTTTCTGCTGCTGCTGTGCAACGACCGCGAGGTGCTCGGCCCGTGGGTGAACGCGCCCTGGCTGAACGCGGTCGCCAGCGTGATCGTCGGCGTGCTGATCGAGCTGTCGCTGATCCTGATGGCGAGCACGATGTTCCCCGGCGTCGACGTGACGAGTCTGTTCGTTTACCTATCGGTCGCGTTCGCGCTGGGACTGGCGGGGATGGGCGCCTACGCGCTCGCGCACCGCGGCCCGGCGGGAGTGTCGCTCACCGGCGGGGAGGTTCCCAAGGAGAGGCGCCAGATGTGGACGATGCCGCCGCTGGCGCTGCTGGAGCGCCCAGTGTGGTCGCCGGGGCGGCGGCTGGCGATGCTCGTGCTGCGGGGGTACCTGGTCATCGCCGTCCTGCTGCTGGTTGTGAAGACGGTCCAGCTCGGCCACTAGTCCCCTGCCAGGCTCGTCGGGATCGGCCGGCCGGGGGGTGGGGGGTCGTCGAGCATCAGTCGCGGGATCGTGACGGGCTCAAGGCCGCGTCGGCGCAGTCCCGCGATGATCGCCGGCAGAGCGGCGACCGTCTCCGAGCGGTCCCCGCCGGCGTCGTGCATGAGGATGATCGCGCCCGGATGCGCGCCCGCGAGCGCGCTCTGCTCGATCGCGGCGACGCCGGGAAGTCTGTAGTCGCTGGTGTCGGTCGACCACAGCACCATCAGCAGGTGCAGCTTGCGCAGCTGTGCGAACGTGGTCGCGTTGAACGAGCCGTACGGCGGCCGGAACAGGCGCGGCCGCGGCCCGCCGAGCAGTTCTATGCGGGCGATCTGTTCGAACAGCTCTTCATGTTGTTCGTGGGCGGACATGGGCGCCATCATCGGGTGCGTCTCGGTGTGGTCGCCGACGACATCGCCCGAGCGCAGCTCCAGCTGCGTGCCGGCCGAGAACCAGCGCTCCTCCTCGCCGATGGCGAAGAAGGTGGCATGCACGTGGTAGCGGTTGAGCACGTCCACCAGCTGCTGGGTGTACGGGCCGGGGCCGTCGTCGAACGTGAGCGCGACCTCGTTACCGTGCGCGCCGCCGGAGGTGATCGCCGGGGTGTAGGACAGGACGTGGTTGATCGCCCCTTCTTCGGCGGCTCTGCTCAGCGCCTGTTCTTCGGCGGGCGTCCGTCTCACGGCTGCCCGGTTGTGGGTAGCGGTTCTCGTCGCGGCCGTCGAGGATACGCTCGTGCCCCCGTGCGAGCTCAGGGCCGCCACGAGCAGCGCCAGACACGCCACACCCACGATCGCGGCGACCGCGCGCCGGCGCCTGTAGATGTGACGAGGCCGATTCGCGGGCTCTCGTTCGGGAGCGACCATTCGCGGGGAGTGTAGGGGCGGCCTCGTCGATCCACCACCCCTCGTGACGCGAGGCTCGGGAGACCGAGGCCCCGACGGCGCGCGGCCCTTATGTTGGACGGCACGATGATCCCGTTCTCGATCTCGATCGCCGTCCTGTCGCTCGCGCAGGGCGCAGTGGTCACGGTCCCGCGCGCATTGACCGGAGGCCCACCCGCCCGCAAGCTGGCCCGCCTGCGCAGCCGCCGCTGGGCGCTGGTCCCACCGGCGTCGGTGGTAGGGTTCGTGCTGATCGCAAGTCTCGCCGAACGGGCCAGCGCCGACGGCCTGACGTACCTCGCGCTCATCGCCGTGCCGGTCCTTGCCGCGCTCGCGCTGGGCTGGCTCGCCTGGGACGCCGGCCCGCCTCGCCCGACCCGCGCGCTGCTCACCATCCCCCTGTTCGCCCTGGCATGGGCCGACCGCGGCGCCGTGCCCGCAGAGGCGGCCGCGCTGATCCTCACGGCGCTCAGCTGTGCCGCGCTCGGGGCGATGCTGGCGGCGGTCACGCCCCCGCGCTGGCTGGCTGCGGGGATCGTGGCGATGGCGGTCGCTGACACCGCGCTGGTCGTGTCAGATCTGCTGCAAAAGCCCAACAACGCGCTGAACGCGGCCCACCCGGCGGCCGGCCTTCCGCAGCTGCAATCGGCGGCGTTCGGCTCGGCCGTGATGGGCTACGGGGATCTGTTCGTCGCGGGCGTTCTCGGCGCGCTGCTGGCCAGTGCGATGGGCCGGCGCTGGCAACTGCGCGGGGCGGCGCTCACGGCGGCGCTGGCGCTCTGCTTTGACCTGCTGTTCCTCTTCGTGGACGAGCTGCCGGCGACGGTGCCGGCAGCTCTCACGCTGCTCGTGTTGCTCGCGCGTCGACGGGGTCTGACGCAGGCCCGGATGCGACCCGCGCCGGCAGGGGATGGGCCGCAGGCGCGTCCGGAAGCCGCTCCGGCTGCTCCACCACGGGCTCCAGCCTCGCCGTGACCGGGCGCGCCGTGGTCTCGATCGCCGGTGGCGCGTCGATCTGGCGCTCGGACACGACGCCCGCCTGCTCGATCGACCGGATCTGGGGAACCAGCTTGTGGTCGAACGAGCCGACCGCGCGGTTGTAGGCGTTCACAGCCGAGTCGAGCTGGCGACCGGTCTTGGCCAGGTGCTCGGCGAACGGCCCCAACCGGCGGTGCAGCTCGCGCGCGGCCTCGGCGATCTCACGCGCGGACTCCGCGATCTGCTCCTGGCCCCAGCCGTAGTGCACGGCCCGCAGCAGCCCGATCAGGGTCGTGGGCGTGGCCATCAGCACCTGCTGCTGGACGCCATACTCGATCAGCGCGGGATCCTCGGCGAGCGCCGCCTGGTAGATGCCGTCCGAGGGCACGAACATCACGACCAGCTCCGGCGTCGAGTCGAACTGGCGCTGATAGCCCTTGGAGGCGAGCTTGGTGATGTGATCGCGCGTCTGGCGGGCATGGCGCTTGAGGTCCAGCTCGCGCTGTGTCCGATCTTCCAAGCCGGCCTCGATCGCGGCGAGATAGGCGTCGAGCGGGACCTTGGAGTCGACCACGATCACCTTGTTCCCGGGCAGATGCACGAGCAGGTCGGGCCGCAACCGGCCGTTTTCGGTGTGGATCGTCGACTGCTCGGTGAAGTCGCAGTGGGCGATCATCCCCGCCAGCTCGACCACCCGGCGCAGTTGGATCTCCCCCCAGGAGCCGCGCGTCTCCGGGCGCTTGAGCGCGGAGACGAGCTCGCCGGTCTCGCGGCGCAGCGTGTCGGTCCCCGCGCTCAGCGCGCGCACCATCTCCGAGAGCTGCACCTGGGAGTCGCGACGCTCACGCTCCAGCCGTCCGAGCTCGCTCTCCACCTTGCCCAGCTTCTCGTGCACCGGCTGCACGAGCCCCTTGATCTCCTCGGCGCGCTTGGCCATCTCGCCGGAGGCCCGCTCCTCCTCGGCGCGGCGTGCCTCGCTCATCCGCTGCGCGAGCGAGTCGCCTGTCTGCTGGAGCACATCCAGCGAGATTGCCTTCAGCTCGTCGCGCATGCGCTCGCGCTGCTCCTGCTCACGCGCGTGAGAGCCACGGCGTGTGAGCGCCAGGGCGCATGCGGTGCCCAGCAGGAGTCCGACGATCGGCAACAGGATGGACATGGCGATCACGATGACAGCCACCGCGGACGGCAGGCGGGGATGGAAGACTCAACCCGACCAGCTGCCACCCGGGCAGGGGCGGGCTGGTGGGTTCGGATCATGTCTTGTTTGACAGCCCGTGCCTGCGTACGTTTGTCGTTTCGGAGGCGTCGAGCGGCATCTCAGGCCACCAGGCGCGCCGCCCCGAGGGCCTTGTACTCCGAGGCGACCTCCTGCAGCACGCTGAGCATCGCGGGCGCCGCGGGCAACAGGCGAGCGCCAGCGGCCGTGGCGGCGATCACCCGGCGCGCCGGAGGTCGGGGGGAGAGGGCTCGGATGGCGATGTCATCGCGCACGACCGACAGCGCGAGCTCGGGTATCAGCGCGACGCCGACACCTGCGCCGACGAGACCCTGGACGGTCTGGTAGTCGTCGCTCTCAAAGGAGACGCGTGGCTCGAACCCGGCGGCGTGGCAACAGCGCACGACGTGACGCGCGCAGGGGCTTGTCTGAGAGGTCTGGATCCAGGCTTCGCCGCGCAGATCCTCCAAACGCAGCCGGCGTCGTCCGGCGAGGCGGTGTGCACGAGGCAGCGCCAGGTACAGGGGGTCCTGCAGCAGCTCGACGCGCGTCAGACGCCCGCCGACCGACCCGTCCGTCTTCCCCGAGCCGCCGCCGCCGCCGCCACCACCACCACCACCGATGTCGGCGTCGGCGTCGAACTCGAACAGCAGTGCGAGGTCCAGCTCGCCTGTGCGCAGCCGCGGCGCGATCTGCTCGGGCTCGCCCTCGGCGAGGGTCAGCTCGACGTCGGGGTGGCGGGAGCGAAAGGTGGCGATCGCCAGCGGCATGAGCGTCGCTCCGGCGGTGGGGAAGGAGGCCATCCGCAGTCTGCCTCCGCGCAGACCGGCGATCGCGGCAAGGGCCGCTTCGGCGGCATCCAAGTCGGCGAGGACGCTTTCGGCGTGGCCGACGAGCGTCTGGCCGGTCGCGGTCAGGTTTACCCCGCGGGGGCGGCGCACGAGCAGCGTCATGCCTGTCTCGGCCTCGAGCGTCGCAATCTGCTGTGAGACGGCCGATTGGGTATAGGACAGGGCGTCGGCTGCCGCAGAGAACGAGCCGCAGTGGGCGACCTCTCTGAGGACGCGCAAGCGGTTCACGTTGAGCATAAGTAAAGCTTATCGCAGCGATCATCTATTGCACTGGAGCTGATGACAGGAGCATGTCACTATGACCAGAGTTCAGAACTTGAAGAAGCCCACAGCTCACGGACAAGGAGAAGAAGATGGCAACCAAGGTGATCGTTTCCTACGACGGAACCGCCAACGAGAACGACGCGATCGCGTTTGGCTCGCTGCTCGTCCGCGCCGGCGCCGAGGTATCCCTCGGATATGTCCGCCACACCGACGAGGCTGTGAGCGAGGAGGAGGCCCGGGAAGTGCTCGACCGCGGCGCCGCGCTGCTGGACGGCACGTTCGCGAGTAGTCACGCGGTGACCGATCGCTCGACTCCCGAGGGTCTTCAGGCCCTCGCCGCACAGATCGGCGCTCAGGCGGTCGTGTTCTGCTCGGACTCGCACACGGCGCACGGGCACATCACGATCGGCAACTCCGCCGAGCGCCTGCTCGAAGGCGCCAACGTCGCCGTCGGAATCGCGCCGGTGGGCCTGGCCGAGTCGCGCGAGGCCATGCGTAGGATCGTGGCGGTCGGCGAGGCCGGCGGCGCGGGCGGCGCCCAGGCGACCGCGCAGGCGCTGGCGAGCGCGCTCGGTGCGGAGGTCGTGCCGGTGGCCGACGACGAGGCCGACCTGCTGGTGATCGACTCGCGCCCCGACGCCGAGCCGGGCCGGGTGTCGCTCAGCTCCTCGGCCGAGCATCTGATCGAGATCGTGACCTGCCCGGTGCTGGTCGTGCCGGCTGGGGTTGCGCTGCAGTTCGGCGCGGCGCCGGCGGCCGTCGCCTGACTAGCGCACCGTGCTCTGGCCGCGTGCTCGGGCGAGCAGGTAGCGCCCGAGCGCCTGGCCGAAGTCGAAGCCCCCGCCGATCAGATGGCCCAGCGGGCCGGTCCACAGCCACGTCTCGATCGGCCTGTGAGGGGCGCGGTCGCGGGCCGCGCCGGCGCCGTGAGGATCTGCCGGGTCGGGCGGTAGGAAAGGACGGGAAGGGCGGGGTGGGGGAGCTGTCGTCATCGGGCGGCACGGTATCGTGGCGGCAATGGCTGAGTCCGCCGCCGTCCCCATTCCCGCCGCCGCCACCACCACCACCGTCGTCCAGACGACCGTCACCGAGCTGGCGGACTCGCGCGTGCGCGTGGACGTGCAGGTGGCGCCGGCCGAGATCGAGGCGAGCGTGCAGCGCGCCGCGCGCGGGCTGGGGCGCGAGCTGAAACTGCCGGGCTTTCGCAAGGGCAAGGTGCCTGCGCCGCTCATCCTGCAGCGCGTCGGTCGCGGGGCGGTGCTGGACAGGGCCGTGCGCGACAGTCTCGGCGGCTGGTATGCCGAGGCAATCCGCACGTCGGAGATCGTGCCGGTCGGGGATCCCGCCATCGATCTCGGCGAGCTGCCCGAGCAGGGCGGCGCCCTGGCGTTCTCGATCGAGATCGGCGTGCTGCCGGCCGCCGAGCTGGGGCAGTACAGCGGGTTGGAGGTGGGACGGCGCGAGCCGGAGGTGGCCGAGGAGCAGATCGAGCAGGAGATCGAGGCGATGCGCGAGCGGCTGGCGCGCCTTGAGACCGTGGAGCGCGCCGCGGTCGAGGGCGACTACGTGGTCCTCGACTACGTCGGGAGCCTGCCGAGCATGGACGAGGCGTCGGGCGAGAGGACGCTCGTCCCGTTCGAGGGCGGTGAGGGCCGCGACCAGCTGATCGAGCTCGGCGGGGGCAATCTGATCCCCGGCTTCGAGGAGGGCCTGCTCGGCGCCGGCGCGGGGGAGACACGCACTGTCGAGCTGAGCTTCCCGGCCGACTACGGCAACCGGGAGCTGGCGGGCCGGGAAGCGTCGTTTGAGATGACCGTCAAGGAGGTCAAGGCCAAGCGGCTGCCCGACGTGGACGAGGACTTCGCCGTGGACGCCGGCTTCGACGATGTCGGCGAGCTGCGCGAGGACATCGGCCGGCATCTGCTGCAGGCGCAGCAGGAGCGCGTGCAGGAGGAGTTCCGCGAGGCGGCGCTCGACGCGGCGGTGGCCGGCGCCAGGGTGCCCGTCACCGAGGATCTCGCCCGCGCCCGTGCCGGGGAGATGTGGGAGCGGATGCTGCACTCGCTCTCTCACCGCGGCATCTCGCGCGAGGGCTACCTGCAGATAGCCGGGCGCAGCGAGGAGGAGATCCTCGCCGAGATGACCCCCGAGGCCGAGCGGGCGTTGCGCCGCGAGGCGGTGCTCACGGCGATTGTTTCCGCAGAGGGAATCGAGCCCTCCGAGCAGGACCTGCTGGAGGCGCTCACGCCGAGCGCCGAGCGCGAGGGGATCACGCCGGAGAAGATGATCGAGCAGCTGCTGGCCGATCCCCGATCGGCCGGGCGGCTGGAGGAGCTGCGCGAGGACCTGGCGGCCAGGCAGGCGATTGAGCTGATCGTGGCGCGCGCCGTGCCGATCGGACTCGAGCAGGCGATTGCGCGCGAGAAGCTGTGGACGCCGGAGCGGGAGGGCGCCGGCGTGGGTGCGGGGGGATCGGCTGGTGGACTGTGGACGCCAGACCGCTAGCCTGAAGGAATCGAGCCGGCGATGAGAAACTGAAGCGAGGACGATGAGCCCACTAGTGCCAATGGTCGTCGAGCAGACCTCCCGGGGGGAGCGCGCGTTCGACATCTACAGCAGGCTGCTCAACGAGCGGATCATCTTCCTCGGTACCCCCGTCGACGATCAGATCGCCAACCTGATCGTGGCGCAGCTGCTGCACCTGGAGTCAGAGGACCCCGAGAAGGACGTCTCGCTGTACATCAACTCGCCCGGCGGCTCGGTCTACGCGGGCCTGGCGATATACGACACGATGCAGTTCATCAAGCCCGACGTGCAGACGATCTGCGTCGGCATCGCGATGTCGATGGGCGCGCTGCTCTTGGCGGGCGGCGCGCAGGGCAAGCGCATGGCACTGCCTAACGCCAAGATCCTGATCCACCAGGTGAGCTCGAGCTTTCAGGGGCAGGCCACGGACATCGAGATCCACGCCAAGGAGATCATCGACGTGCGCCAGCGCCTGGATGAGATCATCGCCAAGCACACGCACAAGCAGCTCGAGGATGTGCGCCGCGACACCGAGCGCGACTACTTCATGAGCTCGACCGAGGCCACCGAGTACGGCATCATCGACCGCGTCATCTCGGAGCACTAGCTGCCGCGGGAGCGCATGGACGGCGCCTGACTCGGGCATATACCAGGGGAGACCAACGGACATGGCCAGACCAACCGATTCCAACGAGCAGCTGCTGTGCAGCTTCTGCGGCAAGTCCCAGCGGCAGGTCAAGAAGCTGATCGCGGGGCCGGGCGTGTACATCTGCGACGAGTGCATCGACCTGTGCAACGAGATCATCGACGAGGAGCTCTCCGCGCCGCCGGCGTTCGACCTCGAGAACCTGCCCAAGCCGCGCGAGATATACGAGGTCCTGGACGAGTATGTGGTCGGCCAGGAGGCCTCCAAGCGGACGCTGTCGGTGGCGGTGTACAACCACTACAAGCGGATTCAGATGATGAGCTCCGGCGAGGACGAGATCGAGCTGCAGAAGTCCAACATCCTGCTGCTCGGCCCCACCGGCTGCGGCAAGACGCTGCTCGCCCAGACGCTCGCGCGGATCCTCAACGTCCCGTTCGCGATCGCCGACGCGACCGCGCTGACCGAGGCCGGGTATGTGGGCGAGGACGTCGAGAACATCCTGCTCAAGCTGATCCAGGCCGCCGACTACGACGTCAAGAAGGCCGAGACCGGGATCATCTACATCGACGAGGTCGACAAGATCGCGCGCAAGGCCGACAACCCCTCGATCACGCGTGACGTCTCCGGCGAGGGCGTCCAGCAGGCGCTGTTGAAGATTCTCGAGGGCACCGCGGCGTCGGTGCCGCCGCAGGGCGGGCGCAAGCACCCCCACCAGGAGTTCCTGACGATCGACACCACCAACGTGCTGTTCATCTGCGGCGGCGCGTTCGCCAACCTCGACGCGGTGATCGAGCGGCGGATCGGCAACAACGGGATCGGGTTCGCCGCGGCGATCGAGTCAAAGTCAGAGCGCGACACCGGCGAAGTGTTCGAGCAGTGCCTGCCCGAGGACCTGATCGAGTACGGGTTGATCCCCGAGTTCATCGGCAGGTTGCCGGTGATGAGCGCCGTGCACCAGCTCACCCGTGACGATCTCGTTTCGATCCTGACCGAGCCGCGCAACGCGCTGGTCAAGCAGTTCCAGCGCTTCTTCAGCTTCGACGGGATCGAGCTCGTGTTCTCCGAGGACTCGCTCACCGCCGTGGCCGACCGTGGCCTGGAGCGCGAAACTGGCGCGCGCGGGCTGCGCTCGATCATCGAGGAGATCCTGCTCGAGGTCCAGTTCGAGCTGCCCTCCCGCCGCGACGTCAAGAAGTGCGTCGTCACCAAGGAGACCGTCGAGCGGGGTCTGACCCCCACGCTCGTCACCGAAGCCGCGCCCGAGGACTCCGCCGCCGAGGCGAGCGCGCAGCTGCGCGAGGAATCGGCGTAGGGGCGTCCCGCTTGATGTCCGATCGCCGCTCGACCGCTACCATCGCGCTGTGACTCGCGCACTGACCAAGTCAAGCAAGCCTCCGGCCAAGCCCGGATCCAAGCTGGGGCGCACTCTCAGGGCGGTGCCGTGGGCCACACTGCTGCAGGGCACGGTGATCGTCGGCAGGCGCTGGGCGGCGCTGTCGGTGAAGGAGCGCGCCCGGCTCAGCGAACTCGTACGCAAGTCGCGCGGACGCATGGGGACACTCAGCGCGCGAGAGCGTATGGAGCTGCGCAAGCTCGCGCACAAGCTCGACATCAGAGGTATGGGCAACGAGCTGATGGCGCTCAGGCTCAGGCGCCGCAGGCGATCTGCCCGGCGCAAGCACGGCTGATGCTCTCCCGCGGCGGCATGCTCCGGCGTACTGGCACGATTGCCGCGGCGGGCGGGTGATCTGCGAGATGGCCGAGGACCCGCACGGCAGCACCGAGGATCTGCAGGCGCTCTCTACGCGTGAGCTGCACGACCGCGCCGTGCACCGTGCCGAGCGGCACATGGACATGAAGTTCTTGTGGTCGCTTTTGAAAACGATCCCCGCCGCCGAGCTGGTCAGCGGGGACGTCGGCGAGGCCGACTACGACCTGGAGTCCACCAAAGGCCTGATCTCCGACGCCGTTCACAGCGGCGACGGAGCGCTGGGCGAGGCGCTGCGACCGTTGTTCCTCGACTACCTGCGCAAGCACCCCGACGCGTAGGGTGTTGCGCGCCCGGCCCGCAGGCATGCAGACACCAGAGGACGCAGCCGCCCCCGGCGCGAGCGCGGGACACGCCGGACACGCCGGACACGTATCGCAAGCTGGCGGGGGCTGGACGCCCGCGCAGGCCGAGCGCCATCTGCAGTCGCTGGAGCTGTTCGGGATGCGCTTCGGGCTGGACCGGATGCGGCGGATGATGACCGCGCTCGGCTCACCCCAGCAGCGCTACGACGCGATCCACGTGCTGGGCACGAACGGCAAGACCTCGACCGCGCGCATGACCGCGGCGATCCTGCAGCGCCACGGGCTGGCGACGGGCGCGTATCTGTCTCCGCACCTGATCGCCTACTGCGAACGGGTGCGGATCGGCGAGCGAGACCTGTCGGCGGATGAGCTCGCGGCGGCGCTCGCACGGGCGGCGCGGGCTGAGGAGCGCGTCAACCGCACGCTGGCCGAGGGCGATCGTGTGACCCAGTTCGAACTACTCACGGCCGCGGCGTTCTCGGAGATGGCCGCGCGGGAGATCGACGTGGCCGTCGTGGAGGCCGGGCTCGGCGGGCGCTATGACGCCACCAGCGTGATCGACGCGCCGGTGACGGTGCTCACCAGCGTCGGCCTGGAGCACACCCGCTGGCTGGGGCCGACACTGAGCGACATCGCCGAGGAGAAGCTCGCCGTCGTGCGTCCCGGCGGAACGCTCGTGCTCGGGTCCTGGCTGACCGGTGAGGCGCTGGCGGTCGCCGAGCGGGTGGCCGGCGAGCGCGAGGCGCAGATCGTGCTGGCCGATGTCCCATCGGTGCTGGTGGACGGCGAGATCGAGCGCGGTGGCGGCGGCGAGCTCGAGGGTGACGGCGATTCGGAGGGCCGCTGCCGCGCGCGCGGCAGCATGCGTATGCATATCGTCGGAGCCGGCCACTGGACGGATGATCTCGGTGGGGCGGCCAGCGGCTCGAATGCGATCGCGTTGCGCGCGAGAGGCGCGTTTCAGCGGCGCAACTTCGCGCTCGCCACAGCCGCCGCGGAGGCGCACCTGCGCGGTGTGGGGATCGAGCTCGACGAGCGGGCCGTACGCGCGGCCGCCGCCGCGACCGAGGTGGCGGGTCGTCTGCAGGTGGTGGACGAGCATCCGCTGACCGTGCTCGACGGCGCGCACAACCCCGACGCCGTCGCGGCGCTGGTGCAGGCGCTGCCGGAGGTTCTCGGCGGCCGCGCGGTCGGGCTCGTGATGGGGGTGCTCGAGGACAAGGACGCTGCGAGCATGCTCGCAGCGCTGACCCAACCCTCCGGGTGCTCTGCCCGAGTCTGCGAGCGCGCCTGGTTCACCGCGCCGCCGAGCCCTCGCGCGCTCTCCCCGGCCGTACTGCAGTCGCTGGCCCGCCAGCTCGGATTCGACGCCGTCGCCTGCGAGCCTCAGCCGCGGCGGGCGCTCGAGCAGGCGCGCCGCTGGGCCGGGGAAGGCGAGGATGGGGATCGGAATGGCAGGGCCGTGCTCGTCACGGGCTCGGTCTACCTCATCGGCGATCTGCTGCGCCAGCCACAGGACGCCTCCGCTACGCTGCTGTCGCGGCAGGCTGCTCCGCAAGGCTGAACCAGATGGATGCCACATGAACGATGACGGCCCCTCCGTGCTCACGATGATCGGCGCAGTTGCGCTGATCGTGGCCCTGGTCATACTCGTATTCTTCGCCGCCGGCTACGGATTTGGCCGGCTGTTTCTCTAAACTCAGCCGCCCGATGCCCCCGCTCGCATATTTCGGAATAGAAAGCAGCGGTCTGAACCTGGCCATCGACCTGCTGATCCTGTTCGTCGTCGTCCTGTATTTCTCGTTGATCTACTGGACCTACGCGGACGCCCGGCGGCGCATCCTCGATCCGATGCTCGTCGGCTGCGCAACGGTGACGTCGCTGTTCCCGTTCGTCGGCACGATCGTCTACGTGATCCTGCGCCCGCCCGAGTACCTGGAGGACGTGCGCGAGCGCGAACTGGAGATGCGGGCCGCCGAGGCGCGCCTGCACGAGCTCGACGGCTCGCTGTGCCCGCATTGCGACTATCGGATCGAGCGCGACTTCGTTCGCTGTCCCAGCTGCCTGCGCAAGCTCAAGGAGCGCTGCGTGAACTGCCAGCGCCCGCTCGATCAGGCGTGGACGATCTGCCCGTACTGCGAGACCGAGGTGCCGGGCGCGATCGCGCCCACGCGGCGCAAACGCCGACGTCGAGCGTCAACCGAAGAGGAGTCCCTGCTGAGCGAGGACGATGCCTCGCTCGGGCGCGACGTCTCGCTCGGGATCGAGCCAGACCACGCGCAGATCGACCTGCCCGCCGTCACGCCCTCCTCCGGAGGCGAGGAGGATGCCGCCAGGGTCAAGCCCGTGGCGGCGCCCGAGCCGTCCTCGTCGCGCTCACGGAGCTCCGGACGCGCTCGCCGTCCACGCCCCACCTCCTGACGAACACCGCCAATCCAAGCAAAGGAAGCCATGGACCGAACGCTGATCCTCGTCAAGCCCGACGCGTTCGCGCGGGGTCTCAGCGGCGAGATAATCGCCCGCTTCGAGCGCAAGGGCCTTGAGATCGTTGCGCTGGCGCACATGACCGTGACCCGCGAGCTGGCTGAGCGCCACTACGCCGAGCACTCAGAGCGCCCGTTCTTCGGCGAGCTGGTCGACTTCATCACCTCGGGCCCGATCGTGGCGATGGTGCTGGAGGGCGCCGAGGCCGTCAGGGCGGCACGACAGGTGATCGGCGCGACCGATCCGCTGGAGGCCGCGACCGGCTCGATCCGTGGCGACTACGCGATCGAGATGGGCGCCAACATGGTCCACGGCTCGGACTCGCCCGAGTCCGCCGCGCGCGAGGCCGCGCTGTTCTTCCCCGAGCTCTAGTCGCCTCCCCCATATTGGTCAAAAGCTTGCCACAAACCTCACGAGCTCCGGCCACCGAGGAGGACCGGCTGACACCTTCTGAGCCGCCTCCTCGATTGGTTCTGGCCTCGAGCTCGCCCCAGCGGCTGGCGATCCTGGAGCGCCTGGGGGTCACGTTCACCGTGCGCGCCACTGACGTGCCGGAGCGCAGCGAGGGCGATCCGCCGAATGTCGCGCGCGAGAACGCGCTGCGCAAGGCCCGCGCGGCTCAGATCCCGGGCGCCGGCGAGGCGGTGCTCGGGTGCGACACGCTGGTTGCACTCGACGGCGCGATCTACGGCAAGCCCGCCGGCGAGCACGCGGCGCGTGGGATGCTGCTGGCGCTGGCGGGCGCTACGCATGAGGTCCTCAGCGGGCTGGCGCTGCTCGAGCCCGACGGCGGGGAGCGCGTGGCGATCGCCCGCACAGCGGTCACGTTCCGCGCGATCGACGCTGCGCTGCTCGACTGGTACATCGCAACCGGCGAGTGGCGCGAGCGAGCCGGGGGCTATGCGATCCAGGGGGCCGGCGCGGCGCTCGTGCGCTCGATCGAGGGCGATTACGAGAACGTCGTCGGGCTGCCGGTGGCGACGCTGCTCGACATCTGCCCGGGGCTCCTGCGGACCTGAAGCGGAGCGGCGTACTGCCTGCAAATCCCCTCGCAGCCGTGGTGGGCAGAGATTGCGGTCCGCTAGACTGCCGCGGGCGACGATCGGCCGCCGGAAACGCTCGAATCGAAGGGGCGCAGCCGAGCTCCAGCGTGTGTGCGCGTGAGCCGACGGACGCACTCAACCCGACCGATGAGCATCTTCACCTACCTGACAGGATTCGGCGGCCGCGACATGGCGGTCGATCTCGGCACCGCGAACACGCTCGTGTACGTGCGCGGGCGCGGGATCGTGCTGTCCGAGCCGAGCGTCGTGGCGATCGACTCGCGCACCGGCGAAGTCCATGCGGTCGGCATCGAGGCCAAGCGCATGCTCGGCCGCACGCCCGGCACGATCCAGGCGATCCGCCCGCTCAAGGACGGCGTGATCGCCGACTTCGACGTGACCGAGCAGATGCTCAGACACTTCATCCAGAAGGTCCACCAGAACCGCTGGGCGCACCCGCGCGTGGTCGTGTGCGTGCCCTCGGGCGTGACCGGCGTGGAGAAGCGCGCCGTCGAGGAGGCGTGCCTGTCCGCGGGCGCGCGCACCGCGTACCTGATCGAGGAGCCGATGGCCGCGGCGATCGGAGCGGGGCTGCCGGTGGGAGAGCCGACGGGCTCGATGGTCGTCGACATCGGCGGGGGCACCTCTGAGGTGGCGGTCATCTCCCTCGGCGGGATCGTCGTGTCGCAGTCGATCCGCGTCGGCGGCGATGAGATGGACGAGGCGATCATCAACTACGCCAAGAAAGAGTACAAGCTGCTCATCGGCCAGCAGACCGCCGAGGAGCTCGAGCTCGAGATCGGCTCGGCCTGTCCTATGGCTGAGGAGCTGCAGGCGGAGATTCGCGGGCGCGACATGGTCTCCGGGCTGCCCAAGACCGTCGTGCTCACCAGCGAGGAGATCCGCACGGCGCTCGCGGAACCGCTCAACCAGATCGTCGACGCGGTCAAGGAGACACTCGACCGCACCCCGCCCGAGCTGGCCTCGGACATCATGGACCGCGGCATCATGCTTGCGGGCGGAGGCTCGCTGCTGCAGGGTTTGGACGAGCGGCTGCGCGAGGAGACGCAGATGCCTGCCCACCTGGCCGAGTCTCCATTGACGTGCGTCGCGGTCGGCTCGGGACGATCGCTGGAGGAGTTCGAGGCGATCCACCGCTCGAACCGCAGTTCACGCAACCGGCGGCGCCGGTGAGCGAGGCGGCCGTTCCGCTGCGATCCGCTGGTCGGCGTGCGTCGCGTCTCCTCACGCCGGCCGAGGCCGGGGTGGGCCCGGCCCCCTCGCGGGCGTGCAAGGATGGAGCATCGATCGCGAACGGTGCGTACCCTGTCCCATGAACGCTTTGGAAGGCCATGACTCGTGTATGACAAGACGGTCCGGCGTCGGCGTGCGGTGCTCGCGCTGCTCGTCGTGCTCTCCCTGATACTTCTGACCGCCTACTTCGGCGAGGCTCCCAGCGGGCGCCTGCACTCGGTGCAGCGCGGCTTTCTGACGGTCGTCGCCCCGATCCAGGATGGCGCCAACAAGGCGCTGAAGCCGGTGCGCGACCTGTTCAGCTCGATCGACGAAGTGCTGCATGCCAAGAGCCAGAATGCCGAACTGCGCAAGCAGGTCGACAAACTGCGCCGGGAAGTCGTGGCCGAGCGGGTCGATCAGCAGTCCTATGGCGAGCTTCTGAACATGTTCCACCTCGACAACCAGCTGAGCGTCTCCGACTACCGGCCGGTCACGGCGACGGTCGTCAGCCAGACGCCGAACATCTGGTACTCGACCGTGCTGATCGATGAGGGCAGCTCGGCGGGCGTGCGGCTCGAAGACCCCGTGATCAACAGCGAAGGACTCGTCGGCAAGGTCACCGAGGTCGTCGCCGACGGCGCCCAGGTCAGCCTCATCACCGACAGCACGATGGGCGTGAGCGCGCGCATCGGCACGAGTGCGGCGACCGGCATCGTGCAGCCGAAGGTGGGCGAACCGAACGATCTGCTGCTCGGGTATCTGCCGAACGAAACGCCGGCCGTCAAAGGCGAATACGTGTACACCTCCGGCACCGTGACGCCTCCCTACGACTCCCTCTATCCGCGCGGCATCCCGATCGGACAGGTGACTTCCAGCAACGAAGAAAGCGCGTACAAGTCGGTCAACGTCCACCCGCTCGCGGACCTGCGCAACCTCGACGTCGTGCAGGTGCTCACCGTCGCGCCGGGCTCGCAGGCCGCCCGCGTGAGCAGTGTCGTTTCCAGCCTGCCCTCGGGTCAGCAGGCGGGCGCCGAAGCCGGCGGCGCCGGGCAGATCGCCTCGACCGGAGCAGGCTGATGGGCGGCCCGGCCGTATCGAACGGGTTGATCGCGCGAATCGCCGCGATCGCGATCGCGATCGTGTTCTTCCAGATCGGGGTGGTCTCGGAGGTGCCCGTGTTCGGCGTGACCGTCGACCTGTCGATCCTGCTGGTCGCGTTCGTCGGTCTGCTGTGCGGCTCGACGGTGGGCGCGGTCAGCGGGTTCGCGATCGGCCTGCTCGTCGACCTGGCGCTGGCGCAGACGCTCGGGCTGACCTCGCTCGTGTTCACGCTCGTCGGCTACTGGTCGGGGCGGTTGCGCGAGGCGCGCGACCCCCAGGCCGCGCTGACGCCGCTGCTCGTGGGCGCCGTTGCTACGGCCGCGGCGCTCGTCGGCTACTCGCTGATGGAGTTCATGCTCGGCGTCGACGCACCCGTCAGCCTGGAGCTGCTGCGCCAGATCGTGCTCGGGATCGTGGTTAATACGATCGTCGCGCTGCCGATGTGGGTGCTCGTGCGCCGCTGTCTGATCGGCGGCCTGCCCCAGGATCCCCGCCGGCGCCGGCGCCGCGCATATACGACCGGTGGGCTAAGCCCGCTGTCGAGGACATGAGCTCACGAACACGCATGGCGGCGCTGGACCGATCGTCCGGGATCGGCCAGCGTCCTCGGTCGCTCGTGTGCGAAGCACATCACGCGGGGCGGATGGGCCTTCAAATTCTTGACCAGCTTGCCCTGCGTGCCCGTGAGAGCGTGGCGCAAATATGAGCGCGATCGAGCGTTTCCGTCCCGGCGACGCCCCAGACGGCGGGTCCCCCGGCTCCTCGACGCGCGTGCCGCCGGTCTCGCCGCAGATGGCGCTGCGGGTGGCGATCCTCGGCGGGATCGCCGTCGTGATGTTCGGGGTGATCTTCTTCCGGCTGTGGTACCTGCAGGTGCTGACCGGCGAACAGTACGTCCAGGAAGCGGCCGCCAACAGCGTGCGCGAACTGCCGATCCCCGCGCCGCGCGGGCAGATCCTCGACCGCCAAGGCCAGCCGATCGTCGAAAGCACGGTCACCAACGCGGTGCAGATCGTGCCCTCGGCGCTGCCGCCCGCTGGTCATCCGCGGCTCGTGCTTTACCGGCGACTGGGGAGGCTGCTCGGTATGAGCGCGGCTCACATCGAGGCGCTTGTTATCAAGGGCCGCACCTCGGTCCCCTATGCTCCCGTGACGATCAAGACCGACGCCGGGCGCGGCGTGCTGACCGTGCTCGCCGAGCAGCAGCGCAGATACCCCGGGGTCACCCAGCAGCCGGTCTCGATTCGCGCCTACCCCTACGGCGAGATGGCCGCGAACGTGCTCGGCTACGTCGGCCAGGTCTCCAAAACAGAGCTCGCAAAACCCGCCTTTCGGGGCGTTCAGCAGGGGACGGTCGTCGGCCAGGAAGGACTGGAGTACCGCTACGACCGCTATCTGCGCGGCCGCGACGGCGAGCAGCGCGTGCAGGTCAACTCCGAAGGCTATCCCGTGCCCACGCGCCTGCGGTCGACGCCGCCCACCGCCGGCTACAGCCTGAAGACGACGCTCGACCTGGGCCTGCAGCGCGAGGGGGAAAGGGCGCTGTTCCAGGGGATCGAAAATGCACGCGCGGGCGGCAAACCGGCCCCCGCGGGGGGGTTCGTGGCGATGGATCCGCTCAACGGCGAAGTGCTCGCGATCGGCTCCTACCCGTCGTTCGACCCCAACAAGTTCACCAAACCGCTGACCGAACGCGAATACCACGAACTGGAGGGCGTGACGGGCGCCGGCGGCAGCGAAGAAGTCCCCTCCCGGCTGGTCGATCGGGCGACCAACGGCGCCTATCCGACCGGTTCGGCGTTCAAGCCGATCACTGCGATGGCCGCCCTGGAAGCGGGCGTGATCAACCCGAGCGAGGGTCTCGGCGCCGGCCAGTGCATCGACGTCGGCGGCGAGCAGTTCTGCAACGCCGGCCACGCCGACTACGGGGCGGTGGGACTGGTCGAAGCGCTGAAGGTCTCCTCGGACACCTACTTCTTCACGGTCGGCGAGCTGGCCAACAGCCACGGCAACGTGATCCAGAGCAAGGCCCACGAGCTCGGGATCGGCAGGCAGACGGGGATCGACCTGCCGAGCGAGACGACCGGCACCGTTCCCAGCCGGGAATGGCTGGTGCAGCAGAACAAGGAAGAAGCCAGGTGTCAGCGCGCGCACCACGGCCACCCGTGCCACATCGTGGCTGAACCGGGCGAGCCGTGGACGGTCGGCTACAACATGGACCTGGCGGTCGGCCAGGGCTCCCTGCAGACCAATCCGCTGCAGATGGCGGTGGCCTACTCGACGCTCGCCAACGCCTACCTGCACGGCGGCTACGGCGAGGTCGTACGTCCCCACCTGGGGCTGCAGATCGACGAATCCTCGACCGGCGGCCTGGTGCAGAGCCTGCCCTCCCCGCCGGCGCGCCCCGTGCACCTGAACGACGAAGACCTCAGCCTCGTGATGCAGGGCATCCACGAGGCCGCCAGCCAGCCGGGCGGCACCTCCGCGGACGTGTGGACGGGGTGGAACCAGGAACAGCACCCCGTCTACGGTAAGACGGGCACCGCCGAACGTCCTCCGCACCTGGAACAGTCGTGGTACATGTGCTTCATCAACGACCCCACTCGCCCGATCGTGATCGCGGTGACCGTGGAAGAAGGCGGGTTCGGCGCCGAAACCGCCGCGCCGATCGCCCGGCTGATCGCAGCGAAGTGGTTCGGCCAGCCCGAGAAGTTCGTTGTCGGGACATCGAAGACGTTCTGATCGACCTATGCCCACCCCTCTGAACAGTCCTCGCCCGCGTCCCTGAGCAGTCGATGCCCACGCCCCTGAACAGCCCGATCAAAGCCCCCGAGCGCATCGAGCAGCAGCCCGCGCACCAGGCGGGCTCCCGCAAACGGCTCGGCTTGCCGCTCGATCCTCTGCTGACGCTCGCCGTAGCCGGGCTGGGGGTCGCCTCGGTGATGACGCTGGGGACGGCCACGCGCGAAGCGATACCTGGCGATCCCAACTACTACGTCAACCGCCAGGCGATCTACCTGGTGATCGGCGGGCTCTTGATGCTCGTGCTCGCGCGTATCGACTACGCGCGGCTGCGGCCGCTGAAAAACGGGATCTACGCGCTGCTGATCCTCAGCATCCTGGCGGTGCTGGGGGCGGGCCACTCCGCCAACGGCGCCCAGCGCGCGATCAGCCTCCCGTTCTTCTCGTTTCAGTCCTCGGAGATCGGCAAGGTTCTGCTGATCCTGGCACTGTCGGCGTTCGTGGTCGACCGCGCGCGCCGGTTGCGCGAGCGCGACACGACCGCGCGGGTGATGCTCGCGGCGCTCATCCCCGCGATGCTCGTGATCGCCCAGCCGGACCTCGGCTCGGGGATGGTGTACATGGTGATCGCGTTCGTACTGCTGCTCGTGGCGGGGGCCTCCTGGCGTCAGCTGGGCGCGCTCGTGGCGCTGGTCGTCGTGTCGCTGACGTTCGTCCTGCTCGCGGCGCCGGCCGCCGGGGTGCACGTGCTCAAGCCGTACGAGACAGAACGGCTGACGGCGTTCCTGCATCCCTCGAACAATCCCCAGAAACGAGGGGACTATCAGCTGGACGAGTCGAAGATCGCGATCGGCTCCGGTCAGAAGACCGGCCGCGGGGGCAACGCCACCCAGATCCGCTTGAACTTCGTGCCCGAGGACGACACCGACTTCGTGTTCGCCGCCGTTGGCGAGCAGTACGGCTTCCTCGGCGCCGGGCTCGTGCTGTGCCTGTATGCGCTCTTGATCTGGCGCACGCTGCGCATCCTGACGCTGTCCAAGGACCTGTTCGGCGCGCTCGTCGCCGCCGGTGTAGCGGCTATGCTGATGTTTCAAGTGTTCGTAAACGTGGGAATGACCATTGGGATCATGCCGATCACCGGCGTCACGCTGCCCCTGATGAGCTATGGCGGCTCGTCGGTGATCACCACTCTGCTGGCCGTAGGTCTGCTGCAGTCAATCTACGTCCGGGCACGCGCCTCGGCTGCGCTGAAGGGCAGCGTGCCGCTTTATTAGACATGACATTTTAGACATGACAATTCTCAGACTGGATCGAAAAATTGAAAAAGCAAGTGCTTGTGAGCGTCGACCGCGCGGAGACGCGCGTCGCGCTGCTGGAGGCGACCGGAACACCGGGCGCCGCGAAGTCCTCCTCGAGGAATGGCCGGCGCAAACCCGGCGACGGCAAGCCGGGAGCCGGCTACCGGATAGCTGAGCTCTACCTCGAGCGCCGTGGCGGGCGCTCGATCGTGGGGAACATCTACAAGGGCAAGGTCGACAACGTCCTGCCCGGGCTGGAGGCCGCGTTCGTCGACATCGGCCTGGAGAAGAACGGGTTTCTGCACGTCGATGAGATCGTGCTCCCCGGCGTGGAGATCGCCCGGCGCGGGCGCGGAGGCGCTCAGAACAAGATCTCAGAGCTGCTCAAGCCGGGTCAGGAGATCGTCGTTCAGGTGATCAAGGACCCGCTCAAGACCAAGGGCGCGCGCCTGTCGATGGAGCTCACGATCGCCGGCCGCTACATGGTCTACGCCCCCACGGGCGAGGGTGTCGGCGTCTCCCGGCGCCTGGAGGACAAAGAGCGCGAGCGGTTGCGCAGGCAGACGGCCAAGCTCGATCTCGGCGAGGGCGGCGCGATCGTCAGGACCGCCGCGCACGGGGCCAAGCGCGAGGACTTCGAACGCGAGCTCAAGTACCTGCACAAGCTGCACGAGGTGCTCGTCAAGCGTGTGCAGGAGACCGTCGCGCCGGATCTCGTCTTCCAGGAGGCCGACCTGTCGGTGCGCGTGGTGCGCGACATCTTCTCGGCCCACTTCGAGCGCGCGATCGTCGACGACGAGCAGCAGTACCGCCGGCTCGCGTCCTTCTTCACGCGCACCGCGCCCGAGCTGGTGCAGCGCGTCGAGCTGTGGGAGGGTCAGAAGCAGCCGCTGTTCGAGGCCTATGGCGTCCAGCAGGCGATCGAAGGCGTGCTCTCGCGCCGTGTCGATCTGCCCAGCGGGGGCTATCTGATCATCGACTACGCCGAGGCGCTGACCGTGATCGACGTCAACTCCGGCAGCTTCATCGGCCGGGGAAAGGGCGCCGGGCTGGAGGACACGATCACGAAAACGAACCTCGAGGCGGCCGAGGAGGTCGTCAATCAGCTGCGACTGCGCGACATCGGCGGGATCATCGTGATCGACTTCATCGACATGGCCCGCGCGCGCAATCGCGACGCCGTGATGAAGACGCTGCGCAAGGCGCTCGACGAAGATCGCACGAAGACGTTCACCGCCGAGATCTCAAAGCTCGGCCTGGTCGAGATGACCCGTCAGAACGTGACCGAGGGCGTGCGCGAGATCATGAGCCGAGCCTGTCCCACGTGCGAGGGCGAGGGCGTGATCAAGAGCGAGGAGACGATCGCGATCGAGTTCGAGCGCAGGCTGCGCGACGTCGCCGTCGAGCACCCGGAGGCGCAGGCGCTGCTCGTGCAGATGAACCCGCGCGTGAGCACCCAGTTCACCGGTCACGGCTCGCGCGTGCTGGGAGCGCTGGAGTCCCAGACGGGCAAGTCGTTCCTGTTCGAGGGCTCCGAGGGCCTCACGCTCGAGCACTTCGCGATCACGTTCGCGGGCACGCGTGAGGAGGTCGAGGAGCGCGCGCTGCCCTTCCGCCAGGGCGATGAGGTGCTCGTGGAGATCGTCGAGCCGCACATGTATGACGTCGACGACGCAGTCGCCAAAATCGACGGCTACATCATCTCGATCGCCGGTGCCGCGCCGCATGTCGGCGAGAAGCGGATGGTGCGCATCGATCAGGTCGGGCGCACAGCTGCCAGCGCGCTGCTGCTGGACGAGTCCGGCGAGGTGATCACACCCGCGCCGCGTGCTCCGACGCCGGCTCGCGGGCGCAAACCCCCCCGCAGGCGGAGCGCGTCCAAGCCGGACGTGTCCGCCGAGCCCCGGCCGGATGCCCCCGCGCTCGCCGCGGACGTCGTCGAGCCCGAGCTCAAGCCCGAGTCAGAGCCAGAGCCAGAGTCCGCCGCCGCGCGCGCCGATGGTGGGACCCCGGATCGCGATGGCACGGCGGCGCAGCCGGCGGATGTGCCGGCTGCTCCGCCCGAGCAGGAGGGAGCGCAGGCAGGCGAGGATGGCCTACAATCCAAGCCTCGGCGTCGCGGCCGCAGGGGCGGGCGACGCCGTTCGGCTGCCAAGGCCAAGGCCAGCGCGGCCGAGACGGGCACGGAGTCATAGGAAAGGCATCGGCTGAATACCCTCATGTACGCGATCGTGAAGACAGGCGGAAAGCAGTACCGTGTCGAGCGCGGCCAGCGGCTGCTGGTCGAGCGGCTGTCGGCCGCCGAGGGCGAGAGCGTGGCGCTGCAGCCGATCCTGTATCGCTCCGAGGAGGCCGTGTTCGACAAGGCCGGCCTGGCGAAGGTGACGGTCACAGCGCGAGTGCTCGCGCACGAGCGCGGTGAGAAGCTGCGCGTGTTCAAGTTCAAGCCCAAGCGCGGCTACAAGCGGCGCACCGGTCACCGTCAGGAGCTGACCAGGATTGAGGTCACCGAGCTCGGGTTGGGCGACGGCCAGCCGGGCGTGGGGGCGAAGGCCGGGGCGGCGCCGGTGGCCGCAAAGCCCGCGTCCACCAAAGCGAGGCCGGCGAAGCCCGCGTCGGCCGAGGCGGGGCCGGCGAGACCGGCGTCTGCCAAAGCGGGGTCCGTCAAACCGGCGGCGGGGTCCGCGAAGCCGGCGCGAGCCAAAGCGGCGCCGGCAAAAGCCACCGGCGCCCCCAAGACGACTGCGGCCAAGACGACTGCCGCCATGACGAAAGCCCCCGACACCGACGAGAAGGACGAGGAGACGAAGACAGATGGCGCATAAGAAGGGACTCGGGTCGAGCCGCAACGGGCGCGAATCGAACGCTCAGCGCCTCGGCGTGAAGACGTTCGCCGGGCAGGCGGTCACCGGCGGAGAGATCATCGTGCGCCAGCGCGGCACCAAATTCAAGCCGGGCGCCGGTGTAGGCATCGGCAAGGATGACACGCTGTACGCGCGGGCGGTGGGGACCGTGCAGTTCAGCACCGGCCGGCGCGGGCGTGTGGTGAGCGTGCTGCCGGACGATCGACAATCACGTGGATCGTCGATCGGCGGCGACGGCACGGGCGCCTAGCCTGGGCACCGCCAGGGCCGGCGGCGAAGCGCTCCGTGGTCCCGTCACGAGCGGGGCTGTCACGATTGCCGAACGATGCTGCACGACCGCGCGAGGATTCACGTCAGGGCAGGGGCCGGGGGGGATGGCTGCATGAGCTTTCGCCGCGAAGCGAAAGTGCCGCGCGGCGGGCCCGACGGCGGGGACGGCGGGCGCGGGGGGGAGGTGGTGCTCGTGTGTGACGAGTCGCTGCGCGACCTGCACGGATTCCGGCGCAGGACCCAGTACCACGCCGGGCGGGGAGGGCACGGCGAAGGCTCGCTCAGGCACGGCGCGGACGGCGAGACGCTTGAGATCAGGGTGCCGCCCGGAACGGAAGTCCGGGGGGAGGCGGGGGAGGGCAGTGGGGACGCGGAGGGGTCGGATGACCTGCGCGGCCACCGCTGGGAGCTGATGGCGCATGGCCAGCGCGCCACGATCGCGCGCGGCGGCGCCGGTGGGCGGGGCAACAAGCGGTTTGCCACCCCCACGCGCCAGGCGCCACGGTTCGCCGAGCGGGGGCTGCCCGGCGAGGAGGGCTGGATCGAGCTGCAGTTGAGACTGCTGGCCGACATCGGGCTCGTGGGGATGCCCAACGCGGGCAAGTCCTCGCTGCTCTCGCGCCTCACACGCGCCACGCCGAAGATCGCCAGCTATCCGTTCACGACGCTCTCCCCAGTGCTGGGCATGCTCGAAGACGAGCTCTCACGCCGCCAGCTCGTGGTGGCGGACATCCCCGGGCTGATCGAGGGCGCCAGCGACGGGGCAGGTCTCGGGCACGATTTCCTGGCCCACGTCGAGCGCACCCGGCTGCTCGTGCACGTGCTTGACGTCGCACCCGAGCTGTCCGGGGATCCGGATCCCGCCCACCCCGCCGGCGCGGCTGTGAACCACGCCGCGATCGAGCACGAGCTGGCCGCCCACAACGAGCGCCTGGTGGCGCTGCCGCGCGTGCTGGCGCTGTCCAAGGCCGATCTCGTCACTCCCGAGCGCGCGCGCGAGGCGGTCGCCGAGTGGGAGCGGCGACTCGGCCCGGATGTGCCGGTGCTGGCGACCTCGAGCGCCACCGGGGCGGGCGTGCGCGAGCTGGGTGAGCTGCTGCTGCGGATCGTGCCCGAGGCTACGCCTGCGAGCACGGCCGCTCGCGCGGGGAGCGCCCCCCCGAGCGCCGGCAAGGAGAAGCGGGAGGAGGAGCTGGCCGAGCACATGGTCTTCCGGCCCGGCGCCCGCGGGGGCTCAGGGCGCGGTTTTGAGGTGCAGCGCGTCGGTGGCGGCTCGTATGCGGTGAGCGGCCGCGGGATCGAACGGCTGCTGAGCCGATACGACGTCGACAACGAGGACGCGCTCGCCTACCTCGAGGAGCGCCTGCGCAGGATCGGGGTGCTCGACGCGCTGCAGCGCGAGGGGTTCGTCGCGGGCGATGAGGTGCGCATCGCCGGAGTCCTGTTCGAGCTTGATCCGGGTATGCCCGCGTAGATTGAGTGAATACAAAGAAGTGCACGTACGAGAGCGAGATCGGCTTGTACGGATACAACCTCTGGGTTATAATCTTGGCATGTCCGAGTCAGCCTCACTGCTCAAAGCTGCGCGCCGCCAGGCCGGACTCACCCAGGCAGAGCTCGCCCGCCGGCTGGGGATCAGCCAGGCGGCCGTGGCCAAGCTGGAGCGGCCGGGCGCGAACCCCACCGTGGACACTCTCGACGGCGCGCTGTGGGCGACCGGGCATCGTTTGACGCTGGATGCGCCACCGCGGCGTGCGGGCGTGGATGAGAGCCTGATCCGCCAGCAGCTGGAACTGTCACCGGCCGAGCGGGTCCGTGGTATCGAAACCATGTTTGTCCAAGCGCGCATGCTGTCGCTGGCCGGCGCACGGAGTCGCGGTGAATGCGTCTGAGCTTTGGTCGGCCTACCCCGACCTCCGGCTGCGCGCTCTGCTGCAGCGGCTGACCGAGGGCGAGGTCGACTTCGTCGTTATTGGTGGCGTGGCGGTGATCCTGCAGGCGAGTCCTCGATTCACCAAGGATCTCGACATTTGCTACGCCTCCGAGCAGGAGAATCTGGATCGGCTCGGAGCGGTACTGGTCGAGCTCGGGGCGAAGCTGCGCCAAGCTGATGAGGATCTCCCATTCGTGCCGGATGGGCGCACTCTCCGGTGGACACAGATCCTGACTCTCACCACGCCTGACGGAGGCATCGATCTGCTCGTCGATCCAGACGGCTCTCCGGGCTATTCCGCCTTGCGGCGACGGGCGAGCGAGGTGGACATCGACGGGATCAAGGTGCGCGTGGCCTCGATCGACGATCTGATCGCGATGAAGCGCGCCGTGGGCCGGCCGCAGGACGTGGTCGACATCGAATCGCTGGAAGCGGCCCGTCGGCGCGTACGCGGCAAGTCAAAACAATAACGACCGTCTACGCTGCGTATCGCCATGAAACGCGTAGTGATCAAGCTGGGCTCCAGCGTCGTCGCCGACTCCGACGGCGAGCTGCGCGAGGATGCGCTGGCGCACGTGTGCGACGCCGCCGCGCAGCTGCACCGAACGGGCGGCGAGGCGATCATCGTCACCAGCGGGGCGATCGCGCGGGGGATGCGCACGATGGGGTTGGACCAGCGTCCGAGCGCGATCGGGGAGCTGCAGGCCGCCAGCGCGGTCGGGCAGGGCAAGCTGTATCGGGTGTATGACGAGCTGCTGCACGAGCGGGGTGTGAGGAGCGCGCAGGTGCTGCTGACGTTCTTTGACATGTCCGCGCGCACGCACTACCTGAACGCGCGCCAGACGCTCTCCACGCTGCTGGCCTGGCGAGTGCTGCCCGTGATCAACGAGAACGACACGACCGCGACCGATGAGATCTCATTCGGCGACAACGACTTTCTTGCCGCCCAGGTGGCGGTGCTCGTTGGCGCCGAGGAGCTGATCCTGCTGACGGACATCGACGGCCTCTACACAGCCGATCCGCGCCTGCGAGCGGACGCGCGGCTGATCGAGGAGGTCACCGACTTCGCGGCTCTCCAGGAGCTCGAGATCGGCCACACGACCTCGCCGCTGGGCTCGGGTGGGATGCGCTCGAAGGTGGTCGCCGCCGACATGGCCACGGCCGCCGGGATCACCACGACGATCTGCAACGGCCTGAGCGAGGACGCGCTTGCGCGCGTGCTCGCGGGCGAGCGCGCCGGCACGCGGTTCGCCGCGCGTGAGGCCCGCTACAGCTCGTTTAAGTTATGGCTGAAGTACGCGAAGCCGTCGCGGGGCAGGCTGATCGTCGACCAAGGCGCCGCGCGTGCGGTGCGTGAGGGCAGCGCCAGCCTGCTGCCGGTCGGCGTGATCGATGTGCAGGAAGATTTCGATGCCGGGGATGCGGTGGACATCATCGAGCGCGATGTGGCCGCCGGTGGCCGGTTGAGACCAGTGGCGAAGGGCATCTGCAACTACTCCGCCCCGGAGCTGCGCCGGGTGATGGGCATGCAGTCGGCGGCCGTCCGCGAGCTGCTGCCGCGTGCGAGCGACGAGGCGGTGCACCGGGACTATCTGGTCCTGGACTGAGGTCGATCTATGCTTGTTCGATGGCTGTGACGACGACAACTGCCGCCACGACACCGGTGGGTGAGGTCTGCCGCGCGGCCAGGCGCGCCGCGCGCGAGCTCGCGCAGACGGACACCGCCCGCAAGGACGCGGCGCTCACGGCGATTGCACGGGCGCTGATCGCGCACACGCAGGAGATCCTGCAGGCCAACGCCCGCGACATGGAGGCGGGCGCGGAAGCCGGGCTGAGCGACGCGCTGCTGGACAGGCTCATGCTGGACGAGGCCCGGATCGAGGCGATCGCCCGCGCGGTGCAGCAGATCGTTGCGCTGCCAGACCCGGTCGGCGAGGTGATCGATGGCCGGCGCCTGCCCAATGGGCTGGATGTGCGCAAGGTGCGCGTGCCGCTGGGCGTGGTCGCGGTCGTGTATGAGGCGCGCCCGAACGTCACGATCGACGCGACGGCGCTGTGCATCAAGTCGGGCAACGCGATCGTCCTGCGCGGCTCCTCCAGCGCGGAGCACTCAAACGCCGCGCTGGTCCGGATCGCCGCCGAGGCCGCGGTCGGCGCGGGGCTGGCAGAGGGGTGCGTCGGCCTTGTGGCGGGCGGCGGGCGCGAGGAGCTGGCCGAGCTCGCCACCCAGAGCGAGACCGTCGATCTGATCGTCCCGCGCGGCGGGGAGGGCTTGAAGGCCGCGCTCCAGAAGGTTGCGAGCGTTCCCGTCATATATGCCGCCTCGGGCAACTGTCACGTGTATGTCGATGCGTCCGCGAATCTCGATCAGGCGCTGGAGATCGTGATGAACGCCAAGACCCAGCGCCCGGGCGTGTGCAACGCCGCCGAGACGCTGCTCGTGCACGAGGCCATCGCCGAGGCGTTCCTGCCGCGGATCGCGGGCGCGCTGAGCGCGGCGGGTGTGAGCCTGCGCGTGGACGCTCGCACCCACGAGATCCTGACCACGCAGGCGGGCGCGGGCGACGTGTCCGCCGCGAACGGTGCGGCCAGCGCGAGCGGCGAGCTCAGCGCGAACGGCGCGGCCCCGGCGGAGGGCGTCCCCGTGACGGCGCTGGCGCAGGCCACCGAGGAGGACTGGGCCACCGAGTACCTGGCGCTGACCCTGGCGGTCGGCGTGGTCGGCTCGGTGGAGCAGGCGATCGAGCACATCAGCCGCTACGGGTCGGGACACTCCGAGGCGATCGTGACGCGCGACACCGGCGCCGCGCGCGCGTTCCAGCTGGGTGTCGACGCGGCGTGCGTGTATGTGAACGCATCGACGCGGTTCACCGACGGCGGCGAGCTGGGGATGGGCGCGGAGATCGGCAACTCGACCCAGAAGCTGCATGCGCGCGGGCCGATCGGGCTGCGGGAGCTGTGCACGTTCAAGTACCTCCTCACGGGCGACGGACACGTCCGCAGTTGAACGACTTCAGTGGCGCGCGTGGGCATACTCGGCGGGACGTTCAACCCGCCGCACGTCGGACACCTCGCGCTGGCCCGTCACGCGCGCGCCGAGCTGGACCTGGAGCGAGTGCTGCTGATGCCCGCCAGCGTCGCCCCGAACAAGCCGATCGCGCACGAGGATCCGGGCGCGGAGCACCGCCTTCAGATGTGCTGCCTGGCGGTCGCGCACGAGCCGGGCGTCGAGGCATCGGCGCTGGAGATCGAGCGGGGGGGAGTGTCCTATACGGTGGATACCCTGCAGGCCATCCATGACGAGCAACCTGACGCCGAGCTGACGCTGATCGTGGGAGCCGACACGGCGCGCACGCTGCCGGGCTGGCGCGAGCCGGCGCGGCTGCTGGAGCTGGCGGGCCTGGCGGTCGCCGAGCGCGACGAGCCGGGCTGCGAGGACGTGCAGGAGGCGTTGCTGTCGGTCGCGCTCCCCGCAGTGCCTGGCGCCCCCGACCCCGCCCCTGGAGTTGGCCCGCGGCCGCGAATCACGCTGCTGAAGATGGACCGTGTCGCCGTCTCCTCCTCGTTCGTGCGCGAGCAGATCGCCGCGGGGGAGCCGGTGGGCGAGCTTGTGGGCGAGGCGGTCGCCGGGTACATCGCCGAGCACGGTCTGTATGGCTCTGGCGATACGTCTAGCTCGGTCGATGCCTCTGACCTGGGCGGGACGTCTGCCACCATTGGCGGGAACACGTGACGTCTCCCCAATCCACCGAGCCCGCATCGATGGCGCCCCGAGGAGCTGCTGGGCGAGATCGCGCGGTATGCGGCCGAGAAGAAGGCCGGCGACGTGATCGAGCTGGATCTGCGCGAGGTGCTGGGCTACACCGACTGGTTCGTGATCTGCACGGGCAACACCGAGCGCCAGACCAAAGCGATCCACGACGGCATCCTGCAGGGATGCAAGCACGAGCACGGCGTGCTCCCGCGCCGGGTCGAGGGGCTGGGCAGGGGCGACTGGATCCTGATGGACTATCTCGACGTGGTCGTGCACATATTCACGCCCGCGATGCGCGAGTACTACCGCCTGGAGCAGCTGTGGGGCGAGGTCCCCGCGCACGCGGTGGGCGGGGCATGACCGCGACTTGGGCGATTGCGATGGGTTCTAGCGGGTAGACGACAGCGTTGACCGCGGTCTCAGCGACGCCCGCGGGCGCGCGCGGGGCGCCCGCGATCGGGGCTGTCGAACACACCTATACAAGGAGGCATCACATGCGCAGAATCGGATGCGCCCATCACATGCGCAGAACGTCCGCCTGCCTGGCCGTGCTCGGCCTTGCCGCCTTCGTTCTGCCGGTCACCGCGTCGGCGGCGCCGACGATCACGCTCACAGCCAAGGCCGTGCCGATCCCGGGCTTCCCGCACACCGGCAACATCCTCGGCGCGGGCGCCGCGTTGCAGGCCGAATACACCATCTCGGGGACCGAATACGGCGGTTTCCCGCCGCCGCTGATCGGGGTCAAGTTCTACGGGCCGGCGAGCGCGAAGCTGCATCCGCAGGGTTTCGCCACGTGTGCGCCGACCGTGATTGAACAACGTGGGCCGGGACCGTGCCCGAAGAAGTCGATCGCCGGGCCGAAGGGCAGTGCGACCGGTGTTGTGAGCTTCGGTACCGAACACGTACCGGAGACGGTGTCGGTGCAACCGTTCTTCGCTCCGGGCGGGAATCTGGAGTTCTTCGCGGACGGCACGACGCCGGTCTCGATTGAAATCCTCTCGAAGGGAAGGGTCGTCAACTCCTCTCCGCCGTTCGGCCCGACGGTCGAAGCCGAAGTGCCGCTGGTCGAATCGGTGCCCGGAGCACTCGACGCCTCGGTGAAAGCGATCAACGTCAGGGTCGGCGCGGCGTATAAGAAGGGCAAGAAGACGACCTACTACATCACGGTTCCGAAGAAGTGCCCGAAGGGCGGGTTCCCGCTGAAGACGGTGATGAGCTTCCTCGGCGGCGCGACCGCGGAAGCCTCCTACAAGGCGCCGTGCCCCAAGAAGTAAACCTGGCGACCTGACTGACCTGACCTGACCGTGACAGCCTCGGCTGTCACGGTCAGGGCTTCTCTGTCGCGGTCGCGACAGACGCAAACGCTGCGAAGATGGCTGGGTGAGCACGACTCCCTCATCCAGCAGCCGTCTCCCGCACCTAAGCCTCAGCGCCGTGCTGCGCGACGGCGAGCGGGTGACGCCGCTGGAGCTGTTCTTCGACCTGGTGTTCGTGCTTGCGCTGACGCAGTGCACGACGCTGATCGCGCACACGCCCACATGGGGAAGCATGCTCAAGGGCCTGCTCGTACTCGCTCTGCTGTGGTGGTCATGGTGCGGGTACGCGTGGTTGACCAGCGTGATCGACCCGGAGGAGGGGGCGGTGCGGCTGGCGATGTTCGCCGCGATGGCCGGGTTTCTGGTGTGCGCGCTGTGCGTGCCGGGCGCATTCGGCTCGGAGGCGCTGCTGTTCGCGTGCGCCTATGCGGCGGTCCGCGCGGCGCACATCGTCCTGTTCATGCTCGCCAGCCGCGAGGATCCCGGCTTGCGCCACTCGGTGGTCGGCCTGGCCGGCAGCACGGCGCTCGCCGCGGGGCTGCTGCTCGCCGGCGCCCTCGCGGGGGGCGCGGCACAGATGGGCCTGTGGGGGCTGGCACTCGTGCTCGACATGGGCGGGCCGTTCCTGTTCGGCGCCGAGGGCTGGAGGCTCGTTCCCGGGCATTTCGCCGAGCGCCACGGCGCGATCGTGATCATCGCGCTGGGCGAGTCGATCGTCGCGATCGGCGTCGGCGCGCGGGCAGTGATCGGCGTCGGCGTCGTGGCCGCCGCGGTGCTCGGGGTCGTGATCGCCGCAGCCCTATGGTGGGCCTACTTCGACGTGGCGGCGATCGTTGCCGGGCGGCGCCTGGCCAAAGCGCCGCCCGGGCGTGAGCGCAACGAGATCGCACGCGACTCCTACTCCTACCTGCACTTTCCGATGGTCGCGGGTATCGCGCTGATCGCGGTCGGCTTGAAGCGCACGCTCGTGGGCGTCGGCGATCCGCTGCATCTCGTCCCGGCGGCCGCCCTGCTCGGCGGCGCGGCGATGTATCTGCTCGCCCATGTCGCGTTCCGGCTGCGCAACATGCACTCGCTCAGCGGGCGCCGTCTGGTGTGCGCGATCGTCCTGCTCGCGCTGCTGCCCGCGGGCGCGGCGCTGCCGGCGCTCGCGACGCTCGGCATCCTCGCGGCGATGCTCGTCGCGCTGATCTCCTATGAGACGCTGCGCTACGCCGAGGTGCGCGACCGCGTGCGCCACCAGCTCGCGCGCGAGCCCGTGCCCGAGGCCGGCGGTGCGACCGTCGCCGAGGGGGCGGGTGCCAAGGTCACGTCGAGTTGAGCTCGGCCAGGATTGGTATGACTGGATACAGGTGTCCGCGGGCTGGCGAGGTATAGGCGAGGGCTCGCATCACCATGGCGGGCTGAAGCAAGTGGGGTGCCGCAAACAGCCAGTGCCCGGCGAGCAAGGCAAGGCCGCCAAGCCCGCTCTGCTGCAGCAACGGAGACGGGCCTCCCCCGCATTTGTTCGGTGCAATTAGCTTTGGCATCAGCCGCACACTTAGGAAGATGTTCGGTACAATTGGATCGTGCCTCAACCGAACAAAACCACGAAGAGCAGCCGCGGCCGACCTACGAGAACTGCCGTCTACGAGCGCCTGCGTGTTCAGATCGGCGAGCTGCGTGAGCGGCTCGGCGGCCTGCCCTCGCCTGACGAAGCAGACGAGATCTGGCGCGGGATATGGCTTGAGGAGGCTCACCACTCGACTGCGATCGAGGGCAACACGCTCGTGCTCAAGCAGGTCGAGCAGCTGCTCGAGCAGGGCCGAGCGGTGGGCAACAAGGAGCTCAGGGAGTACATGGAGGTGCGTGGGTACGCCGATGCCGCCAACTGGGTCTACGGTCAGGCACTCGACCCTGGCGCATGGTCGAGTGGCGAGCTGCTCTCGCTGACCGAGCTTCGGCACATCCACCGCCTCGCGCTCACACCCGCATGGGATGTCGCGCCTCACCCAAGCGCCGGCCATAGCGAGCGTCCGGGCTCCTTCCGCGAGCACGACATCCGGCCGTTTCCTGGCGGCATGCGCCCACCGCCGTGGCCCGAGGTCCCAGCCATGGTCACCGACTGGATCAGCGAGGTGCAGACGCTGGGCCGAAAGGGCGACGGCATCGAGCCCGAAGCGCTGGCCAAGGTGCATGCGCGCTTCGAGCAGATCCATCCATTTCTCGATGGCAATGGGCGCACCGGCCGGCTCGTTCTGAATCTGCTCCTGGTCAGGCTCGGCTATCCCCCCGCGATCATCTTCAAGGGAGATCGCCGGCGATACCTGGCCGCACTGCAGAGCGCCGATCGTGATGACCATGGGCCCCTCGGAGAGCTGCTCGCGCGCGCGATCCTCGACAACCTCCACAAGTTCGTCGTCCCCGCCATCGCCGGCCCATCACGCCTGGTCCCGCTGCCCGCCCTGGCCACCGAGCAGATCTCCGCCAACGCACTCCGGGTGGCCGCGACACGGGGGCGCTTGCAGGCCTCCAAGGCCGCCGACGGGACGTGGCGCAGCACACGCGCATGGGTCGAGGAATACCTGGCCGGGCGCTACGAGCGCGAGCCTCGCAACAGAAGCCCAGTAGACACGCCAGCAGCGCCTTTGTAGACGATTTGTCTATGGAGCTAGAGGGGCTCGAACCCTCGACCTTCTGGCTGCCAGCCAGACGCTCTCCCAGCTGAGCTATAGCCCCAAGCTCAGGTCATCGTACAACGCCTCGACCCAGGCCGGAGGCTGCGATCGACAGTTGCAATGCGAGCCGTCAGCTCCCGAGCCCGGAGCGTCGCGGCGGCGCAATCCACCTCCCAGCGATCACCCCCGGGGAATGAACTCCGGAACGTCCAGGTCCTCACCGGGCTCCTCACGCCGGCGCGAACCCGAACCCGACCCCGGACTCGACCCCGAGCTCGACCCCGGACCGACCTGATCCAAGCGCGCGGTCATGGAGCCGTGGGCAAGGCGCACGTCGCGCAACAGGCGCTCGGCGTTGTTGCGCAGCGAGGAGGACAGCTCGCGCAGGTTGCGCGACATCTCGGTTCCTTCGCGCACGACCTCGCGCGCGACGACATGCGCCTCGCCGACGATCTCGCGCGCCTCGGCGCGGGCGAGCGCGCGGACCTCCTGGGCGCGCTGGTGCGCCTCTGACTGGCGCCCGGCGAGATCCTCGCCGGCGGTGGCGCGCAGCCGCTCGGCCTCGGTGCGGGCGCCGTCGAGGATGCGCTCGGCCGCCGCGCGCGCCTCCTCGAGGATGCCGTCGGCCTGGCCGTGCAACTCCGAGAGAGCGCGCTCGGACTCGGTCTGGGCGTCCTCGAGCAGCCTGGTCGCCTGCTCCTGGGCGACGGCAACCGCCCCGGCCGCCTCCTCGCGCGCGCCGGCCAGGACCTCGGCGGCCTGAGTGCGCCCCGCGGCCTGGGTCTGCTCCGCCTCCGTGCGCGCGTCGGCGCCGATCCGCAATGCCTCTGCGTGCGCCTGCTCACGGATGCGCTCACTCTCGCTCAGGCGCTCGTCGGCCTCGCCGTGGATGGCCCCGACCGATGCCAGCGCCTCGTTGCGGGCGTCCTCTGCCTGCGCGCGCGCATCCCGCAGAAGCTCCTGAGCCTCCTCCTCGGCCGCGAGCACACGGTGCTCGGCGGCACGGTCGGCCTCGGCGATGCGTTCGCGGGCGCGCATCTCGGCCTGCTCGCGCAGCTGATCCGCGGCGCGTTCGGCCGCCTGGATGATGCCGGCGACGTGTCCGGAGGCGGCGCCTGGGGCGTCGGATGAATCCATGCCGGCATCGTAGACCCGGGTGCGGGTTGCGGTCGTTCGGGCTGCGAATCCGCCGCGGGCCCCGTCCTCTGAGAACGCCGAGGTCTTCTCCATACCTCTCTCTCCCTCTCACACACACCGATATGGCAGAAATCGTTGGAAATATGTCCTTGCGGACAAGCGTGAAGTGAGCCATGATCGGGCCATGACAAAACCAGCGCAGAGCCCCAAGAACGTGGTCATCGTCGTGTTCCCAGACGTGCAGAGCCTGGACTTCGTTGGCCCGCTGGAGGTGTTCGCCGGCGCGCACAAGCTGATCGCCGCCACAGCCCGCGCCGAGCCCGGCTATCGCATCACGATCGCGAGCCTCGACGGCGCGCCGATCACCACCTCCAGCGGCCTGGAGATCGTCCCCGAGACGAGCCTGGTCGATGCGCCCAAGAGAATCGACACTCTGATCGTCCCCGGCGGCGCAGGCTCTGCCGCGGTGAGCGCCGACGTGGCGACGCTCGACTGGATCAGGGCGGCGGCCAAGCGCACGCGCCGCGTGACGTCGGTGTGCACCGGCGCGTTTGTGCTGGCGGCCGCGGGCCTCTTGGACGGACGCCGGGCGAGCACGCACTGGGCATCGGCCGCGAAGCTCGCCAAGCTCTATCCCGCCGTGGAGGTCGATCCCGAGGCGATCTATGTGCACGACGGCCCCGTGTGGACATCGGCCGGCGTCACCGCCGGCATGGATCTGGCGCTGGCGCTCGTAGAGGAGGACCTCGACCGCGAGACGGCGCTGACGATCGCGCGTCACCTCGTGCTGTTCCTGCGCCGGCCCGGCAACCAGTCGCAGTTCAGCGCGACGCTCTCAGCCCAGGAGCCCGAGCGCGAGCCGCTGCGCGAGGTGCAGCGGTACGTCGTGGAGCACGTCGCGGAGAACCTCTCGGTGGAGGCGCTCGCGGGCCAGGCGCACATGAGCCCGCGCCACTTCGCGCGCGCGTTCGCGGCCGAGACGGGCATCACACCCGGCCGCTACGTCGAGCGCGTGCGCGTGGAGGCGGCCCGCCGCGAGCTGGAGGACACCTCGCAGCCGATCGCGGCCGTTGCGGCGGCGTGCGGGTTCGGAACCGCCGAGACGATGCGCCGCGCGTTCCTGCGCGCGCTGGGCGTCGCGCCTGCCGAGTACCGCCGCCGCTACCATCCGGCAGCCGGTGCGGGGGCTGAGACCGTGGCGGCGTAGACCGACGAATCGACCCCCGGAGCGGTCGATACTCTCCGGGGACGATGACAGAGCAGGCCGAGCCCAGACCCGAGCAACGGTACGACCCCCACGAGATCGAGCCCCGCTGGCAGGCGGTGTGGGCGCGCGAGCGCACGTGGGAGGTCGCAAACGAAGGCGCCACCCTCGACGCGAGCCGGGGCGCGTCCGGCGCCGACGGTGAGCAGGAGGCGAGGAGCTCGTATGTGCTGGAGATGCTTCCGTACCCCAGCGGCGAGCCGCACATCGGCCATCTGAAGGTCTACTCGGTCGGTGATGCGATCGCGCATTACCACCGGCGTCTGGGCCGGCGGGTGCTGCACCCGATGGGCTATGACTCGTTCGGGCTGCCGGCGGAGAACCACGCGATCAAGACGGGGGTGCACCCGCGCGCGAGCACGGACGCCTCGATCGCCTCGTTTCAGAGGCAGTTCCGCGAGTGGGGCATCTCGATCGACTGGTCGCGCGAGCTGGCCACGCACGAGCCGAGCTACTACCGCTGGACGCAGTGGATCTTCCTGCAGCTGTTCGAGGCGGGCCTGGCCTACCGCAAGGAGGCCGCGGTCAAGTGGTGCCCGCACGACCAGACGGTGCTCGCCAACGAGCAGGTCGATGCCGACGGCACGTGCGAGCGCTGCGGGGCGACGGTCGAGGTGAGGCAGCTGGAGCAGTGGTTCCTGCGCATCACCGACTACGCCGAGCGGCTGCTGGGCGACCTCGATCAGATCGACTGGCCCGAGCACGTCAAGACGATGCAGCGCAACTGGATCGGGCGCTCAGAGGGTGCGGAGGTGACGTTCCGCTGCGAGGATTTGGATCCCGCCCACCCGATCGACTATCCCGTGTTCACGACCCGCCCGGACACGCTGTTCGGCGCCACGTTCTTCGTGATGGCGCCCGAGCATCCGGACGTGCTGCGCCTCGTCGCGGGCACCGAGCGCGAGCAGGAGGTGCGCGAGTACGTCGGCCACGCGATCACCGAGTCCGGCGAGGAGCGCGGCAACGCCGAGAAGCCGAAGACGGGCGTGCCGCTGGGCCGGACCGTGACCAACCCGGTGAACGGCGAGCAGATCCCGATGTATGTGGCCGACTACGTGCTGATGGAGTACGGCACCGGCGCGATCATGGCGGTGCCGGGGCACGACGAGCGCGACCATGCGTTCGCGCGCGCGTTCGATCTGCCGATCAGGCGCGTGATCGAAGGCCCCGAAGGCCCGACCGCCCCGCCGTCCGGGGAGGGCGCTGACGAGCAGGGAGCGCGTGACGGGCGGGGAGCGCATGACGAGCGGGGAGTGCGTGACGAGCAGGGACTGCCATACACGGGCGACGGTGAGCTGGTCAACTCCAACCCGGACTTCGACGGCATGGGAAACCGCGACGCACTGAGCGCGATCGTGGCGTGGCTGGACGGCGAGGGCAGGGGCCACGCCTCGGTCAACTACCGGCTGCGCGACTGGCTCATCTCGCGCCAGCGCTACTGGGGCACGCCGATCCCGATCGTCTACTGCGAGCGCTGTGGCGCGGTGGCGGTGCCTGAGCAGGAGCTGCCCGTGCGGCTGCCGGAGATCGAGGACTACGCGCCGCGGGGGCGCTCGCCGCTGGCGGCCGCCGAGGACTGGGTGCGCACCCGCTGTCCCGAGTGCGACGGCGAGGCCCGCCGGGAGACGGACACGATGGACACGTTTGTGGACTCGTCGTGGTACTTCCTGCGCTACTGCGATGCGTCCAACGACCGCCAGGCCTGGGACCCGGCGGTGCTCAGAGAGTGGATGCCGGTCGATCAGTACATCGGCGGGGTGGAGCACGCGATCCTGCACCTGATGTATGCGCGGTTCGTGACCAAGGCGCTCGCGGACCTCGGCCACCTTGACGTGCAGGAGCCGTTCAGGGCGCTGTTCACGCAGGGGATGATCACCAAGGACGGCGCGAAGATGAGCAAGTCCCGCGGCAACGTGGTCTCGCCGGCGTCGATCGTGGAGCGCTACGGAGCCGATACGGCCCGCTGCTACATCCTGTTCATCGGCCCGCCCGACCAGGACGCCGATTGGTCGGACGAGGGGATGGAGGGCGTGCATCGATTTCTCAGCAGGCTGTGGCGGTTGGCGGCCGAAGTCGCGGACCGTCCCGATGCTGATGGGGGAGGGGACGACGAGGACCTGCAGCTCCTGCGCAAGACCCATTGGGCGATCGACAAGGTCTCGAACGACCTGCGCAGGTTCGCGTTCAACACGGCGATTGCGGCCGTGATGGAGCTGTGCAACGAATGTTCGCGCGGGCGCGAGACGGCGAGCGTGGAGAGTCAGCGGTTTGCGCTCGCCACGGCCGCCTCGCTGCTGTTCCCGTTCGCTCCGCACCTGGGAGCCGAGGTGTACGAGCGGCTGACGGGGGAGCGCGTGTGGGAGCAACCGTGGCCGCAGGCGGAGGAGACGATGCTCGAGCGGGAGACGTATGAGCTGGTGTGTCAGGTCAATGGCAGGCTGCGCGACCGGGTGCAGGCGGCGTCGGATGCCGGCCCGGACGAGCTGAAGGAGCTGTGCAGGGCCGCGCCGAACGTGAAAGCGCACGTGGACGGCAAGCAGATCGTCAAGGAGATAGTCGTCCCGGGCAAGCTCGTAAATCTGGTCGTGCGCTGATGCCAGACCTCAAGCCCGCGTATCTGATCCACGGCGACGACCATGGCGCGGTGGCCGAGCGTCGCGCAAGACTGCGCGGACTGGCCGAGCGCGAGGGTGGGGCGGACAGCGTGGAGTCGCTGGAGGGCGAGTCGGCCACACCTGAGGGGGTGGCGAGCGCGCTCGCGGCGATGACGCTGGCGATCGGGTGGCGGGTGATCCTCGTGGACGGGGTCGAGCGCTGGAAGCAGAAGGAGGTGCAGGAGCGCCTCACGCCCGCGATGGCGGCGATGCCGCCGGATACGACGGTCGCGCTGTTCGCCCGCGAGGAGGGCCGCACCAAGGCGCCGGCCGCGGTGCACGAGGCGGTCAAGCGGGCGGGGGGCCAGGTCGTCGAGCAGGGGACGGTCAAGCCGTGGGATCTGCCCAAGTGGGTCCGGGCTCAGGCGACGCGCCTGGGTATCGAGCTGGACATGGCCGCGGCCACTGCCCTCGTCGGCCAGGTGGGCGAGCGCCAGCAGCGGCTGCTGCGCGAGCTGGAGAAGCTCGTGCTGGAACTGGACTCCGACTCCGACTCCGACTCGAACGCGGACGCGCCGCGCCGGGTGGGCGTGCAGGACGTGCAAGCGCGCGCTGCGCACTCGGCGCAGTACCGCGCGTACACGCTGGCCGACGCGCTGGTCGGCGGTGACGCGCGGGAGGCCACGCGCGCGTACATGCGGTTGCGCGAGCAGGGCGAACGGCTGGCGGGGCTGACGTATCTGATGGCCTCGCGCCTGCGCGAAGCGCTCGCGGTCGCGCTGCGATTGCAGGCGGGGGAGTCCGCCGCGGAGGTCAGGCGCGGGCTGCGGATGCCGCCGAAGGCCGCCGAGCGGTTCGTCGCGGACGTGGCGCGGTCAGAGCCCGAGCGGCTGCGCGCCGCGCTGGGAGCGCTGGCTGACCTGGAGATCGATACGCGCGGGGGCTCGCCGCTGCCCGCGGGCCGCTCGCGGATGTCCGAGCTTGACGAAGCGACGCTGGCCGTGCGCGCGATCGAAACGATTACGACTTGACGCCGGCGACCAGGCGGGCGGCGCGGGACTTGCGGCGCGCGCCTGTGTTGCGGTGCATCGCGCCGCGCTTGACGGCCTTGTCGATCGTGCGCACGAGCTCGCGGTGCTCGGCGTCGGCGGTGGCGGTGTCGCCGCCGGCCGTCGTGGACTCCAGGCGGCGGAAGTAGGTCTTGATCGCCGAGGTGTACTGGCGATTCTCGATCCGCTCGCGCTCGGAGCGCAGGATGCGCTTCTTTTGAGAATGAATGTTGGCCATCGGTGCAGCGCCGTACTATAGCGGCCTTGTCTGCGATCCCACCAGAGGGCGAGCCCGTCGAGGAGTCCCTGTCGTATGACGGCCCAGGCATCGCCGATGGAGACCCGGTCGATCCGCACGATCGGCCCGACGGTGTCGCAGATGCCCACTACGTCGCCGGGGAGGACCCGGTCGATCCGCGCCAGGAGGTCATAGGCATCCCCGACGCGAGCTTCGGCGAGGAATACGGCGGCCTCGGCCGACCGGAGCCGGAGCAGGGTGGCGGCGGCGGCGATGGGAGCGGGACCGGCGGCGGCGGGGAACGGGTCGCGCGGAACACTGCCATATTCTCGATCGCGACCGGCGTATCGCGCGTGGTGGGGCTCGCGCGCGAAATCGTCGCCGCGAGCTTCTTCGGGACAGGCGGCCCGGCGTCGGCGTTCACGATTGCGTTTCAGATACCGAACCTGGTGAGCAACCTGTTCGCGAATGCGGCGCTGTCGGCGGCGTTCGTGCCGGTGTTCACCGACCTGCTCCAGCAGGGTCGCCGGCGCGAGGCGTTCCGGCTGGCGTCGACCCTGTTCTGGATCATCCTGATCGTGCTCGGCGCGATTGCTGCGCTGTTCATCCTGGCGGCCGGCCTGATCATGCCGCTGTTCACGGGGCCGACGTTCAACGCTCCGCTCGACGCGTTTACCGCCGGTTTCTCGCAGATTCTGTTCCCGGTCGTGCTGCTGATCGGTCTGACGGGCCTGTTCGTTGGGATCCTGCAGTCCTACGAACACTTCACGATCCCTGCGATCGCCCCCGCGGTGTGGAACCTCGTGATCATCGTGCTGCTCGTCGTGCTGCGCCCGCACTTTCACGGCGGCTATGAAAACGGCAATCAGGTGTACGCGTACGCGATCGCGATCCTGGTGGCGACGTTCGTGCAGACGCTGATGGTGTTCGGCGCGCTCAGACGGATCGACTTCAGGCTGCAGATGTCGATCGACTGGCACGACCCGCGCGTCAAGCAGGTGTTCACGCTGATGCTGCCGGTGACGATCGGGCTGGGCATCGTCAATCTCGACCAGCTGATCAACTCGGTGTTTGGGACGCTCGTCAACAGGGAAGCGCCGCGGGCGATCGACAACGCGTTTCGCATCTACATGCTGCCCCAGGGGCTGTTCAGCGTGGCGGTGGCGACCGTGCTGTTCCCGACGCTCAGCCGGATGGCATCGAGGCGCGATGTGCGGAACATGCGCCGGACGATCGGGATCGGCATGCGTCAGATCAACCTGCTGCTGATCCCCTCGGCTGTGTTCATGCTCGTGCTGACCACGCCGATCGTCAGGTTGGTGTTCGAACGGGGACGCTTCGATGCCAGATCGACGGACCTCGTGTCCGAAGCGCTGTTCTGGTTCGCGATCAGCCTGCCGTTCGGCGGGTTGAACCTGCTGCTGACACGGGTGTTCTTCTCCGTCCAGCGCCCCTGGATCCCGACGAGGCTGGCGGCGCTGAACATCATCGTGGACATCATCGTCTCGATCGGGTTGTACAAGCCGCTGGGGATCGCGGGATTGATCATCGGCACGGTCGCGGCGAATGCGGTGATGACCGCGCTGCAGTACCACCGCCTGCGGATCGGGTTCGACGGCCGCTTGGAGGGCGCGCAGACGACGATGATCACCGCGCGCATCCTGCTCGCCTCGGCGTTGCTGGGGGGTGTGTCGTGGGTGATGTGGACGATCCTGCACCGCCTGTTCGGAGCGTCGCTGCCGGCGCAGATAATCAGCGTCGGCGGGGCTGCGGCGGCCGGGCTGGTCGTGTATGCGCGGGCGGTCCTGGCGATGCGCATTCCCGAGGCCCACCAGGTCAACCGCCTGATCCGCACCCAGCTTGGGCGGGCGTAGGCCGGCGAACCCGGCACGACCCGTTCCTGGTGGTGGGTGCCTGTCGAGGGTGATCCCGAGCATGGGGCCGGACGAAGCCCCGGCGAGGCCCGATCGCGATGCCGGCCCGCGTCAAGCAATGGGGGCCGAATGAACTCTCGCTCACCCGGCCCCGGTCCGAACATGGATCGCCGCTTACTACTTACGTCCCAGGACTGTGTGTCTTGCCTGGGCGGCGTGACACTCTCGACACCTGGACAGGCCACCGGGTGGGTGGGAACCCATCTGGTGCGTAGCCGCGGTTGAGCCTCGAAGGCCCGTAGTCGAGTTGGCGATCCGCCGGACCATGAAGGCTAGCGGGTCAGACCTCGGGCCAGGCGGCCCGCGCCCGTCTAGAGTTGGCCGCCCATGGACCAGGCGCACATCAGGAACTTCTCGATCGTCGCCCATATCGACCACGGCAAGTCGACGCTGGCCGATCGCATCCTCGAGCTCACTCATGCGGTGGCCGCCCGGGAGATGCGCGCGCAGGTGCTCGACTCGATGGACCTGGAGCGCGAGCGGGGCATCACGATCAAGGCGCAGGCGGTGCGCGTGTTTTACACGGCCAAGGACGGCGAGACCTACCAGCTGCACCTGATCGACACGCCCGGGCACGTGGACTTCACGTATGAGGTGTCGCGCTCGCTGGCGGCGTGCGAGGGGGCGCTGCTGGTCGTGGATGCCGCGCAGGGCGTGGAGGCGCAGACGGTGGCGAACACCTACCTGGCCGTGGAGGCGGGGTTGGAGCTGATCCCGTGCCTGAACAAGATCGATCTCCCGGGCGCCGAGCCCGAGCGGGTGGCGGGCGAAGTCTCAGAGCTGATCGGCGAGCCGCCGGAGGGGATCCTGAAGATCAGCGGCAAGACGGGGGAGGGGGTGCCCGAGGTGCTGGAGGAGCTGATCGCGCGGGTGCCGCCACCGCATGGCGATCTCGAGGCCCCGCCGCGCGCGCTGATCTTCGATTCGGAGTTCGACCAGTACCGCGGCGTGATCGCCTACATCAGGGTCGTGGATGGGGTGTTCAGAAAGGGCGAGCCGATCCGGGCGATGGCGGCTGGAACTGAGGCGGACATCGACGACATCGGCGTGTTCGGCCCGCGGATGATGGGAACAGACCAGCTGGCGGCGGGCGAGGTGGGGTACCTGATCACGGGCCTGAAGGACGTGACGCTGCTGCGCGTGGGAGACACGCTGACCACGCGCGCGTCGGGCACGCGCGCACCGGGACGCCAGGGATTGAGAGCCCACCCAGCCGAGGCCAGCGAGCCGCTGCCGGGGTACCGGGAGGTCAAGCCGATGGTGTTCTGCGGGTTGTTCCCGATCGACTCCGACGACTACCCGGACCTGCGCGACGCGCTGGAGAAGCTGGTGCTCAACGACGCTGCGCTGTCGTGGGAGCCGGAGACCTCCGATGCGCTCGGGTTCGGGTTCAGGTGCGGGTTTTTGGGATTGCTGCACATGGACATCGTCAAAGAGCGGTTGGAACGCGAGTACGACCTGGAGTTGCTGGCGACGATGCCCTCGGTGGAGTTCGACGTGACGCTCACCAATGGCGAGGAGATCGAGGTGCACAACCCGCAGGCCTTGCCCGACCCGGGCACGATCGAGGAGATCCGCGAGCCGTTCATCACCGCGCAGGTGATCGCTCCCAAAGAGTTCGTCGGCGCGGTGATGGAGCTGTGCCAGGAACGTCGTGGCGAGCACGCGGGGATGCATTATCTGTCCCCGGAGCGGGTGCAGATGACCTATGAGCTGCCGCTGGCGGAAATCGTGCTGGACTTCTTCGACCAGCTGAAGTCGCGCACGCGTGGGTACGCGTCGCTGGACTACGAGCTCAGCGAAATGAGGCCCTCGGACCTGGTCAAGCTCGACGTGCTGCTGGCGGGCGATCCGGTGGACGCGCTGTCGATTGTGGTGCACCGCGAGAAGGCGTATGAGCTGGGGCGGAGGCTGACCGAGAAGCTGCGCAAGCGGATTCCCAGACAGCAGTACGACGTGCCGATCCAGGCGGCGATCGGCGCGCATGTGATCGCGCGGGAGACCGTCAAAGCGTTTCGCAAGGACGTGATCGCGGGGTGCTACGGCGGGGACATCACGCGCAAGAAAAAGCTGCTGGCCAAACAGAAGGAGGGCAAGAAGCGGATGAAGCAGGTCGGCCGCATCGAGGTCCCCCAGGAGGCGTTTCTGGCGGTGCTGGAGCTGGGGGAGGAGTGAGGAGGGGAGGGGTGAGGAGGGAGAGGAGCGGGTTGATCTGACCCCGGGAGGGACAAGCTAAAAACCATAGTATTAGCGGAGTATTACTATAGTACTGTCCGGAAACATAAAGAGGGGATGTTGTATATAAAATTTTAAGGCGGGTATAGCGATAGTCATACACAAAAAAAAATATACATATATACCCACCCCCGCTGTCCCGTTCGGGCGGGCGCCGTCGGATAAGGAGGTGTGCACCCAGATACGATCAGCGAGCGCCGCCGCCTGTACCTGCTGGGCAGGGTCCTGGTGGCGCGCTACTACGGCCGCCCGCTGACCCTCGTCGCGGTGGCCCGCGCGATCGGGACCTCGCCCAGGCAGCTGCAGCGCGCGTACGCGCAGTTCGGCGACTCCTTTCAGGAGGATCTGTTCGCGCGGCGGATGTCGGCGGCCGCACAGCTGCTGGTCGAGCAGCGCGCGATCCCGGTCAGCGATGTCGGGCGCCTGGTCGGCTACCCCTACTCCTCGCACTTCGCGAGCTCGTTCCGCCGCCGCTACGGCCTCTCGCCGGCCAAGTTCCGCGAGTGCGCGGTGCGTCACGGAGCTACGCGCACACCCCAGCCGGCGCACCCTCCCCTGCCTCGGCCGGGTCAAGCGGCTCGGCCCCCGGCAGCCTGACGCGCATCAGCGTCCCGCCGCTCGGGGCGCGCTCGGCGGTGACCGTGCCGCCGTGCTGGGTGACGACCTGCCTGACGATCGCCAGCCCCAGTCCCGAGCCGGGACGCCCGCGCGCCTCGGCGCCGCGGTAGAAGCGGTCGAACACGTGCGGCAGGTCCTCGGCGGAGATGCCCTGCCCGTGATCGCGCACGATCAGCTCGTCGCCGCAAAGCGAGATCTCCACGGGCTCGCCCTCGGGGCTGTACTTGACGGCGTTGTCGATCAGGTTGACGACGGCCCGCGCAAGGCGGGCTCCGACGCCGCTGAGCAGAACTGGCTGGAGCGTCGCCTGCAGCGGCGTCGCCGGGGAGTTGCGCCGGGTGCGCTCGAGCGCCTCGGCCACGACCATGTCCAGGCGCAGGTCCTCGGCGCCGGCGTTCTGTTCCTCGCCGCGGGCGAGGTCGATCAGGTCGTTCATCAGCAGGGTGAGCTCCTCGATCTGCTCGACCACGTCGCTGAGCAGCAGCTCGCGCTCGCGCACGTCCATGTTGCCGGCCTGCTGGAGGATCTCGATGTTCGTGCGCAGGCTCGTCACCGGGGTGCGCAGCTCGTGCGAGGCGTCGGCGACGAGCTGGCGCTGGGCGTGCACCGAGTCGTCCAGCGCGCTCATCGAGCGCTCGAGGGCGTCGAGCATCGCGTTGAAGCTGACGGCCAGGCGCCCGATCTCATCTTCGCCGGTGGGCGCGATGCGCTGGGAGAGGTCCTGCGTCTCGGCCACGTGCTCGGCGGCGCGGGTCAGGCGCCGCATGGGCGCCACCGCGGCGCGGGCGACGAGCCCCCCCAGCAGCGCCGCCAGCAGGATCCCGCCGAGTCCCAGGAGGACGAGGATCAGGCGCAGGTGGCTGAGCAGTTCGTTGACTTCGGTGAGCGGCTGTGCGAACTGGACGACGCGACCGGGGGCGAGGTGCTCGGCCAGGATGCGCAGCTGCAGGCCGTTGACTGTGGCGTCGCGGAAGAAGCTTTCGCCATTGCCGGCCGCCAGTGCGCGCGTGCGGGCGTTGACCGGGAGGGTCACGTTCTTGGCGCCGGAGCGGAACAGCACCGTTCCGCTGGAGTCGACGAGCTGCTGGTAGCCGCGCACCTGGTTGGGTCGGGGCGAGACGTTGCCCAGCGCGTTGCCGGGCGGCGTCGAGGCGCCTTCGAGCAACTGCTGGGCGGTGGCGCCTTTGCTCCGCAGAGCGTCGAGCAGACGGTCGCCGCGCCGGCGCGTCGGGTGATGCTCGATCAGGCGCAGGTTGTCCGAGCGGCTGCGCAGCTGCGCGTCCACCTGGCCGTGCAGCTCGTTGGAGGTGAGCACGTACACCAGCACCGAGGCGAGCAGCACGGCGACCGCGACTGCGGCCGCCGAGGCGAATGTGATGCGCCGGCGGAGGCTCACGGTGCCTTGCTCCAGTCGGCCCTCTCGGCGCGGTGGGCTGCCCGGCGGGCGTCACGGTCACGGTTGCGGAAGGAGAGGCTCATGGCGCGCGCAGCACGTAGCCGACCCCGCGCACCGTGTGCAGCAGCCGCGGCTCGCCGCCGGCCTCGGTCTTGCGGCGCAGGTAGCCCATGTAGACGCCCAGCGAGTTGGAGGTCGCGCCGAAGTCATAGCCCCAGACGTGTTCGAAGATCGCCGAGCGCGTGAGCACCTGGCGGGGGTGGCGCAGGAACATCTCCAGCAGCAGGAACTCGGTCCGGGTCAGCGCCAGCACCCGCTCGCCGCGCCAGGCTTCGTGGGCGAGCCGGTCCAGGCGCAGGTCCTCGAAGGAGAGCGTGCGCTCCTGCTCGTCGTCGTCCTCGTCGCCGGCCCGGCGCAGCAGCGCGCGCACGCGCGCGAGCAGCTCGCGCAGCGCGAACGGCTTGACCAGATAGTCGTCGGCGCCGGCGTCCAGGCCGGCGACGCGGTCGTCTATCTCTTCGCGCGCGGTCAGCATCAGCACTGGCGTGCGGTCCCCGCCCTCGCGCAGGCGCCGGCACACCTCCAGGCCATCCAGGAGCGGCATCGCCACGTCGAGGATCACTGCCTCATAGGGGTCCGCGCCGAGGCGTTCGAGCGCCTGCTGGCCGTCCATCGCCTGGGCGACTGCGTAGTGCTCTAGCGTAAGCGCCCTGGACAGCGCGCTCTGCACCGCGGGCTCGTCGTCGACGACGAGGATGCGAGCGATCGGCTCAGCCATGAACGGGATTAAAGCGGAGGGAATGCATCACATCGGCGATAGCGGCCAAATCGAAGAGGATGTTTCGGCGCAGGCCGCCGCGGCGATGTCCGCGCAGTCGCGCACGCTGCGCAACAGCATCGTCGGTCTGGCCGTCTTCTTCGCGCTCGTCGCCGGCCTGCTGCTGGCGGTGCCGGGACTGCGCGCGGCGGCCGATCGGATCGGCGACGCGCGCCTCGGCTGGGTCGCCGCGGGGGTGGGCTTGGAGCTGCTCTCGTGCGCCGGGTACGTCGTGCTGTTCGGACTGGTGTTCGGCATGCTCGGGCGGCGGCTGATCTCGCGCCTGTCGCTGGCGGAGCTGGCGGTCAACTCGGTCGTCTCGGTCAGCGGCCTCGCCGGCATCGCGCTCGGCGCCTGGGTGCTGCGCGGCAGGGGCATCTCGGTGCAGCGCATCGCCAAGCGCTCGGTGCTGATATTCGTGCTCACCAGCGTCGTCAACGTCGGCGCGACGGCGCTCATCGGCATCCCGATGTGGCTCGGTCTGCTGCCGGGCTCGCGCAATCCCCTGCTCACGCTGGCGCCCGCCCTGGCGGCGGTGGCGACGATCGCGGGCACGCTCGCGCTGGCCGCGTGGGCGCGCCGCGGCGCCGCGCGGCGCATCCGCTTGCGCGGGCGCGTGTATGTCGCGCTGACGGCGCTGAGCGGAGGCGTGTCCGACGCGCTCGCGCTGATCCGCGCGCGGCCACCGGACTGGCGCCTGCTGGGAGCGGTCGCCTACTGGCTGTTCGACGTCGGCGCGCTGTACGCGTGCCTGCTCGCCTACGGCTCGGCGCCGTCGTTCTGGGCGGTGGCGATGGCCTATCTGGTGGGCATGCTCGCCAACTCGCTGCCGATCCCCGCGGGGCTGATCGCCGTGGAAGGGGGGCTGTTCGGGATGCTGCTGCTGTTCGGGGTCAGACCGGCGTCGCTGGTGCTGGCCGCGGTCGTCACCTACCGGGCGGTCTCGCTGTGGGTGCCCGCGCTGATCGGCTCGGCCGCGTTCCTGAGCCTGCGCGGCGAGCTCAGCCGTCCCGTCGCGCCCGCGACGCCGTCGCGGCCAGGCGCAGGCTGTTCGTGAATGAGACCTCCGCCGCGGCCTGCTGGCAGGCGTGTCCCGGCAGGTGGGCCATCGCATGCTGCAGCGAGCGTTCCTGGGGTCCAAACAGCACCGGGCAGTAGACGGGGCGCGGCAGGGGGCCGGCGGCCGAGCCGGAGGCGTTGAGCGGGCGCAGCGCAAGCGCCGCCGCGCGGGCGCGGGCGAACGTGTCGGAGAAGATGTCGATCGCCACCCGGCCGCTGTAGAGCTCGATCGAGCGGCCTTCGTCATAGATGGTCGCGGGCACGCCGCGGATCAGCAGGTTGCGCTGGGGGCCGAGCGGCTGGTTGGCGTGCAGCCGGTAGATGACGGTCGTGACCTGCAGCGGCAGCGTGCACGATCCGCCCCCGCCGAAGACGCCGTGGCCGCGAGCGCAGTCGCCGTAGTAGACGCTGTCGCCGACCTCGCTGTTGTAGCCCCTGCGCCCGTCCGCGGCGACGAGCGGCTGTCCCTCAAAGCGCGGTCCCGTCCAGTAGAGCCGGTAGTAGGGGAACGTCTGCGCTTCCGCCAGTTCGGCTGCGCCGATCGGTCCGGGCGGTTCGGTCGTGCCGCAGCCCGCGGCGAGCGCGCCGGCCGCGCAGGCGATCAAAAGCCCCGTGCGCGCGCGCAGGCGCGCTCGTGTCGTCGGTGTCCTCGTCATGATCTGGGCGTGCCGTCCAGCAGGGCCATTATCGACGCTACTTCAAGACCGGCCGCCGGTTCTAGCAGGCATGGGCCGGGGCTCGGTGGGGTAGCACCCCGGGCGCCGGCCTATTCCCTGGCCTCGGGAGCGCCGGTCGCGGTGGTGCTGGCCGCTGGGCTGCTGGGCGTGTGGCTGCTCGTGGATCCGCTCACGCCGGACGTCGCGGCGCAGGCGTACCGGCTCGGGCTGTATGAACGGGTGGGGTTTGGGGTGTTCGACGCGCACTGGTACGCGGGCCACGCGCTGCCCGGCTACAGCCTGCTGTTCGCGCCGCTGGCCTCACTGGTGGGGATGCGCGCGCTCGCGGTCTGCTCGGTTCTCGTGTCGGTGGCGCTGTTCGAGCAGATCGTGCTCGGCGTCTACGGTCGCAGGCTGTGCGTGCGGCTCGGCGCCTGCATGTTCGCCGTGGCCGCCGCCGGGGATGTGTGGAGCGGGCGGCTGACGTTCGCGCTCGGCGTCACGCTGGCGCTGGCGTGCGCGTATGCGATAGGCCGCGAACGCCTGCTCGTGGCGGCGCTGCTCGCGGGGGTGTGCGCGGCGGCGAGTCCGGTCGCGGGCGTGCTGCTGGCGCTGGCCGGGCTGACGTATGCGCTCGCGCGGACGGAGCCGCGGATGCTGCTGGCGGTCGCGGGACCGGTCGCGCTGGTGCTCGTGCCGGTAAGGGTGCTGTTCGGAGAAGGCGGGTTCGAGCCCTATCCGGTGACGTCGTTCGCGGCGACTGTGCTCGTGGTCGGCGCGCTGCTGTGCGCGCTCCCGCACGGTGCGCCTCATGGACGGACGCTGCGAGTGGGGGCGGTCGTATATCTGCTCGCGTGTGTGCTGTGTGTACTCATACACACGCCGATGGGCAGCAACATCGAGCGCTACGGCGTGCTGCTGGCGGGGCCGCTGCTGCTGTGTGCGCTGGCCGGGAGCGGTGGGCGGCGGCGCGGGCGTCGAAGCGGAGGCCGGAATCGGGGTCGGGGCCGGCGGCGGCCGGCCCTCGGAGCAGGCCTGTCTCCGTTCATGCCGGGGTCGAGATCGGCGAGCCGGTCGGCATCCAGGTCGATGCCGGCATGGTGCGCGGTGGTCGTCGGAGTGGCGGTGTGCGCGAGCGCCGTGTGGATCGTGTGGGGGCCCGTGCGCGAGACGGCGGCGGTGGCCGGATCGGAAGCGACGCAGGCGTCGTACTACGGGCCGGTCGAGAAGTATCTGCTCAGCCACGGCGCGAGCACGCAGCGCGTGGAGGTGCCGCTGACGCGCTCGCACTGGGAGGCGGCGCTGCTCGCGCCGAGCTTCTCGCTCGCGCGGGGCTGGGAGAAGCAGCTGGAGGAGCGCTATGACTGGGTGCTGCTCAAAGCGGGGCTGACGGCGAGCTCGTATAGGGCATGGCTGGACGAACAGGCCGTCTCGTACGTGGCGCTGCCGGACGTGCCGCTGGACAGCTCCAGCGCCCAGGAGGGGAGGCTGATCCGCCACGGGCTGGCGTATCTGCGACTGGTGCTGGCCAGCCGACACTGGCGGGTGTATGCGGTCGGTGACCCGACGCCGCTGCTGAGCGGCCCGGGCCGGCTGACGGCGCTCGGGAACGAATCGTTCGCGCTGGAGGCCCATACGGCGGGGAGGCTGCTTGTGCGGATCCACTACACCCGCTACGACACGGTCGTCTCAGGGCACGGCTGCGTGGCGAGCGCTCCGGGAGGCTGGACGTACGTGCGTGCCCGCGCGCCGGGCCCGATCGCCGTCGCGGCGCGGTTCTCGTTGAGTCGGGCGTTGGGGATGGGCGGCTCGTGCACAAGTTAGGGAAGTCCCGGTTCGGGTTGGGTTGGGGGGCGGCCGATCGTTGTGCTTCGTTCTGTTCTGAGTGACGCTCCAGCCAGTCGCTGTGAGGCCATTGAGCAGCGATGGCGACGCGGAGGGCTATCTCGGGGCCAGTGCGTACAGGCCGGTGTAGCCGGTCAGGTAGATGTCCTGCCCGTCGCTGATGACGGGGTCGAACGAGCCGGTGTCCATCTGGAAGAGGACCCGGCCGGTGGAGATGCTCAGGCCGTAGGTGCGGTGGCTGGCCAGGTCGGCGAAGTAGACCACGCGCCCGACGATCGTCGCCGAGCCGGAGATGCGCCCGCCCGGGTGAAAGCGCCACGCGATGCGCCCGCTGCGGGCGTTCAGGGCGTAGAACGTGCCGTCGTAGGAGCCCGCGTAGACGGTGGGGCCGAGACCGGGGGCGTCGACGATCGCCGGCGAGGAGTACACGTAGGCGCCGGTCTGCACCGCCCAGTCCAGCTGGCCCGTGAACGCGTCGTAGGCGTAGATGCGCCCGTCGGTGTTGCCGAGGAACACGCGCCCGTACATGACTGCGGCGGTCGAGTAGAACGTGCCGCTGCCGAGCGGCGCGCCTTCGGAGCCGCTGTCCCAGATGCGCCTGCCGGTGCGCGCCTGCAGCGCCTGGACGTGGCCGGAGTAGTCGCCGAAGTAGAGCATTCCGTCTGACAGCGTCGGGCTGGCCTTGACGGCGCCGGCGGCGTGATAGGTCCAGACGACCTCGCCGTTGCGGGCGTTCAGGGCGTAGACGGTGCCGTTCTGGGAGCCGAAATAGACGAGGCCGCCGGCGAGCAGCGGCGAGGACTCGCTGGGGCTGGGCAGCGCGCGCGACCACAGCACCTTTCCGGTCGCATACGCCAGCGCCAGGATCTCGCCCTGCTTGACGCCGTCCGGGCGTGCGAGCACGGTCGCGTAGACGACGTCGCCGACGGCCGCGGGCGTGGACGCCGACAGCGAGCCGATGCGACGCTGCCAGAAGGTGCGGCCGGTGTGGATGTCGATCGCGCTGAGCACGCCGTCGTCGGCGAGCTGGAATATGTGGTCGCCATGCAGCGAGGGTGGGAGCTCCAGCAGCGAGCCGCCGTGGTGCACCCACAGTGTCTGAAACGGCGGGGACAGGCGCGCGGGGGCCGGGAAGAAGCGGGTGTGATCGGCGGAGTAGCCGTAGAACGGCCATGCGTGTCGCGCCGGGCCACGGGCGGGCAGGGTGGGGGAGGGCTGCGGGACGAACCGCGCCCGCGGGTGATAGACGCTGCCGGTGCGATGGCGCTCGTACAGGTATCCGCCGAGGACGGCGGCGCCGAGCAGCACGACGAGGAGCCCCGCCGCGATTCGACGCGCGCGCCTGCTCTGCGGCGGACCGACCACGCTCGTATGATCGCGCGATGCCAGACGACGCGCGCTCACAGGTGTTCGCCGCGGGAATGCTGGACGGCCAGGTGGCGCTCGTGACCGGCGGCGGGACGGGGCTGGGCAAGGCCACGGCGCTCGAGCTCGCGCGGTGCGGGGCGAGGGTGGTGATCGCCGGACGGCGCGCGCGGGTGCTGCGCGAGGCGGTGGCGGAGATTCGCGCGAGGATCGGCATGGATGCGCGCGGGGTCGAGGGCCTGGATGCGCCCGGCGCCGGGGGTGCGGTGGACTGGGTCGCGGGGGACGTGCGCGAGCCGGACGATGCGCGTCGGCTGATCCAGACCGCATTGCGGCGCCACGGCCGGCTGGACATGCTCGTGAACAATGCGGGCGGCCAGTACTACACGCCCGCGGAGGGCATCGTTGCGAAGGGGTGGCGGGCGGTGTGGCGGCTGAACGTGGAGGGGATGCTGAACATGGCCGAGTCGGCGGTGGAATGCGGCCTGGGTGGCGCGCGGGCTGGGGAGGAAGGCCCGGAGGAGGGGGGGAAGGAGGAGGAGGGGGAGGACGGCATGGGCGCCCGTCCGCTCGCATGCACGCGCGGGGGCACGATCGTCAACGTGACACTGTCGCCCCATCACGGGATGCCGGGCATGGCCCATTCGGGCGCGGCCAGGGCGGCGGTCGAGGCGCTCACGCGTGAGCTGGCCGCGCGCTGGGCCGATCGCGCCGTCGTCGTGGCGGCCGTCGCGGCGGGGCACTACGACACCGAGGCGATGGCCAAGTACCCGGACGCGGTCCGCGCCGGGATGGCGCGCTCGGTGCCGCTGCAGCGTTTGGGCCAGCCGCGGGAGCACGCGTGGCTCGTGGCGCTGCTGTGCTCGCCGCTGGGGCGCGCGCTGAGCGGGTCGACCGTGACGCTGGATGGGGCCCGCGACAACTGGTTTGGCCCGTGGCCGCCCCCGGGGCTGACGGGGGAGACGGGCGAGGTGCCGACGGAGCAGCGGCGCGGGGCCGGGCCGGTCTGAGGGCGGTCGCTGCGACTGCGCCGCCGGAGGTGCTGGAGCGCCGGGGATCCGGACGCTTGCCGAACCGGCCTGAAAAGCGGCGGACGGGAATCGAACCCGCATCATCGCCTTGGAAGGGCGAGGCTCTACCGTTGAGCTACCACCGCGCGTGCCGCGGGCATCCTCTGAACGCCTCGGTGATCCGGCCGGCTGAGATATGCGGCCGTGTCCGCCGAGGATACACGCTCGACCCCATGTGATGAGAGCCGCGGGCGCATGAGCCTGCCGGGCGGTGCTCGTCAACGCCGGGGCCGGGAGAAGCGCAAGCGACCCGCTGGCCCTCGTGGCCCGCCAGCGTGTCGTGCACGCGCAACATATCCTGCAAAATCGCCTGAAATGCCTAGCTGAGCCGGCTTCTTTCAAGGCTTGGGCCGCGCGATCCGATGACGATTCGGATATGTCGTCTGCATTGCAGCTCTCCGTAGGCTCGCGCTTCTCCACGCGCCCGCAGTCCGCCGGGCGCTGGATCGATCACTGGCTCGAGACCCTCCAGGACATCGGCGCGCTGCGCGCTTCGCACCCGATGATGGACGCGGTGATCGAGGAGATCGACGGGCGCATGATCCGCGTCGGCGACCAATGGCTTGCCGACTTCGCGTCCTGCAACTACCTGGGCTTCGATCTCGAGCCCGAGATCATCCAGGCGATCCCCGCCTTTCTGGAGGCGTGGGGCACGCATCCGAGCTGGTCGCGGCTGCTCGGCAGCCCCGTCCTGTATGAGCGGATCGAGACACGGCTGACCGAGCTGCTCGGCTGCGAGGACTCGCTGGTGCTGCCGACGATCACGCACATCCACGCGTCGGTGATCCCGGTGCTCGCCGCCTCCGGGACGATCTTCCTGGACTCTCGCGCCCACAAGACCATCTACGACGGCTGCCAGGTCGCGCGCGCGCGCGGCGCGGCGATCCGTCGCTTCCGCTTCGAGGACGCGGGCCACCTCGAGGAGCTCCTCAGGGCCGAGCATGACCGCGCGCGGCTCGTCTGCATGGATGGCGTCAACAGCATGACCGGGAATGCACCGGACCTGCGGGAGTTCGCCGAGGTCGCGCGCCGGCACGGCGCGCTGCTGTATGTCGACGACGCGCACGGCTTCGGGGTCATCGGGGAGCGCTCGCCCGATGAGCCGTGTCCGTATGGCCGCCGGGGCAACAGCATCGTGCGTCACTTCGGCGAGAGCTACGACGACATTATCTTGGTCGGCGGCTTCTCCAAGGCCTACTCGTCCCTGCTTGCCTTCATCGCCTGCCCGACCGAGGTCAAGAACCTGCTGAAGATCGCGGCCCCGCCGTATCTCTACTCGGGACCCTCGCCCGTCGCCTCGCTGGCGAGTGTGCTCGCGGGCTTCGATGCGAACGAGCGCCGGGGCGATGAGCTGCGCCGCGTCCTGCACCGCCACAGCGCCCGTGTCTTGGGAGCGCTGCGGGAGCTGGACGTCCACACCCCCAACCACTCGGAACTGCCGATCATCGAGATTCCGCTGAGCGACCACACCCGCATCGACGAGGTCGGGCGGCTGCTGTTCGCCCGTGGCGTTTACGTCACGCTCGCCGCCTACCCGCTCGTGCCCAAGACCGAGGTCGGATTTCGGGTGCAGCTCACCGCGGCCAACACCGATGCGGAGGTCGGCGCTCTGATCGGCGCCGTGACTGAGCTCGCCGAGCGGGGCGAGCTGCAATCCAGCTCGGCGCACAAGGCGCTGGAGGCCGCGTGATGGGCAGGCGCACGCTCGGGTTCTCGCGCGCCGCCGGCGCAAGCGTTGGAGGAGGCGTGATGAGTGGCCTCTCGCTCCTGCGCTCTCACATACATGCATGGCAGGGCTATCTGGCCTTCGGCGCCATCGGCACGTTCCTGTACCTGCTCGTTCCCCCCTTCAAAGGCAACGCGCTTCTGATCAACGCGCTTGGCCTCTCGAGCTGGATCGCGGTGATCGTGGGCATCCGGCGCAACAGGCCGAGCTATGCCCTTCCGTGGTGGCTGTTCGCCGTTGGGCCTCTGCCTGTACTGGATGGGCGACGTCTACACCTACAGCTACCCCCAGTACATCCTGCACCACGAAGTCCCGTTCCCGTCGATCGGGGACGCAATATATTTGACCGTCTATCCGGCGCTGATGGTGGGACTGCTGCTGCTGGTGCGCCGGCGCAACCCGCAAGGCAGTCGCAACACGCTCATCGACGCCGCGATCCTGACGCTCGGGCTGTCGCTGCTGTCGTGGGTCCTGCTGATCACGCCCTATCTTCACGACGCCTCGCTGGGCCTGCTGCCCAAGATCGTGTCGGTCGCCTATCCGATCGGCGACATCCTCCTGCTCGCCGCCGTCATTCGCCTGATCCTCGACAGCGGCCCGCGCCGCCCGGCCTTCTACCTGCTGAGCGCGAGCATCGTCTCGCTGCTGGCGACGGACTTCGTCTACGGGGTCATGACCCTCGACAGCTCATTCCACCATCAGCTGCTGCTCGACCTCGGCTGGATCTCCTTCCTGCTGTTGTGGGGCGCCGCCGCGCTGCACCCCTCGATGGTGGAGCTGCAGGAGCCGAACGCCAACCGCGAGGCGAAGCTGACACACATGCGTCTGGGCCTGCTCACCGGCGCCTCCCTGATCGCCCCGGTGTGCATCCTGCTGAAGGAGCTGCATCGCGGCGACTTCGACCTGATCGTGATCATCTGCGCCTCGATCGTGCTGTTCGGCCTGGTCGTCATGCGCATGGGCGGCCTGGTGCGTCAGCAGGAGCGCTCCGTCGTCCGCGAGCGGCTGCTCAGCTCGTTCGGCACCGCGCTCGTGTCCTGCGCCACGCGGGAGGAGATGCAGCAGTCCGCCCTCGAGGCGGTGGCTCGGCTGCTCGAGCGTCCCGGGGCGGCGGTGCTGTGCCTGAGCCAGGACGGCGCCCTCGCGGCGGTCGGACTCAGCGGCGACGCCGGCTGGCCGGCGCGAACGCTCCCGACGCAGGTGGGCGAGGGCCTGCTCGAGCTCGCGGCAGGCAGCGCCTCTCAGGAGCTGGTCCTGCAAGCAGGGCTGCTCGGCGTGCTGGACCTGCCGCGGGAGTGGGCCTGCGGGCTCGTTCTGCCCCTGCCGGTTCGCGGCGGGCTTCCCTGTCTCTTCCTGGTCGCGCGCCCCGAGCCCGTTTCCAGCCAGGTGCGGGCGGCCCTCGAGGCGCTGGCCACTCAGCTCGCGCTCGCGCTGGAGGGCGCGCGCCTGACTGAGAAGATCCACTTGCAGCGAAGCGAGGCCCGCTTCGCCTCGCTGGTGCAGCACTCCAGCGACCTGATCACGGTCGTGGGCTCTGACGCGACGATCGTCTATCAGAGCCCCTCCTCGGAGCGGGTCCTCGGCTACTCGCCGCGCGAGCTCCTCGGCACCCGCTTCGATCGTCTCGTGGTCCGGGAGGACGCCGACCGTCTCCTGCGGGTGCTGGCGGACGGATCGGTCTACGCCCGGCGGGACGGCGAGGTCATCGAGTGCACCCTGCGTCACCGCGACGGCGGCCTGCGCCAGTTCGAGATCCTGCACACGAACCTGCTCGACGACGAGCACGTGCGCGGCATCGTTCTGAACGCGCGCGACATCAGCGAGCGCAAGGCCTTCGAGGAGCAGCTCTCCCACCAGGCGTTTCACGATCCCGTCACCAACCTGCCCAATCGTGCGCTGTTCGTGGAGCGGGTGAGACATGCGATCGGGCGCGCCAGGCGCGAGCAGCGCAAACTCGGGGTCATGTTCCTCGACATCGACGACTTCAAGACGATCAACGACAGCCTCGGCCACGGTGCCGGCGACGAGGCTCTGATTGACGTGGCCAAGCGCCTTGCGAACAGCATCCGCACGAGCGACACCGCCGCGCGCTTCGGCGGCGATGAGTTCGTCGTGCTGCTGGAGGACCTCGACAGCACGGACGCCGCGGTCGAAGTGGTCGAGCGGATTCTCGAGGATCTGCGCCAGCCGCTGATGGTGGCGGGCAAGTCGCTGGCGCTGCGCGGAAGCATCGGGATCTCGATCCTGGAGGCGTCCTCGAGCGCCGGCGCGGACGAGCTGATCCGGGACGCCGACGCCGCGATGTACATCGCCAAGCGCGACGGCAAGGGCGCCTACCGCCTGTTCGAGCCGGAGATGCACACCGGCGTGCTCGAACGGCTGGAGCTGAGGGCGGACCTCCAGCGGGCGCTGGAGAGCGGGCAGTTCGAGTTGCACTACCAGCCGATCGTGCGCCTGGCCGACGGCCGCGTCGCTGGGATGGAGGCGCTGCTGCGCTGGCAGCACCCCGAGCGCGGGCTCGTGGTGCCCGGAGACTTCATCCCGTTCACCGAGGAGACGGGGCTGATCGTGCCGATCGGCCGCTGGGTCCTGCGCGAAGCGTGCCGGCAGGCTGCCCAGATACAGCGGCACTCGCCCGATGGTCCCGAGCTCTACATGTGCGTGAACCTCTCCGTGAAGCAGCTTCAGCACAGCGATGTCGTCGCCGACGTCGAGGACGCGCTTTCAGAGTCGGGGCTCCCGCCGAATCTGCTCACGCTGGAGATCACCGAGTCGATGCTGATCGACGATCCCGAGATCGCGGTGATCAAGCTCAACGAGCTGCGCGCGCTCGGCGTTCGCATCGCGATGGACGACTTCGGAACGGGCTACTCATCGCTCAGCTACCTCAGCCGGTTCCCGGTCGACATCATCAAGATGGACCGCTCGTTCCTGCGACCGGAGTCTTCGCGGGAGGCGCTCGACCTCTCCAGCGCCGTGGTGGCGCTCGGCAGCTCGCTCGCCCTCGATGTGGTCGCGGAGGGCATCGAACTCGACGAGCAGCTGCGGCGGCTGCGCGATCTCGGATGCGAGTTCGGCCAGGGCTTCCACTTCGCGCGTCCCATGGAGTCCGGCGATCTGGGCGACTATCTCGAGGGGATGTCGCAGGAGGCCGTCACGCCTTCCGGCGAGTCGCGGCCCGTCCCGCGCGACGGCGCCTAGCGGCGGCGAGGGCTGCGGATGCCTGCGAGCTCGACCGCCGGCCGGCCGATCCGCCGGGCCGCCGGCCCAGGGCCGGACGGCCCCGTGGCAAACCGCGACTTCCGTCTGCTCTTTGCCGGACGCTCCGTGTCGCTGCTCGGCGATGGAGCGTTTCTGGTCGCCCTGGCCTGGGAGGCATACACGCTCTCGAACGCCCCCACCGCGCTGTCGCTGCTCGGGATCTCAATGACCGTCCCGCTGATCGTGCTGCTGCTGTTCGGCGGGGTGGTTAGCGACCGGTACGACCGCCGCAGGGTGATGCTGCTCGCCGACGCCGCGCGTGCGGTATTGCTCGCGCTGCTCGCCGTGCTCGCGGTGAGCGGTGCGCTGCGCCTGTGGCACATGATGGTGATCGTCGCCATCTACGGCGGCGCGCAGGCATTTTTCGATCCGGCAAGCGACGCGATCCTGCCCGAGATCCTGCCGGCCTCGCAGCTGGGTGAAGCCAACGCGCTGGAGCAGGTGGCCCGCCCGCTGACGCTGAGGCTCGCCGGGCCCGCGCTCGGAGGAGTGCTGGTCGGCGTGCTCGGCTTGGGCGCGGCCTTTTTTGCCGATGCGATGACCTTCATGGTCTCCGCGGCGGCCCTGTGGTCGATGTCATCGCGTCCCTCCGCCGCACTCCACCGCGCAGGCGCTGCTTGTGAGAGCACCACTGGCCGCCAGCTCCTGGAGGGATGGTCGTATGTACGGCGTCATGTCTGGCTGTGGGGGACCTTTGCGAGCGCGGGTATCGCCTACCTGCTGTTCATGGGCCCCGCCGAGGTGCTGCTGCCCTTCATGGTCAAGCACGAGCTGGGGGGCAGCGGTATCGACCTCGGCCTGGTGCTCGGGGCGGGCGGCCTCGGCTCGGTCGCGTGCGCGCTGGCGATGCTCCGCAGCGGACTTCCCTCGCGGAGCATCACCTTCATCTACGTCGTCTGGGCGCTCGCCACGGTGGCGGTGGCGGGATACGGCCTCGCTACCGCGATGTGGCAGTTGATGCTGGCGAGCCTCGCGTTCAATCTCCTCGAGACGGCGGGCACGATCGTGTGGTCGACGATGAAGCAGCGGCGCGTCCCTGGCGAGCTGCTCGGACGCGTATCCAGCCTCGACTGGCTGATCTCGATCGGGCTCTTGCCGGTGTCGTTCGCGCTGACGGCGCCCCTAGCCGCGACGCTCGGCGTGCGCACGACCCTGATCGGCGCGGGCCTGGCCGGTGCGGTGGCGACGCTGGGCGGCCTGCTGCTCCCGGGCATGCTGGCGGTCGACCGCTCGATGGCCCCCGCCGCGCGTGTCGGCGTTCAGATCTGACGCGTCTTCACGTTCCGGTCGTGTCCGGGCGCGTCATGTTTGTGTGAACCAGGTTCCCGTGCGCGCCACCTTGGGCGCCTCCTGGCCGATCGCGCGCGTGAGCAGCCACAAGTCGCCCAGCGCCGGGTGGAGCATGGGCTTGCCGCTGGTTATCAGGCCGACCGAGAGCGCGCGCTCGGGGTCGGCCCAGCCGAGCACGTTGGTGAAGCCGAGGTGGCCGAACGCCTCCTCGGTGTCGGGACCGAACAGGCTGAACGTGCTGGCGCCCAGCATGAACCCGCTGGCGTGACGCAGGGGAGCCACCAGGCTGAAGTCGATCTCGCGAAACGCCCGCTCAGAGATCGCGCGGCGGATCGTGCGCGCCTCCAGGATGCGCACGCCGTCGAGCTCGCCTCCAGCGAGCAGCAGGTCGAAGAAGCGGGAGAGCTCGTTGGCTGTCGTAACGACATTGCCCGACGGCACAATGCCGGTCAGGAAGCGCGGGTCGTTGGAGCGGACGGTGACCTCATCTGGCGGGAGGCCGAGCGCGCGCTTCAGCACGGTGGACAGCGGCGGCAGCGCCGGCGGTCCGGTCGGGTAGCTTAGGGCGACCCGCCCCACGTCCCTGGGGCTGACGCCGTAGTTGCCCCAGCGAAAGTGAAGCGGCTTGAGGATCTCCTGCCGGAGCACCGTGCGAATGTCCCTGCCCGTCACACGGCGGACGATCTCGGCAACGATGAAGCCGCCTGAGACCGCGTGGTAGGAGAGCAGCTTCCCGGGTCGCGAGCTGGGCTTGGCCGCGCACAGCATCTCCAGCATGAGCTCTCTGTCGCTGAAGCGGTCCAGATCGAAGGCGTCGGCCGGCAGGTTGGGCACCCCCGCGCGGTGGGAGAGCACATGCTCGATCGTGATGGCCTGCTTGCCGTGTGCGGCGTACTCGGGGATGTACTCGCACACACGGTCGCCGACGTGCAGCAGCCCGCGCTCGTCGAGCAGGTGGGCCACGACGGCGGTCATCGCCTTGGATGCCGAGAAGATCACGAACGGCGTCTGGGGCGTGGCCGGCGTGCGCGCCGCGTCCTCGCGGTCGGACGGTCCGTTACCGCGTGCATGGCCAATCGCGCGGTCGAGCACGACCTGACCGTGGCGACGCACACATAGCGCGATCGCGGGATAGAAGCCACTGCGGTAGAGGCGCTCCACCCCCGCCCAGATGCGCTCGATGCCGGCAGCCGTCATCCCCAGCGCCTGCACATCGGCCGCCTCGTCAGAGCGTGCGCTGACTGCGTGAAGGTCGCTGGGCACCCGGACGCGTCGCAGCGGGTCGCCGCACCAAGGGAAGGCGCGGGATCGGCGGAACCGGAATGCTCTCCAGCGAGATCACGGACGCCACACGCTTGCACACAGAGCCATGAGCATGTCGAGAGTGTCGCTCATGCGGTCAGGCGGCTGCGGCCAGTTCCCGCGGCCCGGCCACGCGAAGCGTCCCGGCCGCGAGCGCGGCGAGCAGTCCGCCGCCGAGCGCGGCGCCGCCGCCCAGCGCCGTCACGTGGCTGGATTGAAGGCCCTGGTTCCCAGCCCCGACCCGCCCGATCTGGCCCCAGCTCGCCCCCCCGCGCGAGGCCCGCGCGCCCCCAGAGGTCCCTCAGATGCTCCAAAAAAACCCCGGAAACATTGATCTTTTGCCGTCCCTTGACACGGGCCGTTCCCGCTCCCAAGATGCCGCTGGAGCTCGTCATCAGGCACGCAGCCCGGTCTCCGGGCGCAGGGACAGCGCCACGCCGACGTCGTGCATTCCTACCCGCTCGCGGCCGTTGAGGTCTGCGATGGTTCGCGCCACGCGCAGTGTGCGGTGCTGTCCGCGCGCGCTCAGTAATCCTCTTGCCTGGGCGTCGCGCAGCTTCTCCTGGCTTTGCTCGTCCAGCCTCGCGTGCCGTTCGAGCATTCCCATGTCCAGGTACGCGTTCAACGTCACGCGCTCTCCGTTCAGCCTGTGCGCCTGGCGTTCGCGTGCTCCCACCACGCGCTCCCGCGCCTGCTGCGAGCTCGTCCACGGCGGGGCGCTCAGCCCCTCGTGGCCGGCGTTCCGGAGCTTGACCTGCAGGTCGATCCTGTCCAGCAGCGGACCGCTCAGCTTGCGCCGGTGGCGCGCGATGCCGGCTGCGCTGCAGCGGCACCGTCCGTCGCCCGCGTATCCGCACGGGCATGGGTTGGTCGCGGCGATCAGCATGAACCGTGCCGGGTATACCCGCGAGTGCTTTGCCCGCACGATCGCGACGTGCCCGTCCTCCAGCGGCTGGCGCAGCGCCTCCAGGGTGGGCTTGGCGAACTCCGAGAGCTCGTCCAGGAAGAGCACTCCCCGGTGGGCGAGCACGACCTCGCCGACCCAGCCCTTGCGGGCGCCGCCGATGAGCCCCGCGGTGGTGATCGTATGGTGTGGCGCCCTGAATGGGCGGCTGTGTAGGAGTTTGCCTTCCAGGTCGCCGGAGATGCTGTGGATGCGCGTCACCTCGATCGCCTCGGTGCGGCTGAGCTCGGGCAGGATCGACGGCATCCGTTGTGCGAGCATCGTCTTGCCCGTCCCGGGCGAGCCGTTGAGCAGGCAGTTGTGTCCGCCCGCGGCCGCTATCACGAGCGCCCTGACCGCCTGGTGCTGGCCGCGCACCTCGCTCAGGTCCGGCAGGGACGCGACCGCTGTGTCCATCTGGGCGTGCTCGGGGTCCTGCGGCTCGGGCAGCGGGTCCGGCGACTCGCCGTTGAGCACTCCCACCGCGCTGCGCAGTTGCCCTACGGGCGCAATCTGAAGGTCTCTCACGAGCATCGCCTCGCGCGCGCGCTCGGGGGCGAGCAGCAGCGTCTGCATTCCCGCCTCCACGCACGCCTGGGCCATTGCCAGCGTTCCCGCACAGCCCCTCACGCTGCCGTCGAGCGCCAGCTCGCCGAACAATGCGTGGTCCTCCAGGAGATCCTTCGGCAGCTGCTCGCTCGCGGCCAGCACCCCGCACGCGAGCGCCAGGTCCAGGCCCGGGCCGATCTTCGGCACGTCCGCGGGGGCGAGACTGATCGTGATCCTGCTGGCGGGGAACTCGTACCCCGAGTTGCGGATCGCCGCCCTCACCCGCTCGCGCGCCTCGCGCACCGACGCGTCGGCGAGGCCGACGATCGTGAAGGCGGGCAGCCCCGGCCTGATGTCGACCTCGACGCTCACCTGCCTGGTCTGCAACCCATCGATCGTGAATGTCTTCGTTCGTGCCAGCATTGCTTTCTGTCTCCTGTGATCGCCGCTTCAGATGGAGGTATCCAAGCTAGGGATCGCTTGGGACGAAACTCTCGGACGGGCTCGGTCAAGGACGGATACGCGCCAAGTTCTTTCGCGTTGAGCCCGTGTTTTCGGGGGTTTGCGAAGATTGGGGGTGCGCGCCAAAGAGTTTCGTCACCGTCGCGGCCTAGCTTGTTCGGTCCATCACTGACCGAAGGAGGATCGTCATGTCCGCTGCAACCGTCAGCAACCAGCAGGACGCCGTCTTGGCGCACGAGACTGCCCTGCGGGGCGCGCTGAAACACATCGAGCGAGAGTTCGGCGCGGGCACGCTGATGCGCATGGGCGACCCGGGCGCGCAGGTGCATTGCGAAGCGATACCGACGGGCGCGATCTCGCTCGATCTGGCGCTCGGTATCGGCGGGGTGCCGCGGGGGCGGATCGTCGAGGTCTACGGCCCGGAGTCCTCGGGCAAGACGACGCTCGTCTATCACGTGCTCGCGCAGGCGCAGAAGCTCGGTGGGGCGTGCGCGTTCATCGACGCCGAGCATTCGATGGACCCTCTATACGCGCGAGAGATCGGGGTGGACATCGAGGAGCTGTTCGTATCCCAGCCCGATTACGGTGAGCAGGCGCTGGAGATCGCCGACGTGCTCGTGCGCTCCGGCGCGCTGGACGTGGTCGCGATCGACTCCGTCGCGGCATTGACCCCGCGCAAGGAGCTGGAAGGGCAGATGGGCGATGTGACGGTGGGCGCGCAGGCACGGATGATGTCCCTGGCGATGCGCAAGCTCGCGGGCAACCTGAACCGCACGCAGACGCTGTTGCTGCTGACCAATCAGATCCGCGAAAAGGTCGGGGTGGTGTATGGCTCCTCGGAGACGCAGCCCGGGGGGCGCGCGCTGAAGTTCTATGCCTCTCAGCGCCTTGACATTCGCCGTATCCAGACGCTCAAGAACGGCGATGGCGAGGCCGTCGGCAACCGCGTGCGGGTGAAGGTCGTCAAGAACAAGGTCGCCGCGCCGTTCAGGCAGGCCGAGTTCGACATCGAGTACGGGCACGGCATCTCCGGTTCTGGCTGCCTGCTCGATCTCGCCGTGCGCTACGACGTGGTGTCCAAGGCCGGTGCGCACTACTCCTACGCTCAGCAGCGCCTCGGCCAGGGTCGCAAGGACGCCAAGGCGTTCCTGGAGGCGAACCCCACGATCGCGGCACAGATCGAAGAGGGCGTCTACACGGCGGTCGGCATCGGCGCAAAGCGCGCGAGTCCGATCGAGCGCGATCGAGACGAGGCCGAGTCCCCACCGGTGTCAGCCGAGCCGCTCGCGGTGGCCGCCTGAGTCGCGGCGTGAGGCCGGCTGTGGCGAGGAGCACGGTCCGCCTCGAGGGGTCCCATTCCAAGCGCGGCCGATGGTCGCGAGATCATGTTCAGAGTACGAGCAAGAAAGGCAGTCCGATGATCGAGAACCTGATGACCAAGAATCTGATGAACGAAGACCTACTGACGAAGATTCAAGGAGAGATGCACGAGCGCCTGCGAGAGCTGCGCGGCGCGGTGGACGAGTACGATCGGCTGGCGGTCGACCTCGAGGCACTGGAGGCTGCTCCCGGGCCGCCTGTGGATCCTGGGCCGCCCGTTGGTCCCGAGCTGCTCGTTGATCCCGAGTCGCTCTTCGCTACGGAGGCGCCCGTGGCTCCCGTGGCTCCGGAGGCGCCCGTGGCTCCCGTGGCTCCGGAGGCGCCCGTGGCTCCCGTGGCTCCCGAGCCACCTATCGATCCGGAGGCGCGAGTCGGTCTGGAGCCTCCGGAGCCGCTCGCGAATGTCGTGCGCTTGCCGGTGAAGCGCACGCCGCCGCGCACGCGGATGGTCTCGCCGAAGGTCGCGCGGCTGATGCACGCGCCGCGCCGGCCCGCGCTCGAACGCTCCGGTGTCGCCCGGGTAGGCGCCACCCGGCGGGATGAGCCGGTCGATGAGATCGACGCGGAGGCGGAGGTCTATGAGCGGGCGGTGTGAGGGGGCGGGCGAGCCAAGCGGGACACAACCCGACGAAAACTGTTCCTCGACCTTGGCTGACTACAGAACTGTCCCGTTGGAGCGCTTTCGTCGGTATAAGAAGCAGGGGAAGCTCCTGAGGGTCCTGAAGGCGAGGTTGAAGATGTGCAGCAGGATGTCGGTGATCGCAGCGAGATGGCGTCGGATCGGATGGCTCGTGGCTCTGCTGCTGCCGGGCGTCTGCCTGGCGCCGGCGCCGGCGGCGAGCGCCGGCGAGTGGACGCAGGTCACGTGCACCCAGCCGGATGGTGCGCCGGCGCCGATCGATGGCTGGTCGGGCGGCCCGTATGGCGTGGCTGAGGCTGACAGTGGTCCGATCGACACATGTGCGCAGCATGGTGGTGCGCTGACGGCGTACGACAGCTCGGCGGTGGAAGCGCCGGCGTATACGGGCGCGATCTGGACGTACACAGCTCCGGCGGGCTCAACGATCGCGGGTGGCTCGCTGACTGTTTCGTTGAGCACGCCGCAGGGTCAGGCGTTCGTGGCCACGCCGCAGGACGCCTACAACCAGGCGAATGTCGTGATCAACTGCCAGTACAACGAGCCGTGCGGCGCCGATGGCACGGAGACGGCGACCGTGCCGATCGCGTCCACGTTCGCGGGGGGCACACAGTTGTTCGCGGCGGCGATGTGCGTCTCGCCGACCTACGGTGGGACCACGTGCCCCGCGGGCTCGGGTGGCGGCACGAGCGCGACAATCAGCGTGTATGCGGCCGACATCGAGTTGCAGAACAGCGCGACGCCCACGGGGACGGGGTTCGCGGGCACGCTGCTGAGCTCCGGTGCGAGCGGGACCGCCGATCTGACGTTCACCGCGCAGGACCACGAAGGGCCCGGTGTGTATCGGGTGATCGTGGATCTCGACGGCACGGCGGTGTATCAGGGCACCCCGGAATCCAACGCCGGCAGGTGCGCGAGCATCGGTACGAGCTCGAGCGGCGTGAGCGAGTTCCTCCATGCCCAGCCGTGCAAGCAGGACGTGGCGGTTGACGTGCCGCTCGACACGACCCGGTTCTCCAACGGCTCCCACCAGCTGAAGGTCACCGTCCAGGACGCCGCCGGGAACACGGCCGTGGTCTATGACGGGACGGTCTCGATCGCAAACCCGAACGCCCCCACGGGCACGCCGATCGGCCCGGGCAGCCCCCTCGCTGAGCGCGGCCCGGCGAACGGCACGAACGCCTCCGATCAGGCCAAGCTGACCGCCCGCTGGACGAGCACGGCGAAGGCGACGCGCACGAGCAGTTATGGCGCGGCCGACCGCATCACGGGGCACCTGACGACATCAGCCGGGCAGCTCATCTCCGGTGCGCTGCTCGACGTCAGCGAGACTCCGAGCTACGAGGGCGCGAAGACCGTGTCGCTCGCCGGGGTGCGCACCGGACCGACCGGTGGGTGGAGCGTGACGCTGCCGCGGGGCATCTCATCGAGCGCGCTGCGCTTCGCCTATCGCAGCCATCTGGACGACACGGTCCCCGTCGCCACGGCTGCGCTGACGCTGAGGGTGCATGCCGGGATCGCCCTGCGGATCGTGCCCCGCGTCACGAGCGCCGGGCACGCGATCCGCTTCAGCGGCGTGCTGCATGGAACGCCGATCCCGCCGGGCGGCAAGCAGTTGTCTTGGAGGCCTCATCGGGCGGGGAATGGGTCGAATTCCGCACGATCAGCACCGACGCGAAGGGCCGCTACCACGCGTCCTACCGCTTCAAGTTCCCCGGCCCGGTGACCTATCGCTTCCGGGTCCTCTCACCCCACGAAGCCGATTTCGCGTTCCTGGCGGGCGCGTCGAATACCGTCGACGTGTACGAGCGCTGAGCTGGGCACAGTCGATCCTTTGCGCCTCGTTTCCCGCTAAGCCGCGATCGTGCGCGCCTCCTCTCCACGGATCAACTCCAGCACGTCCTGGGCGCAGGCGACGGGGTGCGCGCCGTCGCGGAGCAGCTCGAAGAGCCATCTGCCCCCGGGGTCGGTGACGCGCCCCGGCACGACCGCGATGTCTGCACCGAGGTCGGCGGCGATCTGCGCGGTGAGCAGTGCGCAGGTAGGTCCCCCCACTTCCACGACGACGACCACGCTCGCGAGCGCGGCGATGATGCGTTGTGAGGCGATGAAGCACCAGCGCCGGGGAGGGGAGAACCTGGGGGGAAGCTCCGAGACCGCCGCGCCGCGCGCGAGGATGCCTCGGTGCAGCTTCTTCTGCCAGGTGGGGAAGGGAGCCTCGGGACCGCCGGGCATCACGGCGATGGTGTGCCCGTGGGCGTGGAGCGCGCTCTTGTGGGCGGTCCCTTCGAGGCCCGTGTTCATGCCGCTGAGCACGGTGATGCCGGCGCCGGCGAGGTCGTGGGCGAGCGTGGAGGAGACCTGTCGGGCGTAGTCGGTGGGCTGGAGGCTGCCGACGATCGCGACGGTGGGCGCGGCGAGCAGCTCGCGCAGGCTCTCGATCGTGCAGCTGGCGTACAGCACCGCGGGCGCGCAGGGGAGCTGCGCGAGCGCGAGGGGGTAGTCGGGGTCGTGGCGGCAGAGCGCGGTCGGGACGCTCTCGGTGGGGAGCGGCGGCTGCAGGTCGCGCCAGAGCCCGCGGGGGTCCTCGACCTTGGCGGCGCGAAGCAGCCGCGCGTTGGGGAGGGCGAGCAGGGCAAGCAGGCCTTCGCGGGTGAACGACAGGCGCGAGATCGCGGGCGCAAGGGCTGCTATCAGCGCGGAGCGTCGCCGGCACGCGGGGCACGCCATCGCGCTCAGCGCTCCCCGGCGATCGTGATGTGGTTGAGGTCGCTGATGCTCATGCGGGAGTGCTCCTTCCTGGGATCGGGTGGCCGCCACGGATGAGGCTGCGCACCGCTTGGGATGACCGGCCGCTCGCGTAAAGGCCTTCATCTCCCTACTCCGACGAGATGAGCCAAACGGGACAACATCGCTGAAATTTCAACCCGACCAAGCTGCCGCCCGGGCATCGCGTACGGCGAACCACGATCTCTCGTTCATGCGCCCGCGCCGCCGACTGAGGCTGGATTCGCGCCGAACTGTCCCGTTGGAGCGCTTTCGTCGGTATAAGAAGCAGGGCAAGCTCCTGAAGGTCCTGAAGGCGAGGTTGAAGATGCGCAGGATGTCGGTGATCGCAGCGAGATGGCGCCAGAGCGTATGGCTCGTGGCTCTGCTGCTGCTGGGCGTCTGCCTGGCGCCGGCCTCGCCGGCCGCGGCGGACAGCTACCACGACTTCCTCTGCCGGATCCCCTACGGCCCCCACGCAGGCCGCGCAGCACCGGCCGATGACGTCACCTACGCGACCAACGGCGACTACGTCTACTGCAGATAGACAGCTGCGAAGCCGGCGGATCGCTGTATGCGCAGATGGTTGGCGAAATCGACCCACCCCTACGGCGACAGCGCCTCGGACATGTTCACCGCGCCCGCCGGCCTGACGATCGCCGGGTTCACGTCTGGCGCTATGAGGCGGACGGACCGAGTGCAGCCCTACGGGCGCCCGCGTCCAACCTCTACTACTACAATCCCGGCCCGCCCTCCGTTCAAGGCCTCGTGCGCCAGTCAGACGGATGCTCGTCGCGGGAATGCCGGAAGCATCCGTTCGACCCGGGAAACGCGGTCAGCGTCGCCGACCGCAGCGGCGTGACGCATGATCCAGTGGAGCGCCGCATGCGGCGGGGGGAAGGTGGCACGTGCCCGGCATCCGGGGCGACAGGGTAGCGGATCGCTCTCCTCGCAGTACGACGTCTACGCGGCGGACATCGACCTCGTGGACAACACCCCGCCGACTGTCAGCGACGTCAGCGGCCCGCTCGTCACGGGTGGCACCCTGACCGGCGAACAAGCGGTGTCCTTCGATGCCAGCGACGGCCAGTCGGGCGTGTACGGCGGTTCGGTCGTCGTGGACGGCCACACCGTCGTCTCGCAGATCCTCGACACCAATAGTGGCGCCTGCCGGTCCCTGGGTATCACGACTGACGGGCAGCGCTCCTTCGAACACGCACAACCGTGCAAGAGCTCGCTCAGCGCCAGTCTGGCGCTCAACACCAGCCAGCTCGCGCCAGGCCAGCATTCGCTTGAGCTGATCGTCGAAGACGCCGCCGGCAACCAGACCATCGCCTATGACGGCACGATCACTGTCGGTGGTTCCCCGCCGTTGACGGGCGTGGCCGCGAGCGCGATCGGCCCGGGCAGCCCCGCCGCTGAGCGCGGCCCGGCCAACGGGACGAACGCCTCCGATCAGTCGAAGCTGACCGCCCGCTGGGCAAGCACGGCGAAGGCTACGCGCACGAGCCGCTACGGGGCGGCCGACCGCATCACGGGCCATCTCACGACCTCCACCGGCCAGGCCATCTCCGGCGCTTCGATCGACGTGTCCGAGACGCCCGCCTACGAGGGCGCGAAGACCGTGTCGCTCGCCGGCGTGCGCACTGGACCGACCGGTGGGTGGAGCCTGACGCTGCCGCGGGACGTCTCATCGAGCACGCTGCGCTTCGCCTATCGCAGCCACGTGGACGACACGATCCCCGTCGCCACGGCTGCCCTCAAGTTGCGTGTGCACGCCGGGATCGCGTTGCGCATCGCGCCCCGCGTCACGAGCGCCGGGCACGCGATCCACTTCAGCGGCGTGCTGGCAGGCGCGCCGATCCCCCCAGGCGGCAAGCAACTGGTGTTGGAGGCATCCTCGGGCGGGGAATGGGTCGAATTCCGCACGATCAGCACCGACGCGAAGGGCCGCTACCACGCGTCCTACCGCTTCAAGTTCCCCGGCCCCGTCAGGTACCGCTTCCGCGTGCTCTCCCGCTACGAGGCTGACTTCCCGTTCCTGGCCGGCTCCTCGAACGTCGTGGACGTGTTCGAGCGGTAGGGCCGGCCGCCGCCCAGCGAGCGCGGCATCACCGACTTGATAACCGTGCACAAACGGTATATGTTGTCTTGACAGTGGTATTCGCAGACGGGTGCCGAACAGCAAGATAGACCGGGTTTGGGGTCGTTCCGTTGTCGGTCGGCCTTGTGTAGTATCAACGCAGTGCAGACAAAGGGATGCAGGGAGAGGTGCCAGGTGGCATGAACAGGGGTAGCTCACGCATGAGCTCGTTGGGGACAGATCGCGGGAGCGGCTGAGATGCCGCACGTCCATCTGAACCGCACCGCGGGGGCACGACGTGGCATGACTTACGTCGGCATTTCGGAGCGCTCCGTTTCGGAGGGCCACGAACGCCTCCAGAAGCGTGCTCTGCGGCAGAAGAAGACCCTCGTCCGCGCCGCCAAGATGCTCGCCCGATCCGAGGACTGGCGGGCCGCGGGAGAAGAGTTTGCCGTGCTCTTCCGGCGCTGGAAAGCCGCGGGCTCGGCCGGCCGCGCTCACGACGAGAAGCTGTGGCAGAGCTTCAAGGCGGCGGCGGATCAGTTTCACGAGCGCCGGGCCAAGCATTTCGCCGAGCTCGCCCGTGTCGCCAAGGCGAAGGCGACCGCGAAGCAGAAGCTGATCGCCGAGGCGGAGAAATTGAGCTCGATCAGCGACTACGAGGTCGCCAAGGGTCAGTTCTCCGACATCATGGTTCGCTGGCGTGAGACCGGGCACGCCGGGCGTCACGAGAACGAGCTGTGGGAGAAGTTCGTCGCGGCCAGACAGGCGATGTACAACGCGACCGCCGAGGACCGACGTGGGCGCCAGAGCGAGTATGTGCAGCGCGTCGAAGCGCGGATCGCCGGGCACCGCGAGATGATCGGCAAGCTGCGGGCAGAGCGCCGGGAGCTCGCCCTCCGCCGCAGGGGACTGATGCCGGGTTGGGTCGGGCAGGAAATGGCCGAAGAGTTCGACTCGAGGACCGGAGAGATCGATAAGTACATCGAAGAACGTGAACGCTGGCTGGATGAGGACACCCAGCGGGTGGCGCGCGCGATGGTCGGTCAGGACGAGGTGAGCGTCAGCGAGTTCTACCAGCGCCTCACGAGCACCGATGCCTAGCGGCGCGCTCTTGCCCCACCACCGCCCGTGCCGCCTCTTCAGTTGTCAAAGTCCGTTCGGACCGAGGAGAGGCGCACCACCCAGCCAGCACCAGGGGACCGCATCATATGAGGGCTCGCCCGGTCAAACGCCGGGAGCTGCCTCGGGCTGGGGAACGATGCTCTGGGCCCACGCGATGGCTGCGGCGGCCCACTTCAGCGCTTGTTCGCGATCGAGGCCGGTCGGCGGTTGCGACCCGTATCGCTCGGCCGCGGCGAACGGGTTCAGGTCTTCGACGTCGTCGAGTGCGGAAGGCAGTTCGATCCGGGATTCCTTGGCGAAGTCTCTGAGCTGTTTAAGGTCGTGGGTGAAGGGGAATTCGGTCCCCTTGGCCGCGAGTACGGCCTTGATCGCCTTCTCGACGGCTTGTTGAGCGTGGAAACCGACGATCGGATCGGCGATCCCTTCGACTCGCAGCACCGATTTCGCGGCGAGCTCATCTTCTTGGGCGGCGCCGAGCAGCTGGCGGGCGAGGTCGCCGTTTGTGGCCATCAGGCCGCCAGCTCCCGGCCCTCGCGCAGGGCGGAGTTGATCACGGTGCCGTATACCTCGCGCCACTCTCGGACGCTCTCCTCGCTGACGACGATGACGTCGGCGTACACGCCTCGTTGCAGCGTTCGGTACAGCCGCACCGACTCCTTGCCCCAGTCCTCGACCGAGGGCTCGATCACCAGGAAGTCCAGGTCGCTGTGCTCACCGGCCTCGCCGCGCGCGTGCGAGCCGAACAGGATTACCCGGGATCCCGGCGGTGCGGCCCGCAGGATGCGACGGCCAGCCTCCCGTATTACGCCGTCGCTGAACATATCCCCAGTGTACCGACCCTCCCGGGACAGACTTCGGCTCGGTGGGTGCACGCTACCTGGTTGGTATGGTCGGGCATGGGAGTGCTCCTTCCTTGATCGGCCGGTCGGGCGCAGCGCCGAGCTCCGTCCGACCGGCCGATGTCTTCCTGGTGCCGTCAGGTCAGGCTGCGGCCAGCGCGATCGCCTCCTGATCCTCGACGTCCAGCTCGTCCTCCTCGTCTCCGGTGACGCTCTGCAGTGCTCCCGCGCCGTCGTCGGCGTGGCCGTTGGCGCTGGCGTTGGGCGGGCTGTCGAGGAACTGCACGGTTCGGGCGACGATGCGCACCGCCTGGGCGTGGCGACCGTCCTTGGTCTCCCACTCGCGCCAGTCAAGGCGCCCGTCGATCGCTACGGGACGGCCGGTGCGCATGTACTTGGCGACGTTCTCGCCGGGCGCGCCGAACACGACGACGTCGAAGAAGTTGGGCTTCTCAACCCACTCTCCCGCCGAGTCGCGCCGTCTGGCGTTGACCGCGACCCGCAGCCCGCAGACGCTGCTTCCCGACGGCAGGGCGCGCAGCTCGGGGTCGCTGGTGAGCCGCCCGGTGAGGACGACGTGGTTGATGTTGATAGCCGACATGACTTGCTCCTTGTTCGCTTGTGGTTGGGACTGGAAGGCCACGAGCTGTCCCGGACGGGCCGCTCGCGTAAAGGCCTTCATCTCCCTACTCCGACGAGATGAGCCAAACGGGACAACATCGCTTGAATTTCAACCCGACCAAGCTGCCGCCCGGGCAGTGCGCACGGCGAACCACGATCTCTCGTTCATGCGCCCGCGCCGCCAACTGAGGCTGGATTCGCGCCGAAGTGTCCCGTTGGAGCGCTTTCGTCGGTATAAGGAGTGAGGAGGCTCCCGCAGGCGAGGTCCGAAGGCGAGGTTGAAGATGCGCAGCAGGATGTCGGTGATCGCAGCAAGATGGCGCCAGAGCGGATCGCCCCAAGAACTTGGCCCGATCGGGACCTTTCCCCTGCCCGGGCCGTGTTGTCAGGCGGGTACGTCGACGGCGATGTTCGTCCGTCGGGTGAGGCTGACCAGCAGCTTCATGTCCTCGGGGTCTCCCGTGAGGATCGTGACCGCGGAGTGGTCGGCGAGATCATCGGCCGTGGCGACGATATAGGCGTCGATCATCGAGATGTCCGGATGCTCAGAAGCACGAGCTTGGGTACGCAAGCCGCCGGCACGTTCGGCGATCTGGAGTGTCAGCGGGACGTAAACCATCTCTTGTCTTCGGCGCATGGCATTGATGAGTCGGTCGACGGGAACGTCGTAGCGCGGATCTCCGGTACGGAACTCTCCAACCACGGCCATCGGGATCAGAAGCGACCCGTTGAATCTGTTCTCCAGCATTCGCTCATACGCTTCGAGCAGGCTGGTGTCGGCGGCGAGTGCGGTGACGGCCCCGCTGTCCAAGAGGAAATCCCGACGGTGCTGTGGGCTCACTCGGGCCAGGTCGCCGCGCGGCGTTCGAGCTCGGGCAGGTACTTGGACCCGTCGGCGCCTTCGGCTCGCAGTTCGTCGGCAAACTCCCGCAGCGACTCCTGCTGGGACTCACGTTCGGCGTCGCTCAGCCCCAGGTACGGGCGATCCCCGTTCTGGGAGCTCCCGACCACGACCTGGGCATCGGCCAGCTGGTCCTCGGGCACGGCGTCGATCTCGGCATGCAGTTGCTCACGAGTAGCCATGTTCGGCATTGTAGCGGAGCATCCGCGGGGTAGCTGAAGCCGGGGCCGAAGCCGAGGCCGTAGCGCGGCCCCCCGGGGCCGTACGCCGCGCAACCTGGCGCGATTTGGGTCCTTGGCCAGCGCCTCACGAGCAGCCCCGCGCGCGGCCCGCGCGCCCCCAGAGGCGCCTCAGATGCCCCAAAAACCCCCGGAAACATTGATCTTTTGGAAAAAATTGACAAGGCCAACGACATCGTGTACGTTAGACGACAGTTGAGCAACGGGCCCAAGAAGCCCCAACGCCAAGAAGCCCCAAGCAGGGGAGAGGGGAGCACCTATACGCAGTAGGGGACTTGTAAGCGACGAGCAGATGTTCGAGTCGATACGACTCACTTTGCCCGCTACTTCCCCATTCTCAAAAATCTTGTCGTCAGCTGTAACCGCGGACACCCTCGGGTGAACGCGAGACCAGCAGACAGGGGCCGGAACCCTCGAGCGGTCAAATGCTCGAGAGACCGAGTCAGTACCGCAGTAAAGGCAGTAAGCAGGACCGAAGCAAAAGCAGGACCGAAGTAAGAAGTGAAAGCAGTAAAGGCATCACGACATAGCAGAGCTCGTTTGCGCTGGGTGCTCTTCGTACCCACGCAGAATCGTCTCAGCTGGGGAACGTGCGTGGTCGCGCCTGGCGGGAACGTAGAGTTAAAGGCTCTCGGAAGTTACGGGGGGCTTGCGGGGCAACAAAAACCCCGACCGCGGAACATACAGGTTTGCGGATAACCGTCCAACGCGTACTGTCGCGATTGGCGGACCACAAATCCAACGTCCGAATCAGGGGGCCAGCGGAGATCACTGATTGAGCGGTAGACGACGCCCCACATGGGCGTTGCGCTACTGGCGATAATGAATTTGTGCTGCCCGGGGAGAGTCCTCGGATTCTCCCCGGGACAGCCAAAGCGAAGTCCAAAGTGAAGTCGGTCGACGATCATGCGGCCAGCCTAACACGAACACACGTTCGCCTTCAACCCCTCGGCGCCAGAAGTCACAAAGTCGTCACACTCGCCCCAGTGTTTCCGGGGATGCGCGGAAAAACTTGGCGCGAATCGGTCCTTGGCGGCGCCTGCGGATCAGGGTCGCGGCACGCCCTCGGACATGCCGGCCCAGTACTCGAGCACGAAGTGGGCGGGGAGCAGAAAGCGCTCGAGGTTCACTTTGAAGGAGGCGCAGAAGTCCTCCTGTCCCCACAGCGGGCTGGCGGAGCTCATGAACCTTGGGTGCAGGTCGAAGACCGGGCCCCAGGGCTGGAGCTGCTCGCCGGTGGTGAGTTCGGCCTGAACCTGGGCGCGAATCGGGACCCGGGTGATCCAGGAAGGCACCTCGGTGTCATCGGCGACGATGATCCCAGGGGACTCGATCAGATCGCTGAGCTGCAGCCCGAGCACCTGCGCGGCTTCGATCGACAGGACGGTGTGTGTTGCGCCCGAGTCGACGACGCCGTCGAACTCGACGGCGGGATGCCCGTCAGCTTGGACACGCAGATTCAGCACGGGGACGTTCCGATACAGGTATCTGAAGCGCTCGCGGGCCACGAGACCGTGAAGTCAGCGGGCGGCGACGTCGGACGTTGGGACGCGGAAGAACCTCATCGTCGGGTGCAGGAGCCCGAACTCGTCGAACAGTTCGCGTTGGGTGTCCCGCACGGCGATGATCTTGCCTCGGCGCACAGCGACCCACTTGCCACGATGGTCGTCGATCTCCGGCGGGAACGGGAGGGAATGATCGACGCCGTGCTCAGGGTCGACCTGCGGGACGGTGCCGGCGGGTACGGAGAAGAGATCGACCATAGCCCAAGTGTAGCGCGGCCCGCCAGGATCGAACTGCGTATGGCCGGCAAGCCCACGAACCGGGGGCAAAGCCGAAGCTCGCGGCCCCCGACCCGATCCCCGAACGACAAGCTGAAGCGCGGGCCGATCCGGTGCGCTGGCGGGAACGTAGAGTTAAAGGCTCTCGGAAGTTACGGGGGGCTTGCGGGGCAACAAAAACCCCGACCGCGGAACATACAGGTTTGCGGATAACCGTCCAACGCGTACTGTCGCGATTGGCGGACCACAAATCCAACGTCCGAATCAGGGGGCCAGCGGAGATCACTGATTGAGCGGTAGACGACGCCCCACATGGGCGTTGCGCTACTGGCGATAATGAATTTGTGCTGCCCGGGGAGAGTCCTCGGATTCTCCCCGGGACAGCCAAAGCGAAGTCCAAAGCGAAGTCGGTCGACGATCATGCGGCCAGCCTAACACGAACACACGTTCGCCTTCAACCCCTCGGGGCCAGAAGTCACAAAGTTGTCACACTCGCCCCAGTGTTTCCGGGGGATGGCGTCCGAAACTTGGCGCGAAAACGCTCACGGTCTACGGGATCGAGCCGACCGGCGCCAACCAGATCGACTCGAAGCCGACGATCTCGGCGAGCGTGTCGAAGTCGCGGTCGTAGTGCAGCACGGCGGAGGCCGTGTCCTGCGCGGTGGCGGCCAGCAGGTAGTCGACGAGCGGCAGTCGCTGGGCGCCGGCGGAACGGTGGGCCAGCGTTCGCATCGCGTCTTCGGTGACGCGAATGATCGCCGGCGTCAGCGGTGCCGGTCGCAGCTCGGAGAGCTCTTGAGCGAGATCGTCGAACTGCTTGCCGCTCCGCGGGGTGCGAAGGATCTCCAGGCGAGCCGCCGGGGAGATGCGCAGTCGATCGGCGTTGACTGCGTTCTGCCAGTCCTCGCGAATCTCGGGACGGCCGGCTCGTGACCACGCCGACGTGTCAACGACCAGCGGGAGCTTGCCCCACGGCCCGTCGCTATCGGATGGGCCAGGCACGGAGCTTGCCCTCGCGGAGCTCGTCCCAGTCCCACGGCGCGGTCTCGGGGTGCTCGAAGTATGAGGCCAGTTTGGCCAGTGCAGCTTTGCGCTCCGGACTGATCGTCCCCGGCTCGTCCCCGTTTGGCGCGAGGTCCGACTCGATCGCGTCGAGCCAGGCGTCAGTCTCCGGGCCGTCCGGCATTGCGTCGACCAGCTGGTGGATGCGCTCCTTGGTAGCCATGCCCACGATTGTAGCGCCCACCACGAACGGTTTGGGCGTCCACCCCGGTGCCGGCGGCAAGCCCGCCGATCGATTGAGGCGCTCATCCTACCGAGCAGCTGCGACGCAACGTTCGCCCACCTCTTCAGTTGTCAAAGTCCGTTCGGGCCGAGCGTTCCTCGGCCCAAGTGTCGCGGCGCCGCGATCGATTGAGGCCCTCATCGTCCCCTAAGCCTTCAGGCGTCGGGAAGCGACTTCGTAAACGGTGAGCGCGTTGGAGTCGGAGGGGTGGTGGCGCACTCCGAAGGCCAAAAATGCGAGGTAGGGTCGGCGGTCCTCGTCGAACCGGAATTCATAGACCATGCCCCAGCGTCCGGCGGCCCAGGGGACATAGGTCTTGAAGCATCCGGGCAGCCTGGTGCCATCCTGTGCTTCGGCGTCGCAGGTGATGAGCTCGTCGGCAGGTTGGCCATCTCGTTCGACGGCCGCTCGCTTCTGCTTGGCCGCCTTTTGTCCTGCCGGGCTGCTGTGGGCGAGATCTTCCGCGAAGGGGGTGTCGTCGAGCTCGACGCGAAAGCTCGCGCCGCGTCTGCGCTTGTCGGGCACGACTCAGCCCTCGCCGTCAGGCGGCAAAATGTCATGTTCGGCCACGAACGCCTCGAACTCCTCGGGCGTGGCTCGCCGGCCGCCGTACTTCGGCACAGTCGCCGGATACTCGTCCGGTACGAGCCTAAGTTCGCCGTCCGGTCGCTTGTCCTTCACGACGTACTCGCCGACGATGTCGCCGGAGAGCGTCACATGGGGTTCCGATGCCATCACGAGAGTGTAGCGCGGCCCCGCGGGAACGTAGGGTTAAGGCTTCCGGAGGTTACGGGAGGCTTGCAGGGCAACAAAAACCCTGACCGCGGAACATAAAGGCTTGCGGATTACCGAGGACGCGTAACAGGGCGTTGTAGGTATTACAAGCCCAACGTCCATGACCAGTGGGCCAGCGGGAATGTCTGGTTACAACTTAGGTTCGTCGGTAGTTGAGACGAGCCGTAGTTGAAGTTAATAAGATTTGGGCTGCTCGGGGAGGATCTTTGGGTTCTCCCCGAGGCGGCAAGCATCGAGCCTGTGGGTGTAAAGGGCCAGTCGCGTGAGGTACGAGATGTGTCGTTGGTGAAGAGGCTGGGAGAGTCGGGTGTGTCGTGTAGGGGGACGTCGGATTTGTGAGTGGGGCAAAGGATTGCGAGTGATCTGGAGGGCGTGAGTGTCTGTAAGTTTGCTGGAGAGTGGTGGCGACCTTTCACCGGGGAGGATCAGCCAGACGGGTTGGGTAGCACAGCGAAACTTGGACATAGAGGAGTGGATTGCTGCCGGTCGACTGCTGGGCGGTATGAGTCGCTGCAGCCAGTGGGGTATCGGGGATTGGATCCGGTACGGGAACGCGAAATTTGGTGAGCGGTACAAGCGGGCGTCCGAGATCACGGGCTATGACCCACAGACTTTGATGAACATGGTGTACGTCGCGTCCCGCTTCGAGATCTCCCGCCGGCGGGAGATTCTGTCATGGAGTCACCACGAGGTTGTGGCGGGTCTCGAGGTCAAGGAGCAAGAACGTTGGCTTGACCGGGCCGTGACGGAAGGGTGGCAGCGTTCCCATCTGCGGTCCCTGGTACGTGGAGTACGTGGGGAGTCGGTGGAGAGCCCGAGGGCGGGCATGGTGGAGGAGGATGTCGTAGGGGAAGATGTTGGGGAAGACCCGATCGCGGAAATTCGGGAGCTCGAAGTTGAGAGGCGGGTCGAGGATGACGAGCCTGAGGAGACCGTCGGAGCTGCGGGGGTCATCGAGGAGGATGTTGGCGTCGCGTCGATGCGTTCGGTGGTGAACTGGGCGGTCCTGGGGTTGTTGATTGAGCGGCCGAGCTACGGATACGAGCTGACACAGCGATTTGAGTACAGCTACGGGGAATTAGTGGAGCTGTCGAGCCCGTCGCATATTTACACGGCGCTTGATGTGTTGATGAGTAGGGGAATGATCGAGGAGTTGAGGGTGGACGGGGTGATGGGGAGGGTTCCGAGGCAACCGAAGTTGCATTACGCGGCGACAGCGGCAGGGGTGGCAGCGTACGAAGAGCACCTCGTCGAGGAAGGGGCGGAGGAGAGGCGGCGAGGACAGCTCTTCGCGTTGAAGATGATGGCGTTCGTGCGTGGGGAAGGACGGGGCGCTGACGTATTGGACCGGTGCGAAGAAGCTTGCGACGAAGAGGTTGCGAAACCGTCACGTATCGTTGGTGGAGGTATTGACGGCGGTGGACGTATAACTGAACGGTTGGTGGAGGAGAACGACCGGCTCCTGGTTGAAGCAAGACGGAGTTGGTTTATTGAGGCGCGAGACCAGATAGAGAAAGCCTCGCTGGGAGCAGGTTCAGGTGTTGGGGTGTAAAAGAGCTTTTCAGAGGGGCGCGGAGCGCCCCGTAGTTGTGGTGGTAGTAGGAGCAGTACGGGATTTGTGATGCGTGAGTAGCAGTTCCGTCACAGTTCTGAACGTAACCTGGGGCTAAGAGTGCCCCTGGAAGGGTTGACTTTTCCTGAAGGCTGGCTAAACTACGTAGTAGCAGTAGGAGATGTACCAAGTCTTGTAGGGTCATCAGGAGAGGGAACCAGGGGAGCTAACGAAGCACAGGGGAAATACGGACCACGCGGAGCTATGTTAGTCCCAGCACCTGAGTGCCTAATGGCAAGCAGGTCAAGGACTCAGGACGTGAATGTGCTTGCACATGAGCGACCAAGGACGCAGAATTGCGTAGGCCAGCGGTGCTCAGAGATCGGGGACGATCGATGGGCAGCAACGCGCTGGTCCGTTGACCTGCTTTGCTGTTAACTACTTGATTCTTTTTCCGTTCAGAAGGGTGTAGCGAAGCGTAAGCCGCAAACCCTGATGACGTGCAGTTCAATTTAAAACAAGCTTCACTCTAGTTGTCTCAATCAGTAGAAATTTCTCATGTTGTCTGAGGTTGAGAACTAGCTAAGTTGAGGAGTGGTACAGTCGCAGGTCTGGTGATAGCTGTACCCTTTTTGAGGGCCGTCACTATTTCGTCCAGGTGAGCGCCGCGAAGCAGCGAACCTCCTGAAGAGCCTTTTCTCGATTGACGAGCAGCAACGTGAAGTGTCAATCGCCCGAGAAGGCCTGGAACTCGAAGCTGCAGTGTTGGGGTACTGGTCAAGAGGGTCGGCGACAAGTGTCTGTAGACACGGAGACGCCCAAAGGGTAAATTGGTGAATGAAGCAAGAGCTGAGCTTTTTTGGCGCCCAAGCGATTTCGCGACAAAAGGTGACAGCCGAAGCAAATGCGGCGAAGTCGGCCGTAGTAACGCAAGGAGGCGTTTCAGGGGTAGGACCAAGGTCACCGATATGACGCTCGTCCATGATCGGACGGTCTCGGGGTTGCCTCGAGGTGGGTAACGGTCGGGGAGTCGTCTGAGTCGCGGAACGCGGTGCGCCCGCGCGTGACTAGACGAGAAGAGCCGACGGCCTCGCCAAGGCGACGGTCGTTCGGGGTAGCCAAAAGCCCCGCCCGCGAAACGAGGGGAAGTCCCGTAGCAGGGGCAAGCGGCAAGAACAGCTTCAGATGGATCGATGTCCATGTGGGCCAACCTATGACGAGGCCCCGATGGAATCCGTTTTGAACGTCTACGAATTTCGGCAGGCATCCAGAAACGTCAATGTTTACAGGCGATCGCGTCGAGAAAGTTGGCGCGAATTCGCTCACGGGCCGGTTGGCGTTCAACAGCCAGTAGCTAAGGCGAGGATCCGACAGACTTCGGTCATCCGGACGGAGCTGAGCGTTGTGAGGTACTCGGTGAGGTAGATCTTCTCGGGGCTGAAGGTGTTGTGGAGACTGAGGACGCAGTTGGTCTTCATTCCATCGGCCGGGCCAAGTTCGAGCTCGGTGTCCAAGCCACGGATGTTGGTTGTGATGGGAACGGCGATGACGTCGAACAGACGCTGGACGTCTTGATCGCGGCTGATGATGAGGGCGGGGTGGACGTCGTCGGGTTGCTCGCACCACCAGACCTGGCCGCGTTTCATTGGGGATGTTTCGGTTCGTATCCCCAGGCCTCGGCCAGCGTTTGGCCGTTGGCGTCGATCTCTTCTTCGGTCAGCCGTTTCATCTTGCTGTCGGCTGCATGACGCTTCATCGCGGAGAGGTCGTCCGAGCCGTCGGTCACGTCGACGCCGGCGCCGTTGCCGTCAATAACGAGATGAGCCCGCTCGAGCGCCTCATCCGGAACCGCATCAACGTCTCTATGCAGCTGCTCACGAGTAGCCATACCCCAGATTGTACCGCCGCGCACCAACGCTTCCCAAGATCGGACGATGGTCCGGTGCCGTTGAGCAGTAAGGCCGTTCAAGGGGCGCGCAGCGCCCCGTAGTAGTTGTGGTGGTTGTAGTAGGGCTGGAGCCCAAGGCAGCTGGTTAGTTGGCCAATCCTTCAGTAATTGCTGAGACCAAGACCTTCGTAATGACGAGCGGTCAGTCCGGCAAGCCCAGCAAACCTTGTATTGAAGAGCGCCCCGTCGGCGCAGCTAGTCCCTACACGGCGCAGCAGCTTCATCCCTACACGGCGCAGCTAAACGCCCCGCACCTACACGACGCTAATCGTCAACACGACGCTAAACATCAACACCACGCTAATCGTCAACGCTAAACGCCCCCCACCAAACCCCCGCTCACCCCTTGACAGCCCACCCATCGATCTCGTATGATGATGGGCAGAGGTAGTACAAGGGTTAGAGGAGAGTGAAGCTAGTTATCAGTTCAGGGGACGATCGATGGGCAGCAACGCGCTGGTCCGTTGACCTGCTTTGCTGTTAACTACTTGATTCTTTTTCTGTTCAGAAGGGTGTAGCGAAGCGTAAGCCGCGAACCCTGATGACATGCTGTTCAATTTTAAACAAGCTTCACTCTAGTCCGTCTCAAATGACAGAAATTTTAGATTTTGTCTGGTGTTGAGACTTCTAGGTAACGTGGAATGGGCTAACGGTGTTCTGAGCGAGCTAGGCTGCTGCGCTTGCCGACCGGCCCCGCACTGCCGCCTCGACCTCATCCCGTAGGAAGATCCATCTGCGCCCGAGCTTGTGTGCGGGCAGCAACCCGCGCCGCGCGAATTCGAGGACCGTGGAGATCGGCAGGTGCAGGAGCTCGGCTACCTCGCGCGCGTCGAGGACGTCTTCGCGCGTCAACGGCATGCGGGTGGGGCTGGCGGCAGGGGTGCTCATCGGCTAGTCACGAGGAGTTGTTCTAGGGGTAATGACCCCGAGCGGTGCCAAACGGCCATGTAGTTTCCCCAGCGCCTGTCCGCGCTCATCAACACCGGCCCCGTAGTTACCGTTCCTCGGCTGTCCTCATCGGTTGCTGCGCTTGGTTACCGGGCCGACACTCGACGTCGCCGGGCATGGCGCTGGAACCTCCGCAAGGGGGGTTCCCCTGCACGGCGGGCCGGTCGTCGTGGACGCGCGGATCGTCGGGCGAACAGCGGCGAGCCAGTCGGCCAGGAGCAGACGCCCGCCTCCCCACCGTACACTCCTAAGCGGCTGTTTATTGCCGAGTGCTCTCTCTGCGCCGAACGGCCGCGCGCCCGACGGCGCGGGCCTCTCGTTCGCAGGGATCGACGCGTCTGCACCGCCTGCCCGTTCGAGCAGGGCTGGTCCCATGCCCCGCCGCTCGCGGGCTGCGCCAGCGTCCAAGACGGTCCTCACCGCCGCAATTTGACGCGTGGCGCCCGGATGCAGTAGCGTGCCGCGCGACGTTTATCGCACGTACGGGCAGAGATGCACAGACCCACCGGGAGCCGGGGAGACTATGAGCACCAAAGACGGTAGCGCACGGTCAGCGACACGCGCCTCGGGCGCATCCTGGGCTCCGCGTAGCCACGGTGCTGATCTCTCTCTCGCTCTCTCTGCACCGGCCCTTCTAGGCAAAGGCCTGACGTGGGCGCCCGTCGAGGCGTCCACCACGACCCTTCAGCAGCCGCTGCGCCCATGAGTGCCGTGTTGGTCGTTCTCGACCCGCCTACCTGCCTGGCTCTGCCCTTCAGGGTGCCATGTGCCCTTTGGGTGCATCCCCAACTCCGACGCGACCACGGACTCCGGAGCGAGACCGCTCCCCCAACGCTCCATCCGCGGGCGCGTGCGAGCCGAGCACACCCAGCACACCGCACGCAAAGCGTGCATCCAAACCGTGAACCCGCATAACCCCGCAGCGACACCGAAGGAGACAACGTGAGACCCACACAGCCAAGCGCCCGCAGGCCGTCCCCGACGACCGGTCTCTTCGCGACGCTCCGTGTCTTCCTCCACCCCCAAGGGACCGCCGCGCCTCCATCTCCTCGCCGTCTCACGCTCGCCTCCCGCGTTCCCCTCGCCCTGGCGCTTGTCGCTATGGCGCTCTGCGCCCTCCTGTTCGCAACCGCATCGGCCCTCGCTGCCGGCGACGCCAACCGCTCCGCCTGCCCGTTCGAAACCGAAGCCTCCCCGGGCTTTCGCACCTATCTGCCCGACTGTCGGGCCTACGAGCTGGTGACCCCTCCCTATAAGCAGGCTGGGAACGTGTTTCCCACAGGTGCCGCGATCGGCGCGATCTCTACGGATGGCGCGCACGTGATCTCGGGTATCGGCGGTGCGTTCGCGGGTGCCGGCAACCTATGGGCTAGGAGCAGTGGCTCCAGTGGCGCCGCATACGAGTTGACGCGCACTGCGACGGGCTGGCAGCCGGCCGCGTTGACTCCGCCGGCGGCGACGTACCCCGCCGGCGCGATCCTGGCCGTCGACGCGGACGACTTCGGTACGACGCTGTGGGGTCTGAGTACGCGCGCCCTGAGTCTTCGGGGAATTCAACGAAGACATCTTCATCCGTAACGACGACGGCTCCTTTTCGCCGGTCGGGCCCGGGATCGCGCCTGAACTGGCTTCCGAAGAGGTGAGCAGTGAAGGCGAGGAGCTTGACTTCGTGGGAGCGTCGCGAGACCTCACGCGCTCGCTGTTTCAGGTCTTGACTTTCACCACAAACGAGCATAACGGCCATAACGGCCATAACAATCTATGGGCGGGCGATACCACCGAGCCGGAAGCGCTGTCGCTCTATCAGTACACCGGTACCGGCAACTCTGAACCGTCGCTCGTCGGTGTCAAGAACAACGGTCCGCTCAGCGGCTCGCCGGTCAACGCTGGAGCCGAGCTCATCAGCGACTGTGGCACGATACTCGGCTCGGGCACTGAAGCAACCGGGTCGATGTACAACGCGGTCTCCGAGGATGGGGAAACGGTGTTCTTCACCGCCCTGCATAGCGGCCGAAGTGATACGTGCACAACGCCGGCCGTCAACGAACTCTACGCCCGTATCAAGCAGTCGCAGACGGTGGATATCTCCGAGCCCAAGCTGCCGGCCGGCGAGTGCAGCGCCGGCGAACCCTGCTCGGGCGCCGCGCCCGAGCCGGCTGCGTTCCAGGGCGCCTCCGAAGACGGCAAACGCGTGTTCTTCGAAAGCGAACAGCCGCTGGTCAATGGGGCGCCTGCGGCCGGGGAGAAGCTGTATGAGGCGACTCTGGAAGCGACTTCGGAAGGCTCCACGGTCATCTCTCAGCTCGCGAACCTCTCGGCCGACCCGACAAGCGGGCAGTCTCCCGAAGTTCAGGGTGTCGTACGCGTGTCCGAGGACGGCTCGCACGTCTACTTCGTCGCCAGGAGCGTCCTGGCGGGCCGAAACCACGAAGGACACGAACCGCAGGCGGGCGCGGATAACCTCTATGTCTCAGAGCCCGTTCCTGCTCACCCGGGCGAATCGCAGACCGCGTTCATAGCGACGTTGCTCACGCCCGCTGAAGAAGCGACCCTCGCCGCCAAGGAAGCAGAAGAAGCGAGCGGGGTGGCGAAACAGGCCGAAGCGATCGCTGAACGCGAATCCAACGAAATCCTGCTGAAGTATGAAAGCGGGGAAATCGAACTCCAACATGCCCTGGAATTGCTCGCCGAAGCCGGCGAACGAGAGACCGAATTCATCGCTAGAACGACGGGTACCAGAGGTCCGTCCGGCACCTTGTCCGAGGACAGGAGCGTGTGGCAATCCAAGGATAAACGTCCTGCGCAGGCTACGCCCGACGGGCGCTATCTTCTGTTCCCAAGCTCGGCTCACCTGACGCTCAGACGACGAAAGTAGCGTCCCGCAGCTGTTTGAGTACGACGCCGGCAATGAAACGTTGACGCGGGTCTCGATCGGACAGGGCCACACCTACGGCGATGACGGCAATGTCGATGTCTTCCGTGACGCGCCGGCGATTCCTTCCCAGCCGTTTGCCGAAACCGATCGTCCGACCGCGGCACAGAGCGAATCGGCTATCTCTCAGGACGGCTCGCGGGTGTTCTTCACCAGCACGGCTGGCCTCGTCCCGCAGGCACAGCGAGGCGTGAGGAGCGTCTATGAGTACCGTGAAGGAGATGTGTACTTGGTCTCCGACGGCCAGGACGCCTCGCGGGTCGGCGGTAACGGCGGCGAACCGACGGTGCAACTGCTCGGCATCGACCCATTGGGGCAGGATGCGTTCTTCCTGACGGCTGATCGGCTCGTGCCGCAGGACGCCGAAAGCCAGGCGGCGCTGTATGACGCGCGCGAAGGTGGCGGTTTTCCTGCGCCCACGGTCAGTCCCGGGTGCGCTGGCGAAACTTGTCGCGGGCCGAGTGCCGCGACGCCCCAGATGCCCTCGCCTGCCAGCGCCGCTCAGCCGGGCGGGGGGAACCTCGCCCCGCCGCCGCCCGCGGTGCCGGGGCCCAAACCCAAACCCAAGGCCAAGCGCTGCAGGAAGGGCTTCGTCAGAAAGAAAACAGGTGTGTCCGGAGCAGGCCCGGGAAGCATGAGAAGAAGGCTGGAAAGTCCAACGATGGCCGGAGGGCAGGCCGATGACCGTCTTCAATCTGGGTCAAAGGGTCATGGCGTTCTTTGTTCTGTCCATGATTTTCTTGTTCTTTTCGTCGCTGGGCCTCGCGCACGCCGAAGGCTCGGCCCCGGTCTGGTCGATCGCCTCGGTCTCCGAGCCGACGCACTTCAGGGCCGCCGATGCTCGTGATGGCGTCCGGGTGTTCGGGGTGCGAGCTACAGGAGGCACGTACAGGCTGTCGGCTCATGGTGGCAGCACACCGGAAGAACAGTCTGAACCGATCGAGTGGAATGAAAGCGCGGAAGGATTGCAGAAGAAGCTTGAAGCGGTGCCTGACTTTGGTGTGGGTAATGTCGCGGTCAGCGGCGGCCCCGGTGATGAAGACGGGACCAAACCGTATGCCGTCACGTTCGTCGGGTCTTTGATCGGGGAGAAGCTGAACTTCTTGGCTAACGAAGTGGCCCTCACCGGCGGCGAACACACCGTGATAATAAATGAAGCGCGATACGAAGACGTCAAACCAGAAGTCAGAGACAGCTACCAGCTGTCGATCGTAAATACCGGCAGCCGCTCTTCAGAAGGCGAAGTTATGGCCGTGGACAAGCTCCCGCCGGGACTGGTCCCGGTCAGCATGAAGATCGAAGAACAAGGGTCACACACAACAGGGGAATGCTCGGTGGGCGAAGTCAGGTGCACGTACAGCCACCCGGTGCCACCGGGCCACGAACTGATCGTCGAGCTTTACGTGGCGGTCCTATCGCCCTCGCTCTCCGGCCCGTTGACCAACGTGGCGACGGTTTCCGGCGGCGGCGCCCGCGAAGCGTCCACGAGCGAGTCGAGCCCCGTGAACGTCGGGCCCGCGCCGTTCGGCATCGCCGGGTTCGCTTTCCAAGCGACCGAAGCTGACGGCGCGCCCGACGTGCAGGCCGGCGGGCATCCCTACGCGTTGACGACGACCCTCGACCTCAACACCAGGCTGGTCTCGAACGCTGAACTGTCCAAGAGTTTCGAGCAGTATGTCCCGACGCAGGAAGTGAAGGACGTCGCCGTCGATCTCCCGCTCGGCGTCGCGGGCGACCCGCTCGCCGCGGAACGCTGCCCGGAGGTCGATGTGAGCAGCGTGGAAGGTGCACTCGGCAGCGGCGATCTCCGCACCCGTTGTCCCGCCGGCAGCCGTGTGGGAACGGTCCGCCTCGTGTGGGAAGGTGGGACTCACGTGGAAGCCTTTCCGCTCTACGATGTGTTGCCGGAGCGCGGCTATCCTGCGGAGCTCGGCTTCAACGCCGGGATAATCCAGCCGATTTTTCTGTACGCGAGCGTTGTTCCGAGTGCGGCAGGCTACCGCCTGCGCTTTGCGACACCCGGAGCGATTCGTGCCAAGAGCGTGGAAGGGATCTCGGTGACCGTCTTCGGTGACCCGGCCGAACAGGATGGTGCCGCTGGCGTCTCGGCGTTCGTCACGAACCCGACGCGATGCTCGACCCAGCCGCTGAGCGTCAGCGCGGAAGTCAGCTCCTGGAAAGGCGGCGTAGCCACGGCTGAATCGACCGCGTATCCCGAGGTGATGGGCTGCGATCTGCTGCAGGGCGCGGCGGCGTTTGACCCGACCATCCAGGTGACGCCGGAAACGACGCAGTCCGACACCCCGTCGGGCTATGAAGTGACCCTGAGGGTGCCCCAGCAGAACGTGTTCGGCTCGCTCGCGACCCCGGAGCTGAAGGATGCGACGGTGACGCTGCCGCCGGGCGTCTCGATCAACCCCGCTCAGGCTGCCGGCCCGCATGCGCTGGAAGGCTGCACGCCAGAACAGATCGACCTGCTCGGCACGGAAGTCGGCGAAGGCCATCCGGGTGGCAATGGCAGCCCGTATGACGATGGGTTGACGCATGCCTCGCCGGGTTCGTGTCCGGAAGCGTCGAGGATCGGGACCGTCAGCGTGAAGACACCGCTGCTCAGCGAACCGCTGGAAGGCCACGTGTTCCTGGCGCAGCCGTCCTGCGGCGGCGCGGGCCAGCCCGAATGCACGGAAGCTGCGGCTGAAGAAGGGAAGGTCTTCGGCCTCTACGTCGAAGTGGCGGGGTCGGGTGTGATCGTCAAGCTCCACGGCTCGATCGAAGTCGGCGGGTACGGCCCCCACAGTTCGAGCACTGGCCTGGCACCGGGGCAGATCCGCACGCGCTTTGATGAAAACCCGCAGCTGCCGTTTGAAGATTTCAAGCTGACGTTCCCGGGCGGGCAGCGCGCACCGCTGTCGAACCCCCAGTCGTGCGGGACGGCGAGCACGAGCAGCGTGCTCGAACCGTGGAGCGCGCCGGAATCCGGTCCGAACGCCACCCCGTCCTCGGCGTTCACCGTCACCGGCTGTGGCGGCGGGTTCACTCCGGCGTTTTCGGCGGGCACGGTGAGCCCGGCGGCTGGTGCGTTCAGCCCGTTCACCTTGACGTTCTCGCGTAAGGATGGGGAACAGGACCTCTCTGCCTTGGCGGTGACGATGCCGCCTGGCCTATTGGGCCGGATCGCGGGGATCCCGCAATGCCCCGAACCACAGGCATCCAAAGGGCAGTGTGGCCAGGAAAGCCTGATCGGTCACGCCCAGGTCGCCTCAGGCTCGGGCTCGCTGCCGCTGTGGCAGGCCGGCCAGGTGTTCCTGACCGGTCCCTACAAGGGAGCCCCGTTCGGTCTCAGCATCGTCACCCCGGCGGTCGCGGGCCCGTTCAACCTCGGGAACGTGGTCGTCAGAGCCGCCATATCGATCAACCCCAACACGGCGCAGATCACCACCACGAGCGACCCCTTCCCCCAGCAGGTCGACGGCATCCCGCTGCGCCTGAAAACGGTCAATGTCACGATCGACCGTCCCGGCTTCACGTTCAACGCCACGAGCTGCGAACAGCTCGCGGTCACCGGCACCGTCACGTCCGCGCAGAGCCAGGGCGCTGCGGTCTCGAGCCCCTATGCGGCGTCCGGCTGCGCGACGCTGGCGTTCAAGCCGAAGTTCTCGGTCTCCACTCAGGCTAAGACCAGTAAAGCTAACGGTGCTTCGCTGCACGTGAAGCTTGTGCCTCCTCATGAGGGTCCTCAGACGAGTGGTGCGTCTGGTAGCTCGGGGTCTAGTGGTTCAGGATCTGGAGGGGTTGAGGAAGCAAATATCGCTCGAGTGAAGGTAGACCTTCCAAAGATCTTGCCGTCGAGGCTTACGACATTGCAAAAGGCGTGTACGTCAGCAACGTTTGATGCTAATCCAGCTAATTGTCCTGCGGCGTCTGTCGTGGGTAGTGCTGTAGCGCATACGCCACTATTGGCTAATCCGGTTAGGGGTCCCGCCTACTTCGTCTCGCATGGTAATGAAGCATTTCCACAGCTAGTTGTGGTACTTCAAGGAGAAGGTATAACTGTGGATCTTGTGGGAGATACGTTTATTTCGAAAGCTGGTATTACGTCGTCGACATTTGCTCATGTGCCAGATGTCCCAGTGAGTTCGTTTGAACTCGTTCTTCCAGAGGGGAAGTATTCTGCTTTGGCAGCAAATGCTGATCTTTGTAAGAACTCAAAGAAGCTGACGATGCCTACGGAATTTGTGGGGCAGAACGGTGCCAAGATTCAACGAGAGCACGAAGATCTCGGTGACGGGCTGCCCGAAAGCCAAGAAGGCGAAGCACAAGGCTAAAAAGCATAAGAAAACTCGTAAGGGTTAGCTTGACTGCGGGATCGCAGATAAGTAGTGTTCGGTTTAGGGATGGGTCAGGGGCCCTGAGGTATGAGGGGCCGTGGTGAATTGTTGTGGACGAGGCGTGTGTGAGCGGCTCGTCAGGTTGAGGAGTGAACGAAGCAAAGAAGACAAAGAAGAAGACAATGCAGTCAACGTTGTTGGAGGGATAGAGCAAGAACAGGTTTCACATAACATTCGGGTCAGTTTTATTTGTGTTTTTGCCGGGTTTGGGCGTGCGTTAGCGTGCCTGTTGTTCACCTGTGGAAACACTTGGTTAGTGGGAAACTGGTTTGACGGTTGTGTGCGTGCCAGGTATAAATAGTGGTGTATGAAGGTTTCCTTTGGAGGGGTTGCCTAACGGGTTAGAAGTTCTTCTGTATATGAGGACCCGCCGCCTGGCGCTATGAGCGCTGGTGGGGCTGTCTGTGTGCTGGGGATCATGCTGTGTGTGTGCCTGGCCGGACGGGATGGGTTTGTGGCTCTGGAACATGGGTTACGCAGGACAGTAAAAGTCCTGACCGCGGAACAGGCTCACACGCGTGAGTCAAGGTCCTTGTAAGACAGGGGCTAGCGGATTTGCTTGGTTCTGGTCGCGCCGTGAACACTACGAGTGTTTGGGCTTGATCTTTATGAATTTAGGCGGAGGGCCGGGTCATACCGGTCCCTCTGCCATGCAGTACCAGCAGCACAAGGCTGTAAGAAGCAAGCTGGACTATTTCTTTCTTGTTGATCTCAACTCTGGAGGGTTGTTATGCGCATAGATGATCTCCTTGATGCGCGGCAGTCCAGAACCAGCAATGTCCAGAGTTCGAGTGGTAATCTATTTGAGGGGCACCAACAGCTTGTTGGTGTGGCACACGTAGTAGTGCCATACGAAGTTGAAGGTAGAAGTAGCCGTCGAGACGGCTGCGACTACCAGGGAGTACTGGTTGCGAAGGAACAGTGTGACAAGCAACCCGTGTATCTGTCTGTAAAGGAAGCAGAATTCCCGCAGAGGAATTCAGTGAACCCCAACATCCTTAGACTGGAGGCGAATCGTGTATGTACCTACATATCGGCGACCGAAGGTCGAGGAGACTGACCAATGTACGCACCAGTCCAGTCGGTTCCAAAGGTTGGGGTCTCACACGTCCGCCGTTTTTTGCAGAGAGAGAGAGAGCGCCGTTTTTTGCAGAGAGAGTGGCCATGGGTACGGCTACGAGCGCATGGGAGCCTCTGACGATCGCTCGACGTGCACGTCGAGGCTCTCCGGAATATGCCGGCGTCGGAGTGTCGATGCTTACGACGTCGTGTTTCGTGGCCGTGATGCTCCTCCTGTGGTGTGCTTCGGCAGGCGCGGTAGGGGACGCCAACGAGGCCAACTGCCCAAACGAAGCCTCTCCAGGCTTTCGCACTTATCTACCCGACTGCCGGGCATACGAGCTAGTAACCCCGCCGAACAAGCAAGGTGCCCGTGTGCGTCCGCTGGCGCCGGCTGCCGCTGTTGCGGCCAACGGGTCAAGCGTGTATGGCCAGAGCAACGAAGCATTTGCGGGTTTCACCGACGCCGAACTTCCTCAAGACGAAGCCGCGTTCTATCGCTTTGCTAGGACCGGTTCGGAATGGCAGACGACTCCCCTCAACCCGCCTCGCTCACACTTGTTGAGCCTTGGGGTCGAAGGCGACGACTCGGTCTGGACCGACGCCTCTGCCGGTCTCGCCGTCGCGCGCCTATCGTTGGCCCGAGCGGAGGGTTCCGTCAGCGAAATCGGTCCTGTGTGGTCGCCTGCGCTGGGCCCTTCCGAGAGTGAAGGCTTCTTTCCCTTCGCAGTCCAGGGTGTCGCGGGCGACGCGGCGCGCGCGGTCGTGTTTGAGATAGAAGAACCTTCGCTGATCTGGTCGTCCTTTGACGACACGATCGAAGCGCCGTCGCTTTACATGTATAGGGGACTGGAAAATGCGGCGCCAAGCCTGGTCGGCGTAAGCGGTGGCGCCGGCAGCACCGCGTTGATCAGCCAGTGCGGCACCGCGCTCGGGTCAAAGGCGCCCTTCATCACCGGCGGGAGCAGCGAGTACAACGCGGTTTCCGAAAGCGGGCAGGTGGTGTTCTTCACGGCGGCCGGCGCGGACACACGAGCATGTGGAGGGATCGAGCCGCCGGCGAATGAGCTGTTCGCTCGCGTGGATGGGTTATGACACGCATTTCTTCACCCTCTCGCAGGTGTATGAAGACCTGCTGCTGAAGATGGGCGAGAAGAACTCGGACGGCGGACAGTTCTTCACCCCGCGCGAGGTGATCCGCGCGATGGTGCATACGCTCCAGCCGACAGTTGGGCGACACGATCTATGACCCCTGCTGCGGCACCGGCGGCTTTCTCGCCGTCGCCTACGAGCACATCGCCCGCAATCTGGGCCAGTCTCCCGCCAGCACGGACATCGACACGCTGAAGCACGACACCTTCTTTGGCCGGGAAAAGGAGAACCTCGTCTTCCCCATCGCGCTCGCCAATCTGGTGCTGCACGGCATCGACCAGCCGAACCTCTGGCATGGCAACACGCTGACCAAGCGGGCCACCTACAGCGGGCTCTTCGACAAAGCACCGAAGACCTTCGACGTGATCCTGACCAACCCGCCCTTTGGCGGCAAGGAAGGCAAGGACGCGCAGAAAAACTATGCCTACGCCACCAGCTGCACGCAGGTGCTTTTCGTGCAGGACATCCTCGGCGAACTCGCTCCCGATGGCCGCTGCGCCATCGTCCTCGATGACGGTTTCCTCTTTCGCAAGGACGAGAGACGCCTTTGTCGAAACGAAGCGCAAGCTGGTGGATGAGTGCGACCTATGGGCCATCATTAGGTTGCCCGGCGGGGTCTTCGTAGGCGCAGGCGCGGCGGTAAAGACGAACCTGCTGTTCTTCACCAAAGGCCGGAAGACGAGAAGATTTGGTATTACGACCTTACGCATGTGAAGGTGGGCAAGAAGTCGCCCATGACGCTGGCGCCATTTCGGCTTTGGCAAGAACGGCGAGGTTCTGGACGACGCCGATCTGCCCGCCGCGCTCACCGAGGCGATGGACGGAAGACGAGGAACGAAGGCCAGCCGTTCCCCAGCTACGCCCGCCTGCTCCCCGCACGCGGCACCCCCGCCGCCGAAAGCCGCTACTCGTGGACCGTGGACTTCGCCGCCCGCCGCAAGCAAGCCCGCGAAGACATGAAGCCGCACATCGCCGACGGCAGAACGCAGCCAAGGCCGAGGTCGTATCGTTGAAAGAGAAGCTGAAGGCCCTCAAAGCTGCCGATCCGAAGGACAAGAAGATCGGGGTGCTCGAAACGAAGATTGAAGAACAAGAGAAAGCCGCCCGCGAAGCCCAGGCCAAAGCCGATGCGATCGATGCGGCAGTATTTGATCTGAAAGCCGTGAACCCGAACGCCGTCGTGAAGATCGACAGACGGACGCCTGAAGAAGTGATCCAGAGCATCGCGGCGCAGGAAAGATCGTGGCCAACGCATTGGACACACTCAAGGCGTTGCTCCAAGCGTAGGTCGGCGCAGATCTTCGCTGACTACATCAGCATCGCCGACCCGCAATCACTGGGGGAGGCATGCCACAGCCGAAGCTCGGGCAAGCCGGTGATCCCCCTTTTTCTTGTGGCCCGGCTCGGACCTTAATCGTCATCGCCACCCTCCCACGCCTCGCGTGCCTCCTTAATCAGGAACGTCGTCAGGGCCAGTGCGCTGATGCTGTCAACCCACCACGCGCCGATTGCCCATTGGGCCAGGAGCCCGATGACCACGACTCCCGAGAGATACAGACACGCGATGGACTCGGCGGCGTCGGCCCGGAGTGCAGCACTCCCAATAGCGTCAGCGATCTGCCGCTTGGCCTTGGAAAGCACGTACATGATCGGAATGGCGACGACGGCCAAAATGAGGCCGGGGGCAGAGAACGCCTGCCCCCTTCCGTGCCAGAGACCCCATGCGGCACTCAGCAACACATAGACCGTGAGAGCGACGAGCAGGACGCCCCCGACTCTGGCAGCCAACCTCTCCGTTGCCTCTGAGAATTCCTCGGCTTCGCGCAACTCGACGCTGAGCCGCCAGAGGAGCAGACACGCCGATAGGAATTCGATGACGCTATCGGCACCAAAGGCGATGGGAGTCCGAGACTGTGCGCCGCTACGCCGGAGCCGATGGCAACCGCAGTCTCTACAAGCAGCCAACCAGCCGTGATCCACTCCAGCCACAGCGCCCTCTTGATCAGCGTTTCACGACTCCCTTCTCGCCAGCCCCACCGCGATGCCATCTCGTAACCATCACGTAGGGGCGAACCGTCGCGAGCCTGAGAGAGATGCGGATGTATCGGCGCGGGCTACAAATCAGGATCAGGTGCCGTCAGATGTGCCGCGACCAGTTGGCGCACCCCGCCGCTTTCGGCCCTCTGCCAGAAAGGGGCGTTTTCGGTTATTTATAACCCGGTTATTTGGCGGTCGTTTCGGGCGAGGTGTAAGTAGTCCTTTATTTATCGGGGTAACTTGGCGCGCCCGAAGAGATTCGAACCCCTAACCTTCTGATCCGTAGTCAGATGCTCTATCCAGTTGAGCTACGGGCGCTCGGAAGGGGCGGAAGCTACACGAAAGCCCCTCGGCAAGGCAAGCTGGGCTGTCGCGGCGCGAAATTGTCGCGGGCCGTCCGCGCGGCTTGGCCTGTGGCGGAAATGTCGCTTGAGGCGGAGGTCCATTCGATAAGATTTTTCGTGAGTTAGCGGGGGCGCGTCAAGAACCGTGGCAATTTCGTCGAAGGGCGATGGCCACGGCCTTGGCGCATAGGAAGTCGGGGCAACGAGCAAAAGATGCACAGTCACCGGATAACAGGCCGCCCTCCTGGGGACGGCGCTTTTGCTCGGCGGTTGCGAGTTCTCCGACAACGCCCTGCTGCCTTCCCTCGGCGGCAGCAGCGGCAGCACGGCCACGCCCGCCGCCGCCCAACCGTCCCCTCGGCACGACGGGCGCTGCCCCAGCTCGGCACCGGCAATTTCCAGCCCGAGCGCGGTGACCCCCGGCCAGCCGACCGGCACGGTGGTGGGCCAGAAGGTCGAGGCCTGCGCGGCGATCTGACCAAGCTCAAGGCCTCGGTCACCGACCGAGAACCAGACGCTCCAGGCGCTGCGCGCCCAGTCGATCCAGAACGCGCTCGCCTATCACCAGTCGGTCGCCGCCATCAACGCCAAGCTCGAGGTCGGCACCACGCCCGGCAATCCGATCATGGTCAAGCAGTGGAACGACGCCCAGAGCCAGCTCGAGCAGAGTCAACGACGTCGCTGGCCGGATGAACCAGCTTGCCAACGACGTCGCCGCCAACGCCGCCATGTCGAACTACCTGCTGGAGTCGACCCGGGCGACCTTCGGCATCTCGGGCGCCGTCGACGAGGATCATGCCCAGCTTCGCGTGCTGGAGGACGAGGTCAACAAGACCACGATCCTGATCGACCGGCTGCTGAGCGAGCTGACCGAGGACATCACCCGCCAGACCAATTATCTGGCCGAGGAGCGCGCCAATCTGAACACGCTCGCCATCGGGTGAACAATGGCGAGGCCTTCGGCACCAGCCTGGCCAGCCGCGTCTATGCGCCGCCGATCGGCCCCGGCCTCCGCGCCGGGCGCGGGCATCGCCACCGGCCGGCCGCTGGTGGTCATCCGCTTCGACCAGCCCAATGTCGATTATCAGCAGGCCCTCTACCAGGCGGTGAGCCAGGCCCTCGCCCGCCGGCCCAATGCGGCCTTCGACCTGGTCGCCGTGGCGCCCCGCAGCGGCGGCGCGGCCCAGGTCGCGCTCAACAGCAACATGGCCCGGCGCGACGCCGACCAGGTGCTGCGCTCCCTGATCAGCATGGGCCTCTCGCCCGACCGGGTCAGCATGTCCTCGGCCACCAGCCCCACGGCGCAAGTCAACGAAGTACACCTCTACGTCCGCTAGCAACCTCAAACCCGTCTCGATATCCGGCGCCGCGGGCCATCCTCCCGGCGCCGGATTTTTTTGACCGAGGGACTGGCCGGCGGCCGCCGGCGGGACCATGATGTCATGGAAGCATCACGGTCCTTTCGCGGAGGGCCATGCTGACCCGCACTCGCTTCCAGGCTTCTCGCTTGTCCTTGCCCTGGCCCTGCCGGCCCCGGCCGGAGCCGATGGCCCGCGCCGCGTCGGCCAGGCCGATGCCGCGGCCATCCGCGCCGTCATCTCCCATCAGCTCGGCGCCTTCCTGCACGACGACGGGCGGCCGCCTTTGCCGACGCCTCGCCCACCATCCAGCAGATGTTCCACGATCCCGACACCTTCATGGAGATGGTCAGGACCGGCTATCAGCCGGTCTATCGCTCCAGCGATGTGGAGTTCCGCGATCTCGGCATGATCGACGGCAGGCTGATCCAGCAGGTCTACATGGTCGGGCCCGACGGCGTGGCGGTGCTGGCCCTCTACGAGATGCAGCGCCAGCCCGACGGCAGCTGGCGGATCAACGGCTGCTCCATCGCGCGGGCGCCCGACCAGGGCGTCTGAGCGCTCCGCCGGGCCGCGTAGCTCGCGAGCGTTGCCGCGCGCCGCCGGTGCCGGCTACAAACAGTCGCGACAGTCTTGCGCGTTGGGGGGAGCGACCGGATGAAGCGATGCCGCAGAAGAATTTTCCCGTCACCTGGGAAGAGCTGCATCGCACCGCCAAGGCGCTGGCCTGGCGGCTGGTCGAAGCGGGTCCCTTCAAGGGCATCGTCGCGGTCACCCGCGGCGGGCTGGTGCCGGCCGCGGTGGTCGCCCGCGAGCTCGATATCCGGCTGATCGATACGCTCTGCATCACCAGCTATGACGAGCGCAAGCAGGGCAAGCTCACGGTGCTGAAGAGCGCGGCGGCGGCCGATGGCGGCAAGGGACTGGCTGATCATCGACGATCTGGTCGATACCGGCCGCACGGCCCAGGAGGTGCGCCAGCATGCTGCCCCAGGCCCATTTCGCCACGGTCTATGCCAAGCCCGCCGGCCGGCCGCTGGTCGACACCTTCATCACCGAGGTCAGCCAGGACACCTGGATCCTGTTCCCCTGGGACATCGAGCCCCAGTTCATCCAGCCCATCGCCCAGCGGCGCTGAAGTCCGGCTCTACATCACCGGCCAGTTGTCGATGAGCCGGGTGCGGCCGAGCCAGGCGGCGGCGAAGAGGCGCGAGCCCGCCTCGGCGCGTGCGAGCGGCTGCAGCTCGGCCTCGTCCGCCAGCGTGACATAGTCGATCCTGGCGAAGCCGGCCTGCGAGGCCCTGGCGAACGGCGGCCAGCTCCGCCTCGGCGGCCTCGCCGTCGGCCAGGCGCCGGCCGCCGCAGAACAGGCGGGGCAGGGCCGCGGCCTTCGCCCGCTCCTCGCGAGAGATAACGGTTGCGGGACGACAGGGCGAGGCCATCGGCCTCGCGCATCGTGGCACCGCCGCGGATCGCGACGGCAGGTCGAGATCCCGCGCCAGGCGGCGGATCACCTGGAGCTGCTGGAAATCCTTTTCGCCGAAATAGGCGCGGTCGGGCAGGGCCTGGATGAGAAGCTTGGTCACCACCGTCGCCACGCCGGCGAAATGGCCCGGCCGGTGAGGGCCGCAAAGATGCTCGGTCAATCGCGCGACCGTGACCGTGGTGGCGAGGCTGACCGAGCATCTCTGCGGCCCCCACCGGCCGGGGCATTTCGCGGGCGTGGCCACGGTGGTGACCAAGCTTCTCGTCCAGGCGCTGCCCGAACGAGCCTATTTCGGCGAAAAAGATTTCCAGCAGCTCCAGGTCATCCGCCGGCTTGCCCGGGATCTCGACCTGCCGGTCGCGATCCGCGGCGGTGCCACGATCCGCGAAGGCGACGGCCTCGCCCTCTCCTCCCGCAACCGGTACCTGACAATCGAGGAACGGGCGAAAGCCGCGGCCCTGCCCCGCCTGTTATGCGAAGCAGGCCGGCGCCTGGCCGACGGGAGGCCAGCCGAGCCGGAGCTGGGCGCCCTTCGCCAGGGGCTCACGAAAGCCGGCTTCGTCAGGATCGACTACGTCACCCTGGCGGACGAGGCCGAGCTTCAACCGCTCAGACGCGCCCAGGCTGGCTCGCGCCTCTTCGCCGCCGCTTGGCTTGGCCGCACCCGGCTCATCGACAACTGGCCGGTGATGTAGGGCCGGACTTAGCGTCGCTGGGCGATGGGCTGGATGAATTGGGGCTCGATATCCCAGGGGAAGAGGATCCAGGTGTCCTGGCTCACCTCGGTGATGAAGGTGTCGACCATGGGCCGGCCGGCCGGCTTGGCGTAGACCGTAGCGAAATGGGCGTGGGGCAGGTGCTGGCGCACCACCTGGGCCGTGCGCCCGGTATCGACTAGGTCGTCGATGATCAGCCAGTCCCTTGCCGCTGATCGGCCGCCGCCGGGCTTTTCAGCACCGTGAGCTCGCCCTGCTTGCGCTCCTCGTAGCTGGCGACGCACAGCGTGTCGATCAACCGTATCTCCAGCTCGCGGGCCACCACTGCCGCCGGCACCAGCCCGCCGCGGGTGACCGCCACGATGCCTTTGAAGGGGCCCGCTTCGATCGAGCCGCCAGGCCAGCGCCTTGGCCGTGCGGTGCAGCTCCTCCCAGGTGACGGGAAAGTTCTTCTGCGGCGTGGTTTGCATCCGGTCGCTCCCCCCAACGCGCAAGATGTCCGACGGTTTGTAGCGCGGCACCGGCGGCCGCGGCAACGCCTCGCGAGCACGGGACCCGGGGAGCGCTATACGCCCTGATCGGGGGCCCGGGCGATGGAGCAGCCGTTGATGCGCCAAGTCCCGTCAGGCTGACGCTGCATCTCGTAGAGGGCCAGCACCGCCACGCCGTCGGGGCCGACCATGTAGACTCTGCTGGATCAGCTTGCCGTCGACCATGCCGAGATCGCGGAACTCCACATGGCTCGAGCGATAGACGGGCAGATAGCCGGTCTTGACCATCTGCATGAAGGTGTCGGGATCGTGGAACATCTGCTGGATGGTCGGCGAGGCATCGGAAAAGGCTGCCTGCCCGATCGTCTTGGTGAAAGGCGCCCAGCTGATGGGAGATGACGGCGCGAATCGCCGCCGTATCGGCCTGGCCAACGGCCGCGGGGCCATCGGCTCCGGCCATGGCCGGCAGGACCAGGGTGAGGACAAGGAGAACCTGGAAGCGAGGCGGGTGAGCATGGCGGCCTCCGCGAGAGACCATGATGCTTCCTTGACATCATGGTACCCCCCGGCGGCCGCCGGCCAGCCCCTCAGGTCAAAAAAACTTCCGGCGCCGGGGGAGGCCCCCGGCGCCGGAAGACGAGACGGGTTTGAGGTTGTCAGCGGACGTAGAGGTGTACTTCGTTGACCTGTGCGTTGGGGCTGGTGGCCGAGGACATGCTGACCCGGTCGGGCGAGAGGCCCATGCTGATGAGGGAGCGTAAGACCTGGTCGGCGTCGCGCTGGGCCATGTTGCTGTTGAGGGCGACCTGGGCCGTGCCGCCGCTCGAAGGCGCCACCGCGACCAGGTCGAAGGCGGCGTTGGGCCGGCGGGCCAGCGCCTGGCTCACCGCCTGGTAGAGCGGCTGCTGATACTGGACGTCGGGCCGGTCGAAGCGGATGACCACCAGCGGCCGGCCGGTGGCGACCCCGGCGCCGGGGGCGGAGGCCATGGCCATGGGCGGCGCATAGGAGCGGCTCGCCAGGCTGCTGCCGAAGGCCTCGCCGTTGTTGACGGCGATGGCCAGCGTGTTCAGGTTGCCGCGCTCCTCGGCCAGATAGTTGGTCTGGCGGGCGATGTCCTCGGTCAGCTCGCTCAAGAGCCGGTCGATCAGGATGGTCGTCTTGTTGACGTCGTCCTCGAGCACGGTCAGCTGCCGGTGATCCTCGTCGACGGCGCCGGAGATGTTGTAGGTCGCCCGGGTCGACTGAAGCAGGTAGCTCGACATGGCGGCGCTGGCCGAGACGTTGGTCGCGAGCTGGTTCATCTGGCTCAGCGACCCGTTGACCTGCTCGAGCTGGGCTTGCGCGTCGTTCCACTGCTTGACCAGGATCGGATTGCCAGGCGTGGTGCCGACCTCGAGCTTGGCGTTGATGGCGCCGACCGACTGATGATAGGCGAGCGCGTTCTGGATCGCCTGGGCGCGCAGGCTCTGCAGGGTCTGGTTCTCGGTCGAGACCGAGCCTTGGAGCTTGGCCGAGCTCGCCGCGCAGGCCTTCGACCTTCTGGCCGACCGCGGTGCCGGTCGGCTGGCCGGGGGTCACCCCCTGGGGCTGGAAATTGCCGGTGCCGAGCTGGGGCAACGTAGTGCTGCCGCCTGGACGGTCTGGGTGGTGGTGGGCTTGGCGGTTGAGCTGCCGCTCTCGCCGCCGAGGGAAGGCAGCAGGGCGCTGTCGAAGAAATCGCACCCGCTGAGCAACAGGGCCGCTCCGAGAAGGACGGCTGATAACCGGTTCCTGTCCATCGATAGCCCTTTGCCCTTGAGACTTCCTATGCGCCAAGCGCCGCGGCCATCGCCCTTCAGCGAAATCCGCCGCGGTTCCGACGCGCCCCCGTTAAGTCACGAAAAATCTTAGTCGAAACGGGACTTAAGCCTCAAGCGACTTTTCCGCCGGGCAAGGCGAAGCAGGGAGCCCGCGTCTGGCCGGTCAAGGCGGCTCGGCTTGCCTTTCAGAGGCGCCTTTCTGTAGCTTCCGCCGCCTTGGGCGCCCGTAGCTCAACTGGATAGAGCATCTGACTACGGATCAGAAGGTTGGGAGTTCGAACTCTCTACGGGCGCGCCAAGTCACCCGATAAATAAAGGACTACTTACACCTCGCCGGAAACGACCGCCAAATAACCGGGCTATAAATAACCGAAAACGCCCCTTTCCGGCGGAGGCCGAAAGCGGCGGGTCCCAACTGGTCGCGGCGCATCTGACGGCACCTGATCCTGATTTGTAGCCCGCGCAGATACATCCGCATCTCTCTCAGGCTCGCACGGTTCGCCCCTACGCTATGGTTACGAGATGGCATCGCGCTGGGGCGGGCGAATAGGAAGTCGTGAAACGCTGATCAAGAGGGGCGTGGCTGGCATGGATTACGGCTGGCTGGCTGTTATAGAGACTGCGGTTGCCATCGGCTCCGGCGTAGCGGCGCACAGTCTGAGACTCTCGTCGCCTTCGGTGCGGATAGCGTCATCGAACTCCTATCGGCGTGTCTGCTCCTCTGGCGGCTCAGCGCCGAGTTGCGCGAAGCCGAAGAATTCTCGGAGGCAACGTAAAAATTGGCTAAAGTCGGGGGCGTCCTGCTCGTCGCTCTCACGGTCTATGTGTTGCTGAGTGCCACATGGGTGTTTGGCACGGAAGGGGGCAGGCGTTCTCTGCCCCGCCTCATTTTGGCCGTCGTCGCCATTCCGATCATGTACGTATTTTCCAAGGCCAAGCGGCAGATCGCTGACGCTATTGGGAGTGCTGCACTCCGGGCCAACTCCGCCAAGTCCATCGGTGTCTGTATCTCTCGGGAGTCGTCGTCATCGGGCTCCTCGCCCAATGGGCAATCGGCGCATGGTGGGTTGACAGCATCAGCGCACTGGCCCTGACGACGTTCCTGATTAAGGAGGCACGCGGGGCGTGGGAGGGTGGCGACGACGATTAAGGTCCGAGCCGGGCCACAAGAAAAGGGGGGTCACCGGCTTGCCCGAGCTTCGGCTGTGGGATGCCTCCCCCAGTGATTGCGGGTCGGCGATGCTGATGTAGTCAGCGAAGATTAGCACATAACTACACTTTGGAGCAACGCCTTGAGTGTGTCCAAGGCCTTCGCCACAATCTTTCCTTCGTCTTCGATGCTCTGGATGACTTCATCAGGCGTCCTCGTTGTCGATCTTCACGACAGCATTTGATTCACGGCCTTCAAGTCAAAGATAGCCGCCATCGATGGCATCGGCCTTGGAATGGGCTTCACGAGCGGCTTTCTCTTGTTCCAAAATCTTTGGTTCCGAGCACCCCGACCTTTCTTGTCCCCGAGATCAGCAGATTTCGCGGCTTTGAGCCACTCCTTAAGCAACACTACTTAGGCCTTGGCCCGGTCCGCCGCGGCGAGATGCGGCATCATAGGCCTCCGCGAGCTTTCTAGCGGGGCGAGCAGCGAAATCCACCCGTCCACGAGTAGCGACTTTACTTCGGCCCGTGTGCCACGTGAGGGGAGTAGGCGGGCATAGCTGGGGAAGGGCCTGCCTCGTTTGACTTCGTCTTCGTCGATTCCGCGGTAAGCGCGGCCGGCAAATCAAAGACGCATCCAGCACCTCACCGTTCTTGCCAAAATCCGAAGTGCGGCCAACGTCATGGGTGACTTTTTGCCTACAGTCAGGTGCGAAAGGTCGTAGTACCAGATCTTTTGCGTCGGCCGGCCCTTGGTGAAGAACAGGAGGTTCGTATTTTACGCCGCGCCGGCGGCCGCGAAGACCCCGGCTGGTAGCCTGACCATGGCCCAGAGGTCACACTCGTCGAGCGAGCTTCCGCTTAGTCTTTACGAAGGCATTTTCATTCGTGCGGAACAAAAGCCCGTCATCGATTACGATCTCGCACCGGCCGTCGGGAGCAGGTCGCGAATAACTGCTGGAGAAAGAGCACCTGGGTGGAGCCCGTCTTATAGGCGAAGTTTTTCTGGGCCTCCTTGCTTCCTTGCCGCCAAAGGGCGGATTGGTGAGGATCACATCAAAAGCCTGGGCGCGCCTTCGAACAGGCCGCTGTAGGTAGCTCCCCTCGTCAGGGTGTTGCCGTGCCAGAGGTTAGGCTTGTCAATGCAGTGCAACACCAAATTGGCAAGCGCGATCGGGAAGACGAAATTCTGTTTCTCCCGGCCGAAGAAGGTGTGCAGTGCTTTAATGCGTGGATATTCGTGCTGGCGGGGGCCTGGCCCAGATTGCAGGCGATGTGCTCCGTGCGCTATGGCGAGGAAGCCGCCGGAAACGCGGCAGGGGTCATAGATCGTGTCGCCGAATATCGGCTGAAGCGTGTGGACCATAGCGCGGATCACCTCGCGTGGGGTGAAAAACTGACCGCCGTCCGATTCTCCCCCATCTTCAGCAGCAGGTCTTCGTAC
>CAWEFQ010000008.1:0-113981 GCA_963808385.1 uncultured Solirubrobacterales bacterium | reverse complement strand
CTTTCATGAAGTACAAGACGCGGGCCGCCTCAGGGCGGTCCGTTTGTCGTTGTGCCCAGCGCGATCACGGAGATCGATGGTCGATGGACCTTGGGTGGATGGGGCGTAGGTGTGTATATAACTTTTAAACTTCGTGTACTATTGTTATACGCAGTTCAAATTCTTTATACGAACGCGTGGCCCCTTTATCTGGCTCACTGACGTCACAGGGCCGACCGGGGACACGCAGAAGTGTGTCGTCCGGGTCGGCTGGCCCGGTCGTCGGCTGACGAATCCTCCTCCACGCAGCGGCGCTCGGTGGGGGTGCGGCGGCGCGACGTCCCGCCCACGCGCGGACCGATCGACCGATCGGAGATTGGGTGGAATCTCCGATCGTCCAACGTGGATCTTCGATCGGTCCCGGCCGGGCTCGTCCCAGTCGACCTCCCAGTCGACGGTGTAGTCGTCCTCGAGCAAGAGGAACGAGCGGGCCAGGGAGAGCGCGTAACGCGCTCGGCGCGTGAGCGGGGATGGAGTGCTCCGTGGGAACATGCGTTCGTAAAGATAGATGGCCGTTCGGACGGATCGACGCGAACATACGTACGTGTGCCGGGAAGATGCCGCAAATCCGCGTTCCAGAGCCAAAGATCCGTGACGGAGGCTGCAAGGAAAGTTGCGCCTCGACGGGATCGCGGCGAGCGGGCGGCGGGGAAGCTCGTGCACGCATAAGCTCGGGTCCTCATCATGATCCATCCGATTCCCAGCGGCACACGCGACGTGCTGCCCGACGAGACGCGCGAGCTGCGCGCGATCACCGACGCGCTGCGAGCCACCTTCGAGCGCCACGGATACGGCGAGGTGCATACGCCCGCGCTCGAGTACGAGTCGGTGCTCGCCCACGCCGGCATCGATGGGCTGGGACCGGTGCACAGGGTGTTCGACGAGACCGGCGCGACGCTGGTGCTGCGCGCGGACATGACAGTGCCGGTCGCGCGGCTCGTGGCCACGCGCTATCCGGACGTGGCTGAGGCGCTGCGGTTCTGCTACTTCGCCCACTGCTACCGCGGCGTCCGCCCGCAGGCCAGGCAGCCGCGCGAGCTGCTGCAGGCCGGCATCGAGCTGATCGGCGTTGCCGCCCCGCAGGGTACCGCCGAGGCGCTGACGGTCCTGTGCGACGCGCTGGACGCGACCGGCCTGAAGGACTACCGCGTCGGCCTCGGCGACGCGTCGCTGTTCGGCACGCTGATGGATCGCCTGCAGATCGATCCCGACGCCCGCGCCGACCTGCTGGAGACGCTTGCGGGCAGGGATTTCGTCGAGCTCGAACAGCGGCTCGCCGCGATCGGCCTGCCCGAGGAGTCCGCCGCGCTGCTGCTGAGCGTGCCCCAGCGCCGGGGGGGACCGGAGGTGCTCGCGGCGCCGCCGGGCCCCGCGGCCGATGCCGTCGCGGGCATGCGCCAGGTGAGCGAGCTGCTGGAGGATCGCGTCGCCGAGCGGGTGATCTTCGACCTCGGCCTCGTCCGCAGCATCGGCTACTACACGGGAGCGGTGTTCGAGGTCTACGACCCGACCCTGGGCGTGCCGATCGGTGGCGGCGGGCGCTACGACGACCTGCTTGGAAGCTTCGGCTCCTCCCGGCCCGCCGTCGGGTTCGCGCTGGACGTCGAACGGCTGCACATCGCGCTCACAGGCGAGGAGCGCGGAACCGGGGTGAAGCTGGCATGACGACGTCCGCGAATGCCACGCCCGCCGCGGCCGGCCCGCTCGACGGCCTCACGATCGCCGTGCCGCGCGGCGCCCTGTTCGATGGCACGGTGGCGCTGCTCGCCTCGCTGGGGCTGGATACGACCGAGCTGCGCAGCAACGACCGCAAGCTGCTGTTCGAGGACGTCGGCGTGATCACGATGCGCCCGTCCGACGTGCCCACCTACGTGGAGGATGGCGCCGCGGATCTGGGGATCACCGGCAAGGACGTCCTGCTGGAGCGGGGTGGGCGGGCATCCGATCACGGCGCGGGTGAGCGCGGGCGCAGGCAGATCTATGAGCTGCTCGACCTCGGCTATGGACGCTGCACGATGGTGTTCGCCACCGCCGACCGCGTCAACGATCGGGGCGAGGACCCGGCCGCCGAGGCGCTGCGCCGGCTGGGCACGATGCGCGTCGCGACCAAGTACCCGCGCATCGCCGCGCGCCATCTGGAGGAGACGGGCCGCCAGGGAGAGATCGTCGAGGTCAAGGGCTCGGTCGAGCTCGCCCCCCTGACCGGGCTGGCGGAGGCGATCGTGGACCTGACCGCGACCGGGACGACGCTGCGCGAGAACGGGCTGATCGTGCGCGAACGGATCGTGCAGTGCACCGCCCGCCTGATCGCCAACCCGGTCGCCTACAAGCTGAAGGCGACCCAGATCGACCAATTGCTGGAGCGCATGCGTGCGGGTGTGGCGGCGTAGCGCGCAACTGCCTGTCGAGGAGGCCGCCGAGCTTCGTGAGCTCGTCCCGGGCGGCGGCTCGGTCGAGGAGGCCGTGCGCAAGATCGTGGCTGGGGTACGGGCAGAGGGGGACAAGGCGGTACTGAGCCACACGCGCAGGTACGACACCGATGAGGCCCCACGTCCGCTCCTCGTGTCAGAGGACGAGCTGGACGAGGCGATCAGGGAGCTGCCAATGGACCTGGTGGCGGGGTTGCAGGTGGCGATCGCCAACGTCGCCGAGGTCGCCCAGGCGGGCGTCGGCGAGGACGTCTCGTTGGTGCTGTCCCAGGGTCAGCGGGTGACCGTCAGGGAGCTGCCGGTGTCCTGCGCGGCCGTGTACGTTCCGGGCGGGCGCGCGCCGTACCCGAGCACGGCCGTGATGGGCGTCGTCGCGGCCCGCGCCGCCGGTGTCCTCGATGTCGCCGTGTGCTCTCCGCCCGGACGTGACGGTCAGATCGACTCGACGATCCTCGGCACGTGCCGCCTGCTTGGGGTGCAGCGGGTGTATCGCATGGGCGGAGCGCAGGCGATCGCGGCGCTGGCGTACGGGACGGAGACGGTTCAGCGCGTGGATGTGATCGTCGGACCCGGCAACCTGTACGTGCAGGAGGCCAAGCGCCAGCTGTCGAGCGTCGTGGGCATCGACGGCTTCGCCGGGCCCAGCGACCTGCTGGTGGTGATGGGCCCCGACGCCGACCCCCGTCTGGTGGCGCTGGACATGCAGGCCCAGGCCGAGCACGGCAGCGCGAGCCTGGTGGCCGCGGTGTCCTACTCGGGCGACGCCCTGGACGGGCTCGAGCGGGAGCTGGAACGGCTGGACGCGCAGGCTCCACAGGTGCAGCCGGCGGTGTGCGCGCTGATCGAGGTGCCCGACACCCGTGCGGGCCTGGAGCTGGCCAACGCCTATGCTCCCGAGCACCTGCAGCTGATCGGCGCCGAGCCCGAGGCGCTGGCCCCGCTGGTGCGCACGGCCGGATGCCTGCTCGTCGGCGCCTCCTCGGCCACCGCCTTCGGCGACTACGTGGCGGGCTCCAACCACATCCTGCCCACGGGGGGGGCTGCGCGGTTCGCCTCCGGGTGCTCGCCGCGCCACTTCCGCCGGCGGATGTCGGAGGTGCGGATCGACGCTGACAGCGCGGCCAAGCTGGCGCGGGCGGGCGCCCCGATCGCCCGCGCCGAGGGCTTTGAGTGGCACGCCCGCTCGATGGAGGCGCGCGCGGAGAGTCAGGCGGACGAGGGGGCCGTCACGGACGATGCGTAATCTGGGGGGGACGCCGCGCTCCGGCCGGAGCCTCCGGTCAGAGCCCGAGCGCGAGCCCGGCCAACGAGACGACATGACCAAGACCAGCCGAACAGCCACGATCGAGCGCAGGACCGGCGAGACTGACATCCGTCTGTCGTTGACCCTGGACGGCTCCGGCGCGGGGACCCGCGAGACCGGGGTGGGGTTCCTCGACCACATGCTCGACCTGCTGGCCAGACACGGGCGCCTGGATCTGGACGTGAGCGTCAGCGGCGATCTGCAGACGGGCGCGCATCACACCGTCGAGGACACGGCGATCGTGCTCGGCCAGGCGCTCGATCGTGCGCTCTCAGACCGTGCCGGAATAGTGCGCTACGGCGCGATGACGGCGCCGATGGACGAGGCGCGGGCGAGCTGCGCGATCGACATCTCCGGGCGCCCGTTCACGCTGTTCGAGGCCGAGCTGCCCCCGGGCGCGACCGGCGGGTTCGAGCACGAGCTGACCGAGGAGTTCTTCCGCGCGCTGGCCAACGCCGCCAAGCTGACGCTGCACCTGCGCGTGGAAGCGGGCAGCAACGCCCACCACATGATCGAGGCGGCGTTCAAGGCGTTCGCCCGGGCCCTGCGCCAAGCGGTCGCGATCGATCCGAGCGAGACGGGGCGGTGCCGAGCACGGCACCTGACATCGTGAGCGTCCGGGCGAGGGCCGCTGACCGACATGAACGGCACGCATTGGGCTGGTCGATTACGGGATGGGCAACCGCCGCTCGGCGGAGAAGGCGCTCGCGCACGTCGGCGCCCGCGTGGAGGTGAGCGCCGACCCGCAGCTGCTGCGCGAGATGGACGGCCTGGTGCTGCCCGGTGTCGGCGCGTTTCCCGCCGGGATGCGGGCGATCCGCGAGCTCGGGTTGGATGAGCTCCTCCTGGAGCGCGCGCGGGCGGGCGTGCCGCTGCTGGGGCTGTGCCTGGGGATGCAGCTGCTGTTCGAGCGCTCCGAGGAGCACGGCGGCGCCGAGGGCTTGGGGCTGCTGGCGGGCACGGTGCGCCGGTTGAGCGCCCCCGGGCTGAAGCTGCCGCACATCGGCTGGAGCGAGGTGCGCTGGCGCCGGACGACGCCCTTGAGCGAGGGCCTGCCGGACCCGAGCTACCTGTATCACGTGCACAGCTTCGCACCGGTGCCAACCAACGAGGACGTGATCCTGGCCACGGCCGACTACGGCGAGCCGTTCGCCGCGATCGTCGGTCAGGGCAACGTCTTCGGCACCCAGTCGCACCCGGAGAAGTCCTCCGTGCACGGGCTCGCGCTGCTTGCGAACTTCACACGCCTGTGCGGCCGGGCGATGGTGCCGGCGTGATCTTGCGCCGCCGTTGGGGTTCGGCGCCGGGCGATCGAGGCAGAGGACACAAACCCGAAGTTCCAATCCAGGACATGGGGTCGAGATCCCTTTTCCAGAGCCGGTTTGCGGCATGATCCTGTATCCGGCGATCGACATCCTCGACGGTAACGCGGTGCGGCTGGTGCAAGGGGACTTCGCGGCCGGCAAGGTCTACGACGAGGATCCCTTGGAGGCCGCGCGAGCCTGGGTGGAGGCGGGGGCACGTTTTCTGCACGTCGTCGACCTCGACGGAGCACGGGAAGGCCGCCCGGAAAATCTGGAACACCTGAACCGGATCGTCGAGGAGTTGGGAGTGCCGGTCCAGTACGGAGGCGGTCTGCGCTCGGAGACCGCCATCGAAGGGGCGCTGGAAAAGGGTGCCGCCCGGGTCATCCTCGGCACCGCTGCTTTCACCGAACCCCACCTGCTGGGGTGGGCTCTCGGAGCATTGCCCGGCAAAGTGCTGGTGTCGGTGGACGTGCGCGAGGGACGGGTTGCCACAGAGGGCTGGACCGAGACCGTCGACGGTGGTCCGGTGGACGTTATCGCCGGACTCTTGGCCAGGGGGGCGAGCAAGCTCGTCTACACGAACGTCGATCGCGACGGGATGCTGCAGGGTCCGGATCTGGAGGAAGTGCGCCGCGTGGCGCAGGCGGTCCATGGCAGCGTGATCTACTCGGGCGGGATCGGGCAGCTGGCGGACCTCGAAGGACTGGCCGGCCTGGGTGAGGCGAGCCTCGAGGGTGTGATCGTCGGCAAGGCCCTGTACGAGCGGCGGTTCACGGTCGCGGAGGCGCTGGCCGCGCTCGCTGGTTGACGGTTCGGGGCGGTCATCACAGGGGCGGACAGGGCCGCCCGGGGTCGCTGGGTCGCTACGGTGAGCGGGTGCACCTCAAGCGCGTGATCCCCTGCCTGGACGTGGACGCCGGCCGCGTGGTCAAGGGCGTCGAATTCCTCGACATCCGCGACGCCGGCGATCCGGTCGAGCTGGCCGCACACTACGACCGCGAAGGGGCGGACGAGCTCGTGTTTCTGGACATCACCGCGACGCACGAGCGGCGCGAGACGATCGCCGAGCTGGCGCGGCGAACCGCGGATGAGGTGTTCGTGCCGTTTACGATCGGCGGCGGCATCCGCTCGGTCGAAGACGCGCAGGCGGTGCTCGATGCGGGGGCCGACAAGGTTGCAGTCAACTCCGCGGCGCTGCGGCGCCCAGAGCTGATCGACGAGATGGCGCAGGTGTTCGGCTCCCAATGTGTTGTGCTGGCCGTGGACGCGAAATCTGCGCCCCTCAATGGCAGCCCGCGCTGGGAGGCGTATCTCGCGGGCGGGCGCACCGCCACCGGCCGCGATGTGGTCGAGTGGGCGCGGGAGGCCGTCGAGCGGGGGGCAGGGGAGATCCTCTTGACGAGCATGGACCGCGACGGGACCAATGACGGTTATGACCTGCCGCTCACGAGCGCCGTGAGCGAGGCCGTGAGCGTGCCCGTGATCGCCTCCGGGGGCGCGGGCGAGCTCGAGCACCTGGCACAGGCGCTGCGCGCGGGCGCCGATGCGGCGCTGTGCGCGTCGATCTTCCACTACGGGCAGCACACGATCGCAGAGGCGAAGGCCCACTTGGCGGCCGCCGGGATTCAGGTACGCGCGGTGAGCCCACAGCCCGCGTAGCGCGATCGTCCAGAATGGGATCATGCCGGTAGGCGCCCCAGAGATCGTGCTCGAGCAGTTGCGTGGCCTACCAGGCGGTGAGGCGCTGCTCGAGGTGGCTGCGAAGCGCAGCGATGTGGAGCTCGTCGGGGGCGCCGTGCGGGACCTGCTGCTGGGGCGTGGGCCGCGTGAGTTGGACGTTGTGGTGGGCGGCGATGAGCAGACCTTCGCGCAAGACGCCCCATCGTTCGCTCGCGATCTTGCCGCCCACTTGGGTGTGCTCTCGGGTGCGAACGAGCACGAGCGCTTCGGTACGGCGCTCGTGGAATGGAACGGCGGGCGGATCGATGTCGCCACCCGGCGCGCCGAGTTCTATCCCTTCCCTGGGGCTCTCCCGGAGGTGCGCGCGGGCACGCCGGAGCAGGATCTGCTGCGACGAGACTTCACCGTCAACGCAATTGCCGTTACGCTTGACGGGGAGCGCCCCGGAGAGGTGCACGCGGTGCCCGGCGCGCTGGAGGATCTGCGAGCCGGGCGACTGCGTGTGCTGCATGACGCCAGCTTCAGCGATGACCCCACGCGCCTGCTGCGCCTGGCGCGCTACGCCGCGCGACTGGGCTTTCAGATCGAGTCCCACACCGCCGCGCTGGCCGCCCGGGCAGTGACCCAGGGCGTGCTGAGCACGGTCTCCGGCGCGCGCATCGGCGCCGAGCTGCGACTCGCGCTGAGCGAACCGGACGCCGTGGGGGCGCTCGCCGCGATGGACGGCCTGGGCCTGCTCACGGCGCTGCACCCGCGCCTGCGCCTGGATCGGGAGACGATCGAACGTGCGCTCGCGCTGCTGGGAGCGGATGGCCGCCCGGACCTGCTGGCGATGGCCGCGCTGACGCTGCCCCTGGCGCTACACGCCGGCGAGGATGATCCCCGCGCAGAGATAGTGGGGTTGCTGGACCGGCTGGAGTTTGTTGCGCCCGATCGCGACCGCGTCGCCGCCGCGGCAACAGCCGTGCCGCGCCTGGTGGATGAGCTGCCTGGGGCCGCCGAGCGGCCGTCGCGGCTGCGCACCGCCGTAGCCGGCATTCCGCCCGAGGGAATCGCGCTGGCGGGCGGTGTGAGCGAGTCCGCCACCGAGCCCGCCCGGCGGTGGCTCAGCGAGTTGCGCTATGTGCGCCTGGAGATCACCGGCGATGACCTGCTCGCCGCGGGCATCCCCGAGGGCCCGGAGATCGGATGGCGGTTGGAGGCAGTTCTGAAGCTGCGCCTCGACGGGGAGCTGGCCGGCGGGCGCGAGGCAGAGTTGGCGGCGGCGTTGGAGGCGTGAGATCGCCCGCCGGAGGCCTGAGCTCGCCCAACTCAAGCAGTGGCGCCAAAATGGCGCTAGACTGAAGGCATGGCTACCGTGCAGATCAAGAACGTGCCGTCGGATGTCCATCAGATCCTGCGTGATCGCGCCGGCAAAGCGGGCCAATCGCTGCAGGCGTATCTGCTTGCCCAGTTGGAGGAGCAGGCGAGTAAGCCCACGATCAAGGAATTGTTCGAACGAGTTGAGCACAGCGGCGGTCGGATGTCTCCAGCCCGCGCTGCCAAATTGGTGCGCGAAGACCGGGACTCACATTAGTAGTGCTCGTTGTCGATGCGTCCGTCCTCGTCTCCGCATTGATCGCTGACGATGACGCGGGCGAGCGCATGCGCCTGCGTTTAGATGCCGAGGCTACGGTCTGCGCTCCGGAGGTCATAGACCTCGAGGTCGGCAATGCTTGGCGTCGGGATCTGCTGGCCGGGCGTATCGACGAAGATCGCTCTCGCCTGGCACTGGAGGATCTCGCCGGCCTGTCGCTGGCCAGGATGCCCCATCGACCGCTCATGCCCCGCATCTGGGAGCTTCGCCACAACCTCACACCGTACGACGCTGCTTACGTCGCCTTGGCGGAGTCCCTCGATGCGACGCTGCTGACCGTGGACGGCAGATCGACCCGTGCTCCCTCGCTGCGATGTGAGGTCGAGCTGATTCAGTGATGTGCTTTGACCTGCCGGATGGCGGCCACGCGCTGTTTACCACGCGCGCGCACGGCAACCTGTCGAGCGTCGGCGGCGCGGGGTTCGAGCAGGGCGCGCAGGCGCGCGAGCGGCTGCGCGAGCGGCTGGAGGTGCGACGGCTCGCGCGCGGCTATCAGGTCCACGGCACGACGGTGCGACGGGTGGGAACCGATGTGCAGGGGGACGTGGGGGATCGGAGTGCCGGGACGGGGGCGGACGCCGACGCTCAGCCCGCTGTCGAGGCCGACGGTCATGCGACCGCCGCGCGCGGCGTGGGCGTGCTGGTGCTGACAGCCGACTGCCTACCCGTCGCGCTCGGCACGGACGGCGCCTTGGCGATGGTGCACGCCGGCTGGCGCGGGCTTGCGGCGGGGGTCCTCGAGGAGGGGGTGTGCGCGCTCCGCGAGCTCGGCGGCAGCGGCGACTTGACTGCTGTCATCGGCCCCGGTGCCGGAGCCTGCTGCTACGAGGTCGGCGAGGAGGTGCACGCGGCGTTCGGCGGCCAATTGATCGGAACCCCGCCCACCCGGATCCCGCCCGCCCGCACGTCGCCTGGCCGCACCTCGTCTGGCCGGAGGATCGACCTGAAGGCGATCGCGCGCGAACGCCTGCTGGCGGCGGGGGTGAGCGAGGTGCGGGACGTCGCCGCCTGCACAATCTGCGACGAGCGCTTCTTCTCTCATCGCCGCGAAGGCGCCCGCGCCGGACGCCAGGGGGGAGTGGCGTGGTTGAGCTGATCTCCGGCCTGCGCGCCGACACGGTGCGGGCCAACCTCGCACAGGTGTGCGAGGAGATCGCGGCAGCGGCCGTCACCGCCGGCCGGGACCCCGGCGCGATCGAGCTGCTCGCCGCGACCAAGTACGTGCACTCCGACGACCTTCCGGTTTTAGCCGCCGCCGGCGTTCGGCTCGTGGGGGAGAACCGCGCGCAGGACCTCGCCGCCAAGGTCGCCGAGCACGGCGAGCTGTTCGAGTGGGACTTCATCGGCGCGCTGCAGAGCCGCAAGGTCCGCGCGATCGTGCCTTACGTGCGGTTGATCCACTCGGTCGCAAGCGAGTCGGCGCTGCGTGAGCTGGAGCGCCATCGTGCGCTGGCACGGCCGGGGCTGGAGATCCTGATCGAGGTGAACGTCGCCCGCGAGCCGGGCAAGCCGGGGATCGCGCCCGAGGAGCTTGACTCCTATGTCGAGCGTGCAACCGTTCCCGTCGCGGGTCTGATGTGCATGCCCCCGCTTGCCTCAGACCCAGAGGACAGCCGCCGCTGGTTCGCCGCGCTGCGCGAGCTGGCCGGCGCTCGCGGCTTGGAGCGGTTGTCGATGGGCACCTCCCAGGACTTCGCCGTCGCGGTTGCGGAGGGCGCCACTATAGTGCGTATCGGCACGAAGCTGTACAGTTGATGACTTCCGTCGGGTGAGCCCGATGGCTAGCATTAGCAGGGAAACTCGCCATCCGGGCGAAACTGGATCTGTACGTATGGCTTTCCGAGACTCCTGGCATCGCGCCCTCGTCTACTTCGGCCTCGCCGAGGAGTATCACGACGACTACGACGACGGCGACATGGGGGGGGCGGGTTCCGAATCTGACGTCGAGGACCACTACCGCGAGCGTCCCAACGTCCGCCGCCTGCGCCGCCGTCGCGACGAGTTCGACGACATCTTCGCCGACGACGAGCCCCGCAGGCGCTCGGCCACCGTTCTGCGGCCGGTCGGCGCCCGCGGCGGCAATGGCAACGGCGATGTGCGCGTGCACCTGGTCGTGCCGAAGTCGTTCAACGACGCCCAGCAGATAGCTGACAAGTTCAAGGACTCGATCCCGGTGATCCTGAACCTGCAGAACTCTGAAACGGACCTGTCCAAGCGCCTGATCGACTTCGCCTCCGGCCTCACCTACGCGCTCGACGGTGGCATGCAGCGGATCGCCGACAAGGTGTTCATGCTCACCCCGCGTAACGTCGAGATCTCCGCGGAGGAGCGTGCGAGGTTGATCGAGAAGGGTTTCTTCAATCAGTCCTGACGCGCCATATCCGGCGACCGATCGACGATCAGATGCGATCGTCTGATCGGCCAGCGGCGTCCTTACCGATCGGAGATCGAGTACGCCACGCTCCCTGCGTCCTGGCCAGACTTGGATCTGACACGTCAGGGTCGCGCCGTGACGATCTCGGCCGCTAGCCTGGTCTCCTCATGAACGTAGGTCTCATCGGCTCAGGCAACATGGCCCGCGCGCTGGCTCGCGGCTGGGGCCGTCCCGTGCTGTGCTCAGACCCGCTCGCCGAACGCGCTCAGGCGCTGGCGGCCGAGATGGGGGGGAGGCGCTGCCGACGAACGCTGAGGTGGCGCGGCGCGCGGATCTCGTCGTTCTCTGTCACAAGCCGGCGCAGCTCGATGACGTTGCGCGCGAAGTCGCTCCGCACGCACGCGCAATCGTGTCCATCCTCGCCGCCACACCGCTGCCCGCGCTGCATGGCGCATACCCCGATCGGCGTGTATACCGCTTCATTCCGTCGCTTCCCGTCGAGGTTCGCCAGGGGGCCGTCGTCCAGGCCAGCGATCCCGAGCAAGAATCGGATTTGACGGGGGATGTCGCCGCCGACACGCGCGTGCGCGAGCTGTTCGCCGAGCTCGGCACGCTCGTCGTCCTGCCCGATGCGCTCATCGACGTCGCGATGGGCCTGATGTCCTGCGCCCCCGCATACGTCGCCCTCGTCGCCGAGGCTCAGATCGACGCGGGCGTGCGCCACGGCATCCCCGCCGCGCAGGGCGCCGAGCTGGTCGTGCAGACCCTCGCCGGCACGGCCGAGCTGCTGCGCCGTCGCGCCAACGACACCCAGGCTGTGCGCCGCGAGGTCGCATCGCCCGGAGGGGTCACCGCGCGCGGGCTCGACGCGCTGGAGCGCGCCGGTCTGCGGACGGCGTTCAGCGACGCTCTGGACGCCGTGCTCGCCGATGGACGTGCGGGCCGATGATCCTTGCCAGCGCCCGCACCCAGATCGCCGACTACCTGTCGACGCTGATCTACATCTACACGCTTCTGATTATCCTGCACATCGTCGTCCAGCTCCTGTTCGCCGCGGGTCTGCGCCCGCCCTACTCGCGCACGACCGACGCGATCCTCGGCTTCCTGCGCGACATCTGCGAACCGTTCCTGCGCATCTTCCGCCGCGTGCTGCCGAGCTTCGGCGGCTTTGACTTCAGCCCGATCCTCGCGATCCTCGCGCTCGGGATCTTCAACTCGATCGTGATCCAGGGCATCGTCCACGGCTGAGTCGACCCTGAACCAGCCTGTGCGCGCAGTTCTCTCAAGCGCCTACGCCCGCGCCGCGCTCGTGCTCGTCCTCGTGCTCGCGCTGGACCAGCTCACCAAGCACCTCGTCCAGCGCTCGATCGTCCCCGGCGAACAGGTCCGCCTCATGCCCGGCGTCCAGCTCGTGAACACCCGCAATCACGGCGTCGCGTTCGGACTGGCCGCAGGCAGCCAGCCGATCGTCACGATCCTCGTCGGCCTCGCCCTGCTCGCCCTGCTCGTCTACTTCGCCACGCACGCCGCCCGCCCGCTGATCTGGCTGCCGACCGGCCTGCTGCTCGGCGGCGCCCTCGGCAACTTGCTCGACCGCATCCACTCGGGCTCGGTCACCGACTTCGTCAAGCTGCCCCTCGGCTGGCCCCCGTTCAACCTGGCCGACGCCTCGATCGTGCTGGGGGTGGCGCTGCTGCTGTTCGTGATTGAGGGTCCGCGCAAGGATCTCTTGTGACCGACGCGCGGTTCTTTACAATCGCCTTCCAGGACGAGCACCTGCTTGTGGTCGATAAGCCCGCCGACCTGGTGGTGCACCCCGCGCGCGGACATCGCGAGGGCACGCTCTCGCAGCTGCTGGGCTCCGCCGCGGCCGGCGGCCCGGATCCGCAGCGCGCGGGCATCGTGCATCGCCTGGACCGCGACACCTCCGGCCTGCTCATCGTCGCGCGCTCGGACGAGGCTCACCGGCTGTTGCAGCGCGCGCTCGCAGAGCGTCGCATCGTGCGCGAGTACCTGGCGCTCGTGCACGGCCGCCCGCCCGCGCGCACCGGCACGATCGAGGCTCCGATCGGGCGTGATCCGCGTGTGCGCACGCGTATGGCAGTCGACGGCGCCCATCCGCGTGAGGCCCGCACCCACTTCGAGATCGAGCGCGCGCTCGGCCCGTTCACGCTCCTGCGCCTGCGCCTGGACACCGGCCGCACTCACCAGATACGCGTCCACCTGCAGGCAATCGGTCACCCGGTCGCGGGCGATCCCGAGTACGGCTCGCGGGCCGGGAGCGGCGCGTTTCAGACGCTCGGCCTGGAGCGCCAGTTCCTGCATGCCGCGCACCTGTCCTTCGCGCACCCGCTCACCGGTGCGCCGATCGATGTCGTTTCGCCGCTGCCGGCCGACCTCCAGGACGCGCTGGAACACGCGGGCACCGCCGGCGGAGCCGGTGGTCGGCTATCCTGACAGGCTCATTTTCGATCCTCCACCCGCGCGGAACCCCGATCGCGGCCCTGCCCGGACGGCGTCATCACCTGACGTGCCTCCGGGTCCGCGGCGACCGCGCGGCAACATCCACAATCTCAAATACAAGGGAGCACCATCGTGGCTCAGGCTCAGGTAGGAATCGCGGAGCTGCTGGAGGCCGGCGTTCATTTCGGCCACCAGACGCGCCGCTGGAACCCCAAGATGCGCCGCTTCATCTATGGCGAGCGCGGCGGCATCTACATCATCGACCTGCTCAAGACCTCAGCGCTCCTGAACGCGGCCCAGGAGTTCGCGGGCACGCTTGCCCATCGCGGCGGCACGGTCCTGTTCGTCGGCACCAAGAAGCAGGCGCGCGACACGATCCGCGACGTCGCCGAGTCCTCGGGCATGCCCTACGTCAACCATCGCTGGCTCGGTGGGTTGCTCACCAACTTCCAGACGATCAACCAGCGCATCCGCCGGCTGCACGACCTCGAACGCTACGAGACCGAGGGCCAGCTCGCACTGCTGCCCACGCGCGAGCGCATGGCCGCGCAGGCCGATCTGGCCAAGCTGCGCGCGAACCTCGGCGGCGTCAAGAACATGCAGCGCGTCCCCGACGCGATGTTCGTGATCGACCTCAAAACCGAGGTGATCGCCGTCAAAGAGGCCCAGCGCCTGCGCATCCCGATCATCGGCCTGGTCGACACCAACTGCGACCCCGACGGGATCGACTTCGTGATTCCCGGCAACGACGACGCGATCCGCTCGTGCGCGCTGATCACCCAGGCGATCGGCCAGGTCGTCGCCGAGGGCCATTCGGTGTTCCGCGCCGAGGAGGAGCGCGCGCGAGCGGAAGCGCAGGAGCGCGCCCGCGTGGAGGCCGAGGCCCGCGCGAAGCGCGAAGCCGAGGAACAGGTCAAGCGCGAGGCCTCCGAACAGGCGGCCCGTGAGGCCGCCGAGCGCCAGGCCGCCGCCGCCGCGGCCGCAGCTCAGGCCCAGAGTCCGGCCGCCGCGCCCGAGCCTCCTCAAGCTGCGCCCCAGCCGCCGCCCCGCGCCGCCGCGCCCGAGCCCGCCCAGGTCCCCTCCCAGGCTCCGGCGCCCGTCGAGCCCGCATCCACCGAGGAGGCCGCGTCGTGAGCGCAGTGGAGATCTCAGCCAAGGACGTCAAGGCCCTGCGCGATCGCACCGGCGCAGGGATGATGGACTGCAAGAGGGCGCTCACCGACGCCGGTGGGGATGTCGAGCAGGCGATCGAGCTGTTGCGCGTCAAGCAGGGCAAGAGGATCCAGGACCTCGGCGAGCGCACGGCGACCGAGGGCACGGTCCAGGCCTACATCCACGCCGGCGCCCGCGTCGGAGTGCTGATCGAGGTCGACTGCAACACCGACTTCGTCGCCACCAACAAGGACTTCGTCTCCTTCGCTCGCGACGTCGCAATGCAGATAGCCGCAACCCCGACCGTCCGCTTCCTCAGCCGCGAGGACGTCCCCGAGGCCGAGCGCGACGCCGAGGCGCGCGTCTACGAGCTCGAGGCCGCCGAGAAGCCCGAGAACGTGCGCGAGCGGATCGTTCAGGGCAAGCTCGACTCCTGGTATCAGACGATCGTGCTGCTCGAGCTCCAGATGCACAACCCCAAGTTCGAGGGGGCCACGGTCCAGCAGTTGCGCGACCAGCTTGCCGCCACGACCGGCGAGAACGTGGTGATACGCCGGTTCGTGCGCTTCGCGGTGGGCCAGTAGGCCGTGGACGCGGCGCGGGGCGGCGTCCTCAGTCGCTCGTGTGCAGAAGCACACCACGCTCCTTGCGTCCTTGCCCCGCTTGGTCCACGACCTCCTGGTACGTGAGTGAGCGGATAGGCTCTGCGCAGTGCCCGACCCCGCGTTCAAGCGCATCCTGCTGAAGCTCTCCGGCGAGGCCCTGATGGGCCGCCTCCAGTTCGGCACCGACCCCGAGCGGGTGGCCGCCGTGGCGCGGCAGGCGAGCGCGGTGCGCGATCGCGGCGTGCAGGTCGCGATCGTGGTGGGAGCCGGCAACATCTATCGCGGGATGACGGGTGTCGCCGAAGGCATGGACCGGGCGACCGCCGACTACATGGGCATGCTCGCGACCGTGCTCAACGCGCTCCCCCTGCAGGACGCCCTGGAGAGGATCGGCACCGATACGCGCGTCGTCTCGGCGCTGGGCGTGTCCGAGATCGCCGAGCCCTACATCCGCCGCCGCGCGATGCGCCACTTGGAGAAGGGGCGGGTGGTGATATTCGCGGCCGGCACCGGCAACCCGTTCTTCACGACCGACACGGCCGCGGCGCTCAGGGCGGCGGAGATGCACGCGGAGATCATCCTGATGGCCAAGAACGGGGTGCAGGGCGTCTACACAGCCGACCCCGCGACCGACCCCGACGCCACGTTCATCCCCGAGATCACCCATATGGAGGCGATCGAGCGGCGGCTGCGCGTGATGGACTCCACGGCCCTGGCGCTGTGCATGGAGAACTCGATGCCCCTGAACGTGTTCAACATGGACGATGACACGAGCCTCGCGCGGATAATCTCCGGGGAGCGCGTGGGCACGCTCGTATCGACACCGACCGCAGATGACGACGATGGCCGCTAGCGTTCGGCCGGCGCCGCGCGCCGCGCGCGCCCCGACGAGGAGCGAGGGAGAGGACCGCCATGGCCGCTGAGACGATCGATGTGCTGCTCGAGGATGCGCGCGAGCGGATGGTCAAGTCGCTGGAGTCCGCCCAGCACGAGTTCTCCTCGGTGCGCACCGGCCGGGCCAGCCCGTCGCTGCTGGACCGGGTCGTCGTGGACTACTACGGCGCGATGACCCCGCTCAATCAGCTGGCCACGATCTCAGCGCCAGAGGCGCGGCTGATCACGGTGCAGCCATATGACAAGTCCTCGATCAAGACGATCGAGAAGGCGATCAACGAGTCCGACGTGGGCCTGAACCCCTCCAACGACGGCAACCTCATCCGTCTCGCCGTCCCCGAGCTGACCGAGGAGCGCAGGCACGAGCTGGTCAGGGTCGTGCGCAATCTCGCCGAGGAGGGTCGCGTGGCGATCCGCAACGTCCGCCGCGACACGATGGGGCACCTGCGCGAGCTGAAGTCCGCCGGCGAGGCCTCCTCCGATGACGAGCATCGCGCGGAGGTGGAGCTGCAGAAGCTGACCGACGGGCGCATCTCAGAGCTCGACGGGGTGCTGAAGGTCAAGGAAGAGGAGATCCTCGAAGTCTGATGACGCCCACCGCGCAACGGGAGGGCCAGGATTCTCAGGCGGCGCGTTACGTTGCCATCATCACCGACGGCAACGGCCGCTGGGCGCGTGCCCGGGGTCTGCCGGTCAACGCGGGGCACGACGCCGGCGCGGACACGGTCAAGGCGCGCCTGCGCGACGCGGTGATGCTGGGCGTGCGCGAGCTGACCGTGTACTCGTTCTCGACCGAGAACTGGTCACGCTCGCCCGAGGAGGTGCAGGGGCTGATGGCGATGTTCGCGCGGCGCGTCGGCGGTGAGACGCCCGAGCTGCACTCCGAGGGCGTGCGCATGCGCTTCATCGGCCGGCGCGAGGGCATCTCCGAGGAGCTCGTCCAGCGCATGGAATGGGCTGAGCAGCTGACTGACGCCAACAGCCGAATCACGCTGTTCGTCGCGTTCAACTACGGCGGGCGCGCGGAGATCGTCGATGCCGCGCGCGCGTTCACCGGCGGCGACGAGGAGGACTTTCGCAAGCTGCTGTACGCGCCGGAGATGCACGACCCCGACCTGATCATCCGCACCAGCGGCGAGCGGCGCCTGTCCAACTACCTGCTGTGGCAGTCCGCCTACTCCGAGCTCGTGTTCCGCGACGAGCTGTGGCCCGACTTCACGCGCGAGGCGCTGGAACAGTCCCTCGCCGAGTTCTCCGAGCGCCGGCGCAGGTTCGGCGGGCGCTGATGAGACGTGAGGGACGCAGCGGCTGATGCCGGTCCCGGTCGGTCAGCGGCGACGCTCAGCCCGTGGCGCCGGCGGGAGCGTTCGCCCGTCCGGGTCCCCGCGGCGGCGTGGGACGCAGGGCGCTCGGCGCTCGGACCTCGGCGCGCGGGTGCTGGCGGCGCTGCCGGCGATCGCGCTGGCGCTGTTCCTCGTGATCGAGGGCGGCTCGATCTACACGCTCGGCCTGTTCGTGCTCGGGTGTGTGTGCATGCACGAGCTGTATGGGATGTATGGGCGCACGCACCCCGCGCGCCTGGCCGGCTACATCGCGCTCGCGGGCCTGCTCGCCGCGGCGCGCTACGGAGGCCAGTCTCAGATCCTGCTCGTCGCCGTCGCCGCGCTGGCGCTGCTGTTCGCGCTGACGCTGGCCCAGCCCAGACCGAGCCTCGCGGGGCTGGCGATCACGCTGCTGGGGATCTACTGGATCGGGCTCGCGCTCGCCCACGCCGTGCTGTTGCGCGAGCTGCCCCACGGCGAGGGGATCGTGATCGACGTGCTCGTCGGCACGTTCCTGGGCGACACCGGCGCCTACCTCGGCGGGCGGATGTTCGGACGCCGTCCGCTGGCGCCGCGCATCTCGCCGAGCAAGACGGTCGAGGGCCTGCTGAGCGGAATGCTGTTCGCCGTCGCCGGCGTCTGGCTGGCGGGGCGCTACCAGGACTGGCTGCCGGGCACGCACGCGCTCGTGCTCGGCCTCGGCGTGGCGCTCGTCGCGCCGGTCGGGGACCTGTTCGAGTCGTTCGTCAAGCGCGAGGCTCACGTCAAGGACTCCGGCCGCCTGTTCGGCGCGCACGGCGGCGCATTGGATCGTCTGGACGGGGTGCTGTTCGCGGCCGTGGCCGGGTATTACATCTGGTTCGCGTACGTGCACTGAGAACGTATTGCCGGGTGCCGGTGGTGGCTCGCGTTATCGGATCTGATAACATATTGTGCCGATGCCAGCCTCCGGCCGGAGGCCGGGGCCACGCAGCTCGCCCGACAGCTGGCGGACCCCCGACCGCGAGACGCCGAGGTCACCGCGCAGCTGGCCAGCTACAGGGCGCTCGATCTTCGCTGGCACGAGTGGGCGGCGGTCAAGACGGTGCTCGCAGACCTGGCGCAGAGAATGGTGCGATGACCGATGACGACGCTGCAATTTCGCAACCTTGAGCTTGATCTGACAGCGCCGGTGGATCGGTGGCCTGCCGAGGCGATCGAGACGGTCATCGATCGCGGCTCGCTGTCGGATTGGCGCCGTCTTGCCGAGGCGATCAGGCACAACCCGTGGGGTCCCGCGGCGCGCACGGCCGAGACCGTGGCCGCCTGGGGCGAGCACTACGGCGTCGATGCGCTCATGTCCAGCGTGATTCGCCGTGCCCGCGGGGAGATCGCCATGCGGGGACGGGCCGAGTACGCTGCGCAGATCCGCTCCTGGCGCGCCCGGACCGGGATGACGCTCCGCCAGTTCGCCCTGGCGGCCGGCACCTCCGCGTCCCGGCTGTCCGATTACGAGAACGCGAAGGTCGCTCCCACCACCGACGTGCTCGGCCGCCTGCGCCACGTCGCGGCGACGCACGCGCGTGGGGCAGCTTAGGCTCAACCCGTGCGCAGGCTCCTGATCCTCGGCTCGACCGGCTCTATCGGCACGCAGGCGCTCGACGTGTGTGCGCACAGCGAGGGGCAGTTCGAGATCGTCGGCCTCTCGGCGGAGCGCTCGTGGGAGGCGCTGGTCGAGCAGGCGCGGGCCACCGGCGTGAGGCGGATCGCGCTCGCCGACGAGCATGCCGCCGCGCGCGCGGCCGAGACGTGGACGGACGGTGAGGTGCTCGGAGGCGCCGAGGGCCTGGTCAGGCTGGTCGTGGAGTCCGGCGCCGAGCTCGTGCTGAACGCGCTCGTGGGCTCGGCCGGGCTCGGGCCGACGGTCGCCACGCTCGGCGAGGGGATCGACCTGGCGCTGGCGAACAAGGAGTCGCTGGTCGTTGGCGGTGAGCTCGTGTGTGCGCTGGCGGAAGCCACGGGCGCGCAGATCGTGCCGGTCGACTCCGAGCACACCGCCCTGCACCAGCTGCTGGCCGGGCAGCCCCCGGGCGCGGTGGAGCGCTTGACGATCACCGCCAGCGGCGGGCCGTTCCGCGGGCGCACACGCTCACAGCTGGAGGGCGTGACGGTCGAGCAGGCGCTCGCCCATCCGACGTGGGCGATGGGCGCCAAGATCACGATCGACTCGGCGACGATGATGAACAAGGGCCTGGAGCTGATGGAGGCTCATCACCTGTTCGGCGTGCCGTATGAGCGGATCGACGTGCTCGTGCACCCCCAGTCGCTCGTACACGGCCTGATCGGGCTCGCCGACGGCGCGATGCTCGCCCATCTCGGCCCGCCGGACATGCGCGTCGCGATCTCATACGCGCTGCACGGAGGCGAGAGCGTGGATCTGAGCACCCGGGCACACAGCGCGGAGCGCTGGGTCGGCGGCGGTGTACCCGATCTGGGATCGGACGATCCAAGATCGGTCGTGCCGCTGGATCTCGCGGCGATCGGCACGCTCGCGTTCGAAGCGGTCGACCTTGACGCGTTCCCCTGCCTTCGCCTGGCACGCGAGGCTGCGCTGGCGGGGGGAACGGCGCCGTGCGTGCTGAACGCGGCCAACGAGGTCGCGGTGCATGCCTTCCTGGAGAATCGGCTCCGCTTCAACGGGATTGCAGAGGTGATCGAACGCACGCTCGCCGAGCTACCCGTCGCGCCGGTGCGTGCGTTCGAGTCGCTGTACGAGGCGGATCGCGAGGCCAGGACGACCGCCGGCGAGGTTGTGGCCGGGTTGATCTAGACAGGTACGGCCGAGGAGCCGCGGTGACCTTCGCGCTGCTCGAGCCATGCCGTGTATGGGTCGGCGGGCACGGTGCGCGCGGTGAGCATCCGCTCATCGTGCCGGCTCCCCGTCTGCTCCCGTGCGTCTCGTACGGATATTTCGATGCTCCATGGGTCTGCGACGTAGCGGGGTGATGATTGTGTGGGCGCTTGAAGCTGCATGTAACAGTCTCCTTACTGAGTCGTTCTTCGTTGCTTGCGCTTTCCTGAATCGATCACCCATACACGACAATCGAAGCGGGTAAGATTTCACTGTGGCGAGAAGATGTCCAGGGGTTGTGGACAAACGATGTAGGTTATATCCGAAAGGTCATACACACGCGTCACTCAAGGTGTCATCGACCCGTTCGAATCAGGCAATTTGTGTCGTATTTTTCGGGCCACTCCTGGGTAAGAATCGGGTGCTACCATCTCGTCATGCTCGCTCGTAAGCTGTCCATCTCCCTCGATGAGCCGGTGTTCCTGGCCGCCAAGCAGGCCGCCGAACGCCGGGGCATGAGCCTGTCGGCCTGGTTGAACGACGCGGCCGAGCGCGCTTTGGAAACCGAGGGCAGCATCAAGGCCGGTCTGGCTGGGGTCGCGGAATGGGAAGCCGAAAATGGGCCGCCTTCCGCAGAGGTGGTGGCTGAGGTCAGGGCAGTCCTCGACGCCGCGGGGATTGGCCGCAAGTCTGCGTCTCGTCGCGCCGCGTGAGCGGCGTCACCTACGACACGGGCGCGTTGATCGCCGAAGACGGAACGCCCAGCGCGGAGGCGTACGCGTGGGCGGACAGGGTCTTGGCCATGTCGGAGCCCGATCTTCAGCTGGCGGTTGTGTAGCACTCTCAGGCCCAACCGCCGGCAACCGCGGGCGGGCCTGCCAAACTGGTGCCATGAGCTGGGTCCTGACGATCCTCGGCATCGTGGCGCTGATCGTGCTGCACGAGCTGGGGCACTTCCTCGCCGCCAAGGCGGTGGGGATGCGCGTGGAGCGCTTCTCGCTGTTCTTCCCGCCCAAGCTCGCCGGCGTGCGCAGGGGCGAGACCGAATACATGATCGGCGCGATCCCCGCGGGCGGGTACGTGAAGATCACCGGGATGACCCCCGAGGAGATCGAGAGCGCCGACCCGGAGGTTGCCGCCCGCGCGTACTGCAACCAGGCGCCGTGGAAGCGGATCGTCGTGATCCTCGCCGGGCCGGGCATGAACGTCCTGATCGCGTTCGTGATCTTCTGGGCGATCCTCGCGAGCTCAAGCTACAACGGCGATCTGACGCTCGGGAACCTCAACCCGTCGATCAAGACGCTCGTCCCGAGCACCTCGGTGCTGGCGATCGAGCGCGGCAAGCCGGCCGACGGTGTGCTCAAGCCCGGCGATCGGATCGTCGCCGTCGACGGACAGACCGTGACCGTCACCTCCGCGATGCGCGCGATCGCGAGTCATCGCTGCGCCGGCACGCTCACCGCGGGCTGCCGCTCGGCCACGCCGGTGGCACTGACGGTCCACCGCGCCGGACGGACGCTGGCGCTGTCGGTCTATCCCCGTTACAACCAAGAAGCAAAACGAATGCTGGTCGGCTTCGACTTCGGCGCTGCGCCCAAACAGTTCGGTGCGCTCGCCGCCGCCGGCGTCGCGGTGCACGAGATGTGGAACGCCACGACGAACATGCTGTCGGGCATCGGGCGCGCGTTCACGAGCTCCAAGGCGCGCCACGAAGTCCACACGATCGTCGGCATCGGCGAGATCGCCCACGAAGCGGTCGCCGACGGCGCCGGCTACGGGCTCGTGATCATCGGACTCATCTCGCTGATCCTGGCGGTCGTCAACCTGTTCCCGTTCCTGCCGCTGGACGGCGGGCACGTCGCCTGGGCTCTGGCCGAGAAGCTGCGTGGTGGACGGCGGGTCTCGGTCGCCGCGATGTGGCGCTACAGCTCGGTGGGGATCGTCCTGTTCGCGTTCCTGTTCATCAACGGCCTGTCCAACGACATCAGCCGCCTCGGGGGATAGGGCGAGCGGGGGCGCACCCGGGTCGATCGACCGCGCCATCTGCAGCCCACCGGGCACGGATCCGCGATGTGCGCGCCGCGCCGGCTCACGCGGGTGGATGCACGCACACCCAGCTCTTGACGCATGGCCCGAAGCGCTCTGCCAGCGCGGGTCCGAACAGCGCCTCCATCTCAGCGCGCCGCAGCAGCTCGATCTCCTCCCACTCGCCAGCCGCTCCCAGCCGCCAGTAGGCGCGGCGCGCGCGCACTCCCAGCCAGTGCGCGCCGGGCAGCAGCGAGTGGGGCTCGATCGGAAACGAACGCGCCGGGGTCTGCACGTACCAGCCGCGCCCGACCCGGCGCACCTCCGCGGCGAACTTGGCGCGGCGCGCACGGGGAACGTGCTCGATCACGCTGGAGCAGTAGGAAAGATCGAACTCGTCCTCGGCGAACGGCAACCCGGCAGCGGCGTCCGCGCGCACGAACGGACCCGGGTAGTCAGGGCGCTCGGCGAGATCGACGCCCGTGATGTCCAGGTCCGGCTCCAGGGCGCGCAATCCGAGCGCCCCGCAGCCGACGTCGAGCACTCGCGCGCCCTCGGGCAGGCGGGTGAGCGCGAAGAACCGCTCGTGCCGGCGGGCGCGCGCGCGGGCCGCCATGGGGGAGACCAGGCGCGCGAGCGGGCCGCGTGCGGTGGCGTAGACCTGTGAGGAGGGCTGGGACATCCAGGCAGGGTACGCGCGCGCCTTTACACACGCTTATCGGTGCTGGGCATAACCCCACGTAGAATGAGCACATGGCCTCCAAGCGACAGATCCACGTGGGCGCCGTGCCGATCGGCGGCGGCGCACCGGTGGCGGTGCAGACGATGACCAAGACCGAGACGGCCAACCTGACCGCGACGATGGACCAGATCCGCACGGTCGCGCAGGCCGGTGCGGACATCGTGCGCGTGGCGGTCCCCCGCGAGCAGGACGCGGAGGCCCTGCGAACGATCGTCGCGGACTCGCCGATCCCGGTGATCGCCGACATCCACTTCAACCACACGCTCGCCCTGAAGGCGATCGAGGCGGGGGCGCACTGCGTCAGGCTGAACCCCGGCAACATCGGCGGGCCGGACAAGGTCGCCGAGGTGATCGCGCTGGCGAAGGTGCACGGCACGCCGCTGCGCGTGGGCGTGAACTCGGGCTCGCTGCCCAAGCACCTGCGCCAGCTGGAGTACGACGACCCCGTCGAGGCGCTCGTCACCGCGGCGATCGAGACGGTGCAGCTGATGGAGCGCCTGGACTTCGAGAACTTCAAGGTCTCGATGAAGTCGACCTCCGTTCCGAACACGATCGCCTCCAACCGGATGCTGTCCGAGCGGATCCCCTATCCCCTGCATCTCGGCGTCACCGAGGCGGGCACCAAGTGGTCGGGCTCGCTGAAGTCAGCCGTCGGCCTGGGCACGCTGCTGGCCGACGGGATCGGCGACACGATCAGGATCTCTCTCTCCACGTTCCACGCCGAGGAGGAGGTCAAGGTCGCCTGGGAGATTCTCCGAGCGCTGAAGCTGCGCGAGCGCGGCCCCGACCTGATCGCCTGCCCGACGTGCGGGCGGCTGCAGTTCGACATGGACACGGTCGTCGCCGAGGTCGAGCGGCGATTGGAGGACTACGAGGACCCGATCGAGGTCTCCGTGCTCGGCTGCGCGGTCAACGGCATCGGCGAGGCTCGCCACGCCGACTTCGGGATCACCGGGGCCAAAGACATGGGCATGATCTACTCCCGCGGCGAGCCCCTGAAGAAGGTTCCGACCGAGCAGCTGGTAGACGAGCTGTTCGCGGAGATCGACCGCTACTACGCGGCCGGCAAGACCGTTCAGCGCGACGAGACCGCCGCCGCCGAGGCACGGGAGTGGCTGGCCGAGAACGAGGACTCAACGCAGATGACCCCCGAGCGGATGGCCGCCCTGGAGGCCGCCGCCGCTGAGGAGGCCGGCGCGGTGCTCGAGTCGATGCTCGAGCCGGCCGTGGAGCTCGACGAGGCGGTCTCACCGGTGGCCGGCCGGCGCTTCTCTCGTAGCTGATGTTGTCCAGGCGGCGCAAGCGCCGCCTGGCGAGACCGCGCATGCGCGGTCTCGTGACGGGCCGCATGCGGCCCGTCTGGACCCGCCGCATGCGGCGGGTCACCGACCGGCACATGTGCCGGTCGGCCCCCTCGCACATGTGCGAGGGGGAACAGCAGATCAAGACACGGCTGCGAACCGCGCGGCGACCTTCTCCCAGTCGACCACGTTCCACCACGCGTCGACGTAGTCGGGGCGGCGGTTCTGGTACTTCAGGTAGTAGGCGTGCTCCCACACGTCCACGCCCAGCAGCGGCGTCTTGCCGTTCGACAACGGGGTGTCCTGGTTGGCACTCCCCACGACCGCGAGGCCCGACCCGTCCAGTACGAGCCAGGACCAGCCCGAGCCGAACTGATTGACGCCGGCCGTCTTGAGCTGAGCCTGGAAGTCCGCGAACGAGCCGAACGCCGCGTCGATCGCGCTCGCCAGCGCCCCGCCGGGCTCACCGCCGCCGCCGGGAGACATGCTCTCCCAGAACAGGGAGTGGTTGTAGTGCCCGCCGCCGTTGTTTTTGACCGCGGTGCGCTTGTCCTCCGGGACCTGGCCGAGATCTGCGAGCACGTCCTCGATCGGCGCATCCGCCAGCGGAGTGCCATCCAATGCGGCGTTGGCCTTGTCCACGTAAGCTTGGTGGTGCTTGTCGTGATGAAATTCCATCGTCGCCTTGTCGATGTGAGGCTCCAGGGCGTCGTAGGCGTAGGGGAGCGGGGGAACGGTGTAGGCCATGAGGGAATGGCTCCTTTGTCGGGGGTTCTCGGTCGTTGATCGGCTGTGCAGGCTGTTCTATCAAAGGGCAGGCTAGGCTCTGCCCTCACCATGCCCCGTCTGTCCGAGTACATGCTGCCAACCGAGCGCGAGGCCCCCGCCGACGCGGAGGCGATCTCGCACAAGCTGATGGTCCGCGCCGGGTTGATTCGCCAGATGGGGGCGGGCATGTGGACGTGGCTGCCGGCCGGCTGGCGCGTGCACCAGCGCGTGGTGGCGATCGTCCGCGAGGAGATGGACGCGATCGGCGCGCAGGAGATGCTGATGCCCGTGCTGCAGCCCGCCGAGCCGTGGCGCAAGACGGGGCGGCTGGAGATCGAGGAGCTGTTCAAGCTGAACGACCGCAAGGGCTCAGAGCTCGTGCTCGCGATGACCCACGAGGAGGCCGTCACCTTCCACGCCGCCCAGACGATCCGCTCCTACCGCGACCTGCCGCAGATCCTCTACCACTTCCAGGTCAAGGAGCGCGACGAGCCGCGCCCGCGCGCGGGGGTGCTGCGCACGAGGGAGTTCGTGATGAAGGACTCCTACAGCTTCGACCGCGACCAGGCGGGCATGGAGGAGCGCTACGCGCTGCACGTCGGCGCCTATGACCGCATCATGGACCGCACCGGGCTGCGCTCCTACAGGGTGGAGTCCGACGTCGGGATGATGGGCGGGCTGGGCGCGCACGAGTACATGGCGCCGTGCCCGGCCGGCGAGGACCAGGTGGTGCTCGGCCCCGAGGGCTATGCGGCAAACGTCGAGGTGGCCAAGCAGGACCCGAACGTGCACGAGGACGGCGCGGGCAACTACACGCTCGGAGGCGAGCCGCTGCGGGTCGAGCAGTCGATCGAGATCGGCAACATATTCAAGCTCGGCACCCGCTACTCGCAGCCGCTGGGCGCCAACTACCTGGACGAGCACGGCGACGAGCACCCGATCTGGATGGGCTCCTACGGGATCGGCCCGGCGCGGATCGTCGCGGCCGCAGTCGAGCAGTTCGCCGACGAGCACGGCATCTCCTGGCCGCGGGCGCTCGCGCCGTTCGCCGTGCACCTAGTGGGACTGGGCAAGCCCGGCACGCCCGAGCACGACGCCGCCGAGCGCGTCTACGAGACCCTGAGCGACGGTGGAATCGACACGATCTACGACGACCGCGATCTCGGCCCCGGCGAGAAGTTCGCCGAAGCCGAGCTGCTCGGCTGTCCGCTGAGACTGACCGTCGGGCGGCGCTCGGTGCAGTCGGGCGAGATCGAGGTCCAGGTGCGCCGCGGCCGCGTCCAAGCCCCCGGGATAGCGCTGGACGGCGAGGCGGAGGGACTGATCGGCGCGGTGGACGAGCTGTGGCAGGGCCTCCCCTAGACCGGCGGTCGGGCCGCCGGGCAAGTCCGCCGGACCCCGCCGCCCCTGACGCGGGCGGGCCGCGGTTGACCCTGCGCCGGCTGGTGGGCCTGGACCGCTCCGGGCCGGCGCCGCCGCAGACGCTGGCCGGGCAGCCGCTGCGCCCGTGGACGATCCCCAATGCGATCGGGTTCGTCCGCCTCGCGCTGATTCCGGTGTTCCTGATCGTCGCGCTGTCGAGCTCAGACGGCACGGGCGCGGCGCCGGCTGCCCTGTTCGCGGCGATCGCCTGGGGCGACTACGCCGACGGGATCGCCGCGCGTGTCAGCGGCCAGTACAGCCGGCTGGGGACGCTGATGGACCCGGTCACCGACAGGCTGCTCGTGATTTCCGGCGTGGTCGTGTGCTGGCGGTTTGAGCTGCTGCCGCGGTGGGCCTTGACGGTGCTCGTCGCACGGGAGCTCGCGATGCTGGCGCTGGGGCGCTACGGGCAGACGCACGGGGTGGAGCTGCGCATCAACTGGCCGGGACGGATCGGGGTGGGACCGCTGATGACGGCGTTCTTCTTTGCGATGGCAGGCCTTCAGACAGTGGCCGACGTGCTGCTGTACATCGGCCTTGCGCTCGCGCTGACCGCGACGGCGCTGTACGGGCGCTCGGGACTTGCGCAGCTACGGGCATCTACCCGACCGTAGCCTAAAGCTCTACTTTACGGTAAAGTCTGGGCGGCGGTTGTTCAGGTTGAGCAACTGCGACCACACCGCGACAGGAAGATCAGACATGGATACGTTTCCAGACCTGGGCTCGCTGGATGACACCGAGCTGAAGAATCTCATCAAAGAGCTGACCGACGAGGAGACCGAGGTCTCCTACCAGCGGCGCATCTTGCACGGCAAGATCGACATCCTGCGCGCCGAGCTCGTCAACAGGCTGCGCAAGAAGCACGACGGCGGCGTCACGCCCGTGATCACCGGCGATGACGTGCAGCAGCTGACCGACATCCTGGCCGGCCGCCAGACGGCCGTCCCTACCGACGCCGAGTAGGGGACGGACGGCGGAGCGGTAGAGGGGACAGCGGCAATGGCACTGCACTGCACGGAGTGCGGATTCGTCAACGTCGAGGGCGCGAACTACTGCCAGCGCTGCGGCGCGCTGCTGCCGCGCGCGGAGGGCGCGGGTGGGGTCGGTGGGGAACCCATCACTGCCACCTACCGGATCGACGAGGCCGGCGAGCTGGTGCCGGTCGAGCCGGCGCGGGAGACCGCGCACGGCCCGGCGCTCGTGATCCGCGCGGGGGGAGGGCGTGTCGGGGAGAGCTTTCCCGTGCAGGGCGAGCGCATGAGCATCGGCCGGCGCCCGGACGCGAACGTGTTCCTCGACGACGTGACCGTCTCGCGCGACCACGCGCTGCTGATCGAGCGCGCGGGGCAGTGGCACCTGGACGACTGCGGCTCGTTGAACGGGACGTACGTGAATCGCTCGCGGATCGAGTCCCAGCGTCTGGAGGAGGGCGACGAGGTGCAGATCGGCAAGTACAAGCTGACGTTCCACGCGCGCTGATGGCGACCCAGACCCCGACCCAGGCTCAGGCCCAGACACCCCAGTCAGACGTCGAGCGGCTGAACGCCGAGCTCGAGCGGACCGAGGGCGCCGTCGGCGGCGGGCAGGGCTCGCCGCGCCAGAAGTCGATCACGATCGGCACCGTGTGCAAGGCGCTCGCGCAGGAGTTCCCGGACATCTCGATCTCCAAGATCCGCTATCTGGAGGATCAGAAGCTGCTGACGCCGCGGCGCACGCCGGGCGGCTACCGCCTGTACACGCAGGGGGACGTCGCGCGCCTGCGCACGATCCTGCGGATGCAGCGCGACGAGTTCCTGCCGCTGCGCGTGATCCGCCAGGAGCTGGCGGCCGGGCGCGCGGGGGACGGCGCCGAGACGGCGCCACCCGTCCCGGGCAAGCGGGGACGCGAGGGCATGCGCCCCTGGCGCACGAGCGTCAGCGTGCGCGAGGGTACCGGCGCGCTGTACTCGCTGGAGGACGTGCTCGAGGAGACCAGCGCGGACGCCAAGCTCGTGCACGAGCTGGAGGAGTATGGCGTCATCAAGGGCGAGCTGCGCGGGGGAGTGCGCTACTTCGATGAGACCGAACGCGAGATCATCGGCGCCGTGGCCGAGCTCGCGCGCTACGGCGTGGGCGGGCGCAATCTTCGGGTCTTTCGCTCCTCGGCCGATCGCGAGGCGACACTGTTGCAGCAGATCCTCGCGCCCGCATTGCGCTCGCGCAACCCGCAGCGGCGCAAGGAGGCGCTCGAGGCGCTCGAGAACCTGGCGGCGGTCGCCACACACCTGAAGCACCTGCTGTTGGTGCGCGACCTGCGCAAGATCGTGCGCTGACGCCCGATGGCCGGCGGATCTCTGTGTCCTCGCTTCGGGCCCGTGCCAGCGCACTGTTCCCTTCGCTGCGTCCTTGATCTCCTTGACCCTCGGGCGTCAGGACGCTGAGACGATGACCGGGGCATCGACCGATCTGCGGGAGCTCGTGCGCGAGATCCCGGACTTCCCGAAGGAGGGGGTCGGATTCAAGGACATCACGCCGCTGCTGGCCGATCCGGGCGCGCTGCGGGCTGCCGTGCGGGGGCTCGCCGAGTATGCGCGGCCGTTGAACGTGGATTGCGTGATCGCCGCCGAGGCGCGGGGCTTCCTGCTCGGGCCCGCGCTGGCGCTGGAGCTGGAAGCGGGGTTCGTGCTCGCGCGCAAGCCGGGCAAGCTGCCGTTCCAGACCGTCAGCGCCGAGTACCTGCTGGAGTACGGCTCGGGGGAGCTGGAGCTGCACACCGATGCGCTGGGCGCCGGCCGGCGGGTGCTGGTGCACGACGACCTGCTGGCGACGGGCGGGACCGCGCGAGCGCTGTGCGAGCTCGTGCAGAGCCTGGGTGGCGAGATCGCCGGGTGCGGGTTTCTGATCGAGCTCGGGTTCCTCGGTGGACGGGCGCGCCTTGCGCCGCACGACACGCATGCCCTGATCTCCTACGAGTCCTGAGCAGAGAGAGAGGGACAGGAACCCCATGCCGACGGCGCGCAGAACCCGAACGATCGCCGCTCCGGTGCAGGAGCTGTGGGAGACCATCGGGGACCCCCATCACCTGCCGCGCTGGTGGCCGAGGGTGAGCCGGGTCGAGGACGTGACCGAGCTGGAGTTCACCGAGGTGCTGAGCACGTCCAGCGGGAAAGATGTGCGCGCGGACTTCATGCTCCTGCAGTCAGACGAGCACACCCGGCGGCTGCGCTGGGAGCAGCGGCTGGAGGGGAGCCCGTTCGCGCGGCTGCTGAAGTCGGCGCAGACGCAGATCTCCCTGACGGATGCCGCGGGCGGGGACCAGGCGGCGCCGGCGACAGAGGTGACGATCGAGCTGAAACAGACGCTGAACGGCTTTTTTCCCCGATTCGGCGGATACATGGTCCGCAAAGCGGCGACCAGGACAATCGACGAGGCGCTCGACGGGCTGGAGCGGATCGGCCGCCGAGCATGAGATTCTCGTTTATCAGGAGTCAGAGACAGGGGGAGGTCGGGAGGGAGGCCTGCTCCTATCACGCCGATGTGGGGCTGGACCGGATCGGTGGCTGAGATGGGAGAGCCGCCACGGATGCGCTGGTGGGGGTGGGGCGATCCAGAGCATGCTCACCAGGCGCTGAGCCCGCGCGTGCTGGAGATGCTGCGCGAGATGGTCGGGACCGCCTCCACGCCACGCCCGCCGGTCTCGCTGGGCGCGGTGCAGCTGCCGAAGACGCGGCTTACCGAGAGCGCGAGGGCGAGTCTCGCGGCGATAGCCGGCGCGGACGGCGTGCTGAGCGATCACTCCGAGCGGGTGGAGCACGCCGCGGGGAAGGGGTATGTCGACCTCGTGCGCCTGCGCGCGGGCATCCCCGAGGGCGCCCCGGACGCGGTCGTGCTGCCCGACAGCCACGAGCAGGTGCGGGCGGTGCTCGAGCTATGCGCCGCTACCGGCCTGGCGGTCGTGCCATTCGGCGGAGGCACGAGCGTCGTGGGAGGCGTCGAGCCGCTCACGGGCGGGCACGACGCGGTGATCGCGCTGGACATGCGCCGGATCGGGGGGATCGCGGAGCTCGACCGCGAGTCGCGGATCGTGACCGTGGGCGCCGGGATGCGCGCTCCGGAGCTGGAGCGACGGCTGGCGATGGAGGGACTGACGCTGGGGCACTGGCCGCAGTCGTTCGAGTACGTATCGCTGGGCGGGTGCGTGGCGAGCCGCTCGGCGGGACAGGCCTCCAGCGGCTACGGCAACATCGCCAGGATGGTGCTCGGCCTGCGCATGGTGGCGCCGGCGGGAGACATCGCGCTCCAGGCGATGCCGGCGAGCGCGGCGGGACCGGGGCTGCGGGAGCTGATCGTCGGCTCGGAGGGGACCCTGGGGGCGATCACCGCGGTCTCGCTGCGGGTGCGCCGCGCACCGGCACTGCGGAGCTACGAGGGGGTGATGTTCGAGAGCTTCGCCGCCGGGATCAACGCGCTGCGGGCGATGGCCCAGGAGCGCGCGCTGCCCGACGTGGCGCGGCTCTCAGACGCGCCGGAGACGCACATGTCGATGCTCCTGGCCGGGGACGGGGGATTGAAGGGCCGCCTCGGGCGCGCGTATCTCGGCGCGCGCGGATACGGGGACCGATCGAGGATCGGCCAGCGGGCCGGGCGGTGCATCGCGATCGTTGGGTTCGAGGGCGACTCCGACGAGCTGAAGGCCAGGCGCGGGCGCGCCTTGGCGCTGGCGCACCGGGGCGGAGGGCTGGCGCTGGGAGGCTCGCCGGGCAGGGCCTGGCTTGCGGGGCGCTTCCAGGCGCCCTACCTGCGCGACGAGCTGCTCACACACGGCGTGATGGTCGAGACGCTGGAGACGGCCACGCGCTGGTGCAATGTACCGGGGCTGCACGATGCGGTGGCGGGCGCGATCGCGCGGGCACTGGAAGCGCAGGGCACGCCGGGCATCGTGATGTGCCACGTCTCGCACCTGTATGAGACGGGCGCGTCGCTGTATTACACGTTCATCGCCCGCCAGCGCGCGGGGGCGGAGATCGAGCAGTGGCGCGCGGTCAAGCGGGCGGCGAGCGAGGCGATTGTCTCCGGCGGCGGGACGATCACCCACCATCACGCCGTCGGCCGCGACCACGCGCCGTGGCTGGAGCGCGAGATCGGCGTGGAGGGGGTGGCTGCCATAAGGGCGCTGAAGGCAGAGCTCGACCCGGCCGGGATCATGAACCCCGGGAAGCTGGTCAGGATCGGAGCTTCGTCCCGGCCGGAAAACCCGCCTCGCGGGGCCGGCCGGCCCGAAGTTTCAGACCTGCCTGGCTAGGGTCGGCGGTGTCCTGAAGCGCGCCTCAGCCGAGGCTGAAGGCGCCCGATAACACCGTCGGACCCGGAGTAGTGGGGTGTTCGCCGGTCTCGCGGGTGAGCAGGATGTGGTGGTAGTCGCCGGCGTTTGCCGGCAGCAGCGCGCCGCCCTGCAGGCGCCCGTTGGCGCCGACCGCCGGCGCCTTGCTGATCGCCTCGGCGCTGGTCGGGGAGTTGTAGAGCCAGATCACGTAGGAGAACCCGCTCGACGGCGGCAGGTGTTCGGCAGCCATGTAGAAAGCGCGCTGGGAGCCTTCGGCGAGAACCTCAACGATCCCGATCGATTTGCTGGAGGGCTCGGGCGGGCTCAGCTTGATCTGGTTGGTGACGGTGGGGGTTTTTGCGGAGCTCGATGTCGTGCCTGTCGATGCGGTCGATTTCGTGGTCGCGGGAGTGCCGGCAGCGGTGCTCGTCGTAGAGGTGCTCGTGTGGGAGCTGCCGCCCCCGCTGGTGAGCAGGACGATCACGACGATCGCGACGACGGCGATGCCGGCGAGCAGCGCCGCGCCGCCGCGCCTGGAGACGGGCAGGCCCGACGACGTCACGGATGCGCCCGCCGGGCCCCCTGTGCTCTCGGTGGCTCGGGGCCGCCGCGTGGGGGGGGCTCGCAGCGGGGCGGGCGGCGGAGCGGACGCTGACCCCAACCCGCTCGGAGTGCCGGCGAGCGCGTCGAGCGCCGCGTGCGCGCGGTCGCGGACGGCGCTCTCGGGGATGCCGAGCAGCTCTGCCACCTGGGCGTAGCTCTTGCCGCGATCCACGAGCAGGGACAGCGTCGCGCGCAGGTCGGGTGGGAGATCGTCGAGTCGCGCCATCGCCGGGGTAGGCTATCGTGGCGCCGCGATGGCCACTCCACGCATGCCCACCGCCGCGCAGCTGAACGAGGCGGTGACGGGGTATGACCGCCACTACGGCCTGGAGCTCCTCGAGCTCTCCGAGACCGAGATTCGCGCCCGGGTGGCCGTGCGCGATGAGATCAAGCAGCCGCTGGGCCTGGTGCACGGCGGGCTGTATGCCTCGCTGGCGGAGTCGATGTGCTCGCTGGCGACTGCCGCTGCGGTGATGGGAGGGGGCAAGATGGCGCTGGGCATGTCCAACAGCACGAGCTTTCTGCGGCCGATCACCGCAGGGACCGTGCACGCGCACGCGACCCGGCTGCACAGCGGGCGCACGACGTGGATCTGGGATGTGACGTTCAGCGACGACGCCGGCCGCACGTGCGCGGTGACGCGGATGACGATCGCGGTACGCCCGTTTCCCGAGGGCTGACAGCCCCGGGCCTAACCGAGGGACTTCAGCGGGTTGGGCACCTGCGAGGGCAGCGGCCGGGAGCCGAAGCCGGTGTAGGGCAGCCGCGCGGGCAGCGGAGAGAGGGGAGAGGCGGGATGGTTGATCGGCACGGCCGTGGCGGCCGCGGCGCGCGCCAGGGCGGGGGTGTGGGCGTAGATGTCCAGCACGACTCCGCCCGTGGGTATCGAGATCGCCTTGCCCCGCTCGGCCACGAAGCCGCCGACGCCGCGCAGGGACGCGGTCGTGCGAGAGGTCGTGGAGCCTTCGCCGGGCACGAAGCCGTTATCCGGAGAGGTGACGATCTTCAGCGGGGTGACGCATACGCTCTGGCCGCCTTCCAGGCAGTCGCCGTACTGCACGGTGAACGACCCGCTGGGATCGCGCGCGGCTTCGGTGATTTGAAGGCCGTGGAAGGAGCCCCCCAGCCAGTAGACGGGATAGGGCGCGAGCACCAGGCTCTCGAGCTTGTTGTGCGGGATCGGCTGGCCCTGGAGCGTGTTGGCGCACGCCCCGAGCGAGAGCGCGCAGAGCGTGCAGGCGAGCGCGGCGAGCGCCGGGCGGCGGCGCATCACAGGCCGGTGTAATGATTCGTGATCGGCATGCGCCTGTCGCGGCCGAACGCGCGCGTGGTCACCTTGATGCCGGGAGGCGCCTGACGGCGCTTGTACTCGGCGAGGTCCACGAGCCGGATCGTGCGGTCGACGTCACGCTCTGGCAGGCCGTCGGCGAGCAGCTGCTTGCGGCTGCGGTCCAGCTCGATGTAGCCGTGCAGAATGCGGTCGAGCAGCTCATACGGCGGCAGCGAGTCCTCGTCGCGCTGGTCGTGGCGGAGCTCGGCGCTGGGGGCGCGCTCGACGATCGACGCGGGGATCGGGGCATGCGCGGGTGCGTGTGACGGGGCGGGCTCGGCTGCCGGCGCAGACGCCCCGGCCGGCGAGTTGCGCCACTCGCACAGGCGGTACACGAGCGTCTTCGGCACGTCCTTGATGACCGCGAACCCGCCCGCCAGATCCCCGTACAGCGTCGTGTACCCGACCGACATCTCCGACTTGTTGCCGGTCGTCAGCACGAGCCAGCCAAACTTGTTCGACAGCGCCATCAGCAGATTTCCGCGGATGCGCGCCTGCAGGTTCTCCTCGGTCAGGTCTTCGGGCAACCCCTCGAAATCCGCGCGCAGGGTATGCGTGTAGGAGTCCATGATCGCCTCGATCGCCAGCTCGTGGGCGCGCACGCCGAGCGCACCGGCGAGCGCATGCGCGTCGGATTGAGTGGCCTGCGAGGAGTAGGGCGAGGGCATGATCGCGACGTTGACGCGCTCGGCGCCGAGGGCGTCCGCCGCCAGGCAGGCAACGAGCGCGGAGTCGATCCCGCCGGACAGCCCGAGCACGACCGAGGAGAAGCCGTTCTTCTCGACGTAGTCGCGCAGGCCCAGCCGCAGCGCCGCGTAGACCTCGGCCTCGATCGGCGCGATGGTCTTGTGCAGGCGGCCGCACTCAGGGCCCAGAACTGCCGTGGAGGCGGGTATGTGTTGGGGTCCAGTCGGGATCTCCCCGGGCTCGGTCCCCCTCTCGACGGGTCTGTCGGGCGAGGTATCGCGCACCGGCGGGAGATCGAGATCGCAGACGAGCATGTCCTCGCAGAACTGTCGCGCGCGGGCGATCGTCGCGCCGGCCGGGTCCAGGACGAAGGAGTGACCATCGAACACCAGCTCATCCTGACCGCCAACGAGCGCGCAGAACGCGACATAGGCGCCCGACTCGCGAGCGCGAGCAGCGAACAGCTGCTCGCGCTCGCTGCCCTTGCCCGCGTGGTAGGGCGAGGCGGAGATGTTGATCAGCACGCTCGCGCCCGCCGCCGCCTCCTCGGTCGCCGGCGGCCCGGGCCGCCACAGGTCCTCGCACACGGTCAGGCCGATGCGGTGCCCGGCGACCTCGATCGTCGCTCCCGAGGAGCCGGCGGTGAAGTAGCGCCGCTCGTCAAACACGCCGTAGTTGGGGAGATGCAGCTTGCGGTAGATCGACCGGACGGCGCCATCCGCGAGCACCGCCGCGGCGTTGTACACGCGATCGTCCGCCAGCTCGGGGAACCCGACGATCGCGGTCGTGCCGGTGACCTCCCGGGCCAGCTCCCGCAGGGCGGCGCGGGCGTCGGTGAGGAAGTGCTCGCGCAGCAGCAGATCCTCGGGCGGGTAGCCGGTCAGGACGAGCTCGGGTGTCAGCACGAGCTCCGCGCCGATCTCGCGGGCGGATGCCAGCGCGGCGAGGATGCGATCGGCGTTGGCGGCGATGTCGCCGACCGTGGCGTCGATCTGGCAGAGCGCCAGGCGCATCGTGGAGCGGGCTCTCCGTCAGCTCCGCTTGGCGGGCTTGCGCGGCGGCGGTGGCGCGGCTCTGCCTGCGCCCGCGTGGCCGGCGGCACGCTTGCCGGGCGCGGAGGATCCGTTCCTCGCGGCGGCCCCGCGTGCGCCGCCGGACTTCTGGGCCGCCCGCTTGCGGAGCGGCTGCACCCCCGCGGCCCGGGCCAGCGATGCGATCGCCCAGCGCAGGGCGTCTGCGATCGCCTCCAGCTCGGGCACCGCGTCGTAGTCGGAGAGCAGTCCGAACCCGAGCCGCCCGTCATAGCTCATGACGGCGATCCCCAGCGCCTGGCGGCGTGCCAGCGGCACGACCGGATACAGCCGGCGCAGCCGGCGGCCGAGCAGATACAGCGGGAACTGGGGGCCGGGGACGTTCGTGACGACCAGGTTGAAATAGCGCTGGCGGGCCTGCAATCGCGCGGCCTGGCTGAGGATCGTGGGCGGCGCGAAGCCGGCCAGGTTCGTCAGGACCTGCGCCCCGACTGCCTGGCCGGAATGCTTGAGATCCTCCATCGCGAGGCTGATCTGCGCCAGGCAGTCGGCCGGGTTCTCGACGCCGACCGGCAGGGGCGCCCACATCGCGGCGACCTGGTTGCCGAGCGCGCCGCGCTGGGAGTCGGCGCGGACGGACACGGGCACCATCGCCTTCAGCACGAGTCCCCCGGTGTCCTGCCCCTGCCCGCGCAGGTAGCGCCCGAGGGCGAGGCTGACGGATGCAAGCACGACGTCGTTGAGGGTGCCCCCGAGCGAGTCCTTGACCGCCTTGAACAGGGACAGCTCGGCGTCCACCCAGGTGTAGCGGCGATGCGGGCCGATGTCGACGTTGAACGGGCTCGGCGGCGCCGGCGCGCTGATGCCGGCGAGCGTGGTAGCGCCGACGCTCACGATGCTGTCCTTGACCTGCGTGGCGACCTTGCGCGGGGCACGCAGCAGCGCGCGCGCGCCGCGGCCCATCTCGGCGGGCACGGTCGCGCGCTCGAGCAGCGCCTCGCCGAGCAGCTTGGCGTAGCCGGGCAGAGGCCTGGCCGTCCACGGCACCGGAGACCTTGACGTGCCCGCCGGCTCGGGCGAGGTGTCGAACAGGACGGTCGTGATGTCCACGCCGGAGATCCCGTCCACGAGCGCGTGATGGGTCTTGGCAATCAGCGCAAACCTCCCACCGGCCATGCGCTGCACGAGCCAGATCTCCCACAGCGGCTTGGATCTGTCCAGGCGCTGGGAGAACAGCCGCCCCGCCAGGTGCTTGAGCGCGGCCTCGTCCGCGGGGCGCGGCAGGGCGGTGTGGCGGATGTGATAGCGCGGGTTGAAGTGCGGATCGTCGGCCCACAGCGGCCTTCCCTGGTCGAGCGGCACATACGCCAGCCGCTGGCGGTAACGAGGCACCAGGTGCAGGCGGCTGAGCACGTGATCGGTCAGCTCCTTGGGCGTGGGCGCGACGCCCTCGAACACCATCACCGACGCGACATGCATGTGCGCGGTCGAGTCGTCCTCCAGGTGCAGGAACGCGGTATCGAGGGCGGACAGGCGGTCGGGGTTGGACACTGGTTTGATTGTGGCTGGTTGGGGCCTTCGCGTCAATGTGGGGTGGGGGATGCCCGGTTTGAGGGGAACATTCCCGTGTTGTCTTGTGTGATGCACAACACACAAGGCGGGTTCTGAATGCCGCTAGCCTCGTACGACGTTCGACCTGCCGAGTCGCGTCCGTGGATGGATGCGAGCGGGGGACCCACTGCCGGCTCGCCTGAGATGAGGCTGAGCCGGATGGGGCGAATCGGCCGCTGATGCGGCTGTAACGCCCGGCTGACGCGCGTCTGGTTCGCGCAAACGCCGCTCGTGAGCCCGACAGCTAACCCCGTAGGCGGACACCAAGGAGGTTCTCCCTCGATGTACGTCCCTGCGACGTCCGCGCAGCCTGCTGCGCCCGCAACACCCCTCGCCGCAATCGAGATCACAACGGGGGGATCCGTGCCCGGCATCATCGGCGGGCTGGCGGGACTGGGGGCGCCGCCCGCGCATGCCTCGTTCGCGGTTCGCCGGCCCGAGCTGAACATGCTGGCAGGCCACACGAGCACGATCGACGGCACGCTGAAGCCGGGCCTGTCCGGCCAGGTGGTGGCGCTGCAGGCGCTTGGCGCGCGCGACTGGAGCACGCTCGCGAGCACCCGCACCGGGCGCGGCGGGCGCTTTCGCCTGCGCTACGTCCCGCGCCGCACAGGCAGCGAGCGCGTGCGGCTGCGCTTCGCCGGCGACGCCACAGATCTGGGCGCGCGCCGCTCGCTCGGGCGCCTGAACGTGTACCGCCTGGCGGAGGTGTCCTGGTATGGAGGCGGCGGCGGTCTGGCGTGCGGCGGCGAGCTGACGAGCACGACGATGGGCGTCGCGAGCAAGACCCTGCCGTGCGGCACGCTCCTCACGCTGCGCTACGGGGATCGCACAGTACAGGTGCGGGTGATCGACCGCGGCCCGTACGTGGCCGGTCGCGAATTCGACCTCACCGAAGCGACCAAGCAGGCGCTTGCGTTCGGCGACGTCGGCGAGGTGTGGAGCACGCGCTGACACCGCGCGGGTCGACGTGGGGAGGAGGGACGCCTGCCGATCGCGCGTCGGGACCCGCGGGCGCAGGGGCCGGCGGGTTGGGAGCGTTCGTGCAGGACTTGGCATCGGCGCTCACGCGCCGTTCAATGCACGACGTGAAGGCATCGCGCGCACATGTGTGGCTCGACGGCCCCGGCGACTGGGCCTGGCCCGGCACGGGCGGGGGCGAAGCGGCGGTGGAGCTGGCGCCGCCGCCATGGGTTCCCGCGATGCCTCGCCGCGCCGAGCCGGCGATCGGAGGGACGCTCCGCGGTTCGGGACAGCGCGGACTCGCGCGACGGTACGGCGCGAGCCTGCTCCTGGCCGCACTGGCGGCTGTGTGCGTCGGGCTGGCGCTGGACGGCCGCGCCAACCTGGAACGCCTCACCGGCATCCAGACCGTGTCGTACCGGTCCGCCGCGGAGGTCTCACTGGAACGCTCGATCGCGACATCGCCACAGCCCCAGCCGCTGCCGAGCGTCGTTCCAGTGAGCCATGACGCGGCTGGAAGCGCGATCGACTCGAGCAGCTACGCCTCACCGGCGCTGGGAGGCGAAGGCTCGTTCCTGATCTACCTGCCGCCGAGCTACTCGAGCACGAATGCGCACTACCCGGTCATCTACCTGCTGCACGGCGACGATCAGACCGACACCTCGTTCCTGCAGATCGGCGTGCAGGGCACGCTTGACCGGCTGATCGCCCAGCACACGATCGCGCCGGTGATCGCGGTCATGATCCAGGGTGGGCCGGGATCGAACAACTGGCTGAACCAGGGCGCCACGCGCTATGAAGCGTACGTGCTCGAAGTGCAGCACCTCGTCGACCGGATGCTGCCGAGCATCCCTGAGCGCGGCGCCCGCGCGATCGCCGGCTACTCGATGGGCGGGTATGGCGCGATGCACATCGCGCTGACTCACCCGCATCAATTCTCGGCGGTCGAGAGCTGGCTCGGGTTCTTCAACGGCCTGGAAGGCCAGCTGCGCGCCGACCGCCCGCTGATCTGGAAGCTGGGCCTGCGCGCGTACGTGTACGGAGGCACGAACGACGTCATCGCCGACCCTTCCGAGAACGCCCCGTTTGCCGCCTCCCTGCGGGCCGACGGAGCCGACGCGCACAGCGCCGTCTATCCCGGGGAACACAGCTTTGCGACGCTCGAAGCACACCTCGAATACATGCTCGCGTTCGCTGCTCGCAAGCTGTCGGCCGAGCACTCGCAATCCTGAGCCCTCGTCGCCCTCAATCCTCCTCGGCGACCTTGAGCACGAGCTTGCCCGTGTTCTTGCCCTCGAACAGGCGCAGCAGGGTTTCGGGAAACCTCTCGATGCCACCATCGGCGATGTCCTCGCGCGGTCTTGAGCTTGCCCGCCGACAGCCAGCCGGCCATCTCGCGGACTCCCTCGGCGTAGCGATCGCCGTAGTCTGAGACCACGAACCCGGTCATGGAAGCGTGGTTGACCAGCAGCGACATGTAGTTGGACGGGCCTCGTCATCGCGCCGGTCGCGTTGTACTGGGAGATCGCGCCGCAGATCACGACGCGGGCATACCGGGCCAGGCGCGCCAGCGCGGCGTCGAGGATCTCGCCGCCGACGTTGTCGAAGTACACGTCGATCCCCTTCGGGCAGTGCTCGTCGCAGCCCGGCCGCGACGTCCTGGGACTTGTAGTCGATGGCCGCGTCGAAGCCCGAGATCCTCGACCACGTAGCGGCACTTCTCGGCCCCGCCCGCGATCCCGACGACGCGGCAGCCCTTCAGCTTGGCGATCTGGCCGACCACTCCGCCGACGGCGCCGGCGGCGCCGGACACCACGACGGTCTCGCCCTCGGCCGGGCGGCCGATGTCGAGCAGTCCGAAGTACGCGGTCATGCCCGGCATTCCCAGCGTGCCGAGATACACGGGCAGCGGCGCGAGTCCCGGATCGACCTTCATCACGGCGTGCCCGCCGGCGACGGCGTACTCCTGCACACCGAGCAGCCCGGTGACGTGGTCGCCGACGGCCAGATCGGCATGGTTGGACGCGACCACCCGCCCGGCGGCCAGCGCGCGCATGACATCGCCGATGCTCACCGGCGCGATGTATGAGCGGCCCTCGTTCATCCAGCCGCGCATCGCGGGATCGAGCGAGATGTACAGGATCTCGACGAGCACCTCGCCCTCGCCCGGCTCCGGGACGGGCTCCTCGGCATATGACCAGTCGCTCGGCTTTGGCAGCCCGACCGGACGGGCGGCAAGTCTGACCTGATGGTTGACGGCATCCATGTGCTTCGCCCTTCGTCGGTGGTATGAGGATGGCCCTGCACCCGTGCCCAACAGCCGTATCGAAGCCCTGCTGAACAAACTCGGCCAACCTGAGTCAAGCAGACGGCGCGCACCCGCGACGCTCCGGGTCAAGCTGCAAATTAGATCCTCGCACCGAGCAGCCCAGCCACGGCGCCCACCAGGCCGGCCGTGAGCAGGGTCAGCACGATGCTGCGGCGCAGGATCAGCAGCGCGATGGCCGCGGCGGCGAGCACGACGTACTGCCATGCCTCGCTCATCGCGGCGGCGAGTGGGATGGCTGAGCCGATGATCGCCCCGGCCGCGGCGGGGGCCGCCCCGGCGAGAAACGCCGTCACTCGCTCGTTGAGCAGCAGCCGCTCGAATCGTGCGGCGCCGAACAGAATGAAAGCGAACGAGGGTGCGAACGCGACGAGTGCCGCCAACAGCCCGGCGGGCAGCCCGCCGGCGGAGTAGCCGACCGCCGCTACGGTCTGAGTGACCGGCCCCGGAGTGACCTGTCCCAGTGCGACAGCGTTCAGGAACTGTGCGTGGGTCATCCAGTGGTAGGCGCCCACGGCGTCCGATTGCATCAGTGGAACGATCACGAAGCCGCCGCCGAACGCGAGCGCGCCGACCTTCAACGCCATCCATATAAGCGCGCCCGTCCCACCGGGCTCTGCGACCGCGGCAAGCAGCGGCCAGGCGTGAAAGCCCACACCGCCTCCGGCGAGCTGACGCTGCCATGTCAGCTCGATCGCGCCGCACCCCAGCAGGACGAGCACGAGCCACGGTCCGGTCGTGGCCGCCGCGATCCCTGCGGCGAGCGCGTAGACGAGGATGCGGGGCCGCTGGGTGTCTGTCGTGCGTCTGTAGATCGGGACGGCGACGCCCAGTCCGGCCCTGACCGCCACGGCGGCGACCGCGGCGCCGGCCCCCATCCCGGCGCCCCGTATCCACGCGGGGGGCGAGCCCGCGAGAAACAGCACAGACAGCGCGAGGATCAGAATCAGGCCGGGCAGGATGAAGCCAAGACCCCCGATGAGCGCACCCCTGGAGCCGCGCAGTCGCCAGGCGCAGTAGATCGCGAGCTGCGTAGAGGCCGGTCCGGGCAGGATGTTGCTCGCGGCGATCGCGCGCTCGAACTGATCCTCCTCCAGCCATTCCCGCCGTGTTACGCACAGCTCGCGAAACAGCGCGACGTGCGCGGGCGGCCCGCCGAACCCGATACATCCGATCCGGCCCCACTCCCGCGCGATGGTGCGCAGCGACACACCGGCTCGCGGCGGCGCGGCGGCTTGCGGGATGCTCATCTCAGGCACGGTGGTGGATGATCCTGGCATGGAGAGCTGCAAGATCGCGGTGCGACTGACTCCACGCGCCCGGGCGAATGAGATAGCCGGCGAGCGTAACGGCGTGCTGCTGGTGCGGGTGACCTCACCACCCGTGGATGGGCAGGCGAACGCGGCGCTCTGTCGCGTCATCGCCAAGCGCGCGGGCGTGGGAGTGCGCAGTGTCTCGATCGTGCGTGGCGCCGGCTCCCGCGAGAAGGTCGTTCGCGTCGATGGGATCGGCGCCGAGGATCTGCGGCGAGCGCTGACGTAGTTGCTCCTGGCTCGCCGCGGCGGCGCGCGCGCGACCGATTGAAGCTACAGCCTGAGCATGTCTTCAGGCCAGCAGCCGTCCGCCGTCGACGACGATCTGGGCGCCGGTCATGTAGCTGGAGAGATCGCAGGCGAGGAACAGCGCCGCGCGTCCGATGTCATCGGGGTCGCCCATCCGCCGCATCGGGATCATGGCCTGGAAGCCCTGCAGCGCGGCGTCATCCATGTCACCGGTGCCCGGCGTCCTGATCGCGCCCGGGGCGATCGCGTTGACCGCGATGTTGTGCGGCGCCAGCTCCAGGGCGACGTTCTTGGTGAAGCCCCAGGCGCCGTGCTTGGACGCGTCGTAATGGGACAGTCCGACCATCGACGGATGCAGCGCGTCGATCGACGTGACGTTGACGATCCGCCCGCCCGTGCCCTGGGCGATCATGCGCGCAGACGCGGACTTCGTGCACAGGAACAGGCCGGTCAGGTTGACGTCGATGACGCGGCGGAACGTCTCGACGTCGAGGTCGCTCAGCGGGAGCATCGGATAGATCCCCGCGTTGTTGACGAGGATGTCGAGACTGCCGAAGCTCCCGACGGCTGCGTTGACCATGCGCTCAACGCTCTCTGGATCGCTGACGTCGCTGTGCACGGCCAGAGCACTGCCCGCTCGCAAGGCGCACAGGGCCTCGGTCGCACGCTCACCGGCGGCCAGGTCGAGGTCTGCGACGAGGACGCTCGCGCCCGCCTCGTGCAGGCGGCGGGCGATGCCGAGCCCGATGCCCATCGCGCCGCCGGTGACGATCGCGGTGCGGCCGGTGAGGTCGATGAGCTCTCTAAGCGGCGTGGTCTGTGATGTGGCTGTGGTTGTAGTCATGCCCGGGAGGGTGCCCTGTACGCGCGGAGCAGACATCCGCGATCGGCCGTCAGCCGCAGCGGAGGACTACTGATACTGAGCGCCGGCGAGACCGGACGGGATGCGTGGCCTGGTGTGGGCCCTCGCCGCAAGAGCGCCCGCGCGATGGCGGTCCACCGACACCGGGAGCCCACATCGCGATGCACTCCATTTTACTAGAGTGGGCCGATGGAGGCCGACCCACGCGCCGAGATCGAGCGCTGGCAGGCCGCTCGGGCGGCAAACTTCTACGACGCTACCCCGAACCTAGCGCGGTCGCTGCGCGCTGCGCTCGGCGATGACGGTCTGCGCGCGATCGAGCCGGGGCTGCGCGCGCTCGGCGAGGGCGTCGCGATGGTGGTGGAGCCGGCCGTCCGGGCGCTCGAGCTCCGCCCACCGTCGCTTGAGCCGGCGGATCCGCTCGGGCGCGAGTCCCAGCGCGTCACGTTCGACCCCGAGTACGCGCAGGCCGGCCGCGCCGTCTGGGCCTCCGGCGTCGCCGGCGCGCCGGCGTTCGAGCAGGCGGCGCTGCTCTACCTGCTCGCGCACGCCGGCGAGGGCGGCCACACCTGTCCGGCCGTCTGCACGGCCGGTCTGATCCGGGTCCTGCGGCGCCACGGCTCGCCGGAGCTGCAGGAGCGATTCCTGCCGGCGCTGCTCGAGCCCGACTACGACCGCTGCCAGCGCGGAGCGCAGTTTCTGACCGAGGTGCAGGGCGGGTCCGACGTCGGCGCCAACCGCGTCGAGGCGGTGCCCGATGGCCAGGCCTGGCGTATCTCCGGCGAGAAGTGGTTCTGCTCGGTCGCGGACGCGGACCAGTTCCTGCTCACCGCCCGGCCGCGGGGCGCGCCCGCAGGCACACGCGGGATCGGCTGCTTCCTCGTTCCACGCTGCCTCCCCGACGGGAGCGCCAACGGTTTCCGGCTGCGCCGCCTGAAGGACAAGCTCGGCACGCGCGCGCTCGCCACCGGCGAGATCGAGCTCACGAACGCGCTCGGGTACGCGATCGGCGCGCCGGAGGATGGCTTCCGCATCGCTGCCGGCGTCGTCCTGAACACCTCGCGCTGGCTGAACGCGCTCGGCTCGACAGGACTGATGCGCCGAGCTTACCTGGAGGCGGCGAGCTTCTCCCGCCTGCGCACCGCGTTCGGGCGCCGGATCGCCGACTACCCGCTCGTGCGTGAGAACCTCGCCGTGATGAAGGTGGAGGAGCAGGCAGCCCTCGCATCGACTCTCGAGCTGACGGCGCTGGTCGAGGAGATCGACGCCGGCACGGCCGACGGTGAGGACATGGCCTGGCACAGGATCCTCGTGAACGCGAACAAGTTCGTCACATCGCTGGCGGCGACCAGCTGCGTTCGCCGCGGGATCGAGGCGCTCGGCGGGAACGGCACGATCGAGGACTTCTCGCCGCTGCCGCGCCTGTACCGCGACGCGATCGTGTTCGAGAGCTGGGAGGGGACGCACAACATCCTCTGCGACCAGGTCCTGCGGGACCTCGGCCGGCTCGACGCGCTGGACCTCGTGCTCGAGCGAGTCCGCCGCCGCCTGCCTCCCGGCGACGGCGACGCGGCCACGGTCGCCGAGGCGCTCGACGAGCTCGCTCCGCGGCTGCGGCGCTCGCTCGCGGAGGGGCCGCTCCATTTCCGCCGGCAGCTGGACCTGCTCGTGCGCGCGCTGCAGGCAGCGTGCCTGCTCGCCGACGGAGAGACGGCCGCGGCGGCGCTGCACGTCCGCCGCCACCTCATACCCGGCTATGATCCGGAGGCCGACGCGGGCTACGCGGGCCTCCTGGACGAGGTGCTCGGCGCAGACCTCAGATCAGGATGATCAAGCGGACTCGCCGGAGCTCCTGGCCTTGCCGTGGGAACTGTCAGGAGCCGACCGGCGCTCAGCTCGCCGCCTCGCCGGCGATCCCCGCTGCGCGCCCGGTGCGCTCTGAGCGCATCAGCTCGTCGTGGGCGACCCGGTTGGGCTCGGGGAAGAGCTGGCAGTACTTGGCGTCGCGCATCAGCTTCTCGATCCCCGTCTCGACCATGTAGCCGGTGCCGCCGAACACCTGCACGGCGTCGGTCGTGCTCGCCACGGCGGCGTCGGTGGCGGCGATCTTGGCGGCGAGCGCCTGCGTCTCCTCGATTGCGAGCACGGCAGGGGCGGGAGCTCGGGCGGGGGCGATTGCAGGCCAGCATGCCAGCCTCACCGCCATCGCCGAGAGCATGTCGCTGACGGCGTCGTGCTCGATGATCGCCACGCCGCCCTGCTGGCGGGCGTGGGCGTACTCGAGCGCCATCTCATAGGCGCGCCGCGTGATCCCGTGTGCGATCGTCGCTGTGCCTGCTCGCAGCAGCGCGAGCGCGCCTGCCGCGCCCAGCTGCGCGGACTCGCCGTCTGTCCGGCTGTCTGACCCATCCAGCGCGGGCGCGGGGCTGACGCCGGTCAGCTCGATCGCTGCCGCGGGCGCCGCGCGCAGGCCCATCTGCGCGAGGTCGCGTTCGATCTCACAGCCGCTCGTGCTGGTGTCGAGCGCCCATGCGGCGGGCGCGGGCCCGTCGAGGAGGATCACGAGACCGTCGGCGTCGTGCGCGCCCAGCGCGCAGGCGATCCCGCCGTCCAGCTGTCCGTCTGAGATCGTCACCTCTGTTCCGAGCGCGGCCGGCACGAGCGCCCAGCGTGTCCCCGCCGGGACACCGGCGAGCTGCTCGCCGGTGAGCGTCGCCAGGGCGGCGTTGCAGAGCAGCGCGCTCATCGCGATCCCGCCGTCGCCGACGGCCAGCTCCTGGATCGTGACCAGCAGGTCGGGAATTCCCAATCCGGCGCCTCCGTGGTGCTCGCTCAGCAGCGCGCGGTCGAGCCCGAGCTCGACGAGCAGACGCCAGCACTCGTGCATGGCGTCCTCGCTGCCCGCGTCGAGTGCCGCGGCCCGCGGCGCCAGCTCGCGTTGGGCCAGCTCGCGCGCCATCATCCGTATCTCGGCGCGCTCGGCGGCGGTGGTCACGGTGGTCACGGTCATGATTGACGTCCATCTCCGTCGACGCTTGTGTGTTGGGGGATGTCCGCTTGCAGATGGGCGCGCGTGTCTGCGTTCGCGCGAGCTGGCGCATCCGTGTCGAGCTGGATGCGGCGCAGCGGCGGCAGGCAGCTGATCGTCTCCGAGTGGCACAGTCCGCGGTAGACCTCGAGGCGGTTGAGCTGGTTGGTGCCCTCGTAGATCTGGCACAGCTTGGCGTCACGCCAGAGCTTCTCGAGCTCCGCCCTGACCGGACCTGAGCGCAGACCGACGAGCTCGAGCGCCGCGCCGGTGACGCGCATCGCCACGTCGCCGCCACGCGCCTTGGCCATCGAGGAGAGAGCGAGCGAGCGGGTGACCGCGCGCTCGCTCGTGGTGCGGCGCAGCAGCGCGACGGTGGCGTCGCGCGCGCGGTCTGAGTGAAGCCAACCGCGAACGGGCGCCCGGCTGCGAATGCCGGCCGGCACATGTCCGAGGGCGCGGACGGCCGGGTGGGACATGACGCCGCCGAGCGCCACGTGGTCGAGCTCGGTGGCGGCGTCCATGTAGATCTGGCGCGCGAGGTGGATATCCTCCTCCATGCCAGCCAAGGCCAGCTGCACGTGCTGGCGCTCGAGCAAACCCCTGGCGGCGCTGTCCTCCTGCAGCCAGCCCAGCACGCGCTCGTAGGCTCCGCGAGCGATACCGGTCGCGATCGCCCCGACCGGCGGACGCGAGCAGGCGAGCACGATCGTCGTCTCAGTCGCTCCGTCTCCCTCCCGGCCCACAACCCGCTCGTCGGGAACGAAAACGCCGTCGAATGTCAATTCGGCGGCGGGACAGGCGCGCTGGCCCATCTTGTGCTCGGCGCGGGCGACCGCGAACCCCTCGCTGTGGGCGTCCACCAGGAAGCAGGTCCAGCTCTCCGCCGGGCACCTGGGGTCGGTGGGCATAAGGAGCGTGATCCACCGTGCGACGCTGCCGTTGGAGATGAACCGCTTGGTGCCGCTCAGGCGAAAGCCGCCCGGCACACGGCGAGCGTGGCTTGTGATGCGCGCGTGGCGCAGGAGGTCCGGGTCCTCCACGTCGGTGCCGGCTTCGGGCTCGGTGATCGCGCACGCCATCAGCAGCGGCTCTCGGGTGCTTTCGGAGGCGACGAGCTCGCTCAGCACGCCATCCCACTGCGAGGGACCGCCCAGCAGCAGAGGCGAGATCCCGAGCGCGTGGGCGCCGAAGATCAGGGCGATCCCGGGACAGGCGGCGCACAGCTCCTCCATCACGACCGCGGCCTGCGTGGAGAGGCCGCCATCGCCGCCCGCGGGCTTGGGGATCAGAAAGCTGAGCATCCCGTGCGCGGCGCCCGCGCGCACGAGGTCCCAATCGAACCAGCTCGGATCCTCGCCGGTGCGACGGTCGATCTCAAGCGCCCGCGGACGCACGTGCTCCTCGGCGAAGCGGTGGGCGCGTGTGCGAAGCCGCTCGAGCTCGCGCACATCCAGGCCGCCGCCGTTCGAAGCGACGCGGGGGAACTGCTCGTCCAGAGAACGCTCCGGCGTGATCGATGTCATCGCCGCACCCGCCTATGCCGGCTGCGCCGGAGCGCCGACGGTGGCGTCGGCGGCAACGCCGGCGGGTGGGTGGACGGCGAATTGCGTCGCGACACGATCGATCAGCGGCAGCGAGAGGTGCTCGGTGCCGTAGAGGATCCCTTCGAAGCGAGATATGTACTGGTACTGGATCGGGCGCCTCGAGAGGAGCAGGCCCGCGAGCTCCAGGGCGATCGGGTGACGCTCGCCCAACTCGAGCGTCGCGGCTCCGGGCCGCAGGCTCACGCCCACCTGGGTGGCGTTGATCTTGAACTCGGCGCTCTGCGGTTGACGGTCCATCCAGGTATGGCAGAAGAGCTGGGACTGCTCGCTGCGCGGCGTCTGGATCAGACCGCCCGAGAGGGTGAGGATGTGCTCCTCTCCCTCGCTCAGGCGGCAGGCGCGGTCGGTGGCGGTCTGCTCGAAGTCGATCCCTGCGACGAACTTCGGATAGTTCATTTCGGCGCCGTACGCCCGCGCGATCTCGGTCGTGACCGGCAGGTGCTGAATCCAGGCGTGCAGCTGACGTCTGCGCAGACTCGAGACCAGAGCCCTGCCCGGCAGGTTCGGGAGGAACCACGGCTCGTTCAGCACCACCGAGATCGCCAGCTCGTTGTAGGGGCCGATGTCGGTGTCGCGGTATTCGAAGCAGGTGATTGCGACCGCTCCAAGGCCCGGCGCCAGCCGGGCGGGGCAGAAACGCGGGTCGGGCATCAGCCGGCGCAGCGCCCCCAGGCGGGCCGCGAACACTGCTTGCGTGGCGGTGCCGTCGTAATAGAAGACCGGAAGCCGCACAACCTCATCGCCCAGCTTCCCCTCCATCTGGGAGATGCCATCGAAGAACGGGGAGCCTCTCATTGCGACCTCTTTCGAGTAGGCGGGACCAATGGGTGTTGTTGTGGGTCTAGGATCCTTACTTCCGGTAACCTACCATAAGTAGCCTACTAATGGTAGAATTATTCTATGGCCTCCACCAACACACTCGTAAAGGGCTACCGACCCGGGCGGGTGCCCCGCGCCGTGCGCTCAGAGCAACTGCTCGATCTGGCGGATCGGCTCTTCGCCGAGCGCGGCTTCCAGGCGGCGTCGATGGACGAGCTCGCCCGGCGCGCCGGCGTGTCGAAGCCCGTGATCTACGACCACTTCGGCTCCAAGGAGCAGCTCTTCACGACGTGCGTTCGTCGCACCGGAGAGGCCCTCGCCGACCAAGTGGCCACGGCGGTATACAAGGAGTCCGACCCGCGAGCGCGCCTGCGGGCGGGATCGATCGCCTACTTCCGGTTCCTGGGAGACCAACTTCAGGCCTGGATCGTTCTGTTCGACGACGAGCCGGCCAGAGACGCCCGCTTCGCCGCCGAGGCCGCGCTGATCAGGCGCCGCCAAGCAGACCTCATGATCCGCCTCATGGCCGAGTCCTCCGGGACGGCGCCCGACCACGACGGCCGGACGAGGCTCGAGGCGATGACGCTCGCCGTCGCCGGCGCCTACGAGTCGCTGTCCCTGTGGTGGCACAGGCACCCCGACATCCCCCCCGAGGAACTGGCCGATTGGCTCATCGACCTGATCTGGCCCGGGCTGGAGCAGCTCATCTCCCAGCTCGCCACCACAGACGCCGCCCGCGTAGGACCGTCGTCCCCGACGCGTCGCTCCGCCAGCGCTCAAGAGGTCGCGCCTGGTAGCTTCGATTGAACGGATGAGGTGAGGAGGTTGGATGTCTGAGAACGGTGCACAAATCCCCCGCGTGCTTGCGATCGACGCGGGCGGCACGATGACCGACACGTTCATCGTGGATGAGCGCGGCTCGTTTGTCGTCGGCAAGGCGCAGACGACTCCCGAGGACGAGTCGATTGGCTTCATGGCCTCAGCGCGCGACGCGCTCAGCCAGTGGGACTCGACGCCCGAGGAGGGGTTCGCAGCGATCGTGTCGGGCATCTACTCGGGAACGGCGATGCTCAATCGGCTGCTCCAACGCCAGGGGCTGAGAATCGGCTGCATCGTCAACGCCGGCCACGAGGACTACCTGCGGCTCGAGCGTGGCGTCCAGACGCACCTCGGCTTTTCCTACTCCGACCGCCTTCACCTGGCGACGCACTTCCACAACGAGCCGCTGGTCGCCCGCGCGCAGATGAAGGGTGTGCGTGGGCGCATCGACGTGTTCGGCGACGAGGTCCTCCCGCTGCGCGAGCAGGATGTGCGCGAGGCGGCCGCCGAGCTCTTGGACGACGGGGTGGAGGGGATCGTGATCTCGCTGCTGTTCTCCTTCCGCAATCCCCAGCACGAGCTGCGAGTGGGCGAGCTCGTCGAGGAGGAGAAGGCCAAGCGAGGTCTCAACGGCGAGGTGCCGTTGTTCCTCTCATCCCAGCTCTATCCCATGCGCCGGGACCTGCCGCGGCTGAACGCCACGGTGATCGAGGCGTACGCCGCGGAGCCCTCGCGCGCCACCCTGAAGGCGGTGCGTGACGTCACCAAGGCTCACGGCGCTCCGTTCGAGCTGCGAGTCATGGCTGCGCACGGCGGCACGATCTCGATCGAGGCGAAGGAGCTGGGACGAACGCTCGTCTCCGGCCCGGTCGGCGGCGTGGTCGGCGGGCAGGCGCTCGCCCAGCGGATGGGGTTGCGCAACGTGCTCTGCACCGACATCGGCGGCACCTCGTTCGACATCGCGCTGATCACCGACGGGCGCTTCGAGATCACCCAGACGCCCGACATCGCGAAATTCGTCCTGAACATTCCCCTCGTCCGGATCGATTCGATCGGCGCCGGCACCGGGTCGTTCGTGCGCGTGAACCCGAACTCCAACCGGCCGGAGCTCGGGCCCGACTCGGCGGGGTCGCGCATCGGCGTGTGCTGGCCGCAGGGAGGCCTCGAGACGGTGTCGGTCACCGACCTGAACCTGGTGCTCGGTCGCCTGAACCCCGAGTACTTCCTCGGCGGCGAGGTCGAGCTGGACGTCGAGCTCGCGCGCGCCGCTATCGAGCGCCAGATCGCACGGCCGCTCGGCCTGGCGGTCGACGCGGCCGCCGCCGGAGTCATCGAGCTGTTCGAGCAGACGCTCAAGAACGAGGCGGTCGGGCGGATCCTCGGCAAGGGCTACTCGCCCGCCGACTACACGCTCCTCTGCTATGGAGGGGGCGGGCCGCTCCATGTCTCTGGGTACACCGACGGGGTCACCTACAATGAGGTGCTCGTGCCCGCGTGGGCCGCTGGCTTCTCGGCGTTCGGCTGTGCGTGCGCCGACTTCGACTACCGCTACGATCAGACTGTGGACATGCCGCTGCTGCCGACGTTCGGCGAGGCGGAACGGGCGGGAATCGGGTCCATGATCACCGGCGCCTGGCTTGGCCTTCAGAGCCGTGTAGCCCAGGAGTTCGAGAAGTCGGGGATCGGGCGCGAGAGCATCCGCTTCACGCACGCGGTGCGTATGCAGTACTACGGTCAGCTCAACGACATCGAGTTCGTCTCTCCGCACGCCGCGCTGCAGGACGCCTCGCACGTGGACGATCTCATCGCCACCTTTGAGGATGCCTACGCGAAGATGTTCGCGTCCTCGGCGCGCTCGCCGGAGTTCGGCTACCTGGTCACCCACGCGATCGTTCATGGCACGGTCGATGTGGAGAAGCCCGCACTGCCGCGGCTGCCCGAGGTGCCGGGCAAGCCGCCCGTCAAGACGGTCAGGCCGGTCCACTGGGGCCGCGCCAGTCGCGATCAGTTCGTCGAGACTGAGATCTTCCAGCTCGAGTCCGTGCAGGCGGGCAACTCGATCCACGGTCCGGCGATCGTCGAGCACTCGGCGACCACCTTTGCGATTCCCCCAGGACGCCGAGCGAGGCTCGACGGACATCAGATCTTCCACCTCACAGACATGGAGGGTTCAAGCGATGGCCACCGTTGAAGGGAAATCCGACATCGAGCTCGGCAGGTCGACCATCGGCTGGGATGGCAGGCGCCTGGACGAGATGCTTACCGAGTCCGAGCGCCTGTTCGCAGACACCGGCTACTACTTCGGACTTCACGAGCTTACGCTGATGGCCTCGGATCCCATCGGCTACGAGAAGCTCTTCTCCCGCATCCGCGGAGGTCTCGTCTCGGCGCGAGAGACAGCGCTCAACATCTCTGCCTCGCCGATCGTGCGTGAGCTGGGCGAGCTCTGCTTTGCCCTGTACACGCCCGAGGGGGACTCGCTCGCCCTGTCCACCGGAATCATCGTCCACGTCCACACCATGTCCGACGCGATCAAGTGGATGGTCCGCAACGGCTACGAGGACAATCCCGGCATCTCCCAGGGCGACATCTTTGCGAACAACGACCCGACCATCGGTGACGTTCACAACGCCGACGTGCAGACGTTCGTGCCGATCTTCTGGGAGGGCGAGCTGGTTGCGTGGGCGGGCGGGGTCACCCACGTCCTGGACATCGGCGCGAGCACGCCGGGCGGCGTCCCGGTCGGGCCGACGATGCGCTACGAGGACGGCATCGACCTGCCGTGCATGAAGATCGGCGAGCACGACGAGCTCGCGAGATGGCACCTCGAGCGCTGCAAGAAGCGCACCCGCGCTTCGTTGTACTACCTGCTCGACGAGCGCACCCGCCTGGCCGGCTGCCACATGGTCCGCCAGGCGGTCGAGCGCATCCTCCTCGAGGAGGGCGTGGATCGGTTCAAGCGCTTCAGCCGGGAGGTCATCGAGGAGGGTCGGCGCTCATTCAAGTCGCGCATCCGCGAGATGACTGTCCCGGGTCGCTATCGCGCCCCCGCGGGGTTCGACGCGGAGCTCGCCGACAAGCCGCAGCTCCCGGCACGCGCACGCCGAGACATAATCATGCACTCCCCGTTCGAGGTGCGGATCGGCGGAGACGGCACCTACGAGCTCGACTACGACGGCTGCTCGGCCTGGGGCTGGCACTCGATGAACTGCACGCCGTCGGGGATGCAGGGGGCGATCTGGGTGATGTTCACCCAGACGCTGATCTGCAACGACAAGGTCAACGACGGCGCCTACTTCGCGATCGAGACCAACTTCCCCGAGGGCACGATCGCCAACATCGGCGACGCCGAGGGTTCGACCGCGATCGCCTGGGCCTTCCTGCAGCCGTCGTTCACCGGCTTCCCGCGCACGATCTCCCGGGCGCTGCAGGCGCGCGGGTTCATCGAGGAGGTGCTCGCCGCGTACTCGGTGTCGGGCAACGTCCAGCAGGGCGGCGGCATCGACCAGTACGGCAACTCCTCGGCGATCATGAACTTCGAGATCTCGGCGCAGGGCATGGGCGCGAAGTATGTCCTCGACGGGACCGACTACTGCGCCGCCATGTTCAATCCCGAGGGCGACATGGGAGACGTCGAGATGTGGGAGCTGATCTCCCCGTTCGTCTACCTGTCGCGGCGGGTCAAGGCATCCTCCGGCGGGCCCGGGCGCCATCGCGGCGGGTCGAGCTTCGAGTCGCTGTTCATGGTGAACAAGACGCCCTTCTGGGAGCTCCAGAACATCGGGACCGGACGCGTTCTCTCCTCCTCGGGGCTGTTCGGCGGCTACCCGGGCGCGACCGCCTACATACACAACATCCACGGTGCCGACCTGATCGAGCGTGCCCGCCGCGGCGAGGCCTACCCGGTCGCCGACGGCGACTTCGAGACCCCCGCGCTGATGGAGATCCAGGGCAGCTCCCGCGACTACAAGAACGACGGGCTCACGCTGCTCGAGCCATTCTCCAACGGCGATCTCTATCTCAGCGTGATGAAGGGCGGCGCCGGTCTCGGCGACCCGCTGCTACGGCCCGTCGAGGCGGTCCGCCGGGATGTCGAGGAAGGTCACCTGCTTCCCCGCTTCGCCGAGTCGATCTACGGCGTATCCGACCGCGACGCCTTCCGCCGCCGCCGGCTTGAGCGGGCGATCCCCGTGCGCGAGTGGGTGGCGGCCGAGCGCGAGCGGATCCTGGCCCAGGACTTCGTCGAGCCGGTCAAGGCGATGTACGCGGAGTCGATGCGCCTCTCCCCGAGCTGGGCGGCGGAGTACCGCGGGTTCTGGGATCTGCCGGAGGACTTCGAGTACGACGTCGCCACCCCGACCGTCGCGGCGGAGCGCTCCCAGCCCGGCAAGCTGCACCCCGATGCAGCCGCCGACGCCTTCCTCGTCTCATCCGATCCGCGGCCCGGCGAAGACGGCGTGCCCCTCGCGGGCGGGGGCAGGCTGGACGTCGAGACGCTCGCGGCGCTGCTCGATGAGAGGCTCTCCCGGCGCGAGGTCAAGGAGATCCAGTCCGGCTACAAGGACTCAGACCGCTTCGAGAAGTGGCTCGCGGTGCTCCAGGCGCGCGTCCCCTACGAGGATGAGATCGTGCTGCCCGCGGGGGAGGGGCTCAACATCGTCCGCCGGCTCTCCGACCGGCAGCTCGTCCACCGCTGCGACTGCGGCCACGACTTCTGCGCGCACAACCGCAACTGGAAGATGGATGCCCTCGTCCACGTGCGCGAGACCGAGGAGGCGCTTTTGGAGGTCTACCCGAAGATGGCCGGGCCCGACCCCAAGCTCCAGCAGATCCGCGAGTACTTCTGCCCCTCCTGCGCGCGCCAGCTCGAGGTGGAGGCGCTGCAGCCGGGCTATCCCGTGGTCCACGAGTTCCTCCCCGACGTCGAGGGCTTCTACCGCGGCTGGCTGGGGCGCGAGCTGCCGGGGTAGTGCCGGCGCAGTTCGCACAGCTCGCGATCTTCTCAGCCTTGTCCGGCCCGCCTATGCCGGCTGCGCCGCGGCGTCGGCGGTGGCCTGGGCGACCTTGGCGATCAGCGGCAGCGAGAGGTGCTCGGGCCCGTACAGGATCCCCTCGAAGCGAGCCATGTACTGGTACTGCAGCGGACGACTGAAGGCGATCAGGCCCGCCAGCTCGCGCGCGATCGGGTGACGATCGCCCAGCTGAGTGATGCGGCCCCGGGCCGTACGCTGACGCCCATCTCGATCGCGTTGATCTTGAACTCGGAGCTCTGCGGCTGACGGTCCATCCACAGATGGCTGAACAGCTGCAGCTCCTGCGAGCGCGGCGTGGCGATCCGCTCGCCGGAGAGCGTCAGGATGTGCTCGGCGCCCTCGCTCAGGCGGCAGATGCGGCGCTGCTCGCTCTGCTCGAAGTCGATCCCGGCGATGAACTTCGGGTAGTTGTAGAGGTCCACGCCGCCCGCCCGCGCGATCTCGGTCGTGACCGGCAGATGCTGCACCCAGGCGTGCAGCTGACGCCTGCGCAGGCTCGAGGCCAGAGCCAGGCCGGGCAGGTTGGGCAGGAACCACGGCTCGTTCAGCACCACCGAGATCGCCAGCTCGTTGTACGGGCCGATGTCGGTGTCGCGGTACTCAAAGCACGTCATCGCCACCGCGCCGAGACCCGGCGCCAGCCGGGCAGGAGAGAAGCGCGGGTCGGGCATCAACCGGCGCAGCGCCCCCAAACGAGCCGCGAACACAGCCTGAATCGCGGTCCCGTCGTAGTAGAAGATCGGCACCCTCGCCGCCTCGCCCGCGATCGCCACCTCGGACTGGGCGACACCATCAAAAAACGGAGAACCTCTCATCACGACCTCCTCGGGTAGCTATGTGGTTAGGGTACCCAAATATCGTCAGGCCGGGCCGTCAGCTTGTGGATCTCGTCCTGTCGTTGACGGCTCAGCTGTGGGCGAGGTCGACGGCCGGATCACGGCACGAAGCTCGGTCGCTGTGGCCGAAAGCGTTCCATGGACCAGCTCCAAGCGCGCGCGCAGGAGCGCCAGCCGCTCGCGCGCGATCGGATGGGCGCCGCCGTCGAGGACGATCACCAGCTCGCGGCCGGACGGCCCGGCACGGACGACGACCGAGCGCGCCCCTCCGAGCGCATCCAGCGCTTCCTCGACGACTCGGTAGACGATCGTCTGGGCTTCCGCGCTGAGGTCGCCGATGCCGTCGAGGGCGACGGTCATCTCTGTCGAGCCATGATCCCCCGCTTCGGCCGCCAGTTCCTGCAAAGCGGTTTGAAGACCGAGCTGGAGCGCCGGGGGTCGCAGTCCGACGGCGAGCGAACGCAGCGTGCGCAGCGTGCTGTCGACGCTCGAATGCAGCGTGCCCAGCCTCGGTGCGGCCAGGTCTGATTCAAGTTCCCGTTCGAGTGCCCGCAGGCCGAGGAGCACGCCGGCCAGTGTCTGGGCCGCCTGCTCGTGCAGCTCATCCGCGACTTGATGGCGCTCGGCCTCTTGGTGGGCGATCAGCACGCGCAGCTGATCGCCACGTTCGGCGAGGTGGCTGCGGGCGTCGTGCAGCTCCATCCGGAGCACCGCGCGTTGTCGTGCGTCCTTGAGCTGGTGCTGGCTCTCCGTCGCCACCGCCGCCTGGAGAGCCAGGATCCCGAGTGTCACGCGATCCTCGGGGCTGATCTTGCGGGCGGTGCTCACGGCAAGCGTCCCGTACAGCACCCCCCGTGTCTGGATCGGGACGCGCTCGGAGGGCTCCTCGAGCACGCCCGCCTGCACAGGCGCACCATCGATCGGCTCCACGCGCGCTCCGCGGGACCCGAGAATGGTGCGCGCATCCTGCGCAAGCGTTGCAGGAAGGTCCTCCGCACGTGTCAGGTTGGCAAGTCCCAAACCGGACTTCAACAGCAGAGACTGGCGCTGCTGGCTGTCGCGCATCCGATCGCTGAAGCGGCCTGCCGCGCCGCCGACGGCGAGGTAGGCCGCACCGCGCGTGAGCACTCCGACCACGTCGAGATTGGCGTTGGCGGTGAGCGCCCCCACGCACAGCAGCCCCAGCGCGAATGCGGCGGACGCCACGCCCGCCATCATTCCCAGCTCGAGCGCCACGAGCGATATCGGGATCACGTACAGCAGCGCGATGGTGTCGGCGACGTCGTTGCTCGTCTGGCGCAACAAGAAGATCGTGGCGAACAGGCCCGCGGCCACCCCCAGCACCACAATCCGCCTCTCGATCCAGGCGCGCACCGGAAGCGGAGAGCCTGCATTCGCCGCTCGCACTCGCGGGAGCATGGGATGGTCCCAGGCTCTACCAGACCGCAGGGCTTGCGCCCGCGCCCGTCACGGAAACCACTGCCGCTGACCGGTCCATCCGAGCCAGCCTAGTCGCGCCTGCAGGGCTGGCCATCCGTAGTGCTTACGAGGCTCATATCCGTAGGAATCGCATCAGAGGCGGACCGCCGTTTGCGTCAGGCGCGCTTGCGGGCGGACACGAACTGCGCCAGGCCGACCACGTGCTGCTCGATGCCGGTCAGGCCGCGGTCGCGCAGCGCTCGCGTCAGCTCGTCGCGGGCGAAGATCCGTATGCCGGTCAGAGGCCGCACGACCGCGTTGGTCGCGCTGGCGGGCAGTGGACCGCGGTTGCAGCTTGACAGCAGCGCCACTCGACCGCCCGGAGCAAGGACGCGGGCGATCTCCTCGAGCGCTCGCATCGGCTCCTGGATCAGGTACAGCGCGGCGAAGCAGCAGATCGCATCGAAGCTGCCGTCGCGAAAGGGCAGCGCGCAGGCGTCGCCGCGCACGTAGGCGAGATTGGCGCTCTCGGTCTTGCGCGCGGCGACGGCGAGCATCGTCTTCGAGGCGTCGATTCCCACGACCAGTCCCTCGCCCGTGGCGCGGGCGAAGCCACGCGTGAAGTTGCCGGGCCCGCAGGCGACGTCGAGCACCCGGTCGTTGGGTGAGAGCTCCAGCATGTTCAGGGCCATGCGGCGCTCCTCGCTTGTGCGGGGACCGGTCACGCCCATCAGCAGGCGTCCCCCGAGCGGGCGCCACAGGCGCTCGTAGATCAGCGCCAGCGTGCCGCTCAGCATCAGCCGTTGACCGGGATGCGCTCCGGTGGGATCCTGCTCGCCGAGCAGGTCGAGGTAGCCGTCCTGGATCTGCGTCGCCGCCGGCCGGCGAGCCGGCCGCAACAGCGCAAGCGTCTGCTCGATCGCGGGCGCAGGCGCGACGGTGGTGGATCTCATTGAACGAGAGTCATCGCGGTCGCCCGATCCTCGCATATCGAACCCGCGCTCGTTGCGAAAGCGGTCAGCCGCTCTTGGGCACCATCTGCACGAAGTCCCCGAAGCGCTCGGGCTCCTCCAACCTGCATGACCAGACGAGACGGTCGTTCCACACCGTCATGTCGGGGCAGGCGTCGCACATGTTCTGGCTTCCGTCCGCGTAGATGTCGGCCGGCTGGATGATCATCACCGACTGGAAGTGCAGGCGTTCCAGCAGGCGCGAGGGCCTGCGCGCGCCCGCCTTCAGCCAGCGGCGCGCGATCGTGCGCAGGCGCGGGTCAAGCGCGGACAGCAGGAGCATCGCCCTGCCGTGGCTGAGCGTGCGCGGCGAGCTGTAGGCGAGATACCTGCCGGTCCTCAGGTGGTTGAAGGTCTGCGCGAGCTCCATCGAGCGCGGCCCGACGTAGCCGTAGACCTTCCCCTTCGCGCCGAGGCGCCCCGAGAGCAGCCACTTGAACGTGTCGGGTCGCTCGGTCCCATTCAGGTAGGCGGCGGGAGCGAAATCGGGGAAGCGCGTGCGGATCTCAGCCACGATGTCGGTCGACTGCAGCTCGTGCGGAGTCTGGTCGGTGGTGGCGTAGGGAACCGTGGAGAAGTCGACCGGCTCTCCCCGCACGTAGTGGTCGAAGTCATTGCCGACCATGCCCGCGCGGAAGGCGATGAACACGATCGTGTTGACGATCTCGATGTTGCGCTGCGCCCACTCGAGCAGGTCGGGCACGTAACGCAGCGTGTCCTCGTAGACGGTCGCGTTGAACGAGCAGCCGATCCCTCCCGCCGCGGCCACCATCTCGGCGTAGCGCTGGCGCAGCTCGCACAGCTCGACCTCGTTCGCCTTCTTCCAGCCCGGGCGGCCCTGCTTGGAGTCGATGTGAAACGTGAACCCGGCAACACCGGCGCCCTTGAGCTCGCCCAGCAGCTCATCGGTGAGCGCCAGGCCGTTGGTGTTGACGATCGGCTTCAGCCCATCCTGAGCGACCATCCGCACGATCTCGACGATCTGCGGATGCACGAGCGGGTCGCCGCCGGCGATCGACACGCCGTCCACGGTGCGGAAGCGCTCGAACACGTCGAGGTCGTGACGGACCTCGTCGAGGGTCTTGTGTCCCCGCGGGTCGTTCTCGCGGTAGCAGCCCAGGCACGCCAGGTTGCACTTCTTGGTCGGCTCCAGCCAGGCGATCGCATTGTCCGGCAGCGACCACGGCAGGCGATAGAGCGCACGGTGGTCGATCGTTGCGCCCTGCTCGAGGGGACCGGCGCCTTCTCCGGCCGGTCTGCGATCGGTCGCCTCGGATTGGGTGACGCTGTCCAAGAGCGGTGACCGCCGCACGGTGACTCCTTCATGTTGGCACCCGAGTTAGGGCACCCTAACACAGATTGGATACGCCTCAAGGCTCGATGTTCGGCAGCCTGCGGTCCAGCCAGGAGGGCATCCACCATATGCGCGGTCCGGCGATGCGCATGATCGAGGGCAGCAGCACGAGCCTGACGATCGTCGCGTCGAGCAGCACCGCGATCGTCAACCCGACGCCGAACTGGCGCAGCGGGATCACGTCGGCCGCGGCGAATGCCAGGAAGACGGCGGTCATGATCGCCGCGGAGCCCGTGATCACACCGGTGGTGTGCCGCAGGCCGTAGGAGATCGCGTCCTCGGCGTCGCCCTGTGCGATCCATTGCTCGCGCATGCGTGTCAGCAGGAAGACCTCGTAGTCGATCGACAGGACGAACATGATCGAGATGATGCCGGCGCCCGAGGCCGCGTCGATGTAGCCCGGCCCGCCGAGCATGTGCGTCTCGGTGAGCAGCTCCAGCGCCCCGAGCGCGACGGCGATCGTGGCGAGGTTCAGCGCGACCGCGATCAACGGTAGGAGCAGCGCCCGCAGCACCACGATCAGCGTGAGCATGGCGACGATCGCAAGTGCGAGCACCAGCCATGGGACGCGGCCCGTGTTCGCGTTGGTGTAGTCGAGCAGGTACTGCGCGCCCTGGCCGATCTCGACCTTGCTGTCGGTCGCGGCGGCGAGCGCGGGCAGGCTGCGCTGCAGCCTGCTGCTCAGAGCTGCGGTCGCGCTCGCCTCGGGTGGGCTCGAGGCGATCACCATCATGCGCGCGGCCTGACCGCCGCCGTCGACGTTGACCAGCTGCGCGACCTGTTCGCGCGTTGGTGAGACGGTGCCGTCGAGCGCGGTGAGCACGAGGTAGCCGGAGTCGAGCGCTTTCGGGGAGTCTGTGTGCAGCAGCCGGTAGTCCTGCTGGTAGCCGTTCAGCATCGACGCGTAGCTCCGCAGCGGCTGCCCAGCACCGGCGAGCCCGGTGGCGAGCCGGCCGGTCTGGCTGTCGGCCCCAGACAGACCGCTCGTGAGCTGTGCGTCACCGGCCGCGAGCTTGCCGAGCCCGCCGGCGAGCTGGGTGTTGCCGCCAGCGAGCTTGCCGAGCCCGCCAGCGAGCTGGGTGTTGCCGCCCGCGAGCTTGCCGAGCCCGGTGGCTAGCTGGGTGTTGCCGCCCGCGAGCTTGCCGAGCCCGGTGGCTAGCTGGGTGTTGCCGCCTGCGAGCTTGCCGAGCCCGGTGGCGAGCTGGCCCGCTCCACCGCTCAGCCCGGCGAGCCCGCCGCTGAGGGTGTGTCCGCCCGCCGCCAGTCTGTGCAGGGCGGAATCGAGCCTGAGCGCGCCTTCTTCGGATTCACGCGTGCCGGTGGCGAGCCGGTCGGCTCCCGAGCGCAGCTGATCCAGGCCGGCGGTCAGCTGGGAGAGCTCGGCCGGCAGTTCGGAGAGCCGTTCCAGGCAGTGGGAGAGCTGCTGCTGGATGCGGGCGAGCTGGGAGAGGCCGTTCTGTTCGATCAGTTGCGTGACCGCGGCGAGGTCCTGCGCGAGCGCCTTATACCGTGGGTCGCTGCGGCCGACGGTCATCGCTTCCAGTTCGCGCATCGCCTCGCTCGTCCGGGTGCGCAACTGTTCATCGGAGGCCTGCAACGTGACGATCCAGCCGGCCCAGGCGTGAAGCTGTTCGGCGAGCGCCTCGATCGGCGCCAGGACCGTGTGTACGGTGTTATCGAGCGTGTCCATGCCCTGCGCCAGCTGCGCCGCGCCGGTCGTGAGCGCTCCGTCGGAGCTGGCCAGTGCTTCGGCGCCCGCGGCGGCTTCGTCGATCCCGTTCGCGAGCTGGGCCGATCCCGTCGCCGCCTGGACGACGCCCGTCTGCAGCTGTTTCGCGCCATTGCCGGCGCGGCCGGCTTCGGAGGCGAGCCGCCTGGCGCCGGCGTGCGCGCGGGCGGTTTCGTTCGCCAGTCGCCTGGCGCCGGCGTGCGCGCGGGCGGTTTCGTTCGCCAGTCGCCCGGCACCGGCATGCGCGCGGGCGGTTTCGTTCGCCAGGCGTTCGCTGGCGCTCTCGGCGCGTCCGGTGCCGCGACCGAGCGAGCCCGCGCCGTTTGCGGCCGAGGCGAGGCCGCTGCGCAGTGCGGCGACACCGTCGCTTGCGTGGCTCAGTCCCGAGCGCAGGCCCTTGATCCCGCGCTGAGCGCCTTCCAGGCGCCCCGGCGCGGAGGCGAGCGCGGCGTGGGATTCGGCGAGCTCGCGCTGGGCGCCCGCGACCGACGCGGGCCCGAGCACCGCGGCCACGTCAGGTTCGCGGGCGATCGCTTCTTGCCAGTGCGCGAGTGCGTCGATGCGCTGGGTGGTGGTCATCGCGCCGCTGTCGGCGCTGGCCACGATGACGAAGGGCGCCGACCACCCCGGTCCGATCGTGCGTTCGACCATCCCCATCGCGATACGCGCCGGATCCGAGGCGGGAAGCTCCGCCGCGGACGGCGGACCCATGCGCAGCGCACCGGCGGGAGCCGCCAGCGCGAGCATCCCGGCGAGGAGCAGCGGGACCGTGATCGCGGGGTGCGCGATCAGCCGATCCGCCAATCTTCCCGCGCGGCTGCGCCGCCCCGCGGTGGGGGAGCGGGTGAGCCGGATCTCCCAGCGGTTCAGACGCGGGCCGAGCAGGCGCAGCAGCGCCGGCATCGCGCTGAGCGCCAGCGCGACGCTCAGCAGGCCCGAGATGACGACTCCGATCGCCACGGGCCCGAGCAGCCCCGGCGTCGCGACCTTGCTCGCGGCGAGCATCGTCAGCGCGAGCGTGCCGCCCGCCGCGGCGATCGTGCGCCCGGCGGTGCGAGCCGCGATCGCCACGGCCGCCTCGTGGTCCCAGCCGGCGGCGAGCTCCTGGCGTACGCGCGAGACCATCAGCAGGGCGTAGTCGACGCCGAGGGCGAGGCTCATCATCGCGGCGATCGCGACTCCCAGCGAGTTGATCGGCGTCAGGAAGCTCGCCAGCCACAGCAGGCCGTGGCCGGCCATCACGGTCGCGGCGCCCATCGCCAGCGGCACGGCGGCGGCCACCGGGGAGCGAAAGACGAGCAGCAGCACGAGGATCAGCACCGGCAGGGCGATCATCTCGGCCCGCTCGGTGTCGCTCATCGTGGTGTTCTGAATCGCACGCCCGATCACCGCGACACCGGTCAGGTAGCTGCGCACCGGGTCGTGCACAGTGCGGGCGATCACGGCTTCGGTGCTCGGCACCACCGCCGTGGCGCGACTCGCGGGCCGGATGAAGTTGACGAGCACGAACGCGCTCCCGGGGTGAGGGCGCAGCGAGCGCGCCATGCTCGACCCGTGCGCTGTGACCGCCCCATCCCAGGGCGAGAGCACCTGGACCTGCTTGATCGCTCTCAGCGCGGCCGTCAGCCGCTGGCCCTGGCGGTCGACTTCCGCGGGCGGGCCGCGCAGCAGGACGGCGATCGGAACCGTGTTGCCGAACTCGCTGGCCAGCATCGCTTCGGCTCGCGAGGACGGCGTGCCGGGCACTGCCAGGGACATCGGCGCAAGCCGGTCTTCCAGGCCCCCGCCGAGGAACGCGAGCACGACGATCGCCGCTGTCCAGGCGATCAGGATCGACCACGATCGCCGCTTCGAAACGGTACCGGCCGGCTCACTTGGCCTGCTCATTGCTGCCTCCTGATTGCGATCGCCGCAGGAAACGACGTATCGGTTAGACGTATCGGCATACACCGTACCATAGAATAGAGTTACATAAACTGGTGTACCGTTTATCCACGGTATGCTTACGCGATGACGGAGGCGCAGGCCGAGCAGCGGCTGACGATCGACGAGCTCGCCCACACCACCGGGCTGACGGTGCGCAACGTGCGCAGCTACCAGTCGCGTGGCCTGATCCCGCCACCGCAGGTACAGGGCAGGGTCGGCTACTACGCTGCTGAGCATCTGGCGCGGCTGCAGCTGATCCGCGAGATGCAGGCCCAGGGGTTCAACCTCGCCGCGATCGCCCACCTCCTGGAGCAGGCCTCCGGCTCCAGCGAGCAGGTTCTCGGCTTCACCCGCTCGCTGATGACCCCGTTCGAGACCGAGGCCCCCGAGATCGTCGGACGGGACGACCTGCTGGCGCGCCTAGGCGGCAACATCGAGGAAGGCCTCATCGCCAAGGCCGAGGGACTCGGCCTCGTGATCGCGATCACAGACGACAGCTTCGAAGTTCCCAGCCCGATCCTGCTGTCCGCCGGCGAGCGGCTGGTCGCTCTGGGCGTCCCCCTCGACGCCGCGCTCGACATGATGGACAAGCTCAGACGCGACACCCAACGCATCGCGCAGACGTTCGTGCAGATGTTCCTGGAGTACATCTGGAAGCCATTCGACGACGCCGGCCGGCCCGAGTCCGACTGGCCCCAGGTGCGCGCGGCGCTCGACCAGCTGCGCCCGCTCGCCTCCGAGGCGCTCACCGCCGCCTTCGGACCCACGATGAGCAAGGCCGTCGAGGTCGCCTTCGGCCGGGAGATCGTCCGCGGGCGCGCACGCAAGCAGTGACGGGCGGGCGGCGAGGCCACTCCCATCCACAAGCCGATCTGGCGCGAGCACTACCGCGCGCGAGCACCGCGCGCGAGCACTACCGCTCTAGGCGACAGCCGCCCGTGGGATCGCGGCGAGCAGCAGCCCGCCGGGGCCGATGTAGGTGCCGATCACCGGGCCGACTTCGGAGACGAACAGCGGATCGGAGTCGAATATGTCGCGCCCACGCTCGACCAGACGCCCGGCCTGATCTGGCGCCAGGATGTGCTGAACGGCCCAGCCGTCGTTCCCGTCGCGCTGCAGCTCGCGCATGTACTCAACGAGGCGCTCGAACGCGCGGCCGGCGGTGCGCACCCGCTCGACCGGGATGATCTCGCTCTCGAACGAGAGGATCGGCTTGATCTTCAGGGTGCTGCCGAGCCACGCCTGCGCCTTGCCGATGCGCCCGCCACGATGCAGGTACTCGAGGGTGTCGATGCAGAACCGGATCCTCAGCCGCTCGCGCGCCTCGTGCACGCGCGCGACCACCTCCCTCAGCTCGGCGCCGGACTGGGCGCACGCCGCCGCCGCGAGCAGCAGGCAGCCCAGCCCGCCGGCGCCGGTTTCACCGTCGATCACCTCGATACGGCCTCCCAGGCCGCGCCTCTCCAACAGCTCGCGCGCCTGCCGTGCCGCGTCGCAGGTGCCCGAGAGGCCAGAGGCGAGGTGTATGGAGACTATGTCCATGTCCGCCTCGATGAGCGGCTCCCAGACCGCGAGGAAATCCCCGATCGAGGGCTGGGAGGTGCTGGGCAGCTGCGGGTCGGTGCGCAAACGCTCGTAGAACCGCTCGAAGCTGTGCATCTGGATCTCTCGCTCCAGCTCGCCGTCCCAGCCGACATACAGGCTGACCTGGTGGATTCCCCGCCTGTCCGCAAGCTCTCTGGGGAGATAATGCGTGGTGTCGGAGACGACGGCGACCGGGGTCATCGCGCGGGCAGGCACGCCGGACCGGAGTCGATCGTCAGGTACGTGGGGTCGCGCAGCTCTCCCAGCACCCGCTCTGCCGCGGCTCTGCCCTGCGCGATGCACTGTGGCACACCCATGCCGCGGTAGGCGGCGCCCGCCAGCGCCACGCCGGACAGCTGTGCGATCTGCTCCTCGATACGCTCGACGCGGTCGAGGTGCCCGGGTTCGTACCGCGGCAGCGATCGCCTCCAGCGCGTGACGTGCGCGTCAATCGGGTCGCCGCGCAGCCCGATCGCCTCGCGCAGCTCCCCGGCGAGGCGCGCGAGCAGCGCCTCGTCGTCCATGGCGAGCGCGCCGGCTGTGCTTGCGTGCGCGACCGAGCAGCGCAGCCAGAGATCCCCGGTGGCGGCCAGGTGCGGCCACTTCGCCGACAGCGAGGTGCAGGCGCCGAGCAGCCGGCGCTCGCTCTGCGGCACGAGGAATCCGGCGCCCGGCAGCGGGCGCGACGCCGCCGAGCCGGGGTAGCGCAGCGTGACGACCACGGTCGAGGCGTAGCGTATCGAGCGCAGGCGCGTCGCGGCGAGCGGGGCGATGGCGTCGAGCACGATCGCCGCCTGATCGGCGGGAGCCGCGATCACCACGCCGTCTAGGAGCAGCGGCTCGTCGCCGTCGCAGACGCCGAGCAGGTAGCGCCCGCCGGCCGCGCGCTCCAGCCGGCCCGCGCGCACGCCCAGGCGCTCCTCGACCTTCGCCTGTCCGGCATTCCCCAGCTCCTGCGCAAGACGCTGCACGAGTCGTTGCAGTCCACCGGGCAGGGTGACGAACAGCGGGCGCGGGTCGGGCTCGGCCGCGTCCGGGCGCCTCTCGGCGCGCAGGCCACGGATCAGGCTGCGGTGCTCGCGTGCGATGCGATCGATCTGAGGCGCGGTTGCGCGTGCGGAGAGCGCGTGGCAGTCGGCGGCGTAGACCGTGCCCAGCAGCGGGTCGACCAGCCGGTCCAGCGTCTGGCCGCCGAGCCGGCGAGCGACGATCTCCCCGACAGACCGGTCGCCGTCCATTGGCGAGGCCGGCAGCAGCAGATCCAGCGCCGCGCGCGCCACGCCGGTGGCGGAGAGGATCCGGGATCCCAGCACCGGGCGCAGGCCCTGCGGCAGCCCCCCGAGGATGCCGGGGGGAAGCGGGCGCATGCGGCCATGCGTCCAGACGCTGCTGCTCATCTCGCGGGCCGCGATCAGCTCGTGCTCGAGGCCGAGCTCGCGGCAGAGCTCGATCGTCGCCGGGACCCGCGCCATCAGCGACTCGGCGCCGACGTCGATGCGATGGGAGGCGATCGACTCGGTGCGGATCTTGCCGCCAAGGCGCCGGGTCGCCTCCAGCAGCGTGACCCTGACGGGCGGATCGGCGCGCTGCAGAAGCGCGTGCGCGGCGGCCAGGCCGGCGATTCCGCCGCCGATGACCGCGACGTGACGCTCGCCCTCACGGATATTGGCGCCCAGCTCGCCCCGCGCGGATCGCACGCTGCCGTTCACAAGACCGGCGCCGCTCATGCCAAGCTCGCCTCCGATCGCGCTCGTCCGGCCGCGGCCAGGACGAGATCGGCCAGTCCGTGCAGTCGCTGTGGCTCCGACGGGCGACCGCGCCAGATGTGCGTGTAGTAGGCATCCATGTCCACGAGCCTTGCGGGCGGGCTCGCCGGCAGGTTGAGCTGCTGCATCTGCGACGATCCTAGATCGGTCCGGGGTTTTTACGCGTGCCCGCCCCGTAGAGCGCACGGATAAACGTGCATCGCGGCGCGTATAGCGTGACCTGGCGATGGCGTGTTCCCACTGCGCTGACAGTTGCATCCCGGCGCCGCGAGATCGCCTCGACGCTCGTGAAAGTCATACGCTCTGCGCAGGCAGGCGATAACAGATGAACATGGATCAACAGGGCGGGCCGCGCGTGGCAGCCGATTCCCGTCCTCTGCGCGATCCGCAGCTCGATGAGCTGCTGACCTTCTGTACGGCTGCCGATCTCGGCAGCCTCGGTCGTGCGGCCCAGCGGCTGCACCTGACACAGCCCGCGGTCTCCAGGCGCCTGAAGTCGCTCGAGCGACTGCTGGGCGTGGCGCTGCTGGAGCGCTCGGCACAGGGCGTCAGCATGACGACGGCCGGCGAGCGCCTGTATCCACACGCCCGCCGCCTGCTGGCCGACATGCACGATCTGATGGCCGCGTTCGCGCAGATCCGCGCCAGCGCCCCGACGGTTCGCCTGGCCATCAGCCACACGGCGGCGGAGTTCCTGATGCCGCGGGCGCTGGTCCTGATGCACCGTCAGACGAGCGCGCCAGTCGAGGTGCTCATCGCCAACTCCCGCGTGGTCAAGGAGATGGTCCTCTCCGCGCACGCCGACCTCGGGGTCGCCGCATGCATGAGCGAGGAGGTGATCCCGGACGCGGTGAACATCGCGCTCACCGACGACGAGATCGTCGTTGCGGTGCCGCTCGGACATCCCTGGTCGCGCTGCCGCTCGATCTCCCCGCGCGAGCTGCTGAGCACCCCCATCGTGCTGCGCGACCCCGGCGCCCATACACGCCAGGTGATCGATGAGACGTTGGACGAGCACCGGCTCGGGATGCTGCAGGCCGTGTGCGAAGTGGGCTCCACACAGGCCGCCAAGGACGAGGCCCACGAGCTCGGCATGCCCGCCGTGATGTCACGGATGGCGCTCTCGCCCGCCGACAGGCTGGAGATCGTGCCCGTGGCCGGCCTGCGCTTCCGTCGGCGCTTCTGCATCCTGCACCCGCACGGATCGCTCACCCGGGATGGTGCTCACCTGATCGAGGCGTTCCTTCGAGCCGGTGCTCGGTTCGCAGGAGGGTCCGCCAGCCGGGCGCCGGGCGACTGATCGCAGAGCCTCGCCATGAGCAAACCCGCGGGAGTGTCGATTTTGGCGTAGGGTTCAAACACACGGTCAAGCAAGCTAGGAGGGAAGCATGATTTTCGACGGCGGCGCAGTGTCGAGCGCACCGCGCCATTCGCGGCGCTGTCGACATCCTCGTGGTGGCGTGCGGCGTCCTCGGTGAGCCGCTTGAAGGTCCCGGGCTGAAGTCGTGTCGGCCTGGGCATCGTCGCCATGAACAAAGTCTACCGACGCATCCCTGCAGGTTACAGGCTTGAAACCGCTGACAGGACCGCCGCCTCCAGCGCTAGATTCGCCTGAGAGTGTCCATCGAATCCTCCGAGTTGAGTACCGCCCACGTCGATTGCGACGCTTTCTACGTCTCGATCGAGCTGCGGCGCCATCCCGAGCTGAAGGGCAAACCGGTGATCGTCGCGGGGAGCGGCCCGCGTGCGGTGGTGACCACCGCCAGCTACGAGGCCAGGCGCTACGGCGTGGGATCGGCGATGCCCGCGGCGAAGGCCCGGCGGCTGTGCCCGGAGGCGGTCGTGCTGGCACCGGACTTTCCCACCTACAGGGAGGCATCGCGGCAGGTGATGGACATCGTACGTGCGCACGTCGAGCGGGTCGAGGTGATCGGCCTCGACGAGGCGTATCTCGACCTGAGCGGGCTGTTCTCCCCGCGCGCGGCGATGCGCCGGCTCGTCGCGGAGATCAGGGACAGGACGGAGCTTGAGTGCTCGGCCGGGATCGGCCCGAACAAGCTCGTCGCGAAGGTCGCCTCCGATGCGGAGAAGCCCGCGGGGTTCGTCGTACTCACACGTGAGCAGGCGTGCGCGCGCTTCGCACAGTCCCCACCAGGGCTCGTGCCCGGGATCGGCCCGAAGACCGCGGCCCGGCTGGCGGCACTGGGGCTGACGACGCTCAAAGATGTCGGCGCCGCGCCCGAGCACGTGCTGGTCGAGCGGTTCGGCCCGAATCTCGGGGTCGAGCTGGGCCGCCGCGCGCGCTTCGAACACGACGGCGTCGTGGGCGCCGCGCGCAAGGTCGTCTCGGAGTCGCGCGAGCGGACGTTCGACTACGACGTCGCCGATCCCGCCCACCTGCGCGAATGCCTGATGACGATGACTGACGAGCTGTGCACGAGCCTGATCGCGCACGGGCGCAGCGGGCGTACGATCGGGATCAAGGTTCGCCTCGACGACTTCACCACCGCCACCCGCGCCCGCACGGTCGAGACGCCCACCAACGATGTCGAGCTGGTAACGGCGGTCGCGCTGGGCCTGCTGGCCGAGTATGCGCCCCCGCGCCCGGTGCGACTGCTAGGCGTGCGGGTCGCGGGACTGACCTCTGATGCTTGCGCCGCACCCGGGCCTGGCGGTGTGGGGTCCGGTGATCGTGGGGGGCAGTGGGATGGGACCACGGGCTCTGGGGAAGTCTCGGGCGAGGACTCCGGCGCATCGGGCTCGCGCGATGCGCCGCTGGATCAGCTGTCGTTGCAGGTATAGGATCAACCGATGCCGCTGGCCCGCGCCGGGGAGATCGAGCTCAGCTACGAGCGGGCCGGCTCGGGGCCGCCGCTGCTGCTGATCATGGGGATGAGTGGCACCTTCTCTCATTGGAACGCCGGGTTTCTCGAGGATCTGCACCGCGACTTCGACACGATCGTCTACGACCATCGCGGCGTCGGCTCGAGCACCCGCCTGGAGGGACCGATCACGACCCCCGAGCTCGCCGAGGACGCGGCGGGCCTGCTCGAGGCGCTCAATGTCGACTCGGCCCATGTGCTTGGCATCTCGCTGGGCGGGATGGTCGCCCAGGAGCTCGCGCTCGCGCATCCAGAGCACATCCGCACGCTCACGCTCGGCTGCACCTACTGCGGCGGCGAGGGCAGCGCGCTCCCCTCTGAAGACATCCTGCGGCGCCTCGGGGAGGGAAGGGCCTCGGGTGATCGCGAACGCGCGATCCGCGCCTCCTGGGAGGTCAACGTCTCTCCGAGCTTCGCGGCCGACCCCGATGCCTGGGCGCGCTTTCTGGAGATCGGCCTGCGCCGGCGCGTCGCCGTCGCGGTGATCATGGAGCAGCTGCGCGCGGGCGCCGAACACGACACCTCGGCGCGCCTGCCCCAGATCGCGCTGCCTACGCTCGTCATCCACGGCACGCTCGACGAGCTGATTCCGGTCCAGAACGGACCCATGATCGCCGGTCTCATACCCGGCGCGCGCCTGGAGATCATTGAGGATGTCGGCCACCTGTTCTACTGGGAGCGGCCCGAGCGCTCGGCCGAGCTGATTCGGGCGCACGCCGCCGTGCATGCCTGACCGTTCCGGCGCTGTCGAGCTGAAGGTGCTCACCGACGACGGGGTCGGGCTGGCCGGCGAGCAGGTGGGGGAGGGGTCATCGTCGTCGTCATCATCCTCGTCGCCGCCGGCGATCGTTCTGCTGCACGGCTTGACCGCGATGCGCCGGTATGTCGTGATGGGCTCGCGCGTGCTCCAGCGCGCCGGCCTGCGCACGATCTCCTATGACGCGCGCGGACACGGTCGCTCCGCCCCGGCGCCCGACCACGGGGCGTACGGGTACGAGCGCCTGACAGGAGACCTGCTGGCGGTGCTCGACGCGCTCGGCATCGAGCGGGCCGTGCTCGCCGGCGCCTCGATGGGCGCGCACACGATCGCCCGATTCGCCCTAGATCATCCCGAGCGCGTCACGGCGATGGGGCTGATCACGCCCGCGTATGACCCGACCGCGGACACGACCGGCCCGGATGCGTTCGCCGGTTGGGACGCGCTCGCACGGGGACTGCGCGAGGGCGGGGTGGAGGGGTTCCTCGCGGCCTATGACTTCTCGACCGTGCCCGGCGCCTGGCGAGCGACCGTCGAAACCGTGGTCCGCCAGCGGCTGTCGGCCCACGACCATCCCGACGCAGTGGCAGACGCGCTGGAGGTCGTGCCGCGCTCACGCCCATTCGAGCACATTGAGGAGCTGAGCGGCATCGAGGCGCCTACGCTCGTGATCGCAAGCCGCGACGAAGCCGACCCGGGCCACCCGCTTGCAGTGGGCGAACGCTACACGCAGGCGATCCCAGGGGCGAGGCTGATCGTGGAGAACCCCGGCCAGTCGCCGCTCGCCTGGCAGGGGGGACAGCTCTCGAAAGCGCTGCTGGAGCTCGCCACCCGCGCTTAAGAAGGCGACTGACGCCTGGGCTCTTGCGATCGTCCGTGATAACGTACACACGTATGCCAGATGTACGCAAGTGGGACGGGCAGACATACGACCGGATCTCCGGGCCGATGCAGGCCATGGGCCAAGCCGTCCTCGATCGCCTGAACCTCGCCGGCAATGAGACGGTGCTCGACGCGGGCTGCGGCTCTGGCAGGATCACCGAAGCGCTGATCGAGCGGCTGCCGCGCGGCAGGGTCATCGCCATCGACATGTCCGAGTCGATGGTCGCCGCGGCGCGCGAGCGGCTCGGGCCCGGCGCGGACATCCGCCGAGCCGACCTGCTGGAGCTGGAGCTCGACGAGCCCGTCGACGCGATTCTGTCGACCGCCACGCTGCACTGGATCGCCGATCACGAGCTGCTGTTCCGCCGCCTGCGCGGCGCACTGCGACCCGGCGGGCAGCTGAGCGCCCAGTGCGGGGGAGAGGGCAACATCACCCAGCTGCGCAGCAGGGCCGCCGCGGTGATCGAGCGCGAGCCATATGCCGGGCACTTCCGCAGCTGGCGTGCGCCGTGGAACTACGCCAGCGCCGCCGACACCGAGGCGCGGCTGCGAGCGGCGGGATTTGCCACCGCCGAGTGCTGGCTCACGGAGGCGCCCACCGAGCCGGAGCACCCGCGCGAGTTTCTGGCCACGATCGTGCTCGGCCCTCACGTCCAGCACTTGCCCGAGTCTCTGCGCGAACCGTTCATGGATGAGGTGATGGCCGAGCTGGGCGAACCGGTGATCGTTGACTACGTCCGCCTGAACATCGACGCGATCGCCTGACCCCCCGGAGCGTGATCGCATCGGCGCGACGGGGCGAGCCCGCCCCGGAACGAGAATCAGGCCAGCGCCACCCCCGGGCCCGCGATCCTGTCCTCGCCGACCTCGGCCCCGCTCAACAGCGCCGCATAGCGCCCGCCCCGGTCAAGCAGTTCCTCGTGCGTGCCGCGCTCCACGATCCGCCCGGAGTCGAGCACCAAGATCTGGTCGGCGTCGCGGATCGTAGAGAGCCTGTGCGCGATAGCGATCGTCGTCCGACCCCGCGAGAGGTCGTCGAGAGCCGCCTGGACCGCGCGCTCGGTCTCGGTGTCAAGCGCGGAGGTCGCCTCGTCGAGGATCAGCACGGGCGGGTTGCGCAGGACGGTGCGGGCGATCGCCATGCGCTGCTGCTCGCCGCCGGAGAAGCGGTAGCCGCGCTCGCCCACGGGGGTGTCATAGCCCTCGGGCAGCGAGGCGATCAGATCGTGAATCTGGGCCGCACGGGCGGCGTCTTCGATCTGCTCATCGCTGGCGTCCGGACAGGCGAAGCGCAGGTTCTCCCGGATCGAGGCGTGAAAGAGATACGTTTCCTGGGAGACCAGTCCGACCGTGGCGGCCAGCGACTCCTGGGTCAGGTCGCGGATGTCCACGCCGTCGATGCTCACGCGTCCGCGCTCGGGCTCGTACAGCCGCGCCACCAGGTACGCGAGCGTGGTCTTGCCCGAGCCGGTCTCTCCGACGAGCGCGGTGCGCGTCCCCGCCGGGATCTCCGCCGCGATGTCCGCCAGTGTCCAGGGCGAGCCGGGGTCGTAGCGAAACGACACGTCCTCCAGACGCACGTCGCCGCGCACCCCGCTCAAAGTACGCGCGTCCGGGTGCTCCTCGATGTCCACGGGCAGGTCGAGGTACTCGAAGATGCGCCCGAACAGCGCCAGCGAGGTCTGAACTTCCAGGCCGACCGACAGGAGCTGCTGCATCGGGAACAGGAGCCGCGTCTGCAGCGTCGTGAACGCGACGACGGTGCCGATCGAGATCACGTTCTGGCCGTGGACGATGGAGTAGCCCGAGAACCAGTAGACGGCGGCGGGCATGATCGCGAAGCTCATCTGCACCGAGGCCATCCGCCAGCGTCCCGCCATCCGCGCGCGCACCTCCAGGTCGGCCAGTTCGGAGGACTCCGAGGAGAAGCGGTCAACGAGCTCGGACGAGCGCCCCATCGTTTTGCCGAGCAGGATGCCCGACACGGACAGGGACTCCTCCACGAGCGTGGACATGTCCGCCAGCCGGCCCTGGCGCACCGACTGGATGCGACGCCGCTCGTTGCCCACGCGACGCGTGAGCCAGACGAAGAAGGGGAGCAGGACCAGCGAGAAGACGGTCAGCTGCCAGCTGAGCGCGAACATTGCCACGATCGTCGCTGTGACCGTGGCGACGGTGGACACCGTCGAGGTGGCGGTGCTCGTGACGACGTCGTCGATGCCGCCGATGTCATACGCGATCCGCGCCTGCACCTCTCCCGAACGCGTGCGCGTGAAGAAGGCCAGTGACATGCGCTGCAGGTGCGCATACACCGCCGCGCGCAGGTCGTGCATCACGCGCTGGCCGACCTGGTTGGAGATCAACGTCTGCGCGACGCCGATCACGCCGTTGATGATCGCCAGCGCGATCATGCCCGCGACCAGCCACGTGAGCAGGGTCAGATCGTGACCGACGATGCCCTTGTCCACCGCTTCGCGCAGCAGGAACGGCGAGGCGACGCTGAGGATCGAGCCGAAGACGATCAGCCCGAGCAGCAGGCCCAGGCGCACTCGGTAGGGGTTGAACAGCCGTCCGATCCGCCGCAGGGAGACCGGCCGGTCGGGGATGTCCTCGGGGCGAAGCTCCGGCTGGCTCGAGCGGCGGCGGCCTCCGCCTCCGCCATGTCCCTGAGCGAATGGCTGACTGCTCACGGGGCTGACTTTAGAGTGTGCCGAAGCGCGGGCGGCGCGACTCGGCTTTGAAACCGGGTGCATGGGGTCGTAGGGTTAACGGCGTATGAACCTGTCTACCACAGAGACGCGCGTACTGGGATGCCTGCTCGAAAAGCAGATAACGACGCCAGACATCTATCCGCTCACGTTCAACAGCCTGCGCCTGGCGTGCAACCAGTCGACCAACCGAGACCCGGTCGTGAACTACGACGATGAGGTCCTGCGCGACGCGTTGCATCGCCTGGAGCGCCGCGGGTACGCGCGCCTGGCAAGCGGCCGTTCGAGCCGCGCGCCGAAGTACCGTCACCTGTTGGCCGAGGCGCTGCCTCTGACCGGGGATGAGCACGCGGTGCTGTGCGTACTGCTGCTGCGCGGCGCGCAGACGCCGGGCGAGCTCAAGCAGCGCACGGATCGCATGCACGCGTTCGCCGACCTCAATGCCGTGCACGACACGCTTGAGCGCCTGATCGCACGCGAGCTGGTCATGCGCCTGGACCGCCGACCGGGGCAGAAGGAGGAGCGCTATGAGCACCTGCTGAGCGCCGACGTCGATGAGGCCGGCCCGATCGCATCGCCCGTATCGGCGCCGTACGCGTCCCCGTCCACGATCTCGACCGCAGATCTTGCGCGCCCCGACGCACCAGAGTCCCCGGCGGCGCCACCGATCGGCCTTGAGGAGCGCGTCGCTCGACTGGAGCGCGAGGTCGCCGCGCTGCGCGCGGCCCTGGGGGAGCCCGCCGAGCCCGAACCCGAGTCAGTCCCCGACCCCGTCGCGACGTTTCGGTCATGAGCGCCCTGCACCCGCTCATCGCCGCCGCGTCTTCCACCGACACCGCCAGCGGCGTCGGCATCCCGATCGCGCTCGCGGCAGGGCTCGTGTCGTTCATGTCGCCGTGCGTGCTGCCGCTCGTGCCCGGGTACCTGTCGACCGTCGTGGGGGTGGCGCCCGCGGACATGCAGAACGCGGGGGCAAGACGGGTGCTCGTGCCGAGCCTGCTGTTCATCGCGAGCTTCTCCTCGATATTCATCCTGCTGGGGCTCGGCGCGACGGTGATCGGCTCGACGTTGAACGATCACAAACAGACGCTCGAACAGGTCGGCGGGGTCGTGATCGTGCTGATGGGGGTTGTGTTCCTGGCGACACCGTTCGTCGACCGCCTCAATGCCCAGTGGCACTCCGACTCGCTGATGCGCCTGGCCGGTCGCGGCGGCCCGCTGATCGCGGGGGCAGCGTTCGCGATCGCGTGGACGCCGTGCACGAGCATCACCCTCGGGGCGATTCTCACGCAGGCCGCTGTCTCGAGCTCCGCCGCGCACGCGGCGCTGCTGCTGGCGTTCTACTCGGCGGGCCTGGCGATCCCGTTCCTGGCTATCGCGCTCGCGTTCGAGCGCGCGACGAACGCGCTGGCCGTCGTCAAGCGCCATTTCCCGATCGTGATCGGCGTCGGTGGCGCGGTCATGATCGCACTGGGCCTGCTGATCCTGACGGGAGAGTTCACGACGCTCAACTCCCAGGCCAACATGCTGCTGCGCGGCACGGGCCTTGACGTCTCGAGCATATCGAGCTCCACGACCCCGGCTTTGCTGGCAGCCGCCGCCGGTGTCGGCTTCGGTCACGCAATCCTGCCCGACCATTGGGTTCCGCTGGCGGTGGTCGGTCGTACACGCCGCTACCCCGTCGCCCGCGTCGCGCGGCTCTCGGGCATGGCCGGCGTAGCGCACGTGCTCGTGTCGATAGTGCTTGGCGCCGCGATCATCGTCGTTGGTCTCCAGTTCCGCTCGACGGTGGCGCACGCGCAGGACACGATCATCGGCTGCGTGCTGATCCTCACCGGTCTGGGGTTCGCGATCCTCGAGCTGACCGGGCACGGACACCATCACGAGCACGATCACGATCACGGCCACCAGCATGAGCATGAGCATGAGCATGAGCGTCATGACGGGCACGAACACGGGCGTCATCACGAGCACGGGCACGAGCACTCGCACCTGCTGTCCGCGGCCGAGGCCGACCAGCGTGTCGCGGCCGGTGAGAGCCGGGTGCGTGGACTGGCGGCGATCATGGTTCCGTTCGGTGCCGCCGCGTCGCCAGATCTGACGATCCTTCCCGTGTTCCTCGCCGCCACCACCGCCGGGGTGAGCACCGCGATCGGCACGCTGGTCGTGTTCGCCGCGGTGACGATCGGCACGATCGTCGGTCTCACGCTGCTGGCGTGCTTCGGTGGGTATCAGATGCGCGGCCAGTGGCTCGAGCAGCGGGGCAATGCGCTGACCGCACTGGTCCTCGTCGTCATCGGGGCGCTGATCCTGACCGGGGTGCTCTAGCCCAACTGCTCGACGAAGGTGTAGATCACCATCAGGCTGACGAGGACCACGAACACGCGCAATGCCCACAGTCCGACGCTGGCGCGTGCGCTGAGCGCGGCTCGTGGCACGGGCCGGGAGGTTTCGACGACGAACTGGTCGCGCTCCAGGTGCATGATCAGCTCGTCCTCGAAGCGCTCCTGGGGCTGCAGGTCCTGCTCGCGGATGCCGGAGCCGCGATGTGCGTCGTCGATGGTGGGCGCTGCTGCGTTCATGAGCCGATGAGATGGGTCGCCAAGAGAAAGGAGTCGATGCCGTATGCCGATCCGCAGAGTCCGACGAACGCGATCACCGTGATTCCGATCGCGTTGGTCGAGCGCTTGTTCGCCCACGCGCCCATCAGCCCCCTGTCGTTGGCGAGCATGACCATGAAGACCAGGCTGACGGGCAGGAGCACCGTGGCGAGCACGTTGGCGTTCAGCGCGATCGACAGCAGCGGCGCGCCCGGGATGAGGATGACGACCGCGGCGAGCAGCGCGATGCCGGCGTTGGCGGCATAGAACACGCCGGCGTTACGGGGGGAGCTGTTGAAACTGTGGGAGACCCCGACGCATTCTCCGGCGGCGTAGGCGGTGCTGGCGGAGATCGTGAGGATGGCCACCGCGCCGGCCTCGATCAGTCCCAGCGCGAACACCGTCCCGACGGCGCTGCCCGCGACGTGCTTGAGCGCTTCGGGGAACCCAGCGCCCGCGAACCCCTGGATGCCCGATCCGTTGTGGCTGAGCAGCGCCGCGCCGGCGATCAGCGCGCCGACCCCGAAGATCGCGGCCAGAACCGCGCCGGCCCCGGTGTCGTAGCGGCCGTGCCGAACGTCGCGGGGAGTCATGCCCTTGTCGGCGGACGCGCTCTGCTGGAAGAAGATCATCCAGGGCGTCACCGTGGCGCCGATCGTGGAGGCCAGCAGCAGGAGCAGCGTGTTGAAGCCCCCGCCGGGAAACGGGCTGAAGTCAAACGCGCCGGCGATCGCTCCCACGTGGGGTTTGACAAGGATCGCCGCCAGGAGAAACAGCCCGTTGAACAGGGCCAGGCCGAGCACGATGCGCTCCCAGCGCCAGTAGCGCCCACCGCTGAGGGTGAAGGCGACCAGCGCCAGCCCGAGCACGACGGCCACCGCGGAGCCGAGGTGGAAGTAGGCCAGCCCGACGCGGATCGAGACGAACTCGGCCACGAGGGTCACCAGGTTGGTGAGGGTGAGATCGCCGGCGCCGAACCAGCCCCACACGCGGCCGTAGCGCTGCAGGACCAGCTCGCCATAGCCGCGGTGGGTGACGGCGCCGACGCGCATGCACATCTCCTGGCAGATGAACGCCATCGCGAACAGGACCGGGATGAACGGCACGAAGAACCCGAGCCCGTACTGCGCGCCGTCGGCGGCATAGGCGATCATGCTCGGCCCGTCGTTCTCCCCGAGCATGGCGAGGATCCCGGGGCCCACGAGCAGCCACAGCAGATACCAGCGCCGGCTGTGCCTGCGAGCGTGATGAACGCGCGAGCGATCCAGAGACCGAGCGGTGTCCTCCTCAGTCAGCGGCGGCAGGGCGAGACCTGCGGACGCAGCGGCTTCAGCGGTCCCCATCGCCCGGCTCCCTCCGGATACGGGATCGGTGCATCTGTGGCGTCTGCTCGACTTCGACGCGCATGGCGCCGGCGAGCTCGCCGCCGATGGCGTGCTCGCGCTCTCCGAAACGCACGAACAGCGGGCCGCCGAACGGCTGGCGCTCGCGGACGGCGAACCGGTCTCCGGGCGAGATCCCGCGGCCGGCGAGATAGCGCAGCATCGCCGGGTCGGAGTCCGAGACGCGCACGAACACCCCCTGCTCACCGACCTGCAGACTCTCCAGGCTGTGCGTCGAGCGCTCCTGTAGCTCCAGGTCCGCGGTGGGGATCGGGTCGCCGTGGGGATCGACCGTGGGGTGCCCGAGCTTGGCCGCGATCAGCTCCTCGAGATCCTCCGAGAGCACGTGCTCGAGCACCTCCGCCTCGGCGTGAACCCGATCCCAGGGCATCCCCAGCGCATCGGCCAGAAAGCTCTCGATCAGCCGGTGATGGCGGATCACCTCCAGCGCCACGCGCCGGCCATCGGCGGTGAGGCGCACGCCCCGGTAGGGGACATGGGTCGTGAGGCCCAGCTCGTCGAGCTTCTTGAGCATCGCCGAAACGGAGCCCGGCGTGATGCCCAGTCGCTCAGCCAGGGCGTTGGTCGACACCGGCTCGTCGCCGCGCGACTCCAGCGCGAAGATCGCCTTCGAGTAGTCCTCGACCGCCGGTGAGCGCAACATCTCTGTGGTAGCCACACACTGAGAATATGGCAAGCCAAAACATTTGTCAAGGACCTCCAGAAGACAAAGTCGCCCGCGGCGAAATGACTACCGCCGCCGACGCTGCGCTTCCAATGCCAGTGTCTGCGCGACCTGCTCGCGCAGACGGATCAGCTCGCGCTGGCGCCAGATCACGAACACCGTGAGACCGGCAACCGCGAGGAGACCCAGCAGCCCGAGGGCGGCGGCGAGCTTGGCGGTCGAGCTTGTGACGGCGGTCGCCCGCGGGGGAAGCTTGACGCTGGACGGGCTCGGGCTCGCCGCGCGCACGGAGGTGGGGGCGAGGCTGATGACGGGCAGGGTCTGCTCGGCCATCGCCAGCATCTCGCGCGGCTGGACGCTGTTGGTGAGCGTGTTCTGGATCCAGTACGCGGCGCCGCCTTCGTGCCAGGCGATCGTCCTGATCTGTTCTGCGGCGTAATACAGGTCATACCTGCGCGATCCGATCTGAACCGTCTGACTCGGCTCGTTCAGCAGCGGCGGATCGGTCCAGGTGGTTCCCTGCACGTCGTAGTATTCGCCCAGGCCACCGCGGTCGATGACGATCGCATAGATCGGGTGCAGGCGACCCTGCTGGTCGTGAACGTCATAGACGCGCAGCATGTCCGGTTCCGCGCCCGCGTAGGCGTCGCGCGCACGGGGATACTCGAGCGCGAACGGCAGCTGCGGGGAGGCTGAGCGCGCCCGCGCGAGAGCTTCGCCTGAGGTCGGCGTCAGGGAGATCGCGGGAGCGCCACCGCGGTGCGCGTGCGGGCGCCGGCGCGGACGAGCGGCGTGCACGGCCTGGTTCAGCTTCCGCTTGGAGATCGCGGCGGTGCCGTTCAGGAAGGACTGCGCCGCTTCCTGGAGCTGTTGTGGTGTGGCGGTGTCGTAGGTGGGCAGCAGGGTGACGTGGAAGGGCACCTGGCGCACCGGCTTGCCGGCCGATTCGACCAGCAGCTCGAGCAGCTGCAGCACTCCTTCTTCGCCATGCAGGTCGGTTTCCATGGCCTTGCCGAGGATGTGCTCGAACTTTTCGCGGTTTTCAAACAGCTTCGATCCATACTCCGCCTTGGTTTCGAGCAGGAACCGCTGGTCGCGCGCGTCGCGGATCAGCGAGGTGCTTTCATGACGGTTGGCGACGAATTCGAGCGCCTGCTTGCCGCACAGGCGCTGATAGCCAGGCTGGAGGTTGATTTCGAAGTACTGTTCGCCGCCCGGTTCGTTGACGTGGTAGTAGCGCTTGTCCACGGTCATGTAGACGCAGCCCATTTCGCCGACCGCGCGTTCGAACTTTTTGAAGTTAGTGACGAACACGTGGTTGATGACCGTAATGCCGAGCACGCTCTTGATCGTCTGCACCATGAGCTTGACGCCGCCGGAGGTGCCGCCGCCATCCTCGAAGCCATACGTGTAGGCGGAGTTGATGCGATTCGTGATCACTGCTCCGTTGGGCGCGGTGAACGTGACCTGCAGCTCACGCGGGATCGACAGCATCGAGATCGTCGGCTTGCTCGGGTCGATCCGCACGAGCAGCATCTCGTTGGAGTGCGGCAGCACCGGGCCGGCGGCCGGGTTGGCCTTCGGGGGCCGGCGTTCGTCGTTGCCGACGAGCAGCAGTGTCTCGGGTTCGCCTTTGCTCGTGGGAGCGAGCACGGTCTGGGCGACCTTGACCGGCCTGCTCTGGCCGAGCGCTTCGACCACTTTGCCGACCTCGTTACGAGCTGCGACATAGGTCGCCCCGCCCGCCAGCAGCACGATCCCGACCGCCGCACACAGCACGCGCCTGGCCATCCACCAGGCGCGACGCGGGGGCTCTGCCGGCATCCAGCTCGGCGGAGCGCCACCGGGAGGGGGCAATGGGGGTGGGCTCGTCGCGGTGCTCAAGACGCTGGGGTGTCCGACAACATGATCGTGCGCGCCAGACTACCCCGCCGCGCCGACATCGTGCGCAGGGGCCCGAGCCCCCGTGTCAGGCCACGTCAGGCGGCCGCGGCCTGCTGCGATCGCCGTCGCTCCCGGTAGCGCCGTTCCCATGCCTGCTGGTTGCGCTTGGCGTCGAGCACGAACGGGGAGTAGGAGATCGCGCGCACGATCAGACGGTTGAGCTGCGACCAGGGAGTGGGGAGGGGGCGCAGCACGTCCACGAACAGCACGACCCGCGTCTCGTCGGTGTCGTTCCAGACCTCATGGTTGTAGGTGTCGTCGAAGATCATGCTCTTACCCTCCTCCCAGTGGCAAACGTCCTCGCCGACCCTGATCCGGCAGGCCGGCGCGTCGCGGGGCACGATCAGCCCGAGGTGGTAGCGCAGCACGCCCTTGTAGGGGCCACGGTGGTCGAGGATGTGCTTGTGGGGAGAGAGGATCGAGAACATCGCGGTCTTCATCCCCGGAATCCGCTCCATCAGCGCCGCGGTCCGCGGGCACATCTCGACGCCGAGCTTCGCCTGAAAGCCAAAGCCGTAGAGGAAGAACGTCTTCCAGTCGTCGTCGTCGGTGATCTCGATCTGGTCTTTGGAGATGTCCTGGAAGTTTGGCAGCGCCTCGCGATCCTCCAGCACCTGCTCCAGCTCATCCCTGATCGTCGTCCAGCTCGCCTCGACCTCGGCGATCCACGGAAACCGGTCGTTGTCGAAGAACGTCTCCTCGCCGACCAGCGACTGCTTCCCGATGAACCGCTCAATCGGCGCCAGGATCCATTCGCCGACGGCGATCGTCCACTGGACGACACGGTCCCACATAAGTGCGTGATCTTACGCGGCCTCGCGGAGTGCCGCCATCTCCGGCGACTCGGCGAGCTTCTTCAGCGCGCGCTGCTCCAGCTGGGAGGCCCGCTCGGCGGAGAAGCCGAGCCGTTTGCCGATCGCGGTCAGCGTCTGGGGCTCCTCGCGGCCGGTGCCGAAGCGCAGCGTCAGCACCGTGCGCTCGGTTTCGGGCAGCTGGGCGATAGCCTCGTGCACGATCCGCTCGCGCTCGTTGTCCCAGGCGGTCTCTTCCGGCACCTCGGTGTCGGCGGGCAGCAGATCTCCCAGGGCGGTGTCGCCGTCCTCGCCGATCTGCTGGTCGAGGCTGACCAGGGCGGCGCGCTGGTGGCGCACCTCCTCGACCTGCTCGATCTCAAGGCCCGTCTCGGCCGCGATCTCCTCGACGGTCGGCTCGCGCCCGAGCCTGACCGACAGCTCGCGCTCGACCCGCCCGACCTTGCGCGAGCGCTGGGCGACGTGCACGGGCAGCCTGATCGTACGCCCGGAGTTCTCCAGGCCGCGCTGGATCGCCTGCCTGATCCACAGTGTGGCGTACGTGGAGAACCTGAACCCCTTGCGCCAGTCGAACTTCTCGGCGGCCCTGATCAGCCCCAGCATGCCCTCCTGCACGAGGTCGGCCAGGGGCAGCCCCTGGTTCTGGTAGCGCCTGGCGTTGGAGGCGACGAGTCGCAGGTTCGAGTTGACGAGCAGTTCCTTGGCATGCAGGTCGCCGCGCTCGATCTTCTGCGCCAGTTCGATCTCCTGCGCGGGCGTAAGCAGGGGGTAGCGGCGCGAGTGCGCCAGCAGCTGGTCGACGGACTCGGGGATGAAGCTGTCCAGCGCGCCGGCGCTGTCAGCGGTTTTTGCAGCTCTGGTGGGGGTTTTACGGGTGATGTCTGCCATGTGTGGTCCTTCTAATCCGATGCTTACGGTCGGAATTATACGCCGCGATAGTTGCGTTGTCAACCATTCGGTTGGTACAGTTGATCGGGGTCTCGTTCGACACTATGTACGTTGCTCCCTGCCGCTCGGAACATCGATCTGCACTCTTTCTGTCGGCTTTCCTTCCCAGCGGTCGATCTTTCGTGGCTGTTCCTGGACGTACTCGTGTGGGCCTGCACGCGCACCTGCACGGGCCTGGGACCCTAAGGCACGGACCTCAGGGGACCTATAAGAACCCGCAAAGCCCGCCTAAGTCTCGCTCTGTCTGTCTCTGCAGCCGCGTTCACGTTCGGGGACGCTCTCGACGTTCCTGTCGGCGATCTCCCGCGGTGGGCGTGGTGTTCATGCTGATCCAATCTGGCGGTCTGCGCCGAGGTCATCGTCACGCTCGGATCTGTGGGGAAGCGAGGGCGTTGGCGGATTGGCCTTTACTCGCGTTGGGAGAGCGCAGCGAGTATGTGTTCGGCGATGGCGACGGGTGTCGGTGGGCAGCCGGGGATGCGGATGTTGACGGGGAGCATGTCGTCGGCTGAGCCGATGATCTCGGTTGGGTCGCCGAGGATGTTGCATCCGAGTGCGCAGTCGCCGAGCGCGGCGACCAGCCGAGGTTCGGGCATGGCTTCGTAGGCGGTTCTCAGCGGCCCGGACATACGTGTGGTTATGGGTCCGGTGATGAGCAGGATGTCGGCGTGTCGTGGGGAGGCGACGATGTCCAGGCCGTGGCGTTGGAGGTCGTGAAAGGGGTTTGTGACGGCTCCGAGCTCGTGCTCGCAGCCGTTGCATGAGCCGGCGTCGACGTGGCGGATTGCGAGTGATCGCGGCTGGCCGCGTGTGAGGTGCGCTTTGCGGCGGATGGTTGCGAGCTGTCGCAGCAGGATGTACATCAGCGGTCCACGCAGGCGTAGCAGAGCTCAAAGCTCTTGTTGATGAGCGGAAAGTCGGGCAACAGATTGTCGGCGGTGGCGTGAGCGAGCGACGGCCAGTTTGCGTAGGAGCCGGTGCGCAGGTGGAGCCTGCCGACCCGTGTGCCGTCGAGCTCGACGGCACAGATCGTGGCGCCGCGTGGGCTCTCGACGCGACCGATGCCAAGCGTCGAGCCCGCGCCTGCAGGGGTCGTACCGCCGCTTGTGAATGGTCTCCCGAGCAGCTCTTCGAGGATGTCGTAGGTGCTCTCGAGCTCAATCGCTCGTAGCCTCAAACGTGATGCGACGTCGCCTGTTGGGGCTCGGAGCGAGGCGGGTGTGAAGCCGTCGTATGCAAGGCGCGGGCTTGTGCTGCGGGCGTCTTCGCGGATGCCGGCAGCGCGCGCTGCGGGACCGACCGCGCCGAGCCGGCGCGCGTCATCAGCTCCGAGGACGCCGATCCCGTCCAGGCGTGCTTGCAGCGAGCTGGTGAACTCGAGCTCTCGCCACGCAGAGGCACTGTCGGCGCGCAGCTCGCGCAGGTCTCCTCAGCGTGGCGCCTGCGGCGGTCGCGTCGAGCTGCGCGTCTCTCCGCCGCCGACGCGCACGGTGTCGAACAGGAAGCGGTGTCCGAAGGAGCGCATGTTGATCTGCTGTGCGCGGTCCTTGAGGGCGGCGAACGCCATTGTTCCGGGGGCGTAGCCGACGCCGGCGCATATTGCGCTGATGTCGTGGAGGTGGTTGTAGAGGCGCTCGAGCTCGAGGAGCACGGTGCGGGCGGTGCGCAGCTCGCGATCTGGCTGGAGCCCGTGGGCGCTCTCGACCGCGTTTGCGTAGGCGACGGTGTTGGTGACCGAGCAGGCGGCGCACGCACGCCCGGCGTAGGTGAGTGCTTCGCCGACGTGACGGCCCTCGGCTGCGCGCTCGAGGCCGCGGTGCTTGTAGAAGAGGCGGGGGTCCATCGCGAGGATGCGCTCTCCGATGACGTGGAAGCGGAAGTGCCCGGACTCGATGACGCCGGCGTGGATTGGGCCAACTGCGACCTGGTGCACACCGTCTCCGCTCACGGGAGTCATCCACTGCGCGGGGTCGTCGGGGTGCGCTGCGAGGGCGCGCATCGGCGAGTGGCCGGGAAACGTGAGGCCGTAGAGGTCGTGGGCCTCGCGCTCATCCCAGCCTGCGGCCTCGACGAGGTCGACGATGCTCTCGATCTCGCCGGCGCTCGCGTCGCACGAGAGGACGCGAAACCGGTCGCCTGAGGTGAGGAGCGCTCGCCAGGTCGGGTTCTCGCCACGGCTGGTGGCCCACGCGCCACCGAAGTGCTCGCCGTCGGCGAGTGCTCGTTCCACGCTCGCCCGCCAAGCGCGGGTCTGCACATGTTCGATCTCGGTCACAGCACGCCCCGTGCGAGGGCTTGGGCGAAGTCAGAGCCCGGCAGCAGCAGCACGCCTACGAAGCCGCATGCGAGCATCCCGGTGCCGAGAATCGCGGTGAGGGCGATGATTGGCTGCTCCTCGCGGGACCGGCGGCGCCTGCGGCGGCGTGCTTCGTCCCCGATGACGCCCTCCATGAGCGCGTGCAGGAGACCGAGGAACCCAAGCGCCATGGCGACTACGGCGATGGCGCTGATGAGCAGATCTCCCGCGGCCAGCCCCCCGAGGAGTATGAGCAGCTCGGAGAGGAACAGGGGTGACGGCGGCAGGCCGGAGAGTGCTATGAGGCTCACGCCCATCGCGGTGGCGGTCGCCGGGCTGTCGTTGAGCACCGCGACGGGCGCGTGGGTTGCTGCCTTGGGCTGGATGCGCAGCAACGGCAGGGTGGCATAGAAGCCGAGGGCCTTTGCGAGCGCGTGGCCCGCGACGTGGAGCACCACGCCGGCGATCGCGAGCGGGGTACCGAAGCCGATTCCGAGCGCGATGATGCCCATGTGCTCGAGGCTGGAGTAGGCGAGCAGGCGCTTGAACGGCAGCGAGCGCCACAGGAACGGGATCGCGACGATCATCGACGTCAGGCCGAACGCGATGAACACGGCTCGTGTGGTGCCGGCGCCCACGGAGGGCTGGAGTATCTCTTTCACGCGCCATGCGACCAGCAGCACGCTCGGCAGCAGCGCCGCCGAGAGCAGCGCGCTGATCGGTGCCGGCGCCTCGCTGTGGGCGTCCGGCAGCCAGTTATGGACCGGCGCCCAGCCGATCTTGGTCGCAAGACCAGCAAGCAGGAGAACAAACGCGATCAGGGTGGCCTGTGTCGGCATTGAGTGGGCCGCGGCCTGCAGGGCGTACCAGTCGAGCGCTCGCACGTTGTGGTGGCCGGCGTTTGCCTGGCCAATCGCGAGCACAATGATGCCCAGGAACGCCACCGACAGGCCGAGCGTCGTCAGCAGGAGATACTTCCAGCCGGCCTCGAGCGCGTCGCGTCGCCCGCTGAACGCGACGAGCAATGCAGAGGCCGCGGTGGTCGCCTCGACGATCAGCCAAACAGCGGCGAGGTTGCCGGCGATCGGGACGGCGAGCAACGCCCCCCAAAACATGAACAGCGCGGCGTAGTAGAGGCTGCGCGAGCGTGCGGCCGTTGTCCAGCTGCGGCCACTGGTCCGCAGATAGGTCGGCGAGAGCAGGGCGCTGCACAGTCCCACGATCGCTATGACCGCGAGCAGCACTCCGCTGGCGCCGTCGATCAGATACCACTGGCCGCGCAGAGCGCGCTCACCGCCACGGGCGAGAGCGATCCCAGCGAGCAAGAGTCCAGCGGCCGCAGTCGGAAGGGCCGTCGCAACCGCGAGGGCGTCGGCCTGCCGTGGTGTGCGGACGAGCAGCGCGAGCAGCATCCCTGCGAGCGGGAGCGCAGGTACGACCGCGGCGAGGACGGGGACGAGGCTAGTCACGCAGCCCTCTGAGCAGCTCGGTGTCGCCGCTGCCAAGGTCGCTGTGGATGCGCTGCGCGAAGGCCGCGGCTACGGTCACGATGAGCGCCAGGTCGAACAGCGCCCCGAACTCGATCACGTACGAGAGCCCGCCGGGCACGGAGACCGCGAGCAACGACAGGCCGTTCTCCGCCACGACGAGCCCGAGCAGCTGGAACAGGATGGGACGCCTGGCGATGACGATCGCGATGCCGACGAGCACAAGCGCGACGGCGGTGTGTTCGGTGTGCGGAGCACCGAGGCCGAGGGGCGGCGTCAAGACCACAGCGCATAGCGCCACCGTGCCCGCGGCCGCCAGGCGCACCATCGGACCCGCCGGCGCCGTGACCGGGCGGGCCTCGGGCGTGCGCCGGATCAGCACGTACAGGAGCGTCGGAAGCACGACCGCCTTGCCCAGAAGCACGGCCGCGACCACGTAGCCGGAGCGAGCGTCTGCGAGATCGACGGCGAGGACGCCGAGTGCAAGCGACTGGGCCGCCAACAGGGCAATCGCGACCGTGCGACGGCGCACCACGATCACACCGAACGCGAGTCCGAGCATCACGGTTGCCAGTGCGCTGTTCATACGCCGATGCCGCCGATCCACATGCCGGCGCCCGCGAGCGCGATCGCGCAGCCGACACCCAGGAGCGCGGGCACGCGCAGGATCCGCATCTTCGCCTGCTCGGTCTCAATCAGCGCGAGCGCGCCGCAGAGCAGGCCGACCCCGACGGCTAGCTGGCCCACGCTCAGCTGCGAACCCTCCCCAGTGCGGCAGGAAGAGCTCGGCAGCCAAGATGAGGATGACCCAATGGCGCGCGGCGCTAGCCCACTGCAGAAATGCGAGGTCGCGGCCGGCGTACTCGAGCAGCGGGCCCTCATGGATCATCGTCAGCTCGAGATGCGTATCGGGGTTATCGATCGGCTGGCGCCCCGTCTCCACGAGGATCACCAGCGCAAACGCGATCAGCCCGCACCAGTGCGTCGGCCCGCTCCAGATGTGCCCACCCGCCGCAGCGGCGCTCATCGCCACCAGGTCAGTGCTGTGGGCGGGCAGAGCCGCGACGAGAAGTGCAAGCACCAGCAGGGCCTCCCCGAACACGGAGATCATCAGCTCGCGGGCGGAGGCCATCAAAGCGAAGCCGTTGCCGGTGTCCCACGACGCCACGGCCAGGACGAACCGTGCGAGCGCGAGCACCCCGACCAGCACGAGTGCGTCGTTGCCCAGACCAAAGCTCCCGGAGCGCCCGGCGACCGGGACGATCGCCAGCGCTGCGAGCAGGCACGCCGCGACGAGCGGCGGGGCGGACCGGTAGATGACGCCGGCGCCCTGCGGGTCAACCGCGCTCTTGTGCCACAGACGCCACAGGGTGCGGTAGGGCTGCAGCACCGAGGGACCGCGACGGCCCTGCAGCCGCGCCTTCAGCGTCTGGATCGAGCCCGGCAACAGCGGTGCAAGCGCTATCCCTGCGACCTGGACCATCCCGGCGACCACGCTCATCCGAGAACTCCTGTGTAAACCAGGATGAGCAATCCGATCACGAGCCCGAGCAGATACCCGGCGTAGGTGCGCACGTTCCCCGACTGCAACCGCCGGGCGAAGGCCGCAGTCCGCAATCCGGCTCTGACCGTCGGCTCGTACACAGACGTGTCCAGCAGCGACGGAACATGGCCCTCATACCTGACGCTCTGGACCATCCCGCCGCCCCGCACGACCTCGATCTCACGGCGCGGGCGCAGCACCCCCTCGAGCACGAGCCGCAGCGGCTTTGTGAACCCTGCCGAGCTCCAGCTGAGCGCCCCCACGACGGGCTGCCCGCACACCCAACTCGGTGCCGGCGCGGCGCGGCGCTTCCCCCGCAGCCCGATCAGTGCCGCGGTGAGTGCCGCGAGCGCGACCGCGAAAGGCAGCGGGAGGTAGGAGCCGGTGCCGGGCAGGATCAGACCCGCATGCCGCGCCAACACAGAGCCGTATAGCCCCGGGGGCCAGGCCGGCGAGCGTCGGCAAGACCAGGCCCGGGAGAAGCCCGAGGGCGATGCACATCAGCGCGAGCAAGCTCATGCCGACCAGCATGCCGGCGGGCGGGTCGACCGCGGCCGCGCACTCTGCTCGTCGTGGCTGGCCGAGCAGCACGAGCCCGACAACCTTGACGAAGCAGAGCAGCGCAAGTGCTGCCGTCGCTGCCAGACCCGCGAGCGCAACTGCACCAGCAAGCGCGACGCCGAGCGGCTGATGGAACGCGACGTGAAGCAGGGACTGAAGCACCAGCCACTCGGACGCGAAGCCGTTCAGCGGCGGCAGCCCCGCGATCGCCATACAGCCGATCAGGAATGCGCCGCCCGTCCACGGCATCCTGCGCAGCAGGCCACCGAGGTGATCCAGATCGAGGCTGCTCGGTGGCGCGCTGCAGGGCACCCGCGCCGAGGAACAGCAGGGTCTTGAAGATGGCGTGGTTTGCGACATGCAGCAGCGCCGCCGCGAACGCGATCGCCGCCCACGTGGAGTTGCCGGCCTGGGCGAACAGCAGGGACGCGCCGAGGCCGAGCGCGATGATGCCGACATTCTCGATCGAGTGATACGCGAGCAGCCGCTTCAGCTCATGCTGGACCAGCGCCCACAAGACGCCGCCGAGCGATGAGGTCAGTCCGATCGCCAGGAGCGCGAGTCCTAGCCACCGTGGCGTCGCGCCGAGCCACTGGAACTCGACACGGATCAGCCCGTACAGCGCGACCTTGATCATCATTCCCGACATCAGCGCCGACAGGTGCGCAGGCGCAACCGGATGGGCACGCGGTAGCCAAGCGTGCAGGGGGATGAACCCCGCCTTGGTTCCGAATCCGACGAGCGCCGCTACCGCTACGAGCGTCTGGGCGCCGCTGCCGGCCGCCGCGAGCGCGGCTGGGTCGCCGATCGCGCCGTGATGAGCAAGGGCGAGCAGGGCAATCCAGACGCCCGCACCACCGAGATGAGTGATCGCCAGGTACGCGTAAACCGCCGAGCGAACCTCCCTGTCGCGCCGAGAGACAAGGATCGCCGTCGCAGGAACGAGCGTCATCAGCTCCCAGAACCCCAGGAAACCGATCACATCCCGAGCCGCGAGAACACCCACCAGCGACAGCAGGAACGCCGCAGTCAAAGCACCGAGCGCTCGTGCCCCGTGGCTGCCGGGCAGATAGTCGCGCGCAAAGATCAGCGTCGGCACCGCAGTCAACGCAAGAACAGAAAGAAAGAACCCGCTGAGCGGATCAAGGCCAAACGCCAGACCTACCGAGCTGCGAAACCCGGCGCCGAGAACGTCGCCGCCAGTCAAGACAGCGACGCCCACGACACCGAGAACCATCATCCCCCCGGCCTGCACCGCCAGTCCGGCACGCAAACCGCGTCCAGTCGCACCCAGCACCCCGCCAAACGCGAGCATCGCGACACCCGCGAGCGCACCCCAGTCAAGTACACCCACAGCTAGCCGCGACCCGGCCCAGGACCGAAGTCCTCGACCGCGAGATCGTCCAGCAGCGCCTGGTTATCCTCGCGCGCCGCAGCGATGATCTGCTTCGCGAGCTCGAGCAACTCCAGCGTCCGGGGATCCTTGACCCGGTAGAAGACGCTCGTGCCCTCCTTACGACTCTCGAGGAGACCCTGGCCACGCAGCGCCGCGAGATGCTGAGAAGTGCTGCTCGAATCCAGATCAAGCTCATCCTGCAGCGACCCCACCGAGCGCTCGCCATCCCGAAGAACCTGCAGCATGCGCACCCGGACCGGATGGCCGAGAACCCGGAAGAAGTCAGCCTTCAGCGCGTAGATCGGCGACTGGCCAGCTCGAGAAGACCACATAGATCCCAAAGCTTACAAACTTATGAGATAAACCCTTCACGCGCGAGACTCTGCGCGGCCAGAACATGGAGCTATCGGCCGACGCTGGGTTGACGATGTTCAGGGGCAAACCGGAGAGTGCGGCTCCAAGACCGGGAGGCGCTAAACCGCATAACAGACCCCGCACTGCCGGCTGCGCGGCAGAGACCGCGTGACTGTTGGTGTGCGTGACTTCTACTTCCAGCGTGCCGCTGCAGGTTCCGTCGGCGTTCTTGCTCAGGGTCTGGTTGATGAGCGTCCCCGACACGATGTAGGCCACGTTGTGGTGCGTGCACTTGTGCGACTGGCCAGGATGGCTGCCTTTGCCTTTGCCTTTGTCACCGGGGTTGGAGCCCTGGTTGTTGTTGGAGCCGCTGGACCCTTTGTTGCCTTTGTTGAACCGCCCCGGGAATGTTGGAGGCCACCTCGAGCGCGTGAACGTGCGTGTTATCTCACGTCCCTCATCACAACACTCGAACATCGTGAGCGGGCCGGCATTGACGGCATCTGTTGCTGGTGACCCACGAGCACATCGACCACACTGCTACGTTCGATGCCGTAGTCGGGCCAGCGCGATGCATACCAACAAGACGGATCTGAACAGAGACCAGAAAGAGGACCAGAGATAAAGATCGGACGGCGGCCTCAGGCCAGGGGCTCGTGTGCGAGGCGGGCGGTGAGGTGATCGAGGGAGACGAAGCGCACGCGCATGCCCGTGTAGGTGCGTGTGTATGCGCGCTCCACATCTGGCGCGACCACGTAGTTCTCTCCTTGCGGGTAGTTGCGACGGAATGCGAGCAGCGCGGAGGGATCGAACGACGCGGCCTGCCACTTGCACTCCAGCGCGATCGGCTCGTGCCGGCCGCGCAATGGCAGCACGAAGTCGATCTCGGCTCCGCGCTTGTTGCGCCAGTAGCGGAGTGCGCGGTGCTGCAGGCGGCCGTGGATCTCGTTCAGGACGACGTGCTCCCACAGTAGGCCCATGTCTTCCGGGCGCAGCGTGGCGATGCCGCGGTGGTAGCAGACGAAACCGGTGTCGAACCCGTACACCTTTGGCGCCGCGACGATCTCGGTCGGGCGGTGGGTGCTGTAGGGGCGCACGACATGAGCCACGAACGTTGCCTGCAGCGCCGTCAGGTAGTTGGCGATCGTCTGACGCGAGACCTCGCACGGGGCGGCGAAACGAGTGGCCTCGAACATACCTCCGCTTTGAGTGAACAGCAGCTCGGTGAAGCGCTGAAATGAGGAGCGGCGCTCCAGGCGGAAGAGCTCCTGGACGTCCTTGGCCCAGTAGGCGTCCATCCACTCCTGGAACTCGCGCGCGGGCGGCTCCTCCGCTAGGTAGAACGGCGGCAGTCCGCCGTGCAAAAAACGGCGCTCCAGGCCGTTGCCGCCGAACTCCTCGACGTCGGCAAGCAGCATCGGGGTCAGCCACACGGTCTCCTTGCGGCCGGTGAGCGTGTCCCGGAACTTCGCCGTGGCCTCGAGCGTGGAGGAGCCGGTGGCGAGGATCTGCACGTCGGGATAGTGATCGGCGGCGATCTTCAAGAGCTCGGATGGGTTGGCGAGGCGGTGCACCTCGTCGAGGACGATACGACGTCCTCTCAACTCGCCGAGAAACCCCTCTGGATCGTCCATCTGCCGCCTCGTTCGCGGCAGCTCGCAGTCGAAGTACTCGATGTCGTCGAGGCTCCGGCACAGACACGTCTTGCCCGCCCGCCGCACGCCCGCAAGCCAGACCACCGAGCGTGCGCGCCACGCGCGCTGCACGCGGTCCAGCCAGAATTCTCGCTGTACCATACGACGTTAGGCTAGCACATAGTACTACTATCTGCTACCCGACCGACGTTCAGTAGCGCGTAACGCCGCAGGATGGCTCAAGAACCGTTTCCCAAGCCATGGGTCGAGACAGCAACACTCAGAGTCTCTGCCGACCGCTCTGTGACTCGCAAGGTCATTCACACCAGGAGTCAAGGATTTGCTGCCTCGGTCGATATCTAGCTAATGGAACAGGCTCTACCCAGCCGGCGCTTTCTCGGAGCGGTTGGTGTCGTCGTGTTCGCGACCGTCGTGGCCGGGGTCTGGATCGGACTGCGCATCGGCGGCGGGTGGGTGACGCTTTGGGTCGACGATGGGCTCACTCCGCTGGCGGCGCTGGTCGCGTGTGTGCTGTGCTTTCGCGCCCGTGCTCGCCATGTTGGGCGGATGCGTTTGTTCTGGACGCTGCTGGGCTGCGCGATGGCGTCCTGGACGTTGGCCGAGGTTATCTGGGGCTACTACGCGCTGATACTCGACGTGGAAGTGCCGGTGCCCTCGTGGGCGGACGTCGGCTATCTCTCGGCGATCCCGCTCGCGATCGCGGCGCTGGTCGTGCATCCGGCGACGCGGGGCAGCGGGACGCGCAAGGCGCGTTCGGTCCTCGACGGGCTGGTGATCGCCACCGCGCTGATGTTTCTCAGCTGGACGCTCGTGCTCGGCCCGGTGTGGCGCAGCGCCGACCTCAGCACGTGGACGGGCGTGGTGACGCTGGCCTATCCGTTCGGCGATGTGGTGATCGTGTTCTTCATCGTGCTGGCGATCCGCGGGATGACCGGTGGGGACCGCCTGTCGCTGTGGTGCCTGCTGGGCGCCCTGCTGGTGATGGCGCTGTCGGACAGCACGTTCGCCTACCTCACCGACGTGACCACATACACGAGCCCGGGCCTGATCGACACCGGTTGGATCGCGGCGTATCTCGGGATCGCGCTGGCCGCGTTCGGCTCGCGGCCCAGCGGCGCCGTGGAGCCGGCGGCGGCCGGGTACTCGAGGCCGTCGCTGGCGTCGCTCATATCTCCGCTGCTGCCGGTGCTGCTCGCGCTGAGCGTCGCCGCCGTGCAGATCAGGCTCGGCCATCACCTCGACCGCGCGGCCTGGCTGATGGCGTTCGCGCTGATCGCGCTGGTGCTCGCACGTCAGGGGCTGATGGTGCTCGAGCTGCTCGCGCCCAGCCGCGACGACTCGAATGCCGGGCTGATGCAGCGACTCACGCACGCGGCTCTGGGTGGAGCTGGGGGCGGGGACGGACCAGGTTCCGGATATGAGCCCCTTTGATCTGAGCGCGGGACCGTCCAGCCGCGTGGGGTTCGTGTCCGCGAGCGGCGCGGGGCCAGACGTCAAATGGATTCGCCCCGACAGGCCGGCCTACCTGCCGCCTCCGGCGTCCAAGACTGCAATCCGAGAGCGCAGCGAGCGGGCGCACGCCATGATCGTGCTGGTGCTGACCCTCGCCTGCACCGCCCTGGCCGTCTTCGACCTGTTCCTGCTGGCATCGGGCACCTGAGGCGAGCTCCTCGCGGGCGTCCGGAGGCTCGGGTGTAGGTATCGTCGGTGTCAGTCGGGAGCTAGCGAGGGAAGTACTCGTGGACGGGAAACTCGTGAATGTCCGGTGCGCCCGCGGCCCCTCCGATGGTGGCGACCGCGGGTCCGATGCGTTTTGTCGCGAACCGGTCGAAGTGCTCGCGCGACTCCCAGAAGTCGAGCGCGCCCCAACCGCCGTCCACCGGACCGGACGCGTGAAAGATGAGCCCATCCGGTGGATTGCCGTGCGGGTCGATCGATGCATTGATTTGGTCCATCTGCTCGGCCGTGACGCCGGTGAGCTTGAGGCGGATTCCTACAGCCATCGTTCCTCCTTTGGGTTGACCAGACGACTGTAACGCTAAGGGCCCGCGAATCAATAGATGGCGGGATCGGGGTGCTCGGATGATGGATGCCAGACGCCGCACGCTGGCCGATCGGAGATCGCTGTCGATCTCCGATCGGTAGGCGTACCGGTAGTACGTCAAGCATCGTGGGTGGCGGCGGGCGCCGCCAGACGAGTGCATCCGGACCGTCAGATATTGATTCACGGGCCCTAACCGCGGAGCCCGCCGGCCGCCGGCTCTGCGGGGTGCAGGGTTCGAGCGGGTATCCCAGCCTGAATATGGAGAGATGAGGCGGTCGCGCGGCGTCCCGGCTGACGGAGAGCCCGGAACGAGCGGAGCGCTGTCGATGCTCGGGTCCGTCGCGCGTGTGGTGGTGCTGGTCGGGCGCAGCGATTGAAGCCCCGTAGCGCCCGCTCACGCCTGGTGTCCGACGGCACCTTGATCGTGTCTATGCGGCGTCTCACCGATGTGAGACAGGCCAGTCTCATCCAAATGAGACCGTTGGCGTCTCATTCAAGTGAGACAGCGAGGCGACAACAGCCGGGGTTCGAGACCTCGCCGTCAGGCGTTTGCGCTGCGGTCTTCTGTTCGGGTGTCCCACCACCAGTCGGCGAACGGGGCGCGGGCGGTAGCGGTTGGGTGCGGTTGGTGTGCGCGGTCGAAGAATGCGAGCTCCTCGTTGGTCCTGGTCGCGCCGCCGGCGACTGAGCGGCAGGCGATGCCGGGCAGCCCGTCGTCCCAGGCCTGTTGGCCGACGGGCCGGCAGGTCGCGTGGCTGACTGGTCGGCCGTTGGCATGGCGCGGGTAGGAGGCCGGCAGACCGAGGAGGGTGAGTCCGCTGTCTGAGATGCAGTCCAGGTAGGCGTTGTCGGGCACGTCGACGCTGACGAGGTCGTGCTGTTCGTCGGGGTTGAGGTCTTCTGGCGCGTAGGGGAGTCCGGCGAGCTTGTGCAGCACTTGGAGGCGCGCGGTGGCGGCGGTGTCGTTGAGGTAGAGCACTGGAAACGCGCCGGGGGCGTTCCAGCGGCCACCGCCGGCCTTGCTGTAGCCGCTGTCGAGCGGGTCTGACCAGTCGGGCTCGGCGAGCCGGTACCAGCGGCCGGCGCGGCGCACGGTGCTGCCGTGGTGGAGCGGGACCCGGCGGGTGGCCACTATCAGGCGGCGGTCGCCCAGTCGAACGAGCGCCGCGTGATGCCGAGCAGCTCGCGGTGGCGGTCCCGGCGGATGAGGTCCAGCATCGTCAGGCCGCCGTAGGCGTCCGCGGGTCGGCGCGCGATGTCCCCGATCCGCTCGGGCTTGAGCTTGCGCTCGAGCAGGTCGGCGATCGTGGCGACGGTGGCGACCTTCTCCTGGCGCCCGGTGGGAACACCGCGCTCGATCCAGTCCTTGACGCCCTGGCGCGTGACGCCGAACAGGCTGCCGAGCTCGGTGTAGTTGAGCGCGAAGATCTCCTGGATGCGCTCAAGCGGGGGCTCGTCGGCGTTGTTGAGGTAGCGGCGCACGCCACGTAGGAAGCGGCGCGCATCGAGGTTGGAGATCGCAAGTACGCCATTCGTGGCGGGCGGGTCGAGCGGGTAGGAGTCGGGTACCAGCGCGCGCAGCGAGGCGAGCGCGTACATCGCCACGCCTTCGCGCATGCCGAGCAGCGCCGCCCAGCGCGAGAACGGAGCCTCGGCCGCGCTCTCGTCCAGCGCCGCCTCGATCCAGCCCGCACGCACGCCGGAGCGGTCTTGCAGTTCGACGTGGCCCGCTGCGCCGATCGTGAAAGCATCCGGGCGGCTTTCGGCCGCCGCGCTGAGCAGCGTGCGCGTCAGCCGCTGATAGGTGCGGACATACACCGTCGCGGCGCGTGGATCGCCGTGCAGCGCCTCCTCGGCGGCGCGGCCAAGCTCGTTGACCTGGCTGCCGCCGATGTCCTTGAGCAGCTCGCGCAACGGCTGATCAAAAGGCGCGTAGAACAGCATCTCCGGGACATTGAGATCCTTGACAGACACGACACCACCATACCGCAAGTAAACCGCAAGTGCAAGCCTCAAGGCAAGCGCTCCGGCGTGGGTCGGCCGACCCGGTGGGTGTCCAGCACCTGGCCCAGCGGCGCAGCTCGTGCGTCGCGGCGTCGAGGATGTCGTCGGCGCGGTGCGTGACCAGTCGTGGCATGAACGGTCGTTTCAGGATCAGGTGAGCTTGGCGAAGTAGGATTGGCGGTCATCTCCATGGATGACAGGTCAGGGCGTCGCATTTGATGAGCGAGACGACGAAGCATCACGCGAGGGTCGTTTGGGACGGCAACAAGAGCGATCTGCGCGCCCACACGATCCAGCTCGCCGGCCAGACGCTCGCGGGGTCTTGCATGCCCGCCTTTGGTGGCGATTCTGAGAGGGCCGATCCGGAGGAGTTGTTTGTCGCGGCGCTGTCGGCCTGTCACATGCTGTGGTTTCTGGACTTCGCCCGGCGCGAGCATCTGCGCGTCCTCTCCTACGAGGATCACCCGGAGGGGACGATGGACGGCGTGCGCTTCCTCGACGTGGCGCTCCGTCCCCGCGTGACGTTTGCGTCAGATGTACCCCGAGACGTCCTCGACCGGCTTCATCATCGAGCGCACGAGGCGTGCTTCATCGCCAACTCTGTCACCTGCGCGGTCACGGTCGACATGTCCGAACAGCCACGGGGGCCTCGCCTGGGATCCAGAGATGTCTGAAGCGAGCGGAAGCCTGCCTGTGCCGGTCGATGATGGAGCTGCCGATCATCTGCTCGACAGCGAAGTGCCCAGCTTGTCGTTGCCGTCGACGCTCGGCGATCAGCTCGACCTTGCCGAGGCCGCCCGTGCGCTGTTGGTGATCTATGTCTACCCGCGGACGGGTCGGCCGGGTGAGCCGCCGCCCAAGGGCTGGGACGGGATTCCGGGTGCTCGCGGCTGCACGCTGCAAAGTTGCGCCTTCCGCGACCACGTTCAGGATCTCGCTGCCTACGGCGCGTCGGTGATCGGCATCAGCGTACAATCTCCAGGTGAGCAGTCGGAGTTCGCCGAGCGTGAGCACATCCCATATCCGCTGCTCAGCGACAGCGGCCTACAGCTGGCGGACCGGCTCGGTCTGCCGACCTTTGAGGCCGCGGGTATGCGCCTGTACCGGCGGCTGACGTTCATCGCGGGCGAGGGCCGCATCGAGAAGGTCTTCTACCCCGTGTTTCCGCCGGAGCGCAACGCCTCGGAGGTTCTTGCCTGGATCGAAGAGACCTCGCGATGAGCGAATTCGAGCGCCCGTCGGATGCCTCTGCGCAAGCGCGGCCACGCGCCGATGTCGACGCAGGGGTCGGCGTCGAGGATCTGCCGCGCATCGACGAGCACACAATCACGATTCGGGTGGATGATCCGATGCTGGTGTGGAACACGCTCGGGGAGGTGATTGGGCGCTTATGGCGCGTTCCCAGCCTTGGTACGCGGCTGCTGCAGGCTGAGCCGGCGATCCGCTCGGGAGACCCTCTGCTCGCCGGCTCGACCCTGCCCGGGTTCACCGTCGTCCGTGCCGAGCCCGGCAAGGAACTCGCGCTGGGAGGCCACCACCGCTTCTCCTCCTACGCCCTCATCTTCCGTCTGGTAGCGGGCGAGCGTCACACGACGCTCAGCGCAGAGACCCGCGCGACGTTCCCGGGCGCCGGCGGCCGCGTGTACCGCAGGCTCGTCATCGGCACCCGTGGCCACATACTGGTGGTTCGCGCCCTCCTGCGCGCCACCCGCAGGCGGGCGCAGCAGCGCTGAGGGGCTCGCGGCGCTTCAGTGGCCGCTCGCCGGCGCCGAGGCGATCTCGCGGGGGAACTCGGGCAGCAGCTCTATCATCAGCGTCGGGTCCGGCATCCCTCGCTCGTCGGTGTGCCCGTCGCGTGCAAGCCTGAACAACCGCTCGATGAACCGCTCCCAGCGCAGCGCCGGGCGCATCTGGATACGCAGATGGACGGGTTCGGCGCCGGGATTCCAGGCCATGTGGGGAACGCCCGCCGCAGCGACGACGACCTCGCCCGGGCCGGCGGTCCGCTCGACCCCAGCGATACGAAAGCACACGCTGCCGGCGATGACCTCCCAGCGCTCCTGCATCTCGGGATGGATGTGCTCCGGCGTGCGATGCCCGGGCCGCGTCCAGAAATCGTCCATCTCCAGCAGCCGCCCATCGGTATCGGCTGCAGTCTGCAGGAACACGATCCGCTCGCCGCTGACGGGGTTGACCAGCTCGTCTCCCGCGCTCACCATCAGCTCGATCTTGGCAGACGCATCCCTCAGCCCGCCCTGACGCAATGTTCTCGACGCGGCGGGCCGGTCAACACGCTTTGGCCATGTGTCCATTCGCCTCGCCCGCCGTTTGGGTGAGAATCCGGGGCATGATGAGCACCGCGCGCGTGCGAGCCGCACAGGCCCCCGACGCCGGCGTGATCGCAGGCATCTACAACGACGGAATCGCCGAGCGCGAAGCGACGTTCGAGACCGAGCCCCGTCAGGCGCGCGACTTCGACGCCGCTGGCGACTGGTAATCGTCCTGAGCGCAAGCCACGCGTGGACATGATGAGACGCTCGCACCGCGCCGAACAGACCGGGAGTTTGTGCGACACCCACCGTCCGTTGCGGGCTTGTGCTCGCGCGCGATGGAGTTGCTCCTGCACGCCGACGCTGCGCTCTACGCCGCAAAGCCCGCTGGCCGCAATCGCGTTACGGTCGCCCCAGCAATCGGCGACGATGCCAGCGCGGCCGATCACGATCGGTCGCTGCTGCCGCCGAGTCGCCGGACTCCACCGACTGTGTCATTGGGCCTCGCGGCGACGCGATTGGTCTCAGGCGACCCTCCGGGCTCCGGGTCCGGGCCTGGCCTCGACGTCGCGCGCCGTGAGCGGGCTGTGCCCGTGGGCACAGCCCATGATCATCGTTAGGGGCGCGCCGCAGTCGCGGTGGGTGAGCTTCACAGCGGGGCCGCTCGGGTCAGCCGTCCAACGGTCGCCCCACTGAAGGAGCGCGAGCAGGGCGGGGAAGAGCTCGAGCCCCTTCTCGGTCAGCCGGTACTCATTACGTGCCCGTCTGCCTGGCTCGCGGTAGGGCTCGCGTCGCATGATGCCCTCTTCGACGAGTGCGTTCAGGCGGGCGCTGAGCGCGTCTCGTGGGCAGCCCAGAGCGCGGACGAAGTCCTCGAAGCGTCGTACGCCGTAGAAGGCCTCGCGCAGCACGAGCAGTGTCCAGCGCTCGCCCACGATCTCAAGGCTCCGCTGGATTGAGCAGTTCTCGGTGCTGAAGCTGAATCGGTCTGGGTGCATGGGGCGAGGGTAGCTGCGTTTGACTTTTGGATCAAGCCAGGCTAGGCTGCATCCAACCTACCAACCCAGCCTCCTGTTGGACGGGAGAGAAGGAGAGCCAAGACATGCCGATGTGCGATGCGTATATCCCGAAGGACGCGTTGCCCGCAGATGCCGAGCGCAAGCTGCTCAGCCGCGTCACCGATCTGCTACTCGAACACGAGGGTGTGGATCCGAGCAACGAGGCGGCACGGTCGATCGCGTGGCTGTTCGTGCACCGCCACGAGATGTATGTCGCGGGCGCACCCGCCGAGGTGCCCCATTACCGGTTCGTGTGCCAGGTCCCCGAGGGCCAGTACAACGACGAGCGCAGGGCGGCCGTGACCGCGGACATCACCCAGGCTGTCGTGGAGGCGGAGGCGGGCAAGTACCCAAACCCGGAGTTCAGGGTGTGGGTCTTCAGCTTTGAGATCCCAGACGGCACCTGGGGTGGGCTCGGCAAAATCTTCCGGCTGCCCGACATCGCCGGGTTCACCATCTCCGATAAGGCACGAGAGAACGCTGAAGAGCGCCTAGCCGAGCGACGACGTGAGGAAGCAGTGGCGATTCTGCAGGCGGCGGGCGTCGAGTCGCTCGCCAGCGCGTGAGCCCGCTGCAAGAACTCACGACCGTCCAGGGCAGACTGGAAGGTGGCGTCGTACACGCCACCTTCCAACACCCACCCTTCCCCGACTTTCAACGCTCGATAATATATGTTATGTAAACTAACAAGGGCTTTACGGGGCATCACACCCCAGGGCCAGCTCAACCGCGCGCGCGAGCACGGCGTCAATCATCGGCTCGGTCAGCCTGCCCGTGAACGTGTTCTGCTGACTCGGGTGATAACAGCCGATCACCGCGTGTCGCGCTGCCAGGTGCTCAGCCCCGTGACCGAATCCCGGACGCGGACGCGGCTCATCCGCGGCGCGGGCGTCGTCGGCCGCGCCGGCGGCGCCATCGCCGTCTGACGCCCGCGCGAGCGCCACCGCGGCGCTCAGACGCATGGCGGCGTTCCAGGCAAAGGCGCCCAGGCACAGAATCACCCGCACGGCGGGCAGCAGCTCGAGCTCGCGAACGCTCCACTGCAGGCACGCGTCGCGCTCGTCCGGCGCCGGCCTGTTCGCGGGCGGCGCGCACCGCACAGCCGCGGTCACCCACACGCCGCGCAGTCGCAGACCGTCCCCGCGCGCCGTCGAGGACGGCTGACTGGCCAGACCCGCGCGCCACATCGCCGCATACAGGAAATCGCCCGAGCGATCGCCGGTGAACATCCTGCCGGTCCGGTTCGCGCCGTGCGCGGCCGGCGCGAGGCCCAGCACCAGGATCCGCGCCCGGGGATCGCCAAAGCCGGGAACCGGCCTGCCCCAGTACGTCTGATCGGCAAACGCCGCTTTGCGCTCGCGGGCGACGAGCTCGCGCCAGGCCACCAGCCGGGGACAGCGCCGGCACGCGACGACGTCGCGCTCGAGCGCCACCAGCTCTCGCTGCTCAGGCGAACACACCTCAGACGAATCCACCGGGCAGTAGTAGCATCGAGGGGACCATGTCGCTGTGGATGGTGATCGTCCTGCTCGCGCTGCTGAAGCTGCCGATCGCCGCGCTCATGCTCTGGATCCCGTTTCGCAACGACCAGGCGATGAACATGGCCGCGCCGGTCGATGCCGACGAGTCGGGCGCATCCGACGACGACGACGGCGGCAGCAAGACGTTGCCCGCCTCCCCGCTGGATCCCCACCCGCGCGCGCCCCGACCGCACCCACGTCGCCGGGGACCTCACGGATCCGATCCCGTCTGCCCCTCCCCCCCGCGGGTGCGCACACCCGCTGTCGCCGTCACCGTCAGGGGCGCCGGGACGCGGGCGCGGACGCAGTCGTCCTGACCTGCCGGCACGGCTCTGACCGGCCGGCAGCACGGCCGTCCTGACCCTCGGGCATCCTCTCGCCCTGACTCCCGCTCAGCGGTTGCGTTTTCGCTGGCGGCGCGCGGCCTTCGCTTTCGCACGGCGCTTGCGCATGGTGGCGGCGGGATCCCGGCCGGAGCGTCCGATCGCCTGTCCGTCGCTGACCGGCGCGACGCGGTGTGCGTCGCGCATGATCAAAAATGCGATCCCAGCGATCAGCGCCCCCGCGGCGATCACCCCGAGCAGCAGCACGGTGCTCGAGCTCGAGCTCGCGGTCGAGCTCGACCCGGAGGATCCGGTGGACGCGGTGCTGGCGGTCGTTTCGGTTGCTGCTTTGCCGCCTTCGGTCAATTCGCTGAACGCGCTCCCGCCGCCCACGCTCGCCGCCGGGGCCGCCGGCGCGCATACGCACCCCGTCATCAGCAGGGCGACGACGAGCAGCAGGCAGTCAAGACGGCGGTTCAGGCGGGCGAGCACGCCGCCGACAATATCGCCTGGCACGTCCTGTGAGGATCCACCCGACCCGCGCCCGCGGCCGTCGTGCCCGGCCCCGGCGAGCGCGTCGGGCTCCCTGCGACCCGCGGCCGCCGCGCAGACCATAGAATGACCGCGCGATGGCCCCCAAACAGCGTCAGGTACGAATGGAGCAGCGCGGCGCCCTCGAGGCGATCCAGGCGCTCGAGCAGCGCTCCGACGAGGAGCTCGAGAACGAGACCAAGTACAAGTCGGCGGCTCTGGCGATACTGGGCGCGCGCGCGTCTGAGCGCTTTGACGCGGACGAGGCGCGCAGCTACTTCCAGCGCTCCATCGCCGCCGCCCGCCCCCAGGAGCGGATGCAGCTGCGGCGCATGGCCGACGCCTCGCTGGCGCTGGCCGAACGTCGCGCCGGGGACCTCAAGGACGCCGTCGAGCGCCTCGGCCAGACCCCGCCGACCGGCAGGCAGATGTTCGCGCTGCGGGCGATGGGCCTGCTCATCCCCCCCGGCTCCGCCGGCATCCTCGCGCGCGTGCGCGGCATCCTGCTGATCGTGGTCCTGATCGTCGTGCTGCTCGCGCTCGGGCTCGGCGTTATCGAGCTGATCTCGCTTCCCTTCGGCGGGATCGGCGTCGCGCCCGGCGTATTGCTCGGCCTCTTCCTGGTGGCCGCCGTCCTCGCCGTGATCGCCGCCATCGGGCGGCGCCGGCGCGACCGCGCGCAGGCGGCCGCGCGCGGGAGCTCCTGAGCCCGGTCGCGCTCGCCTGCTTAGACGGCGATTCCGTTTGGGGTGGGTATCGGCAGCAGACGATGAGCCCACGCTCAGACGGGCGTGGCGGTGGCCCTGGCGTGCTTGGCGGCGTACATGGCACGGTCGGCCTCGGCGAGCACCCGCTCAGCGCTGATGGTCCATCGGTCGATGATGGCCACGCCGACGCTGCCGGCGGGATGAACCACCGTGTCGCCGGCATCGACGCTGCACGCGGCGATCACGCGGACGAGACCGTCCGCGACGATGACCGTGCCGTCATCCTCGGCGTGCGGCAGCAGCACCGCGAACTCGTCTCCCCCCAGACGGGCCACCAGGTCGGTTTCCCGCAGCCGCCGGGTGAGCGCGATGGCGACGGCCTTGAGCGCATCGTCGCCGACCTTGTGACCGTGCAGGTCGTTGATCTGCTTGAAGGCGTCGAGGTCCACGACCATGACCGCGGCGCGCTCGCCGTAGCGCTGGGAGCGAGCCACCTGCAGCTTGAGGTCGTGCTCGAACAGCCTGCGGTTGCGCAGACCCGTGAGGGGGTCGTGGTCGGCGAGGTGACGCAGATGCTCCTCCAGGCGCTTGCGCTCGGAGATGTCCTGCAGCTGAGCGATGAAGTGCACAGGCGCGGACTGCGCGTCACCCACGAGCGAGATCGACAGGATCGCCGGCACGATCTCGCCTGCGGCGTTGAAGTAGCGCTTCTCGATCTGAAACGCCGGAATGGCGCCGGCCAGCAACTGCGCGTGCTGAGACCCATCGTTGTGCACGTCATCGGGATGCGTGATCTCGGCAAACCGCTGGCCGATGAGCTCCTCAGTAGTGTAACCGGTGATCTCGCACAGCGCGCGATTGACGAGCGTCCAGCGACCCTCCAGATCCATCAACCCCATCCCGATCGGAGCACGTTCGAATACCTGCTCGAAGTGATCGTGAGAAGACCTCGCGATCTCGTCGGCCGCGCGGCGCGCGGTGATGTCGAGAATCACGGCCACCCCACCGGCGACGGCGGAGGGTTGGCCGTTGCGAGCCGGAGTGTCCTTGAGGCGCATCGGCCCCACATTGACCATCAACGACCGGTCGTCATCGGCGCTGTAGATCTCCCGCGAGCGCGTCTCACCATCCAGCGCCGAGCGACACAACGGCTCGATCAGCTTCCACAAGCTCTCCGGGAAGACCTCCTTGACAAGCGCCCCCTCGCAGCCGACGGTCGGCTCGGCTCCCGCCCCGTGCGCGAGCGTCTCACCGGCGGACAGGACGAAGCGAAGGTCGCGATCGAAGACAAGGATCCTGGCCTCGGGCAGCTCTCGCAGAGCCGCCACGGCGGCGCCCTCGGCACTCATGGCCACCCCATCCGGCTTGACGCTCGGCTCTACGGACATCGCCCAAGTATCGGCTGGAGTCAAGGATCGCTTGAAGACCACGACCGCGGGGTCCTCAAGCGGCCCGGAACCGCGTCGATTTCGTTCGGTTCGCTGTAGTGTTGCCGCGTGACGTTCAGCATCACTCTTCATGCAGGCTTCCCGGCGCCTGCCCATGCTCTTGACTTGCTATGGCGGGGACTTGACGGGAACGACGATCATGCCCGGTTTGCCAAAGCTGGGGCTGAGATCATAGCCACATGGGAAGAAGACGCGCCGATCTCGATGGAGCGCAATGAACGCGAGGAGATTGGGCGCCGCGCGGTCTTGGACATTGTGTGCGGCGTCTGCGAGCGCATTCCACAGCTCGAGTCAGATTGGTTTGCCGTCAGCACGTTTCGCTAGACGCCGACTCGTGCGCAACGGGGCATGGTCGCGGCGCTGCGTCGCGCCGTCCCGTCGCGTCAGACACCGCGCCGACACCGCGGGTCCGCCGCTCCCGGCGCGCGCATGCGGCGGTGCGCTACAACAGTCCGATGGCGCAACGCCCTGCTCCCGCGGTGGGCCTCACCGTCGCGGTCACCGGTCCCACCGGCGAGATCGGCCAGGCGGTGGTCGCGGCGCTCGAGCGCTCACGCGAGGTGGGAAGGGTGCTCGGCATGGCGCGCCGGCCATTCGACCCCGCGCAGCGTGGCTGGAAGAAGGTCTCATACCGGCGCGGCGACGTGCTCGACCGCGGGGCCGTGGCGCAGCTGGTGAGAGACGCAGACGTGGTCGTGCACCTGGCGTTCATGATCATGGGCGGCCCGCGGGAGACCTCGGCGGTGAACCTGGACGGGTCGCGCAACGTGTTCCAGGCGGCGGTCTCGGCCGGCGCGAAACGCCTGGTGTACGCATCGTCGGTGGCCGCGTATGGATTTCATGGCGACAATCCGCAGCCGCTCACCGAGGACGTGCCCGCGCGCGGCAGCGCCGGCCACTACTACTCCGCCCAGAAGGCGCAGGTCGAGGCGCTGCTGTTACAGACGCTCGCCGCCGGCTCCACCAGCGCCTACGTGTTCCGTCCGTGCATCGTCGCGGGTCCCGAGGCGCCGCTGCTGATCGACAGCCTGCCCTACACGCAGATCTCCGAACGGCTGCCCGGGCCGGTGATGCGGCTGCTCGACGGTGTACCGATCCTGCGGCCGGTCCTGCCCGATCCTGGTGTGCCGTTTCAGCTGGTGCACCACGACGACGTGGCGAGCGCGATGCGCGCCGGGGTGCTCGGCCGCGGCGCGCCTGGCACGTACAACCTCGCCGGGCCCGGGCAGCTCACCGTCTCAGAGCTCGCGCGCGAGCTCGGCTGGTACTCGATCCCGGTGCCCGAGCTGGCCATCGACGCGGTGGCGGAGATGGTCGCTCGCCTGGGCATCCTGCCCGCACAGGCGCAGTGGGTGAGCGCCTTTCGCGAGCCGGTGATCATGGACGTGGCCAAGGCGCGGCGCGAGCTGCGCTGGCGTCCCGGGCACGATGCTCTGGAGACTCTGCGCGAAACGATCACGGCCGCGCGGATGGGGCGCTTCGTGCGCTGATGGCCATGCTGATGCCCGAGCCGAAGACCCAACAACGCCGCCCGGCGGCGATGGAGCAGTGGCGCGCCCGGTTGACCATCGCCGACGATGGATGGGATGTCCGGTTTGCCGCACCAGTCCCGCCGTCGGCAGCGGATGTCGTGCCGAGCGCAACCGGATAGGCTGTGCGCGGGTAAGAGAACTCTCATAGAGGAGGAGTAATGAACACATTTCTAAAAAAGGTCACGAGCCTCACCCCGATCGCGGCCGGGGCGGCCGCCGGGATGATCGTGCTCGGGATCGTGTCGATCGTCGGCGGCAGCTACGACCACGAAGTGGTGCACAACCAGCTGGGCCCGCAGAAGATCACCTTCCCGAAGCCGGCGGAGTACCCGGACCTCAAGCAGTACGAAGGGCAGCAGGTACTCACCGGCACCCAGGCGAAAGCGTACGCCGAAGACCAGATCGCTCCTGACATGAACAAGATCGCGGGCGGCAAGACCTACTCCGAAGTGAGCGGGGAATGGATCGCCGGGGGTATGAAGAACGCGAAGCTCGCGAGTGAGCGTACGACCCTGTTCACGGGAGAGACGCTGAGAGGCCTGCTGCTCCAGGCCTGGGGCTGGGGACAGATCGGCAGCATCGCGATCCTCGCCGGAATTCTGCTGATCGTGTTCGGGGCCATTCTGTTCCTGTTGCCAATGTTGAACTGGTGGCTGAACCTCAGGGGAAAGCCCGAAGAGACGGCAGCGCAGCGGATTCCATCCGCCGCACCGCCAGCCGGCTCGGCTGTATAGCGCGCCAACAGAAGAACAAACCTCCCACCGCCCCGGGGCGACACAGCCCCGGGGCGTCGCATCCTCGCGAAGGAGTTGCGCCAAGATGTCTGCGATGGTCAAGCAGACCCATCACAAGCACTCCTCGCGCAAGGACTACCGTCGCCTGCTGGACCCCCTGAGAGCTCGCCCGACGGACGCGTTGGCCGCGAACCCCAGGTCCCGCCGCGGGCGTGAGATGCCCGCGAACCTGCGCGACGGGCAATACGCTTGGACGGTGTCTGCGCCCGTCTGCCTGCTGGTGAACCCGTCCGCCGGGGGCGGTCGCGCGCGCCGAGCCGCCCCCGCGGTGCAGGACAGGCTGGCAGAGCTCGGCCTGAGCGTGCGTCGTGAGGATACGCGCGACCTCGACCACGCGCGCGCGCTCGCGCGGGCGGCGGCGGATGCGGGTGAGACGGTCGTCGTGTTCAGCGGGGACGGCATGATCGGCGCCGTCGCGGACGTGCTGCGAGAGGCTCCGGGCGCGGTGCTCGGCCTGCTGCCGGGCGGGCGCGGCAACGATCTCGCGCGGGTACTCGGAATCCCCGGGGATCCGATCGAGGCGTGCGCGACGATCGCCACGGGCCTGCCCCGCGCGATCGATGTCGGCGAGGTGCAGAGCATGGGCGTCACAGCACGGTCGGAAGGACCGGGTGCCGGCGATGGGCGCGCGTTCGTGGGGATCGCCTCCGCCGGCTTCGACAGCGACGCGAACCGCATCGCCAACGAGGCGCCCGCCTGGCTCGGCGGGCTCGTGTACGCCTATGGCGCGCTGCGCGCCCTGCTGTCCTGGCGGCCCGCTCGCTTCGAGATCGAGCTCGACCCGCCGGGCGAGCGCCACAGCTTCACCGCCTACACGGTCGGAGCCGCCAACTCGAAGACCTACGGGGGCGGTATGCGTGCGGCGCCGGACGCGCTGCTCGACGATGGCCTGCTCGAGGTGGTGGTCCTCGAGAGCGTCAGCAAGCTCAGGTTCCTGACCGGGATCCTGCCGAAGGTGTTCAGCGGCAGGCATGTGCACGAGCCCGGCGTGAGGGTGTTCCGCGCGCGCGAGGTCTCCGTCAGCGCCGACCGCCCGTTCACGATGTACGCGGACGGCGATCCGATCGGCGAGCTGCCCGTGCGCGTGCGGGCCCTGCCCCGCGCGGTCACGATGCTGACCCCGCCGGCCCCGCCGCCCGACTCGCCCTTCGCCGCGCCCTCCCCCCTCTCGGCGTCAGCCGATCCGCCGGCCACGGCCTCCGCCGCGCCGGCGCCTGCGCCATCGTGCGGCGAGTCCCCGACGGGGAGCTGACGGTGGACACGCTGGCGGTCAAGCTCGCGCTCGCGCGGGCTGTCGGCGCCCTCTCGCGGCTGCGCGGCGGGGGCGCCACGAGCGCCCCGGGGAAGGTCCTGATGCGCCTGGATCCGGACGCGCTCGGCGCGCTCGCCTCGCGTCTTGAGCGCGGCAGCGTGCTCATATCCGCCACGAACGGCAAGACGACGACGGCCACTATGGCGTCCTGCATCCTGCAGCGTCACGGCGTCGAGCTCGTGCACAATCAGGCGGGCGCGAACATGGCGGGCGGGATCGCCTCGACGCTGCTGTCCGCCGCCCGTCCGCACGGGCGAATCGCCGGCGAGCTGGGACTGTTCGAGATCGACGAGCTGTGGCTCGCGCCGGTCGCCGCCCGGTTGCTCGACGTGCGTGCGGTGCTGCTGTCGAACCTGTTTCGCGACCAGCTCGACCGTTACGGCGAGCTCGAGACGATCGCCGACAGCTGGATCTCGGCCCTGCGCGACGGCCCGGCGCGCAAGGCCACGCTCGTGCTGAACGCCGACGACCCGCTCATCGCCGACCTCGGCCGTGGGCGGGAGGTCATGCGCGGCGATGGCGATGGCGATCGCGACGGCGGCGATGACGGCGTCCTGTACTTCGGTGTGGAGGACGACTCGCTGGCCTTGCCCGGAATGGCCCACGCCGCCGACGCCAAGCACTGCCGCCGCTGTGGCGCGCCCTACGTGTTCGACGCCGTCTATCTCGGCCATCTGGGTCACTACCACTGCCCGGGCTGCGGGCAGGCCAGGCCGGCGCCGGCGGTGAGCGCGACCGATGTGAGCCTGCAGGGGGTGCGCAGCAGCCGCTTCACGCTGCACACCCCGGCGGGCGCGGCCGAGGTGACGCTTGCCCTGCCTGGGCTCTACAACGTCTACAACGCGCTCGCGGCCGCCGCGCTCGCCGTCGCTCTGCAGGTGCCGCTGCGCTGCATAGTGCAGGGGCTGCAGCGCACCACAGCCGCGTTCGGGCGGGCCGAGACCGTGATGATCGGAGAGCCCGCCCACCCCCGTGAGACGAGGATCCTGCTCGTCAAGAATCCCGCGGGCGCAAACGAGGTGCTGCGCACGCTCGCGCTGGAGCCGGGCCAGCACGACCTGCTGGGGGTGCTCAACGACAACACCGCCGACGGGCATGACGTCTCCTGGATCTGGGATGCCGACTTCGAGCTGCTCGCCGGGCGTGTGCGCAGCGCGAGGTGCTCCGGCACGCGGGCGCCCGAGCTGGCGCTGCGCCTGAAGTACGCGGGGATCGAGCCCGAGCGTATCGAGGTCGTCGAGGACCTCGACCGGGCGGTCTCGGAGGCGGCCGGCGATCGTGGAGAGTCGGCGCCACAGGCGCCGCTGTATGTGCTGCCGACCTATACCGCGATGCTCGCGCTGCGCGAGCTGCTCGTGCGCCGCGGGGAGGCGGAGCGCTCATGGCGGTAGGCCGAGCCAGGGAGCGCACGCTGCGCGTGTGCGCGCTGTATCCGGATCTGATGAACATCTATGCCGACCGCGGCAATCTGATCGTCCTGGAGCGCCGCTGCGGGTGGCGAGGAATCGGGTTTGAGCTGCACGGCAGCGGACTCGGCGAGCCGCTGGACCCCGGCGCGCACGACCTCTTCTACATCGGCGGCGGCCAGGACCGCGACCAGCGCCTGTGCGCCGAGGATCTCCTTGAGTGCAAGCGCTCCTCGCTGCACGCCGCCGCCGCTCGCGACGCCGTGATACTGGGCGTGTGCGGCGGCTACCAGCTGCTCGGCGCGGCGTATGTGCTCGGGCAGGAGCGGATCGAGGGCGTCGGCCTGCTGGACGTTCGCACGGTCCGCGAGCCCGGCCGGCGGCTGATCGGCAACGTCGCGATCGAGGTCTCACTCGACGGCCAAGGCGCTCCCGCCCACCGATCGACGATCGGCCGGCGTGTGCTGGCGGGCTTTGAGAACCACGGCGGTCATACCCACCTCGGTGCGCACGCCGAGCCGCTGGGGCGGGTCATCAGGGGATACGGCAACGACGGGCGCTCCGGCCAGGAGGGCGCGCGTCAGGGCAACACGATCGGGACCTACCTGCACGGCCCGCTGCTACCGAAGAACGCGTGGTTCGCCGACTGGCTGATCGCCACGGCGCTGCGCATCGACCCGGGCGAGCTGGCGCCACTGGACGACGCCTTCGAGCGAGAGGCCCACCGCAGCGCCTGCCGCGCAGCGGGGGTGTGAGCGTCAGAGGCGGGGCCGCCGGCACGGCTGCTCGCAGGCGCGCCCTCATCTCGACGGCGCCGGGCGCTGCGCCTCAGCCGTGGGACTCGCTCTGGCGCCGGTAGCCGAGCCGCGCGGAGATGCGATCGGCCGTGGAGATCAGATGCGGTCCGAGACCGCCCGCCAGCTCCTCCAGCGCGATTCCCGGCGTCTGGGCGGTCATGTCGATCGCGGCCGTGATCTCGCTGGCCTCGTTGAGGACGGGCGCGGCGATCGCGATACGCCCCTCGGCGAGCTCCTGATCCTCGACGGCGAAGCCTTCGTCCAGCACCTGAGCGAGCTCCTCGCGCAGCTTGCTCTTGCTCGTGATCGTGTTCGGGCCGCGGCGCTCCAAGACGGCGGTTGAGAGCCACTCGCGGCGCTCGTGCTCGGGCAGATATGCGAGCAGCACCTTCCCGAGCGCCGTGCAGTAGGCGGGCAGGCTCGACCCCGGTTTCAGATCCAGCTCGCCCGCGCGCTGGCGGCGGCGGATGCCGTGCGCCTGATCGACGTAGAAGATCTCCTCGCCGTCGAGCACCGCGAGGCTCATCGTGTAGCCGGCTCGGTGGGCCAGCTCGGAGAGATCGGCGTGGGCGTGCTCGCGCAGGCCGGTCGAGTTCAGCGCGGACATCCCCAGATCGGTCACACGCAGCCCGAGCCGGTACTTGCGTTTGGCGCCCTGCTCCAGATATCCCAGCGCGACGAGCGTCGTCACGTAGCGATGGGTCGTCGAGCGGCTCATCCCCAGGCTGTCGGCGATGTCGGCGATCCCGAGCACCGGGCGCTCGGGGGTGAAACACTCAAGTATCGCCAGGCCGCGCTCGAGCGACTGTGAGTAGCGAGGCTCGGACAGGTCGGGGATCCTCCACGTGTCCGGATAGCGGGTTGCGACGCGGGGTGGCATTTGAGGCATCTTGACGGTCCCGTAAGCGCTTGTATAGCGACACGTCGCTATATGTTTTGACTATAGTCGGTGTTCGGGCAGACGGGTGCTCTGGTTTGGGAGGAGAGAGGACAGATGCGAGCGGAAGCCGGACGCGCCGGCGAGCAACGTAGGCTGGTGGAGCTGCTCGTGTCGGCTGACGCGTACGCGACGCCAAGCGCGACCCGGCGTGCGGCGTCCGCGACACGACACCATCGCGATCACGAGCCGCCGGCGCGGACTGCCGAGCACGCCCGGGGACCCCGCCGCGCGCCGTTGAAGTCGCGCAGTGAGCGCTGGGCAGACGCTCGTTTTAGAGAACATAGTCATATTCACATCCTGGCGGTACGGTTTTGTTCGCGCAAATTGCTGAATTAAGCTTGCCAACGCGACCGATTTTGGGTATGGTGATGGACGAAGGATGTAGTCTCCTTAGAAGTTGTGCTTGGCCTTGGGGCGCCCTCCGAAAGCACGTAGTGGCGTCCCGGGGCCGGATTGTCTCGTAGGCGTCTGCGACACAAACGCTTGCCTACCGCGAGGGAATCGACTCAGGGAATGGGCGTTCAGAGCCGACTGGTTGAGGTGATGTCGGTTCCAGACCCGAGCCGGCGGGTTGATACCGCGGCCGAAACGATGGCGCCGGGGGCTCCGGCGGAGTCCGGCGAGGGTCTCTGCCGTCTCGGCGAGGCGCTGAAGGTGCGGACCGAGGACGTCGTGGCGGGAATGGTCGTGCGCACCCAGCAATCCGGTGTGGTGCTCGATGCGACGGTCGAGGAGCGTTTCGCGCGCGTGGGCACCGTTTCCACGCTCGCGGTCGCCAGGTGGATGGCGGGCGAGGGCCCGGAGGTCGCTCGCGAGGTCGGTCGGGAGTCCTGGCACATCTTCGGCCAGCTGGCGGCTCAGCGCGCGGCACCGCTGAACGAGGTCACCAAGCGCTGCCTGCGCTGGTGTGACGCGGTGAATGACGTGGTACGCGAGCTCGCCGCGGAGCTCCATCTCTCCCAGGAGGTGCTCCTGCAGGCCCTGGCGATGTTGCAGCGTAGTCTCAACGTGACGCTCGTGCGGATGTGCGAGTCCTTCGAGGCCGAGCGCCGGCGCGCGGATCAGGAGCTCGGCCGCCGCCAGGAGGAGCTCGCGTTCATGGCCACCCACGACGCGCTGACGGGGCTCCCGAACAGGACGTTGATCCTCGACCGCACCGAGCAGATGCTCGTGCGTGCGCGCCGCCACCAGGCGCCGATCGCGGCGCTGTTCATCGACCTCGACAACTTCAAGAGCGTCAACGACACCCTCGGTCACGGCGCCGGGGACGAGCTCCTGCAGGCGGTCGCCGCGCGTCTGGACGGTGTCGTGCGGGCCACCGACGCGCTCGGGCGCCTCGGGGGCGATGAGTTCGTGGTGATCGCCGAAGATCTCTCGCTCGCGGCTGGCCCCGAGCTGATGGCGGAGCGGTTGATGGAAGCGCTGAAGCAGCCGTTCACGCCCGCAGAGAACAGTGAGGCGACCACCTTGGCGGTGACGGCGAGCGTCGGGATCGCGGCGGGCGACCGGGCCTGCGCCGGCGATCTGCTGCGCGACGCCGACATCGCGATGTACCGCGCGAAGTGGGACGGCAAGAACCGCTATGTCGTGTTCGAGTCCGTGATGCAGGATGCGATCCAGCGCCGGATGGCGCTCGAGATGGACCTGCGCGTCGCCCTGGAGAACAAAGAGTTCTTCCTCGTCTACCAACCCACATTTGACCTGCGGGACATGAGCCCCACCGGAATGGAGGCCCTGATCCGCTGGGACAGCCCGACACGGGGAGTCGTTCAACCCGACGACTTCATCCCAACGCTGGAGGAGACCGGCCTGATCGCAGAGGTCGGCAACTGGGTGCTCATAGAGGCCTGCCGGCAGGGCGCCGCGTGGCGCGAGGCCGGGTACCCTGTCGGCATGGCCGTCAACGTCTCCGCGCGCCAGCTCGACACCGACGAGCTCGTGAGCGACGTGCGCGACGCGCTCGTACACAGCGGACTTCAGCCGAGCGCGCTCACCCTGGAGCTCACCGAGACGAGCCTGATGCGAAACGCCGATGAGACCGCGCGCCGGCTGATCGCGATCAAGCAGCTGGGCGTGCGCATCGCGATCGACGACTTCGGCACCGGCTACTCCTCTCTCGCCCACCTCCAACGCTTCCCGGTCGACGCGCTGAAGATCGACCGGTCGTTTATCTCCGGACTGACCGACAATCAGGAGGGCGAAACGCTCCTGCGCACCCTCGTGCAACTCGGCAAGTCGCTGTCGATCGAGACCCTCGCCGAGGGCATCGAACACCCTCGGGAGCTCTCGCTCCTGCAAGCCGAGCAGTGCGACTCCGGCCAGGGCTTCCTCTTCGCCCGGCCCCTCGACACAGACGCCGCCGAGGCGTTGCTGCGGGACTCGGCCAGCAACACCACCCCAGCCCCGGCGCAGACGTCACAGCGCGCGTAGAGACGATCCCGGGTGCGCGGGCGGCCGCGAGGCGATGCCCATGAGCACCGCTCACGAGAGCCCCTCAAACAGCGCGCCGACGTCCAGGTCGGCCACTCCGGGGTCTGGAGATGGAACGCTCGCGCCCAGCCCGTAGACCTCGTTGTGGCGGTACCCGTCCGGGCCGGGGTCGGTGCGAACCTCGACCGCTTTGCCAGGCACATCCACGAGCCAGTACGCCGGCACGCCGGCCCTCGCATACAGATCGGCCTTGACGCCGCGGTCGATCTTGTGAGAGCTGACGGACACCTCGATCACGAGCAGGGCCGTGCGCGGGTGCCGGTCCGGGGAGGGCTCCCCGACCACCAGCGCCAGATCGGGCTCGGGCACCGAGTCGGGAGGGACCTCCAGCGGCAACTGCACGTGCAGCCACGCCTGAGCGCCCGCCAGATGGCGCGTCAGCCTGACGATGATCGTTGAGTGCTCGGATTCCTGGGGGCTCATCTCGACGAGCAGGCCTTCTATCAGCTCGACCGGATCGTCCTCCAGCGCACCGGAGGCGACCATCTGGTCGTAGGTCTCGACATCGAGCCGATGAAGTGGAAACGAGGGAGCGGCCACGGTCGCCATTGAAGTCATTCTACCGCCGTCCCGGCCGAGACGAACCCTCCGGGCCGCGGGAGCTCGCCGAGCGGCTGGACTGGCCCGCGACTACGGTGCCAGCCCGAGATCAGCCGCAGCCTGGCTCGCTTCCCGGGCGCGTAGTGCGGCGCCTTGCCGAGGTCACTGGTATCTGTGAAAGATGTGGCAAGTGGCGCGATCCGCGCGCCGCAACCGCCTACCCGCCCGCGGGCGCGACGTTCTCGAAGATCGCTGCCATCCCCTGCCCCCCGCCGATGCACATCGTCTCCAGGCCATAACGCCCACCGCGCCGCGCGAGCTCGCGCAGCAGCGTCGTCATGATCCGCCCGCCGGTCGCGCCGATCGGGTGTCCCAGCGAGATCCCGGAGCCGTGCACGTTGACGCGCTCCAGCCCGTCGGGCAGGTCCCACTCGCGTAGCACCGCCAGCGCCTGCGCGGCGAAGGCCTCGTTGAGCTCGATCAGATCCATGTCCGCGAGCGTCAGCCCAGCTCTCTCCAGCGCCTTCTTGGTCGAGGGCACGGGGCCGATGCCCATCGTCTCCGGTGCCACCCCCGCGACCGCCCAGGACACCAGGCGTGCGAACGGCTTCAGGCCGAGCTCGGCGGCCTTCTCGGGGTGCGTGATGATGCACACCGCGGCGCCGTCGTTCTGACCACTGGCGTTGCCAGCGGTCACGGTCGCGTCTGGGTCCGTGCGGCCCATGATCGCGCGCAGGGCGCCGAGGCGCTCGAGCGTCGTGTCCGCGCGCGGGTGCTCATCGCGTTCGATTAGCTTCTCCTCCTTGCGGCTCTCGACCAGCACCGGCACGATCTCCTGCGCGAACGTGCCGTCCTGCTGGGCGGCCACCGCGAGCCGGTGGGAGCGCAGCGCGAGCTCGTCCTGCTCTGCGCGCGGGATCCCATACTGCCGACGCAGGTTCTCCGCCGTTTCGATCATTCCGCCCGGCACCGGATGGTCGATGCCCCCGGCCGTGACCCGGCCACGCGCGAGGCGATCATCGAGCGTCACGCTGGCGCCCTTGACGCCCCAGCGCATCCCGATCGCGTAGAACTCCGCCTGGCTCATGCTCTCTGCGCCCCCAGCAAGCACCAGCTCCGTGGCGCCCGTCTGCACCTGCATGCAGCCGATCATCAGCGCCTGCAGGCCGGCGCCGCAGCGACGGTCCACCTGCAGTCCCGGCACCTCGATTCCCAGGCCCGCGTTGAGCGCCGCCACGCGGCCGAGCGCCGGTGCCTCGCCGTTTGGATAACCCTGACCGAGGATCACGTCCTCGATCTCGCCCGCGGGCAGCGACGTCCGCCGTATGAGCTCTCGAATGACGCTCGCCGCGAGCTCCGTGACGGGCACGTCGCGGAACACACCGCCGAAGCCCCCGACGGCAGTCCTCAGGGGTTCGCAGATGACAGCGTCGCGCACAGCCGAGGAGCCTGCCACAAATCTATTCCCGAGCGCACCCACCCGAGCTGGATCGTATGGAACGTCGATCGCTCACGCGAACAGAGCCGGGAGCCGTGTCCAGCGTAACTGGTCGGCGCGGGGCGCGGACCGGGGTGCCCGGGGGTGGCGGGAGATCGTCTGGACGGAGCGTGAGCGCGTTCTCGGGCTTGCCTTCGCTGCGCAACTGGATCTTCAGCCTGCCTGCAACAGCCGGAACCGCTGCTCGGCGGGCTCCCGTACCGCGCCGCTGACAGCGCCTTTTGGCGCCCGCAAAGCGCCGCTGAAAGTACGCCGCTCAAGTATGGCCTGGCCACGGCCGATACAAGGGTCACCCGGCTGCCGCCCGTCCCGGCGCTTGGGAGTCATCCCAAAACGAGCCTAACTCCCGTGAGCACCACCGACCCGAGCACCAATG
>CAWEFQ010000007.1:0-149066 GCA_963808385.1 uncultured Solirubrobacterales bacterium | reverse complement strand
ACCAGTGCGGGGGTCAATTGTTATCTGTGGCCTCACATTTACCATCTGATGCGGGGGAATCCAAGGTTTTCACCCAAACTTGGCGCGTTTCTGTTAAGATGAGCTTGCGAGGCCCGCCGCGTGGCGTGATCGTGTCTCACATCATCTCGCCCGCCCTATGGGGTCCGGACCAGGGCCCGCGGAATCGCCATGGAGGTCAAGGCGGCGCAGCCGCCGACCCCTTGTGGGTTGACCCTTGTGGTACCCTTTATTTATACCCGGACCTGAAAGGCGGGCACGCCGCACTCCGGGGTCCCCGGCCGCGTGCAGCGCGGTTGGGGGTGCGGCGGGTAAGTTGGCCGTTTCCCGCGTCGCCGTTGGCGTGTACGGATGCCCTCGCGCAAAAGCGGGAGTGTGTGATTGCTGGAAATCCCGTGGCGCGCGGCCCTTGCTCGGACGCTCGCTGTCGCGCGAAAGCAGCACCGTGCACGGGCAAAAAAATGGGCACTGCCAGCCCGAAACTAGCGGTCGCTGTAACCAAAGAGGGCCAGCATGCCACCGCCGAGGGAGGGTGCGCTCGCGTGAACGAGAGTTGAGGAATGTCCCTCGACTCCCCTGCTGGCAAACCGCGTCGAGTGCGTGGCCTGATGAGCAGTCAAGATGCTAGTCTGTTCAGCCGATGCCATTTCAACTTGTCGCACAGCTTCCAAACGGTGAGCAGAAGAGCATCTTCAACCGCGATGAAGATGATGTGCTTACGGTTGTAGCGAGGATTCTTGCGTGACCAGACGATCACGACAAGGTGGGGCAACAAGAACCAGACGCGGCAAGCTCTTGAGCTTCGTGTATACGAGACCAAGGAGCGTTACGATAAGAGGGCGCACGGCAGCGCTGCAGACTTTCTCAAGAACAAACGCAACGTCTTCAAGCGGTTTGAGAAGCAGATTCGCGAGCGAGTGCCGCAGCCACGGACGCGAGCCTTTGTAGTGATGCCGATCAGGGTGACCGTTACGGCACTCAGAGCGATCAGACCGTTTATCGCGAGTACAACGAGCAGTTTGTCGGATTGAGAGTGTGCTACAAGAGTTCGCCTGCGTGGCGATAAGGATTGGAATAAGGAGCAGGCGCTCAGCGGCTTGATCAGCGCATCAAGGAAGAGATTCGGCGCGCGAGGTTTGTTGTTGCGGATCTCACCGATGAGCGGCCATCGTGCTACTTCGAGGTCGGATATGCCGAGGCCCTTGGACGACCAGTGATCCCTATCGCCAGCAAGGAGAGCGTAATGAGTCCGGGCGTCAAAACCAAGGTGCATTTTGACATCCATCAGAATGTGCGGTTCTTCTCAAATCACGATGAGATGGCAGAGCGACGCGGTGGAAAAGAACCGCGCCAAGCTGGTTGATCCGGAGCCGGCACAAGACTTGCTTCGCACGGGGTTACTGCAAAATCTTCTAACGACGACCTGGAGTGGCCCTTCGTACGTGCCTGCTTTGAGAGCGCTCGAGTCGTCCGGCGTCGTAATCGAGGGAGACACGCCGGAGGCGGGCTCTTGACTTGAAGGCACGCTCCGGGGCTGCCCGGCGAGCGTCTCGGTGGGCAACCCGCGCACTCCCGCCCAGGACGGTGGCTATGGACCGTACGTGCATGTGGTGGACCGGTCGCCTCGCTGCGACTCTCGCTTTGCCGCGTGAGTAGCAGGCTAGCGGTCACGCCACCGACGCTTGCTACGTCAACAAACGCAGCACCGCCTGAGCCGCGACGCGCTGGCGCTTCCGCGCGGTTGAGGGCGAGACTTGTCGGCGAAGGGCGAGCTGCGCGGACCCTTGGCTGCCCTCCGCGGGAGAGCCCTACAGCGCCACCAGCTCGCGGTCGGGCTCGCCGTCGGTGGCGAACTCGAACCCCCAGCACGGCGTGGCCGTCGAGCCCCCCCGGCGAGGCGTCGCAGCGTTTCGGTGCCGGTGCGGTGCTGGCCGCTCTCGATCCGCTGAGATGACGGAGGTGGTTGTGTCCATGCGCTCGGCGACCTGCTGCTGGGAGAGACCGAGGTGTGTGTGGCGCATGATCGCGATCCGCGCGATCTACAGCTCGCGCGCCCTTGGGTCGGTCTGTCTGGATGCCAGCGGTGTCTATGTGGTGCTCTTGCACATCTGTCGGGGTGCTCTACCGCTTCTTCTGGACCTTCGCCCGCGAAAGAGTCCCCTGGGCTCTGCCGCGCAAGCGGCTAGCTGACGAGGGTCTTATTCGTTCCCGGACACCTCGATCTCTGTTTCCGAGGCGATCTTGTCTCCGAGCAGTATCTGCGAGCGGTGTCGAGCACCGATTGGTCGAAGTCCGTCAGCATCGCCTGGGACGAGAGAAGCAGCGCGAGGGCTCCGTCGTGGCGGTGCCCGGTACGAAGGTGCCCGCCGGTCCGCCGACGGTGCGTTCCCAGCGCGCGGTGTGGGAAGTCAGCAGCGTCTACCCGCGCGTGTTCGGCGCCGCCGCCGTTTCCCGCTGGATACCCTGGCGGTCAACCATGGTCCGAAAGATGGCGCCCCGAGGCTGTTGCGGCTGGCGCCGTGATGCCGGCGCGGTCAGGATGTCATGTGCGGCGTCCACTCCGATCGCGTCGCGCATCACGTCGATCAGCGCCGCGAGCTGGTCCTCTTGTGGGCCAGTGGATCGTGTGGTCCTGCTGCGAACAAGGCGCCGATGTCTTGCTCGGTGGCCGCGATCAGAGGCTTGGCTACGTGCGAGCGCTCAGCGATGCTCATCACTTCGTCGGCGACCTTCGCGACATCGGCGCCGTACTCGACAGCGAGGTCGAGCAGCGCCACGGGAGCGATCTTTCGCGCGCGGCCCCCGAGCCTGTGCTTGGGGATCTTCTGCGCATCCATCGCGCGCGATAGAGCGGACAGCGAGAGGCCGAGCATCTGTGCGGCCTGGCTCAGCGACGGCCACGCACGCACCCGCTCCCGGGAGGGCGCGGTGCCGTTGGCTGCGGCGGCGAATGTGGAGGGGGCGGACGTGGACATAGACACAAGTGTAGCAAGTAAGGCAAGATACGCAAACGAGACTCCAGCATGTTTGAGGGGATCGCCTCGACGGTCATCGTCGCGCACGACTACGCGGTGTCGGTCACGCAGGAGCTGCTTGCTCGCCGCGAGGAGGGCACCGATGTGCCGCTCGCGTTCGTGTGGGGGATGCTCGACCCGGTCTCGGGCGCCCACATGGCTGCGCGTGTCCGTGAGTGCCTGCCCGGCGCGCCGTTCCTCGCGCTCGATGGCGTCGGACACTGGCCCGCGCTGGAAGCGCCTGAGCGGGTGGTGAGCGCCGTCCTGGTGGCGTAGGCGGGGACGCCTGGTGTTCGTCCCAGCGGGCGTCGCGAGGAACTGGGTTCAGACGCTCGCTCAGCCGCGAGAGCGGGCGCGATGCGCCTTCTCTCCTCTTGGCGAGAAGCGGGTGGGAGCTTCGGCGCGAGCGGGAGACCTGCTCTGCTGGGCACGCGGCTCATCGTTGGAACTGCGCCGCCGCTCGCTTGGCCGCGAGGGGTGCGGTGGTGAACCCCAGTCCGCGGCGAATGCTGCTTGCGAAGGAGAGCTGGAGTGCCACTCATCGTTTGAGCCTTTGTCTGGTCCCGGGTCAACTCGAACACCTGGTCTTACTCCGCGACGTAGGCGGCGAGCCCTCCGCATCCAATCCGGGATCGCGGTCTTCGTCCCCGTTCGCGCCCGAACAGCCCCTTTGGGTCAACTAGAACGTGGCGGAGAGTCCCGTCGACCAGCAGCTCTCCGTCGCGCAGGACCCGATAGCTCGTAGTGATGCTCGTCGTTCCCAGCCGGGTGAGCGCGATTTCCACGGTCAGTTCGTCGTCGAAGTGCGCAGGCCCGTGGTAGCGCAGCCCTGCCTCGGCGACCACGAACTCGAGGCCGCTGCGCTCGACCATTCCCTGGTAGCCGCCCACTGTGTCGAATGCCGCCCGAAAGAGCTCGGTGATCGCGATGTCAAAGTACGCAAGGAAGTGGGCGTTGAACACCACCCCCTGGGGTCGCACTCCCCGAAGCGGCGCGCAGCTTGCAGGCCAGGGGAGCTGCCACGCTCCCGCCAACCACATCTTGTGCCGCCATCGACTCACCTCGCTTGGTTGGATCTCGAGGGGCTAGTCGCCCGTCGGACATGATCGCTGCTATCTTTACCAGTGCTTCTTATCTACTGGTAATATATCGTGCCGTGTTGCGGACGCCTGAGACGATCCATCTATGGGGAGAGACGCTCTGCTTGGACTACCCAACAGCGTCGACTGGTCGCCGGAGGATACGTACGCCGATCCCGAGCAGACCGACGTGCTGTGTGCGGCGGACTTGCTGGGCCGCTGGGGTCGTCGCCTTGGCCTGCTCGGCGACGACGCGGTGGCGGCGAGTGCAGCCGAGCTACGGCGAGCACGCGCGCTTCGCGACGCCGTTTATCGCCTTTTTTCCTCGATCAGTCGAGACGAGGAGCCCGACAGGACGGACCTGGATGTGCTGATGCGCAACTACATCGAGGCCACTCGAGCGCGCCTCCCTGCTCGCCTGCCGGGATGCTTACGAACTCGACTGGCCGGCTCCTGATCCACGAAGGATCCGCTACGCCGTCGCCACCGACGCGATTGCGCTGCTTGAGATCCCGGCCGCCTAAAGCGCGTCAGCCGCTCCCCGGGCGCGACTGCGGATGGCTGTTCCTCAACACCAGCGGACGTCGACGCTGGTGCTCGATGTCCACCTGCGGCAGCCGCGACAAGATCCAGCATTTCATGACACCGAACACGACACGCCCGGCTAAGCGTCGGTGGTGCGCGGGCGCGATGGCGCCACCATGGGGTCTCGGCGCTCATGCTTTGACGACCCACGATCATCTCGGACGCCTCGTAGACCCCCCCGCTTCGCGCGGAAAGCAGGCGCGCCCGCCGAGCCAGCAGACGCCCGATTGGACGACCTGCAAGCGCGGCGAACGCGTAAGGCTGTCTTGCGCGTAGCTGCCCGATGCGCTGGATCGCCGGACCGATCCGTACCTGTACCGTCTCCGCTGGGCGAGTGCGTACCCGCGGTGAGACCGGCTGCGCGCTGCACGCGCTCGCCGAGTGGAGGTGGCGATACTGGCAGGCGGTCGTGTTCAGTGACGACGCTTGCCGGTTCTACGCGGCGAACGCGCGGTTGGCCACGGTCGCGTCGCCGAGCTGCTCGAACGCGACGAGCTGCGCCCCTTGACGAACGTGAACGTTCCCTGGAGCGGAGCTCTCCAGCGCAGCCCATTTTGGCCGGTACTCGCCAGGCGGGCGCGGGGCGCGGGCGTGGGGGTGTCTTCTCAGCCGACGGCGACGAGGTCGGTGGTGCTCGTGGTGGTGCTCTGTATGCCGGGGATCTCGTCGGCGAATCCGACGACGAGATGAGTGTCCAGTGCGGCGGCGAGCCTGCGGAGCGTCTGCACGGTGGTGGGGTGTTGTCCGCTCTCGATCCGGGAGATCGCCGAGTGGCTCGTCGCCATGCGCTTGGCGAGCTCTGCCTGGCTGAGGTTGAGTTGGCCGCGGCGACGGATCACGATCCGCGCCAGCGCCTCATAGGGCGCCAGGCGTTCGAGCTCGGCCCGGTAGGCGGGGTTGCGTGCGCGGCGGCGCATCGACTCGGCGTGGGGGGTCCCTGCAGGGGAGATGTTCTGAGCTGGGATGGTCATGCTGGGTGCCTCTACCGATACGTTACCAAAATTGGTAAGGGCGTTCTAGGGTGCGTCCGTTCAGGGCGCGTCCCTACCGGCCGCTCGCGGCGGCCGGCGTGAGTCGGGGTGCCCTGGGGCAGACGGGCGGGCTGCGCGCTGTGCCTCGCCGGCGCCGTGGTGTCACAGGGGCAGCGCTCGATCAGCGAGACGGGAGGGCTCCTCGGGCGATCGTAACCGCGTCGATTTTGTCCTCTGGCAACTGCTGGAGCATGACAGTGACGTATGGCACGGCGCCCTCGCGTTCGTAGAGACGTTTGGCGTCGGAGTTGGTCGTGATGACGGTGATCGCGCCTGCGGGGATCGCCACGTGACGATGGTGCTGGTGTAGGGTTCGGGTGCGTGGCCGATGCACCGAGACCCATCACGGGCCGCTGTTTGTGCGGTGGTGTGACTTATAGCGTTGACGCCGAGCCGGTCTGGCAGGGGGCTTGCTACTGCGCGAACTGCCAGCGTCAGACCGCTACGGCGTTCTCGGTGATCGTGGGCGTACCGAGCAAGACGCTCACGGTCGAGGGCGACACGCTCGCGTCGTTTCAGACCGCCAGCGAGGGCTACGAGAGCACCACCGAGCGGCGGTTCTGCTCGGCCTGCGGTTCGCCGATATTCAGCACGATCGAGTCGATGCCGGGAGTAGCCTTCCTAAAGGCAGGGTCGATCGACGATACATCTTGGTTCGAACCGACGGTCGAGATCTGGACGAGCTCGGCGCCGCCATGGGCACCGCACTTCGAGAACGCCGTGCGGTTCGATCGCACCCCCGGCTAACCGACTGCTGCTTTCACGTCTTTCCGGCGGTTTCGACGACGGGGTCGGGGCGCTCGCGCATTGGACGCCGCGTTCGGTAACGCCGACGCCTCAACTGTCGCCGGGTAGTGCCGATGGCATCTGCTCGGGATAGCGGGCGACGCACGCCGCTCGTGACACCCCGCCGTGCAGGGCGACCTACTTGGGATGCCAGCCGCGACCTTTCTTCTCCAGCTTCCCGTCCTGCGCCAAGCCGGGGAGCACGCGATAGAGATAGTTCTCTTTGATGTCCATCTTCGCGGCCAGCTCGGGGATCGTGATACCAGGCTGTCCCTGCACGAGCGACAGTGCCTGAGCAGCGCGCATGCCGCCGCCTTTGGGTCGTCCACCACGACCTTTGGGGCGACCTGGGGGACGGCCTACTTTTCCGGGAGGACGACCTACTTTTTTGCGTCCCGGGGGGCGACCTCGTTTTTTGCGTGTCGCTTTGACCGGAGTGGCCGTCGCAGTGGCGGTCGCACTGTCAGCCGCAGCGGTGGTCGGCGTCGCTTTGCTCGCATGGCTGGCAGAGCGCGAGCCGCGCGGGCGTCTGGGTCCACGGCGGCGGCTCCTGACGGTTGCGACGGCGGCTGCGCTGGCCTCAGATGCAGCGGATCCGATCACTTTCGCCAGTGCCGACGCGGCGGCCTCGAGCCGGTTGTACTCGTCCACCAGCGGCTTGAGATCCTTCAGCCGGCTTGTGATCTCTTTGTGGGTCTCGTCAAGGAAGTCGGTCACGGGCACACATCCTCGCTTGTCGGGTGTACAGACACGAAGGTATATAGGATGAGCTGCGCGGACTGCTTTGTGGGAGAGAGACAAGCGGGTGTTGCGTGACGCGCGCAAGATCGCGGCCGACCGCAAACGCCAACTCGGATGGTGAGCGATGAGACCCCATCATCGACACCGTTCCTGGCCGGCGCGTCCAATACGGTCGGGGTGTACGAGCGCTGACCGGTCCAGCCGCCTGTCGCCGGTCAGGCGAGCGGCGACAGCCCTCGGGCGTGGCTGGCGGAGAGGTTGCTACCGCCCCCTGCGGGCAAGCCACCGCCGTCCGCGCTTCCGCCACCGTCCCATCCAAGAAGCTGAAAGTAGCCGAGAACTTAAACCCGCCCCGTGGGCAGCGCTTCGGCAACACAACGCTCTTCGGCCTGTACGGAACCATCTTCCCGTGGCGGCGTTCGTAGTAGGTCAGGTTGCCGCCGAGCGTCACGTGCACCCGCACGACCGACACGTCGGCCGCCCCGGGCAGGCTTTCGACGAGCGGCACCGTGAGCTTCAGGTTGCCGGCCAAGAGCAGCGAGGGCATCACGATCCTGGCGGCGACGGGGGACAGGCCGGTGGCGCTGACCAGCAGCTTGACGAACCCATTTTCCGAGGGTCCCGCGACCAGACCGATGCTCGCGGTCTCTGTCAGCACTTCGCCGCCGACGGGAATTTCGACGAATGCGCTGCCCGAGCCCATGCGCGAGTCGGGCGGGCAGATCGACGGTCCGTGAGCTTCGAGCTCGGCCACCGGGCAGGAGGCCACGCCGAGTCCGCTCGTGGCGATCCCCAGGTTGGAGGGGTAGTGGAAGTCGACCCCGGTCAGCGGCGAGGGCACCTGGCCGGCGCCGGCGCTGATCTGAAAGCCGAGCGAGACGGTCGTGGGGGCGCCCAGCCGCAGGGGCGTGAACACCGTGCTGATGCTCGCCGACTGCCCCGCCCACGCCACGCCCGGCCGCAAGGCGCACAGCGCGAGCGCGAGCGCCACACCGAGTGTCAGAGCGGGGGTGAAAGCGCGTGCTCTGGACATTGTCGTCCTGTCGTCCCGCCCCGACCGGGTCAGTAGGGGAGCTTGCCGATCGTCTGGACCACCAGCCCGTATTTGTCCGAGCCGCGGCGATAAAAGACGCCGAACAGTTCGCCGGTCCCATGGATGTGGGCGTAGCGGCCGCTGCCGGCGGTGATCGTGAATGCGCCGCGGAAGCTCGGGTCGGGACTGGTCGGGTTGCTCAGCCTGGCCTTGGCGCGGCCGCTGATCGATCCGCTGCGGCCGTAGATCGTGAAGCGCGCCGAGACGGTCGGTTCGCCGTTGTAGACGAAGTAGACCCGCACCTTGCCGGGAACGGTCCCGAGTGCGGGCCCTTCGTCGATGATTTCCGAGCCGTCGCTGGTGATGAAGTGCAGCTTGCCTTCGTCGCGGACGTTCAGCACGCGCGAGGCGGCAGCGCGGGCGGGCGGGATTCCCATCCCTGCCAAGGCGAGGGCGATCAGCCCGAGCACAGTCGTGCGTTTGATCGACTCGTCAAATCTCATCGCACCCTCTCCGTTTCGTGTGTTCCCCTATGGACGATGCTAGCCCTCCGCTGCGCGGCGTTCGCCGGTTCCCCGCCCGCTTCGCCAGCCGCCAGACGTGCATCAGCCCGAGCGTGGGGGAGATCAATGGCTTGAGCTCTCGCTGCAGGCGCTTGACGATCGGCGCGGCCGGCTCGCCGCGGGCGCCCGGGGCGGAGGTGTAGTAGGCGACGACGCCGACGAGCGTCATCGTGTGGTGCGGCCCGTTACGCAGCGCGCGCGCCAGCAAGGCGGCTCGCCGGGTCGCGTCGGTGAGCGTCCGCGAGAGCTCGTCGCGATCCTCGTAGAGGTCGATGTAGCTGGGTCCGCCCGACCCGGGGCCAGCCGAGCAGAGCGCGCTTGCGTTCCGCGAGCGCTCGTCCCGCTCGTGATCGACGAGCCCGTCGAGCAGGGTGAGCACGACACAGGTGGGGAGGTAGGCCGCCTCGATCTCGGCGGCGTCCTCGGCCGTGGTAGCTGGATCGGCCGCTGCCGCGATCAGCGCGTGCAGTACGAGCACGGAGGACGCCGCGCCGGCGAGCAGCTCGCGCCACCCAAGGCCTGTGCCCTGCGCCTCACGCCGGGCCCATTCCTCGACCTGAGCCACCCCGATCCGTGGGGCGGCATGCATCCTTGTCTGTGCCTGTCCGCCGCGTGTCGCGCTGGCCAGCGCGACCTCGGCGATCGCGGGAGCGCTGGGAAGTCGCCGCAGCGCGTCGCTGACGGCGCTCGACAGCGCCTGCAGGTAGCCGCCGTCCGCCCACCTCAGGTCGTCGCGTTGGGCGGGCTCGTCGTCGTCCAAGCCCGGCTTGCCGCCGTTGCGCTCGGAGCCCGCCGCGAGCGCATCGGTGTAGGCCGAGAACAGGCGCTCGCCCTCGCCCAGCGGATCGGCGCAGGGACGCTCGGTGAGCCCGTCGAGATAGTCGAACAGCAGCTCCAGAGCGACGATCGCCTCCACCGCATCCCGCCGGTACGCCCGCGGAGCGAGGGTCGCGCACATCGCCGCGGCCTCCGCGTGGAAGCCCTCGCCACGGAGCTTCGCCAGGGCCAGCGCACGCAGCTCGGGGTCCTCGATCGCCCGGGCACGGGACTCCCAACGGCGTAGCTGCCCACGCACGACCGGCGCGACCGTCGACCAGTAGCGGGCGTTGGCCAGCAGCAGCGCCAGGCCCGCGCGGGCCTGCAGCCGCCGATCGCCGAGCGCGAACACCGGCGTCCCCGAGCGTTGCCAGCGGCGCCGGCCGTGGTTGTGGGCGTCTGGCGCCTCCCGCACGCCTGGTGCGTGTTCGCCCGCACCCCCATCATTCGTTCTCCAACGCGAGCCCCGGCGATACGCGGGAGGCGCGCCAGCCGGGGATCGCCATGATTGCAATCGCCAGCGCGGGCACGAGCACGAAGACCTCCAGCGGGCGGGTGCCGGAGAGAACGCTCGCCAGCGGGAAGCCCGTGACCTGGCGCAGGAAGCCGTCGATCACGACCTCGCCGTAGATCCCCGCGACCGCGCCGGTCAGGCAGCCCGCCCCGAGCATCAGCGCGGCTTCGAGCGCCAGGATGCGCCGCAGGCGCCCGGGCTCGGCGCCGGAGAGACGCAGGCCGGCCAGCCACTCGCGTCGTTGCCGCAGGCTCGATGCGAGCGCCGCGACCATCGCGCCGATCGCGGCGAGCAGTAGCAGCGTCGAGATCTCCTGCAGCTGGCCGAGCCCTTCGCTCGTCAACGCGTCGATGCTCGCTTCGCGTGTGGCCGCGGTGGCGACTTCCAGGCCGGATTGAGCTCCCGCCCGCCCTCCTGCCCGTCCGCCCCCGGCCACCCCCAGGGCGCGGGCGATCGCGCCGCGCGCAAGCGCCGGGTTCGCCCCGGGACGCAGATTGACGCCGAGCGCCGTGGGCGCCATCGTCGTCCAGAAGTGGCTGTAGTCGGCGGTGCCGATGAAGATCACGCCCGGTGGCCAGGCGAGGTTGGTCGTGAGTGCGGCGATCCTGAAGCGAACATTGCCGCTTGGGGTGGGCAGCGTGAGCGTGCCGCCGACACCGACGCGGTGAGCTTCTGCGATCTGCTTGGAGACCGCGATCCAGCCGCCTGCGTGTGCCGGCGGAGCCGGTGCGCTCAGGCGCGCCTCGGCCGCGGGAGCATTGCCCTGCAGGATCTCGCTCTCGAGCACCTCCCGGCTTGCGCCAGGCGGGCGGGCGATGATCCATACGCGCCTGTTGCCGAGCACCAGAAAGCCTCCCTGGAAGGCTTGCACGCCGGCGACGGCCGGGACCCTTGCGATCCGCGCCGCGTGCTGGCCCACAGAGAATTCGTTGACCGCCTGATTGTCGCCGGGGTTTGTGACCCAGATGTCCGCGGCGCTTACGTAGCTGTGGGCGAAGGAGCGGATGCCGCGCAGCAGGTTTTCGCGCGAGCCGCCGAGCGCGACGGACCCGAACAGGGCGACGGCGCCGGTCGCGGCGAGCGCCAGCGAGCGCAGCGTCGTCGTGCGCAACGATCCGAGCGCAACCGGGAGCGCGATCAGCTGCTCGTAGCGCTCGGCGATGAGCCCCATCAGTCTCAGCACCCCACCGAGCACGAGCGGCACCGCTAGCACCGTGGCGAGCGCCAGCAGCGCGGTCGCGGCGATCGCGGCCGAGGGTGCCAGCGCATACAGCACGCCGGCCGCCGCGAACAGGCCCACGGAGCCGGCGAACAATCGCCGTCGAACGCCCCGCCCGAGGGCGTCGCCAGGTATGCCGTCGTGCTGGTAGACGGCGTCTCGCGTGCGTGAGCGACGCAGGTCGAGCAGCACGACGGCCGAGGCCACGCACGTCGCCAGCACGCCGCCTGCAAATGCCAGCAGCAGCGACGCCGCGCCCACGACAGTGTTCGAGCCGAGCGTGAAGGCCTCGGCGAGATAGGTGGAGCTCTGGTGGAAGACACCGACGGAGAGGACGTAGCCGGCGCCCAGCCCCACGAGCGACGCGGCCACCCCCAGGCACACGGCCTGGAACAGGACCACCTGGACGATCCCCAGGCGCGTGGTGCCGCGCAGGCGCAGGTCGGCGATCGCCTGGCGGCGGTCGGGCACGGTCAGGAGCATCGCGTTGAACGCCAACAGCAAGCCGAGCAGCGCGCCGATCGCCGCGAACAGGCCGCTCGCGAGACGGCTCGGCCCGAGCGCCTCTCCCAGCAGCGTGACGTCTTGATCGGCAGGCGCGACGGATGGCATCCCGCCCGCCTGCGTCCGCGACCCATCCGCGAGCGCTCCCAGCTCCGAGCGCACCTGCGCTTCGTGTCCGGGCTGGGCCTCGACGAAGATCCGCGTAATCCGCCCGGGCAGGCCCGCGAGCTGCTGCATGCGTTCGAGCGGCATCACGGCCACGAGCGCGCGCGACAGCGCGCCGACGGCTTCATGACCGAGCACGGCCGAGACCCGTAGCGTGATGGCTCGGCCACGCATCTGCAGCGTCACGTCGCCGGCCCCGGTTGAGCCGGCGCCGGCGCCTCTCGGAGCACTGATTCTCAGCGCGTCCGCGCTCGCCTGGCTGAGGCCGATCGTGCCCGGTCTCAGCGCCGCGAGCGGGAGCGTTTCGGCGAGGCCGTCGAGTACCGCGAGGCTCGTGTCTGTCCCCGCCAGATCGATCGTGGTGTGCCGGCCGTTAGGGGCACGCAGCGTCGCGGTCTGCTCCAGCAGCGGGGCGGCCTGCTTGACCCCCTGAAGGCGCTCCACGCGCACGAGCAACTGTTCGTCAAAGCCCTGGCCGCCGCGGGCGCGCAGCTGCAGGGTCGCCGGTCCCGTGACGGCGCGGACGACTTCGGCGCTGGAGTGAGCGATGCTCGACTGAGCGACCGTGGCCGCGAACACGAGCGCCACGGCGATCGCGATGCCGATCCCCGCAAAGCACTCCTGCGCCGCGTGCACGCGCAGCCAGCGGCGGTAGAGGAAGACGAGCGCGTACGGCCCCATCAACGTACGCGTCTGTGGGCGCTCAGCGCGCGACACCGTCGCTCATTCCTCGTGCAGCCGGCCGTCGCGCAGCGTGAAGCCGCGATCCGCGAGCTGCGCGGCATCGCTGTCGTGGGTGACGAGCAGCACGCCGGCGCCGCGCTCGTGCGCGATCTGAGCGAGCAGCGCGATCGTCTCGGAGCTGAGGGCGCTGTTGAGGTTGCCCGTCGGCTCGTCGGCGAGGATCAGCCTGGGATCGCCCACCAGCGCCGCTGCGATCGCGACGCGTTGGCGCTCGCCTCCGGAGAGCTGCTCGGGGGTGTGACCCACGCGATCTAAGAGCCCGAGTCGCTCCAGCCATTGCAGCGCCTGAGCCTGAGCCTCCCGCCTCCCCACGCGGCCGAGCACGAGCTTGATCGAGGCGTTCTCCAGCGCCGAGACGCGGGGCATCAGGCGGTCTCGCTGGGAGATGTAGGCGACGTCGCGCCGCAGGTAGTCCGACTCGTCGCGCTCGGAGAACGACGACAGATCGACTCCGCGGAAGCGGATCGTGCCCTGCTCAGGCGCCAGCAGCGTGGCGGCGAGCTTCAGCAGCGTCGTCTTGCCCGACCCGCTGGGACCGCGCAGGGCGACGATCTCCCCGGCTGCGACGGTGAGGCTGACGCCGTTCACGGCGCACACCTCCTCGCCGGCGCTGTGGTAGCGCTTCACCACGCGGTCGAGCTCGAGCAACTTGTCCTGCATCTGCGCGGGAGAGGGTGCTATCCGCTCGCCCGACGCCGGTGATCGAGGTCCGCGACCGGCTCCAGGCCGCGCTTGGGGCTGCCAACCAGGTGGCCGTCGCCGATCGTGAGCGACTGGTCGGCGCCGCGCAGGCCGCTCAGGTCGCCGACCGTCATCAGCACCGCGATGCCCTCGTCGGCGATACAGCGCAGCAGCGACAGGATCTCGTCGCGCCGGTCCAGCTCGACGCCGGCGACGGGCTCGTCGAGGAGGAGCAGCCGCGGTCGGAGGGCAAGGGCGTGGGCGATCGCGAGGCGAACGCGCTCCTCGCTGTCCAGCTCGCAGACGTAGCGCGTCGGAAGGCTCTCGCCGCCGGCGCGCCGCAGGGCCTCGCGTGCGCGCGTATGAGCCTCCTTGCCTCTGACGCCATTGACGAGCAGGCCGAGCAGCACCTCGTCGACCGCGGGCTGGCCTTGGGCGCCCGAAAATGACTTCTGGCAGTAGCCGATCTCGCGCGCGAGAATCTGCTCGCCGTGGTCGGCCAGGTCGCGCCCGTCGAAATGAACGCTGCCGGCGTCGGGGGCGTCGATCCCCGCCGCCAGGCGCAGCAGCGTCGTGCGACCGGAGCCGCGCAGGCCCCAGACCCCGACCAGTTCGCCCGCGTCGATGCGAAGCGTTGCGTCCTTCAGCACCATCACGTTACGCCCGCCGCGGCTGCGGCGCTTGCAGACGTTGCGCAGTTCGAGCAGGCTCATGAATGGGATTCCCGCTCGCTTGCCCGCAACGCCTCGATCCGGCTGCGCGCATACCGTGCCCACTGAATCTTGGCGGCGAGGGCCAGGTGCTTTTCCTCGGAGATCAGCTGGGCCTCGAGGGATTGATCGCCCGCCCGCCCGACCGCCGCCCGCCCGCCCGACCGCCGCCCGCCCGCGCTCTCCTGCGCGCGGGCGACGCGGATCATCGAGGTCTCGTTCAGGCAGGCCTGTTCGTAGCGCTCGATTACGCCGAGCGCCGTGGCGGTTGGGAGCACAGCCACCTGGCGCGCGAACACGCCGGGAGCGTCGGCGCCGCGCGGCGAGAAGGAGTTCAGCCACTGCTCGTAGTCGCGCAGACCTGTGGTTGTCGGGCGGTAGCAAGCTCTTGGCCGGGCTTGCGCGTCGGGGTTGGGATCGTCCGGGCGCAGCCGCTCGATCATGCCCCGCTGTTCGAGCGCTTTGAGCGCGCCGTTGATCTGCGAATGCGAGGTGAGCTCGATCACGCCCGTGTAGGCGCTTTCGAAGCGCTGCAGGACGTCATAACCGTGACCGGGACGCTCGATCACCAGGCCCAGCACCGCCCAGTTTATGGCCGAGCGCATCGGCAAGACACTCCCGTCGGTGATCTCTCGAGCTCCCATCTCCATGCACAGCTTACCTCAGAGTCGCGGTTTGCGGCTGAAAATACGGAGCGAAGTTAGGCTGAATAAGCCTAAGCTGAATCAGCCTAGTCTGAATCAGTCCGACTAAATCAGCTTACACAACGGCGAAACGCATGCCATTGTGAGCGCAGACGTTTTGGAGATAGGTCGACTCCGTCAGCGCCGGGGAGGCGCGACGGGAAACGAGGAGGAGGAGAGATGGGAGGGCCAGGTTTGGAAATTTGTGTCTCTGCGCCGCGTGGACCCCTCCAGGCGGCGTTTGAGGGGAACCATCAACGGCGGAACCTCTCCCGCCAGGTTCTCGCTCCTCCGGGGCGCCGCGGCCACTCCCAAACCGGCCGCGGCGCCTCCCCTTGTACGCCCGCGGGCCAAGCCGTCCAGCCCATGCCCGGTCCTGTGTACACTTCGTACATACGGGACAACGTCTCGATTCCCAGCAACTCCTCTTCCGCCCACGTGTTGTGTGGGCATGGGATCTTTGTGGGGACGGGTGATGTTTGTGGGATGTGTTGAAGGAACTGAAATGGATTTCAGAACGTGTTTGGGAAACGATCGGCACGCCCGGATGAGCCCCTGGACACGGCGCTGGATCGCCACGTGCCGTCTTGCCCGTGCTGGCCGATCCCGGACGATCGGTGGCACGGGCTTCACCGACCCGCGTCGCCCAGCTTGGTCCATGACCCCCCCGACCGCACCGCCTGTTTCCAAACACGTTCTCAGCGACACGGCGACGGTCTGCCGGCGAGCCCACAGGCCGACCGGATGCCAGGTGCGCGGCGGTGCGGCTGTTGTCTTGCGGCCCGTCGATGCGCCGTCCAGATGGGGCGCGAAGAGCGGGAAGGTCGTGGAGGCAACTGGCCATGACCCCGTCAGCCTGACACGAACACACGTTCGCTTCAACCCCTTCGGCCCAGAAGTCACAATCTCGTCACACTTGCCCCAGTGTTTCCGGGCGATCGCCTCCGAAACCTGGCGCGAAAACGCTCACGGCTTACGCGATCGAGCTGGGCGAGGCGGTCCCTCGCCGTGGCTTGCGCCGCTTCTGGCTCCTCGCGCGGATGGCGTTGGCGTTGCTGTATTTGGTGATGAGCTTGAGCTTCTCGACCGGCACGACGGGCATGTCCAGGGTTTCGCCGCGGTCGTTGGAGATCTCGACCATCTTGTGGTCGCCCAGGTCGATGACGACGGTGCCCTCCGTCCCTGCGGGCCACCTGCCGGTCCCCTCGTCCTTGTCGATCGCCTCGGTGAAGGCGACGACGTCGATTTCTCCGATTGCGTGCTTGACGGTTGTCATGGTTCCTCCAGTCTAGGGCTTGCAGAAGGCGCTTGCAAGCTGTGGCGGGGCTCCTCGACCGGCGAGCCGCCAGGCGGTCCGGATGTTGACGACCCGGTCGTTCTTCTCGCCGAGTCCGCGCACTGGCACCATGACGACACAATTCATCCCCCACGGGGACTTGTCTCGCACGGAGCTGATTGGTACGACCAGAATGCCGGTCTGGATCGCGCCTTCGAGGTAGTCGATGTCCTCGAGCGTGATGCCGAGGATGCGTTCGAAGCCGCGGGCCTTGGGGCCGCCATCGTCGTGGGCGAGGTCCAGCGAGTACGTCTCGAGCTTGACGCGGACCCCAAAGGCCTCCGCCCCGCGTGGCAGCACCACGCCCACGACAGGCGGCCAGGGTGTGTCGGGGTCCTCGGTGCTGGGGTCGTCGCTCATGGGTCTCTCCGCCGGCGGGAGCCCGCCGGATCGATTGAGCAGGGCAGGCTACGCGGCGATGTTGATGGCAGGCGCGATCGCCCGCGTTTCGCCCCCGAAACCCCTGCAAAGGCGTCGAAAATATCGTCGCGCGATCGCAGCCCCTCAACCCCGCCTGGTCAGTCTCACCCACGTGTTGTGTGGGCATGGGATCTCAGCGACACGGCGACGGTCTGCCGGCGAGCCCACAGGCCGACCGGATGCCAGGTGCGCGGCGGTGCGGCGTGCTCGCCACTTGCCGGCCCAGCGTTCCTTCATGGCGTTCGCGAATGTCGCCTCGGCGAGCTCGACGCGGAGCAGATCGCTGGTCACGACCGACACGCCGCTGTCGAAGATACGTTTGAGGAAGGCGTCGCATACGCCGTGCAGCGGCTCGGTCGGGAGCAGGGCCTCGACGACGAAGCTGGTGTCCAGCGCGATCGGGTCGGGCAGGGCGAGTTGCTCGTCCTCGATCGCGAAGACGTTGTGGGGGACGCGCCGGCGCCCGCCTGTAGGGCTCATCGGGGCCTACCCGGGGCGGTACATGTCCCGCGTGACGCGGGTCTTGAAGCGCGGACCCTCGGTGGCGTACTTGAAGGCCGCCTCCTTCTCCTCGGGGGTCTTTGCGGTCGCGGGAACCAAGAGTTCGGCCAGCCGCTCGGGGCTGAGCCGTTTGATCTTCCCGTTGCTGCTCTGGGCTTTCTTGGTCTGCGCTTTCGCCATGGTCCTCATGGTAGCTCTCCTTCCGGTCGTCAACGGGCGACCGGGATCGATCGCCGGCCAACGACCATACGCACGACCTGCGACGGAACTCTCCGGCAGCCCCGTCTTGCCCAGGAAAGCCCTGCAAAGCCGGCCAACAAGTTTCTGCGCGACCGTGGCCTCAATCGCCCTCTCAACGCAACCCCCTGCCGTCCGCGCCGCACCACCTCGATCTTCCCGCGCCCTCTCGGCGCATTCAACAACCGAGGGGCGTTCGTCCCTTCCGACTCCCAGGAGACCCGATAACCATGTTCCATCGTCTACGAACCCGCATAACCCCATCAACGGTCCTGCTGTTCACCGTCTGATTTTTCCGAAGAAAGAAAAAGCAATTTCTAAATTTCCACCTACATCTTTCTGTCTATAACGCACATGAGCCCGTACACCACCATCGACACTTCCGCCTTCGCGGCGACTCCGGTCGTGCCCGCAACGCTACTCGGCGACTGCGACGGAATCCGTCGGCGGGTCGGGCTGCTCAACGATGCCCCGGGCCCACGCGATGGTCGCGGCGGCCCACTTCAGCGCTTGGTCACGGTCCAGTGCTTGCGGGGTTTCGGACCCGTATCGCTCGGCCGCAGCGAACGGGGTCAGGTCTTCCACGCTGTTGAGTGTCGAAGGCAGTTTGATCCCGGATACATCGCACAAGTCTCTGAGGATCTCCAGGTCATGAACAAACGGAAACTTGATGCCCTTGAATGCGAGAACGGCCTTCATCGCCTTCTCCACCGCCTGCTGGGCGTGGAAACCGACGATCTCATCGGCGATGTCGGTGTCCGGCCCGATCTTGCGGATCACGGCTTCGTCTCCGCCTGCCTTCCTCAGCAGGACCCTGGCCAGGTCGCCGTTTGTCGCCATCAGGCCGCGAGCTCTCTGCCCTCGTCCAGGGCGGCGTGGATCACCGTGCCGTACACGTCGCGCCACTCACGGACGCTCTCCTGGCTCACGACGATGATATCCGCCGCAACGAGCATGCCTTTCAGTGTGTGGCGCAAACGGACCGACTCTCGGGCTGCGTTGTGGACCACCGGCTCGATCACGAGGAAGTCCAGGTCGCTGTGCTCGCCGGCCTCGCCGCGCGCATGCGACCCGAACAGGATCACCCGGCTTCCCGGCGGGGCGGCCCGCAGAATGCGCCGGCCAGCCTCCTGTATCACGGCGTCGTCGAACACGCCCCGGATTCTAGCGCCCCGCCCGAGCGGCAGGGCTTTGCGCAACCCAACCACCGGCTGGCCGATCTCCCGCGGGAACGATGCCCCGTGCCCAGGCGACGGCAGCGGTCACCCAACGGAGCGCGGTTTCGCGATCGACGAGTTCGGGGTCTTCGGCTCCGTATCGCGCGGCGGCGGCGTACCCTGTGAGTCTGTCGACGTCACGAAGATCGCCCGGGAGTGGATGCCCGGCGTTCGTACAGAGAGCAACCAAATCGTCGATATCGTGGGTAAACGGAAATTCGACGCCGTTGGCTGCGAGGACGGCCTTCATCGACTTCTCGACGCCCTGCTGGGCGTGGAATCCGACGATTGCGTCTGTGACGGATCCGACGTTCAACATGGCGTTGGCGGCCGCCTCATCGTCGGCGGCGCGCTGAAGGAGTTGCCGGGCCAGATCGGCTGGAGTGGCCATCACGCGGCGAGGGGGCGACCCTCGGACAGCGCTGCGTGGATCACGGTTCCGTATACGTCGCGCCACGCTTGCGCTTCGTCCTCGCTGACGACGATGACGTCGGCGTACACGCCCAGGCCTCTCAACGTTCGGTGCAACCGGACCGACTCCTCGCCGCAGTGCGCGACCTCCGGCTCGATCACGAGGAAGTCCAGGTCGCTGTGCTCGCCGGCCTCGCCGCGGGCGTGGGACCCGAACAGGATCACCCGGCTTCCCGGCGGGGCGGCCCGCAGAATGCGCCGGCCAGCCTCCTGTATCACGGCGTCGTCGAACACGCCCCGGATTCTAGCGCCCCGCCCGAGCGGCAGGGCTTTGCGCACCCCAACCACCGGCTGGCCGATCTCCGATCGGTCGAACCGCCGGACGACCCCCCTTCCCCGCGCCCTCTCGGCGCATTCAACAACCGAGGGGCGTTCGTCCCTTTCTCAAAAGGAGCAATAACTGATGTTTAGATTCTCGAAGATAAAAAAGCACCTAACCCCATCGACCCTAATTGCCATCATCGCGTTGGTCTTCGCCATCACCGGCGGCGCGTTTGCGGCCACGGGTGGTTCCAATGGCGGCACGAACGGTGGTGGTTCGCACGCAACAGCGTCGATCGCCTCCACGCACGCGGTTGTAGCCAAGTCGAAGAAGAAATCGTCGGGCAAGGCCGGCCCGCGCGGCCCCGCGGGTCCGAAGGGCGCGACCGGCGCGACGGGTGCCACGGGAGCAACGGGAGCCACAGGCGCCACCGGACCAGGTGGACCGGCCGGCGGCCCAGGCGCCGCGGGTAACAACGGCGAACCCGGAGCACCGGGCGCACCCGGAGCACCTGGCGCCCAAGGCCCCGCAGGCTCACCCTGGCCGGCAGGCGTGCTGCCAGAAAAACGCACCGAGACGGGGAGTTGGGGTATCTCTGGCACAGTCGGAGGCATCACCTCGGTGCTTGCGGTGGTCTCGTTCACGCTGCCGTTGGCTGCGGCGCTTGAACCAAGCGACGTGCATTTCGTTGATCACGAAGAAGCAAAAGAAGGCACGGTGGCGGCGTGCCCGGGCACTGCGGAAAATCCTGCCGCCGAACTGGGTCAGCTCTGTATCTTCGAAGGTGCGGTCGCGGGTGGCGGGATCGAAAAGGAAGAAGTGCTTGGATTCCAACGTCCAGCTGGTGTTGACATCTGGACGCCGGGCTTTGCGGCCGGCGGATCGCTCGAAACGACAGGGGCGGGCCCGACCGGCGCCATCCTCAGATTCGCCGGCGTCGAAGGGGAACCCTACGTGGCATGGGGCAGCTGGGCCCTGACGGCGCCGAAAGGCGGCTGATCTGATCACGGCACCCGGACGGCCAACAGGTCCGTCCGGGTGCCGGCTCATTTCGCGTCCCGGCCTCTATCCAGCACACGAGCATGACCTGCCACATCAACATCGCCGAGAAAGGTATGACAGTGACACCCACCGAGCACAACGCAGAGTTCGCATCGACACCGGCCACCGGTCTGTGCGCCATGCTCCGTGGCCTGTTCCGCGTCAACGGGATCGGTGCGTCCTCGCGTCGCCCCGCTCGGATGGTGGTCGCTGCCGTGTCGATCGCGCTGTTGTGTCTCGCTTGCTCGAGCGCTCCCGCCTCGGCGGTGTTTACGCGTCCGTTCTTGAAGGCCATCTGCAGTGGGCAACTTCTGGTGGGGTGGCTGTCGATCAGGAAGATGATCTCTGGGTGCGCGACAGTCCGACCGAACTCTCTGAGTTCAGTCCGGCCTTTGCGGCGGTTGAACCGAACCTCCGGGGTCGCTGACGGTTGCTGGGTCTGGGTTTCACCAGGGGAGTTGGCGATCGAACAGTCCTCCGGGCATTTGTATGAGGTCGTAGGCGAAGCATATTCGGCGAACGACGGGTTGATGTGTTTGAAAGCTCGGGGGCGCCCTTCGCGGGTTGGAAAAACAAGACGTGTTCGATGGTGGCCGTCGGGTGGCACGCAGACCGGTGTGCAGGTGGCGGTGGATAACAATCCTGCGAGCGATTTCGCGGATCCGTCGGCCTGTGGGGTGCCGGGGTGTGTGGTGTATGTGGTGCATGCGGGGCACGATCCGAAAGCCCCGCTTGGTGATGGTTTGCCGGCGGGCATCGAGAAGCTCAACTCCAGCGGGGCCGAAGTCGCCGTTCACCAAGGGCGGGGGCGCGTTGTCGTACGTGAGCGGCAGCGAGATCACGGGCACGCCGTCAGGATCGTTCGGGAACATCGAAGCCCCGAAGGGTGTGGCGGTGGATGCGGCGGGAGACATCTTCGTGTATGTCGGCGGGCAGGGTGTGGTCGAGTATCGTCCGAGTGGTGAATTCGTGCGGGTGTTTTCGGCGGGTCTGAAACGCCGGGGATTGGTGAATCGGGCGCGGGCGAGTTCGGCGGGTCGGTTGAAGGTGTCGCGGTTGATCCGGTGGCGGGTGGGCTGGGGCATTTGTTGGTGTCGGTTAGAACAATGAAGCTCCGTTTCTTGGTGTGGTTGATGAGTTTGATATTGAATCGGGGAAGTTTTTGAGTCAGGTGAGTGAAGCGCCGGTTGGCTGTTGAAGGCGTCGGGGGGTGTTGCCGTTGGAAGGTGCGGAGGAGCTGTGGGTTGATTCGCATGGGGATTTGTATGTTGTGGATCATCGTGTGGGCGCGGTTGATGTGTATGGGCCGGGTGCGTATTCTCCGGATCTGGCGCTTGGTGTGGTGGCGGGGCGTACGCCAGCTGGTGGGGCGGTGTTGACGGGTTCGGTGAATCCCGCGCAGCGTGGGAATTCGACGCCGGCGCCCGTGACGGAATGTTATTTTCAGTATGTCCCTGAAGCGGCGTTTGACGAGCCGGTCGTGAACGAGGTGCAGGGTGTGACGGTTTCTGGCGCGACGGGTGGTTCTTTTACGCTTGGTTTTGAGGGTCAGACGACGGCGGCGATTCCCTATGACGCTTCCGCGTCGGGTGCGGGTTCGGTGCAGGGGGCGTTGGAAGCGTTGAGCACGATCGGCGCGGGCAATGTCGTGGTCTCGGGTGGCGCCGGCGGCCCGTATGCGGTCACGTTCCTCGGTGCGCTCGCGCATTTGCAGCTGCCGGTGTTCACGGTGGACTCGTCGGGGTTGCTGCCGGGCGGGACGGCGACCGCGACCGCGAACGTGACTACTGAAGGCAGCGATGGTGCGTTCGGCACGGCGGCGACGGCGCAGTGTTCTCCCGAAGCGGGGACCATCAAAGTCGAACCGGAAGCGGAGAACCCCGTCAAAGCTGAAGTCAGCGGTTTGGCGCCTGGTGTGACGTATCGCTATCGGCTGGTCGCGGGCACCGAAGCGGCGCGTGAAGGTGGGACCAGTCACAGCTCATCGCGGGCGTTCACCGTGCCCGCCGCGCCGGCGCTCGGGCCCGCCACCGCGACCAATCTCTCCTCGACGTTCGTCGACCTGCACGCCCAGGTAAACCCTCTCGGCTCCGCCACGACCTACCGCTTCGAATACGACAAGACGCCGTATGTCGGCGAAGAACGTCATGGTGTCAGCGTCCCCGTCCCCGATGCGAGCATCGGCTCGGGTGGCCCGACGGGCAGCTCACTGGAAGCGGTCGTGCAGCACGTGGGTGGGCTTGCGCCCGGCACGACGTATCATTTTCGGCTCGTCGCGGAAAACGGGGTTGGTGCGAGGTTTGGCCCGGACGAGACGTTCACGACGTTGCCGCGGGCGGCCCCGGGCCTGCCGGACGGGCGCGCGTATGAGCTCGTCACCCCGGCCGATAAGCAGGGCGGCAGCGACATGTTCGCCGAGCCGCAGATCAAACGGCGAATACTTCAACACTCATGACCTGGCTATCCCGGCGCAGTCCGGTGAAGCGCTGCTGCTGGAAACGTTCTCCGCGTTCGGTCCGTTCCCCGCCGCGGGCCACAGCGGATATGTTCTGCGCCGCGACTACGCCACCGGCGAATGGGCATATCAGTCGCTCGCGTCCCCGTCGCTCGGGGTGCAGACGATCCAGAGCACGATCTTCGACCCGGCCGACCTCTCACGCGTCGCCGTCAACGATGGTGTCGGCGCGCTCTCCGGTGGCGAAGGCCAGCGGGGCGTGACCCTCTTCGGTCAGCCGGGAGGGCCGTACGCGACCCTCCACGAAGGCGTCCCGTCGCATCTCGCCGGGGTAGAGCAGGTGAGCGCGATCGTCGGCGCCTCGCGTGACCTTGGCCATGTGGTGCTCGAGAGCGAAGACCCTGGTACATGCCCGGGCCCGGAAAACGTCGGCCTGAAGGTCACCCATGGCGATGTCCTCTGCGAATGGGATGGAGGCTATGAAACCCTCGAAGACGGCAGCACCCGCCCGGAACTGCGGCTCGTGAACCTCAACAGCGAAGGCGAACTGTTGAGCGCGTGTGGCGCCGCGCTCGGTGGCGGTGGCCCGACATCGGGGGGGCCGGCGGCGCGAGCTGGGGCTACCGCGCGGTCTCTACGGACGGGTCGCGGATCGTGTTCACCGCGCCAGACCCGACAGGGCCGGGTGCTGGTAGCGAACTTTCGGGTACGGGCTGCTGGAACGCGGCGTCCGAACGCGAAACGGGTAAACCTGCGGCACACCCGCCGCGGCTTTATATGCGTGTCGGTGGGGAAACTGTGGATCTCTCGGCGCCGGAACCGGGTTTGGAAGAACCGGGCAGCACGGAACCCGAAAAACGCCCCGTGGCCTACCCCGCGGCGTTCGCGGGCGCCTCTGAAGACGACTCGAGGGTGTTCTTCGTTACGAAGACATGGCTCACGGCGAACCACCCGAAAGTCCACGACCAGGAGCTCTATGAGTGCGAAATCGTGACGGGCGGCGAAGGCAAGCCGGAATGCAAGCTGACACGTGTTTCCGCGGGTGAAGAAGGTAGCGAAGGCGAAGCGGCGGGAGCGCATGTATTTGGCGTCACGGCCGTCGCCGGCGAGGGCCAGGCGGTTTACTATCTCGCGTTCGGCGCGCTCGCCGAAGGAGCATCCAAACATGAAGCTCAAGAACCGGGTGGGACGACGGCGGGGCTTGTGAACCTGTACCGGTATGTGCCGGCCACCGGGGCGACACCGGCGAGCACGAGTCTCGTGACGGCGGTCGACACGCTCGATAACCCGATGGTGGGCGCGGTTTGTGATGATGGTGTGCTCGAGGTGGCGCCGTGCAGCGACATCAACTGGTACACCACCCCGGACGGCAGGTACCTGCTGTTCGGCGCGTCGGTCCCGATCGAAGGGTATAACGAAGCGTACGGGTGCCCCGTGCAAATTGCGAAACAGTACAGCTCGAACGCGGACGGGCGCTGCTATTCGCTTTATCGCTACGACGCGCAGGCGGCTGAACACGCCGAACAGCCGATCGTGTGCGTCTCGTGCAACCCGGATGGCGAACAGCCCGCCGGGAACGCGCAGTTCACCCGCTCGGCGCCGTCGGGTCCGGCGGCCGCGCCGGTTCGCGCGATGTCCGACAACGGGGAATATGCGTTCTTCGATGCTCCCGATGCGCTCGTGCCGGCGGCCACGAACGGCAGCCTCAACGTGTACGAGTGGCACGACGGCCAGATCGCGCTGATCAGCTCCGGCAGCGACCCCGCCCCGAGCTTTTTCCTCGGCTACAGCCCGAATCCCGCGGCGCATACCGAACAGGCGCGCGAAGGCGGCAACGTCTTCATCGGCACCCACGCGAGGCTCTCGCCGCGGCAGACGAACACCGTCGGCAATATCTACGACGCCCGCGTCTGCGAACCGGAATCCCCCTGTATCCAGCCGCCGGCCGGGGAAACCGCGCAGTGCGAAGGCGGCTCCTGCCAGCATCCGCCGGCCGTGCCCCCGGACCCGACCGCGACGCTGCTCGCGCCGGCGCTCGCGGGCGCTCTCGCCCCGCCACCCGCGAAGCAGGTAACGAAGAAGACGGTGCAATGCAAGAAGGGGCTCGTCAAGAAGAAGGTCAAGAAGAAAGAGACCTGCGTCAAGACGAAACGCAAATCTAAGCAGGCGAAAAAGTCCTCCAAGAAGAAGGGACGCTGATCATGCGCCATTCAACAAAGCTCTCTCTTCTCGTACCTTTTTTGCTTTTCCTTCTCTTACCTTCTACGGCTTTGGCCGAAACGACAGGCCCGCAGTGGACGGTCAGCGCGGTGTCACGCCCGACGAACCTGAGACCGGGTGGCGACAGCGGCGGCGACGCGTTCGTTGTGCTCGTCACGAACACCGGGAGCACGGTGGCCGGCTGCACCACAGCCCAGTATGAATCGGAATCGGGACGCGGCAGGAGTCCGATCTGTCCGTCGACCAGTCCGGTGGTCAATCCGGTCACGATCACCGACGAACTGCCGGAAGGGCTTTCCCCGGCTCCTGGTGCGACTGGTGAAGACGAGCTGCTCGTCCAAGGCGCAGGCACGACGGGCGGGAACTTCAGCCGCAACTGCACGGTCGATGGCGAAGAACAGAAGGTGAGCTGCACATATGATGGTGTCGTACAGTCCGGCGACACGCTGATGCTCACCTTCCCGGTGACGGTCGCTTCAGCCGGAGAGTTGACAAAGCTCCGGGAAGAACGGGAAGCGAGAGGGCTTGCGCCGACGACGTGTCCGGCGCCGGCTCCGGCGGTTGGCTGTGTGACGAACGTGGTGAGTGTCTCCGGTGGCGGGGCGCTGTCCGCGGCGATGGAAACCCCGACCGTGATCTCCGAACAGGGAGCGTCCTTCGGTGTCTCACCGGGCGGCGCGACCAGCTCGCTCTCCACGGCGCAGGCTGGCGCCCATCCGAATCTGACGGCCTCGGTCGCGTTTAACACGGAAAACCGGGGAGGTGAGACCGCGGGTAACTTCAAGAACACGACATATGATCTGCCCGCGGGTTTCGCCGGTGACCTGGTGGACACACCGGCGTGCCAGGCCGGCCAGTTCCTGCGCGAAGAATGCCCGGTCGCTACGCAGGTGGGGATTGCGACCGTGATCCTGAACTTCGCAGGGGCGCCGAGTGTCAACCTCGAGCCGGTGTACGACCTCGCGCCGGAACCGGGCGAGGTGGGAAAGCTCGGCTTCGTGGTGAAATCGTTCCTGTATGAGGGCGATATCTCGGTGCGTGCCCCGGGCGAAGGCGGCGAACCCTATGGTCTGAGGACGACGTTCTATAACATCACGGCGGGCTTCCCCGAGACCGATAACGTGTCGTTGACGGTTTGGGGTGTGCCCGCCAGCGCGAGCCACGACCCGCTGCGCTGGAACCCCGGCGAACTCGCCAACGGGACCCGGGACAACGATCACTTCGGTGTGTCCGCTGATGCGACCGAAGCGCCGTTTTTCACGAATCCGACGTCGTGTGGAGCGACGCCGCTGCGGGCGGCGCTCAAAGCCACTTCGTGGCAGCAGCCCGAAGAAGCCGAGCACCCGCAAGCGACCTCGATGTCCTTCGGCCCGATCGTCGGCTGTGACCGGCTGGGGATGGCACCGGTGTTGAAGGCCGAAGTGACTTCGGACGCGGCGTACTCGGCGAGCGGGTTCGACCTCGATACGGAAATCCCGCAGACCTACCCCAACCCGATCCTCGCGACCTCGACGCTCGAGCAGGAGACGGTGACGTTGCCGGAAGGGATGACGGTCAACCCGTCCTCCGGCGCCGGTCTGTCGGCGTGCAGCGAGGCGCAGTTCGCCGAAGAACAGGCGCCGCCGCCGACCGCGCAGGCCAAGGCCGAAGGTCACGGTTGCCCCAACAGCTCGAAGCTCGCGACGGTCAAAATCAAAACCCCGTCGATCTCCGAAGAAGTCACCGGCTCCGCCTACCTCGCCGAACCGGCGCCGCGCTCCGAAGCGGGCAAGAACCCGTTCAACTCGCTGCTGGCGCTGTATCTGATCGCGCGCGCCGGCGATCGTGGGGTGCTCGTCAAGGCGCCGGGTCTCGTATCTCTGAACCAGGAAACGGGCCGCATCACGACGACGTTCGGCCCGACCCCCGAATTCGACGAAGGGCACGTCGCGGCGAGCCCCGGCCTGCCGCCGCTGCCCGCGAGCGACATCAAATTCGAATTCAACCAGGGCGCCAACGCTCCCTTGGTGACCCCGCCGACGTGCGGGGACTACACGGTCACGGCCGAACTGACGCCGTGGTCGACGCTGCAGGCGGCCACGCTGCCGGGCGGCGGCGAAGCATTCTCCGAAGGCAACCCGCTGGACCCGTCGATCCCACCGTTTGCGATCTTCGCGAACTGCCCCTCAGGGAACGTGCCGCCGTTCAACCCCGGTGTGACGGCCTACCCGCTCCACGGCAACGCGGGCGCATACAGCCCGCTGTACCTGAAGATCTCCCGTCAGGACGGCGAACAGGAGATCACCGGTTTCTCGACCGCGTTCCCGCCCGGCCTGACCGGCAACCTGTCCGGTGTCGCGCAGTGCTCCGAAGCGCAGGTGCAGCAGGCGCGTGGACAGACCGGCGTGGAAGCGGAAACGACCCCGGCGTGCCCCGCGGGCTCGGAAATCGGCTACTCGATCGCCGAAGCGGGCGTCGGCGGCGTGCTCGCGCAGAACCCCGGCAAGATCTACCTCGGCGGACCCTTCGACGGCGCGCCGTTCTCGGTCGTGTCCGTGACCGCGGCGCACGTCGGCCCGTTCGACCTCGGCACCGTCGTGATCCACTTCCCGCTCGACATCAACCCGGAAACCGCCGACGTGACGATCCCGGCGAGCCCGGCGGATGCGATCCCGCGCATCATCAAAGGGATCGTCGTGCACGTCCGCAACATCCGCGTGTACGTCAACCGCAACGACTTCATGCTCAACCCAACGAGCTGCAACCCGAGCACGCTCTCAGCGACCGTGCACGGCGACGGCCCGAGCGGGCAACAGCGTGACGGTCAACGACCCGTTCCAGGTCGCGGACTGCGCGAACCTCGCGTTCGCGCCCAGGTTCTCCGCCTCGACGGAGAGTAAGGACAGCTTCAACAACCAGGGCGCCTCGTTGAAAGTGAATCTGGCCGCCAACCAGGGCCCCAACGCGACCACGGGTCAGGGAGTAGAAGCGAACATAGCGAAGGTAAAAGTAGAACTCCCAGGCGCCCTGCCTTCTAGGCTGACAACCCTCCAAAAGGCTTGTACAAACGCCCAGTTCCTCGCAGACCCTGCAGGCTGTCCCGCCGCTTCGAACATTGGCTATGCGACCGTCCACACCCCAATTCTCCCGGTACCGCTGACGGGACCAGCAATCTTTGTCAGCCACGGAGGCGAAGCGTTCCCCAGCCTGATCTTGGTGTTGCAAGGTTATGGCGTGAAGATCAATTTGGTGGGGCAGACGTTCATCAGCAAAGCCGGGATCACGAGCAGCACTTTCAAGGCGGTCCCCGATCAACCGTTTAGTACATTTGAATTGGTCCTTCCGACCGGTAAGTTCTCAGCCTTGGCAGCGATCACAAACGTGTGTAAGCCGGTGAAGACAGAGACAGTCAAGAAGAAGGTCTCGGTCAAACGCCACGGCAAGAGCGTCAAGGTGACCAAAAAGGTCTCAGAGACCGTGGCGGCGCCGCTGCTGATGCCCACAGAAATGGTTGCTCAGAACGGCGCGGTCTTGAAGCAGTCCACCAAGATCTCGGTGACCGGCTGCAAGGCGGCGAAGGCGGCGAAGGCCCACAAGAAGGCCAAGAAGCGGAAGAAGCGGGGCCACCGGTGACCCCGCCGCTCTGCGCCGATCATAGGCGGCTGAACGCCAATCTGACGGTCCTCAAGTCCTCTCCCGCTCCGCCGCAGACGCAGATCGACAGCGTCCATCTGGTGCAGCAGAAGGCGGCCAAAGCGAAGAAGCCATGAGCCGATCGTCTTCTCGTAGGTTGCTCACCGCACGAGGAGCCGGGGCTACTCGGGTGCTGGGCGTGCTTGCGATCCTCAGCTTCTCGATGGTGCTGATACCGGCGGCGCAGGCGGCCAGTTCGTCGTTTACGTGGACCGGACATGAGAAGGCGCCCAACTGGTCCACCGCGGAAAACTGGGAAGGCGGGGCAGCGCCGTCCAGCTCTGAACCGGTCAAGCTCGTATTTCCGTGGCTCAGTGTCTTCGAATGCGGCCTCGCGAAACCTGCGGAAGCGTGCTATCTGAGCCTCGACGATGTCCCTGATCTGACGGCTGAATCGATCGAGATCGACGACGGCCGTAACTACGCGCATTTTCGGCAGCGACCCGCTCACGCTCGGCGCCGGTGGCCTCTTGGCCTTCCCGGATGCGTCGAGCACCGGGTTCACGAGCTGCCGAGCTGAATCTGCCGATCGTTCTCGGCGCGTCGCAAACCTGGAGCGTGTCGGGACCAACGAAAGCGGGGCCGGAACAGTTTTTGCAGAACACGTTGTACTCTAGGCGGGGAATTGAGCGGCGCCGGTTCGGCGCTGACCGTGAAGCTGGCCGATGGCGTTGGCTTGTACGCGGGGGGGCGGTCGAGGTCGGGCCGCTGACGCTCGAAGGGGCGCAGCCGGAAGGATCAGACCTATCGCAAACGGCGTCGTCGGACTCCCCCAAGGGGGTGAGTTGAATTCGCTCGATGACGAACCGGTAACATTTTCGCACGTCTTCTTCATCGGGGCCGGGTCAGTTGGTGCGCTTCACACCGATGATGCCTCGCTGCAGATCGGCGGCGACGGGGAACAGGCGGGCAAGCTCGCGGCGAGCAGCGTGACGCTCGACCGGGACACCAGCGTTGGGTTTGAGATACGCGGCACGGCGCCGACCCCGGGGGTTGACTATGGAGAGATCGTCGCCCACGGCCCGGTCAACCTCGCGGACGCGTTCCTGGCGATCTATGTCCCTGAGCCGTGCGAAGCGCCGCCGGTCGGCCAGGTCTATACGCTGCTGGAAACCAGCGGCGAACTGACGGGCAGCTTCGGTGGCGCGTTCGAAGGCGCGGTGATCCCTGTTGAATTCTTCAAGGAATGTGGCACGCAGTCGCCTGTGAAGGTGAAGGTCGAGTACCACCGAGGAGGCGCAATCAACACCGTCACCGCGACAGTGGTCGCTCCTGTCCGGGTCGGGACCCCCGAATCTCCTCCGGTCACCGTTCCCACGCAGGCGGTCGTGCAGCCCCCCGGCAAGGGCAGCGTGTCGCTCGCCGCCACGGATGTGATGGTCCAGGGCGCCGGCGTGGCGCTGGTGAAGCTCGAATGCAGGGGCAGCGAAACCTGCTCGGGCAAGCTCACGTTATCGGCGAAGGTCCCGGCGACGAGCAAGGGTGCTGCCAAGGCGAAGGGCAAGAAGCGGCGCTCGCGGACGAGCACGACAGCCACGATCGGGACGGCGAGCTTCTCGGTCGCGGGGGATGAAGTGAAGACGGTGCGGGTCGAGCTCGACGCTGTCGCGCGCGCGGCGCTGAGCACCGATCGTGGGCGCCTGAGCGCGGGTCTGGCGATTCTCGAACTGGCTCCGAACCCGGCGAACATCCAGACGGCGACGGTCCAGCTCGTCCAGCAGAAGACCCCTGAGAAGGCGCCTGCGAAGGCTCATGGTAAGCGTAACAAATAGCGTCGCCTGCGCGGCGGCAGGCGCGCGCGCCGTATCGAGCCGGGTGCGCTCGCTCGTGGCGCTTGGCGCGCTGGTGTGTGCGATGACGCTCTCTGCCCTCCCGGCGCGTGCCGAAGGCCCAGGGGGGCTCAACTGTCTCAGCGAAAGGCAGGCGACCAAGACCCAGGAGGAATACGCCAAGCTGCTGAGCCCGGCCGAAGGTGCGACCCTACCTGCGAGCACGCCCGTGACCTTCTTCGCGCGGGGCGGCGGTGAATGGCCGATGACGTTCATGGTCGCGTCTTCGCCGGCGTTGCTGTCGAGTCCCGATATCGACAGCGGACTGGGAACGCTCCTGCCGCCTGGATACAAAACTGAGCTCGTACCGCCTGAAGAAAATCCTGAATGGTGGCTCACATCGACCAAGGCGAGCGCCACACCGCGCACGATCTACTGGACTGCCTCCTTCACCCACAACCTGCGTTCCTGCGACGAACCGCCTGTGACGTTCACGCTACCCCGCGCGCACGCTCACGGTCGTCCCCTCGCCCGCGGAAGAACAGGCAGCCGCCAAGCAGAAACAGGAAGCAGAAGCGGCCGCAGCCAAGAGGAAAAAGGAAGCAGAAGCGGACGCCCACCGGCAGCGTCTCGCTCGTCGGATCCACGATCACCGTACAGCGCGGCGGTGAGGCAACAGTGAAGCTGACCTGCACGGGCACCGCCACATGCAGCGGCAAGCTGACCGTGGCGGCTTCGAGCAAGACCAAGAACGCCAAGAGAACGAGGACGGAGACGATCGGGACGGCCATGTTCTCCATCTCGATGGGCAGGACCGTGAACGTCGAGCTCAGGCTCGATGCCGCTGGCCGCGCGCTGCTCGGCGCGGATCACGGGCGGTTGAGCGCCACGCTGGCGGTCCTGAAGTCTTCCCCCGCCCCGTCACAGACGCACACTGAGAGCATCTGGCTGGTGGGCGAGAAGGTGCATGGCAAGGCGCGAACGGGTGCCGTCACGGCGGGCGTGTCCGGGCAAGAAGTAGCTCGTCAACCAGCTTTGCGCCCCCGCCAAGCGGGCCGGGGAGGATGATATCGTGCCAAGTTTTTGGGCAAACGCCCAGTAAATCCGGGGGTTGAGGGGGCGATCGAGCCGGCGGCCGAGAGTTTCGTCCCAAGTGCGGGGTAGATTGGGTGGCATGGACTTGATCCGAACTTGCTCGCGACCCGAGCAGCGTCTCGTGCCGGTCGCCTGCGACGAGAGCGCCCCAGCTCGCTTTGGTGGGCGCACGGCCATCGTCGGCGAGGCCGGCGCTTGCGCCATGGCCCGGTATGCCGTCGGATGGGGGATCATGGATCGCCGCTATGGACCGTCACGACCTCCTCGAGCTGCACTGCATAGCCCCGATCGCGAACCTGGCCTCGATCGCGGCGCTGGGCATCCTGTCCCACAACCGGGTCGCTCGGATCGAGCATGTCGACGTGTCCGACACGGAAGTTCAGGACCGGCGCAAGGGCAAGCTCGTGCCCGACGCCCGCCGCTCGAACCAACGCGAGCTCCATGACTACGCCAACCTCTACATCTGCGGGCGCAACCCCATGATGTACGTCCGCCGCGAACGTCATCATGAGTTGGTGCTGCTACGCGTGAGCTGCGATGTGCTCGACCTCGACGAAGCGGTCATCGCCGGACAAGTTCTTCCTCACATGACCCAACCCAGCAATACCGTCGATGTCGTCGTGGGCGACCTGTTCGAGGCGCCCGCCCAGACCCTGGTCAACACCGTCAACTGCGTTGGCGTGATGGGCAAGGGCGTCGCGCTGGAATTCAAGAAGCGCTTCCCAGCGATGTATGACGACTACATGGCACGCTGCGAGCGCGGTGAGGTCCGACTGGGACAACCCTATCTCTACCGGAACCCGGAGCCACCGCACGTCCTGAACTTCCCGACCAAGGATCACTGGCGCTCCGTCTCAAAGCTCAAGGACATCGTCGCCGGCCTTGACTACCTGGAGGAGCATTACCACGAGTGGGGCATCACCTCGCTTGCCGTACCGCCACTCGGTTGCGGTAACGGTGGTCTGGAGTGGCGGGTCGTGGGACCTACCCTTTACCAGCATCTGAATCGGCTGCCCATTCCCGTGGCGCTCTATGCCCCGTTCAAGACTCCGCACGCCGAGCTCACTCCGCGCTATCTCCAGCGCACCTTGGCGTCCAACGGCTCAAGCTATGACGTCCCCCAATCCCCGCATCTGCAACCTGGCTGGGTCGCGATCGTCGCGACGCTTGCCGAGCTGCTGAGCGATCCACACCATTGGCCGATCGGCAGAACATCGTTTCAGAAGCTCGCGTATTTCGTTACTGCTGCCGGCGTGGCCACCGGCCTCGAGTTCGAGCGCGGCACATACGGGCCTTACGCCGCAGACCTCACCCGCGCGATCTCCGCGCTGGTCAACAACGACTTGCTCGGAGAAGCCCAGATCGGCCGTCAGATGATCCAGATGACGGTCGGCGACACATTCAACGACGCACGCGTGGCGTACGAGCGCGAGCTGACCGAATGGCATGACCAGATACAAAGGGCTGCCGACCTACTCGCCCGCATGCAGACACGCGATGCCGAGGTCGCCGCGACCGTGCATTTCGTCGCGGCCGAGGTGTCAGCCGCGACTGGAGAGCCACCGACCGACGAGGACATCCTGAGTGAGGTTATGGAATGGAAGTCGCGTAAGAAGCCACCCCTGCGCGAAGACGAGGTGCTGAACGCCATCCACAGTCTCGCGATGCTCGGCTGGCTCCGCGTCGCCCACAGCGACCGCACCGACATCGACGAGGCCGTACTCGTCGGGTTCTGAGGAGGAGACGAGCCAGACCCTCCACGTGCCTCACGCTGAAGAGGAAGCCAACCCGTTGTGTCCCGTCGCCAGCGAGATCGAGAGCTATTACAAGCGGCAGATTGTCAGTCGCTCAATTTGAACCCAAATTTGTAGTTTGTACTTCAGGAAAACCAAGCAAGCAAAACGGAGCCTTTCTCTCACACACCCATCCCTCAGAAGCCTTTCCGAACTTGATCCTGGTGTTGCAGGGTTATGGCGTGAAGATCGATTTGGTGGGGCAGACGTTCATCTCAAAAGCCGGAATCACCAGCAGCACCTTCAAGGCAGTCCCAGATCAACCCTTCAACACGTTTGAATTGACTTTGCCAACTGGCAAGTTCAGCGCATTGGCGGCAATCACAAATGTGTGTAAGCCGGTAAAGACGGAGACGGTCAAGAAGAAGGTCTCGGTCAAACGTCACGGCAAGACCGTCAAGGTGACCAAAAAGGTATCAGAGACCGTCGCCGCCCCGCTGCTGATGCCCACAGAAATGGTTGCTCAGAACGGCGCCATGCTGAAGCAAAGCACGAAGATCAGCGTGACGGGCTGCAAGGCGGCCAAGGCGGCGAAGAAGAAGAAGGCGAAGAAAGGCAAGAAGGGCGGCAAGGGCAAAAAGAAGTAACCAAGCGTGATGGTGTTTATCGGGTGAGCTTCTCCTCAGCCGGGCGGGGCGGACATTTTTCGGCTGGCCCAGCCGAAAAATGTTGCGACCCCGCCCGTCTCAGCAACCGGCGATCGGCCCGAGGAGCGTTCTCGCGCCAAGTTTTCGCCGCGACCCCCCCGTGTTTATGGGCTTTGCCGCTGCTGGGGGCCGCCGCCGATGGATTCCGTGTCCGACCCCGCCTGGCTGTGTGTCACAGGAACTGTGTTTTTGTGGTAAGGTTGAAGGATGACGAACATCACGGTTTCGGTTCCCGACGAGGTCTACAGAGCGGCGCGGATTCGCGCCGCGGAGCAGGGCAGCTCGGTCAGCGCGCTCGTCGCCGGGTACCTGCGCTCGCTCTCTGAGCGCGCGGTCGAGTTCGCAAGGCGCGAGGCTGAGCAGCGGCGCGTCCAGGGTGAGATCGTTCGCTTCAGTGCCCGTGATCGCCTCGACCGCGACGCGGTGCATGAGCGTGCGCTTCGTTGACACCAACGTCCTGCTGTACGCGATCTCGCGCGAGGAGCAGGAGCAGGCGAAGGCGGCGCGCGCGAACGAGATCCTCGCGTCCAGGGACTTGGCACTCTCGGTCCAGGTGTTGCAGGAGTTCTACGTCCAGGCGACCCGCGAGAGCCGGTCTGATCGCCTGAGCGACGAGCAGGCGGCCACGCTGGTCGAGTCCTTCCGGCGCTTCCCCGTGCAGGAGAATACGGTTGCCATGATGTTGGCCGCGATCGCGACGAAGCGGCGATTCGCGATCTCCTACTGGGACGCGGCGATCATCGAGGCGGCCCGCTGCCTGGACTGCCCGGTCGTCCTCTCCGAGGATCTCAGCGACGGCCAGGATTACGCCGGAGTGAGAGTCGAGAATCCATTCCGCGACTGCTGAGATGCCCGGCGCCGGTGCTTCGCGTGACGCGTTCGACTATGCGTTCCAGCAGGTCAGTGGGCTCGGGGCATGGGTCGTTGTGGAGTTGGAATCGAGTTGCTGCCGGCCGGAAGCGGCGGTATAATCCAATCATGAGTATTTGGAGAGCCATTTCGAGCTTCTTTAGGGAGCGGCGTATCGAAGAGGGTGCTCTGACGCCCTCGAGGGGTCCCACTGGGCCGCCTCCGGTGTCCAAACTGGTGCCGCTGCGACCCGCGGCCGACAAGCCCAAGGATTCATCTCAAAGGCCGGGATCACGAGCAGCACCTTCAAGGCAGTCCCGGATCAGCCCTTCAACACATTTGAATTGGTCCTCCCGACCGGTAAGTTCTCAGCCTTGGCAGCGATCACAAACGTGTGTAAGCCGGTGAAGACAGTGACGGTCAAGAAGAAGGTCTCGGTCAAACGCCACGGCAAGACCGTCAAAGTGACCAAAAAGGTAAGCGAGACCGTGGCGGCGCCGCTGTTGATGCCAACAGAAATGGTTGCTCAGAACGGCGCGGTGCTGAAGCAGAGCACCAAGATCGCGGTGACGGGTTGCCCACCCGCCCGCGGGAAGGTCCACAAGGCCGCGAAGGCGAAGGCCAAGCACGCAAATCACAAGACACGCGGGAAGCGTAAGGGATGAGCGCTCCTGCTTCTGTCTCAGCAGCCGGTCGCGTAAGCGAGCATCCGGCAGACTTCGCTCATCCGCACGGAGCTGAGCGTGGTGATGTATTTGGTGAAGTAGATTCTGCTCTGCCAGGAAGGCGTTGCCGACGTTGAGGACGCACTCAGTGGGCATGCCGTCCTCTGCTCCCAGCTCGATCTCGGTGTCCCAACCGCGGGGAGTGCCGGTGCTTGGGACGGCGATGACGTCGTACTGCCGGCCGATGTGCTCGTCGCGGGTGAGGATCAAGGCCGGCCGGCGCTTGTCATGGGGCGGCTCGTATACCCATACCTCGCCGCGTGTCATGCCGGAAGGTGGTCCTCCCACGAGAACCCAGCGGCGGCCTCCTCGTCGGACATTCGTTTGAGCGCCCGCCGGCTGGACGTCCGGGTCATCGCCGACAGGTTGCCCCAGTCGTCGATGATGTCGCCCGGCTTGGCCTCGACGGCAAGTAGCGCCCGCTGGGCTTGCTCCTCAGTCAGTGTGGGGGCTCGCTGCAGCAACAACTCCTTAGCGGTCATACCCCGAATCTTAGCGCAGCCACCCACGAGAAAGGCACGTTCATGATCTCCACAGCGCACAGCAGCCAGACGCGAACCCCGGGCGCCGCCCGCCTCGCGGCGTTTGGCGCCTTGCTGTGCGGTCTGTGCCCGTTGCTGGCGGTGGCGGTCCTTGTGCTTCTCGCGCTTGCTCCGGGGGTGGCTCAGGCGGTGTTCACGCGTCCGTTTCTGCGTCAGCTCCAGGGCCAGTCTGGTGGCGTGGCCGTCGACAAGGAAGATGATCTTTGGGTGCTCGACAGCCCAACCGAACTGGATGGGTTCAGTCCGGCGTATGAGACGCTCGCTGAAGAACGCCTGCAGAGTCGGTGCGAGCATGCTCATCGCTGGCCTCCCTGCTGTGGTTCTAGATGGCGCTCCAGTCGCTGCCCGGCGAGCTCCATCAGCTCTGGGGCGGCCTGCAGATACCAGTAGGTGCTGCCCGGATCGACGTGACCCATATACGTACTGAGCAGCGCCAGGCGCGCCTGGATGTCCTCACCCAAGCGGTAAGCGTCGAGTAGCGTGCGCACCGCGAACGTGTGACGCAGGCCGTGCACCCTGGGTATGCATGCCCTCGAGCGGGGCTCGATCCCGGCGCGGCGCACCAGTCCCCGGAACGTGTTATCGACGTTGCAGACACGCAGACGGGTGCCCGTCATCGTGACGAACACTGCGGCTTCTCCCGACAGCGATGGTGGCCGGTCGGACCGGCGCAGATAGTGGCGCAGGGCGGCCACAGTGCTGGGGTGCAGGGGCAGCTCGCGCGACTTGCCGAACTTGGCGCCCCGCACGAGCAACACGCCCTCACGGGCATCAAAATCGCTGCGGTCGAGTGTGATCGCCTCCCCGATCCGCATGCCCGTGACCGACAGCAGGCTGATCAGGGTCCGGTAGGTCGCCACTGTGTGTGAACCGTCCAGCTCCCTTGCTGCGAGGATCAAAGCGGCGATTTGCTCCTCTGTGTAGAGGAAGGGCGTAGAGCGGTGCGGTCGATCTGGCAACAGCCCTGCCGCCGGCACCTCAATTTCCGGGTCGATCGCGTGCAGGTGGCGAGCGAAACCGCGCACCGCCTGCAACCGGTAGGAGTGCCAGCATTCCCCGTGCGATGGCAGCGTCGCCCACGCCAGCGCGTGAGCGGTAGTGATCCGGTCCTGGCCGTGTGCCTGTAGATAGTCCAGGAACTGGCCGAGCAGCCTCTCTTAGGCGAGCAGCGCCTTGACCTGCCAGGCCTCGAGCCGCTTCGGCAGCCCCGACAAGCTCCAGGACGCAACCGACGGCACCGTCCCAGCCAGCGGCCGATCGATCATGCCCTCCAAGTGAAGAAAGCCAAGCAGCGAGCGCAACGCGACCACCGTCACCTTCGCATAGCCCCGCCCCAACCGCGGGCAACGAGCAACCACGAACCCGATGACATCCCCAGCACCCAGACGCTCCAACCCCAACCCCTGCGGCGAGAGCCTGTCCTCAAGGAACGGACGCACCGCGCGCACGTAGCCCCCGGCAGTGCCGGGCGTGAGTCCCCGCTCGACCGTCAGATAGACCCGGTAGCGGCACAGCAGCTCCCCCACCGGATCCTCAGATATCTGCGCGACCGGCGCAGGCGCCCCACCAACCACATCGCTGGCGAAACCAGCGCTGAACGGCTCAAGCGGTACGGATACACGGACCCTCGATGGATCGATCATAACGACCCTCCTCTCTCGATTATGGAAAGAGAAGGATCCTCGATAGACCGCTCACGCCCACCGGATTATGCCGACAATCAGCCAGCCATCACCACTCCCAGAGCCAGCCCCCAGAGACATGTCCGCATAATCCGGACGTCGGCATAAGCGCGCCAAGTTTTTGGGCAGACGCCCAGTAAATCCGGCGGTTGAGGGGGCGGGCGGGGCCTCGATCGACTGTCCCGTCCCAAGCGGTGGGTAGCGTGCTGTCCATGAACTCGATCGGCATCCACCGATGAGCCCCGATGCTCCTTGGCCGCGGGAGGTCTTCATCGATCTCGATCCCGATGTCCGCATCCGCTATGGCCGGACCGAGCGCCCACCGATCAGCTACGCGATCGTGCTCGAGGCGCAGGTCGAACGGGCGCTGGACCGCGATCCGGCTTTGGGACAATGCGCACAGTATCGACGAGCACCACGAGCACGAGTACACTTCTACGCAGGGAAAGCGTGATCCCACCGTGCAGCCCTTCACCACAGTCAACCAAGCGATGGCCGCGGCGATGACCCGGGCGGCAGAAGACTGGCCGACGATCCTCGAGAACTGGAGATCGCAATGAGCACAACACCACAGCCTCTCGGTCCCGCCACGCGGAAGGTCCTCGCGACCATCAACGACCCTGAGCTCGACGCCCGCTACCCCAACCGCGCACACTTCATCGACGCGCAGAACCCCCACCAGGCGCTAATGACGAGCCGCGCACTCTTTCATGGCGACCCCGTCGTAGTTGTCTACCCCGACGGACGCGAGGTGCTCTTTACGCCCAGGCCGGCTCATGGTCTCGCTGCAGCTTTCCTCCTCCTCGCGCTCCTTTGGATCAAAGTCCGCGAGCGACCTTCGACCCACGAGCCCATCCAACTCCCCCCACGCACCCAAGTCGAAGTCCGCGACGCCTCCGGACTACCCCTCGCGGCGTAGCCATACCAAGCGGAAGCTGGGCCACAGGGACAATCTCTCTCGGATGCTCGACAGAAAGCAAGGACAACTTCAACGGCAACGGCGCCTCGCTCAAAGTGAACCTGGCCGCCAACCAGGGTCCAAACGCGAGTACGGGGCAGGGGGTCGAATCCAACATCGCGAAGGTCAAAGTAGAACTGCCGATCTCGCTGCCCTCCCGCTTGACAACCCTGCAAAAGGCCTGCCTGGCGAAGGTCTTCGAAGCCAACCCCGCCAACTGCCCGCCCGGTCAAGGTGACCAAAAAGGTGTCAGAGACCGTGGCGGCCCCCCTATTGATGCCAACAGAAATGGTCGCTCAGAACGGCGCCGTGCTGAAGCAGTCCACCAAGATCACGGTGACCGGCTGCAAGAAGGCCAAGCCCGCGAAGGCCAGGCACAAGGCCAAGGGCAAGAAGGGCCGGAAGTAATGCTAGCGGTCGTACGCACGTCCGCGCGGCAGGACGCGCTTGATGTGGATTGCTTGGGTCTTGTTGTCGAGCTCAACGAGTACGCGCCAGTCGCCGACGCGCAGCCGGGACTCGGAGCGGCCGGTGAGCTTGCGCAGGCTTCCGCTGTGGGGGTCCTTGGCGAGCACGTCGAGCGCGTCCGCGACGCGTTGGCGAACGGGCTGGTCCAAGCGCTCCATGTCTTTGTCGGCGCGCTTGGTGAGGTCGATCGACCAGGGCTGCTCGCCGGCGGGCTCGTCGCTCACGAGAGCCCGTACTTGGCCTTGATCTCCTCGAAGGGGATCGTCGGCACTCCGGCCGCGTCGTCGGCTCGCACCTCCGCCATCGCCGCCTCGTCCTCGTCGGTCCAGGGCTCGTCGTCCTCGGGCGCGTCGCGGAAGGCCGCGATCACCGGGTCCTCTTTCCGCGAGGCGAGGATCTCCACGAACGGCTCGAGCTCATCCTCGGGCGTCTCGTCCAGCAGTTTCTGGGCCTTCTCGCGTGTCGTCATGCCCCCAAGTTTAGCGCGCAGCACAGATATCGCAACCCCACGAAAGGCCCACGCATGAGTAACCCAGGCGACACCCACAGGTCTCTCCTGCACCGTCTCGGTGTCGCTGGGCTTGCGCACGTGCGTGCCTTCCAAGGGATCGGTGCGCCTTCATCCACCCCTGCCGTCGCTGCTGCGGTACACCGGGTATCTCCACCCCCAATGGCTGGCAAGCTCACCGACCGTCGGTCACCACGCGCTCTGTTGCGTAGCTGGACCCCCGCGATCCTCTGTTTTGCCATCGCCGCGGCGCTGTTCGCGCCCACGTCCGCTCTGGCGCGCTTCAGCCGCCCTGGTGCCGCTGCGACCCGCGGCCGACAAGCCCAAGGATCCTCAGCAGGCATAGGGCGCAATCTCTCTCGGACGCTCGACAGCGGCCAAAACGTTTACGCGCAATAAAAACAACTCTGTCAAAGAAAGTAATCGCCGGCAAGCACGAACGCAAAGAATCCCCACTAACCAGAGTTGCGTAGCTGATTACAAGCAGGCCCTGCAATCTTCGTCTCGCACGGAGGAGAAGCTTTCCCGAGCCTGATCCTGGTGTTGCAGGGTTATGGTGTGAAGATCAATTTGGTGGGTCAGACGTTCATCAGCAAAGCCGGGATCACGAGCAGCACCTTCAAGACAGTCCCCGACCAGCCCTTCAACACATTTGAATTGACGTTCCGACCAGTTCAGCGCGCTGGCGGCAATCACAAACGTCTGCAAGCCGACAAAGACAGAGACAGTCAAGAAGAAGGTCTCGGTCAAACGCCACGGCAAGAGCGTCAAAGTGACCAAAAAGGTCTCAGAGACACTCGGAGACGACCGCCAGCTTCGATTTGCGCATCGCGGCAGGATGCCGTGGCGATGGTCAGCGGCCATAGGCTGAATCAGACCGTCTGATTCAGCTTACGCAGCCCCTCGAATCCCGTCATTATCGGGCAGGGAGTATTTGAAGCGGATTATCTTCTGTCTGCGCCGGATCTGGAGAGGTGACGCAACGAGGTCAGGACATCTTCTTTTCTAAAGCCTGAGCGCCGTGACCGTTACCCTGCGGGGCGGATGCTCGAGGGGAGCCGTAAAGGGGCGTCAGTACCCTCTCCCGCCCTGGCTTCCTGACCTATGGGTGACCCATGGGTGACGTATGGGCGCCGCGGGCACTGACCCTGACCGCGGCGCCTGATTCTTTTTTGGTATCCGTGTGAGATCGATCAGACCCATGTTCAGGTAGATGCCCGCTAGTGCAGGAGCCAGACGGTTGGATGTGGGTGCGCCGGGCACGTCTATGGGTGCGCGCGGGTGGAGCGCGCCCGTGTCGGAGGTGCAACGCGCGCGGATCTCGAGCGCGGCCGTGGCGCTCATCGCCGAGATGGAGTACGCGCGGATGTCCGTGCGGCATGTGGCGCGCCGGGCGCGCGTGTCGCAGCTCATGTTCCATGAATATTTCGATGATTTGGAGGAGTGCCTGCTGGCGGCGTTCGAGGATGCCCTGGGGCGGATCGCCGCCGTCGTGCTTGGAGCCTACGAGCGTGAGGATGGCTGGCCGGAGAAGGTGAGGGCGGCGCTGACGGCGTTGCTGGCGTTCATTGAGCACGAGCCCGATGTGGGCACGTTCGTGTTCGTGGGAGCGCTCCGTGCCGGCCCGAAGGTCCTGGCGCGTCGCATGCAAGCGGTCGAGCAGGTGAAGAGCGCCTTCGAGGATGGGATCGACGAGGCTGGAGGGGTGGATGAGAGAGAGCTCAACGAGTGCTCTCCGTTGACGGCCGAGGGAGCGGTCAATGGGGTGCTGGGCATCCTGCACACACGGATACTGGAGGGGAGCACCAGCCTGCTGGGCGAGCTGCTCAACCCTCTGACCGCGATGATCGTGGTCCCGTATGCCGGGCCTGCCGCGGCGGCGAACGAGCTGTCACGGCCGGCGCCCAACCTGTCCCGATCGCCGGCTGGCCTCGGGATGCCCGGCGCCGGGTCATCCAATGGCGCCGGGGCATTCAATGGCGCCGGTGCGCCCGGAGGCCTCGCCGTCACGGGGTCTGACATCGCCGGGGCGTCCAACGGGCAACCTGGGCCCGCGAACGGCTCGGTGGACGGTGCCGAGGTACGCGTCGGCTTCCGTGCGCTCAGGGTTCTGGAGTCGATCGCCGGGCTGAATGGGCGGGGATCCTTTCCGTCCAATCGTGAGATCGCCGGCGAGGCGGGGATCAAGGACCAGGGCCAGGTCTCGCGTTTGCTGAAGCGCCTGGCTGCGCTCGGGTTGGTCGAGAACAGCGGCGGGGGGCGCGTGAACGTGTGGCGGCTGACCGGTGCGGGCGAGCGGCTCGTACGAGCGATCCGGGAGGAGACGCCGGAAGCCGGTGCGTGAGGGTGCGGGTAGGGTCAGATCGCTTGCTCTGCTCCAGCACGCGGCGCTGCGCCTCACCGCGCGCGGGTGGGAGACCGCTCCGCTGGGAGCGCCGGACGGCTCGGGGGCGCTTGTCGTAGCGCGCTCCATACACGCGTCGTACACGTATGGTGTACGATTGGTGTGTGAGCGCGGTACGGACAAACATCGAGATCGAGGACACATATGTCCAGGCGATCATGGATCGCTATGGCTTGCGAACCAAGACAGCGGCCGTAGATCTCGCCCTGCGCCACCTGGCGGGGCAGCCGATGACACGCGATGAGGCGCGGGCGATGCACGGAGCGCACGCCATCTCCGAGATTCCCGCCGACACGCCTGTGCACGCGCTGGCGTGATCCTCGCAGACACCTCCGCCTGGGTCGAGTACGACAGGGCCACTCACAGCCCTGTCGATCGGCGTCTCGCCGAGCTGATCGACACCTCGGGCCCGGTGGCGATCACCGAGCCGGTCCTGATGGAGGTGCTGGCCGGAGCGCGCGATGAGCAGCGAGAGGCCGATCTTCGCCGGCTGCTGCTGCGCTTCGAGCTGTTGAGCTTCGACACCGTGACCGACTTCGATGGCGCTGTCACGATCTACCGTCGCTGCCGTGCCACGGGCGTCACCCCGCGAGGGATGCTCGACTGCATGATCGCCGCTGTCGCGTGGCGCACCGGTGCGACACTGCTCTCCCACGACGCGGACTTGGACCGCGTCGCACGCATCATCGAGATCGAGCTCGACGGGGCATCGCTACGCGCATAACGCGGGGGCAGATCCCGGCTTGCGTTTACAGGCTCGGGTTGGCCTTTGGCCCAGGCGACTATGTTGTCGGTTCGTCGATGAGCGTGTGGTCGTCGAGCATAAGCTGGGGACCTTGTAGTTGCCCGTCAGCGACGAACACCGGCGCGTTCTGCTGATCGCCGCGCGCCATCTCCGCGCGGCGCGCGAGCTGGTCCTGGAGCGTGCGGCTAAGCCCGGGGCCGATCTCGACGCTGCGGAACCTGTCGCCCTTGGTCGAGCCGTTCGCCGTCTTTCGCGTGCGCGCAGCCGGGCGGCGGAACACAAAACTGCGCATTTGCAGGGCTTTTCTGTGATGCGGATGAGAGGACTCGAACCTCCACCCAGTTTCCTGGACACGGACCTGAACCGTGCGCGTCTACCAATTCCGCCACATCCGCGTGCCGTGGTCGTGAGGAAGCGAAGATATCGCACGGCGAGCCGGCTCGGAACCGGGACGCGGCTGGGGCCCGGCCCGGCGCGCGCGGCGGCGACCCGAACCGCTCGCCGGGGCTCGCTCCGAGTGCTTTGCTAGCCTCGGTCGAGCTTCAGATGCGCCGCCATCGTCTAGGGGACTAGGACGCCGCCCTCTCACGGCGGTAACACGGGTTCGAATCCCGTTGGCGGTATCGCGTTTGGCCCCGTGTTTACGGGACTTTTCGCGTTCTTGGGGGTGGCTCGCGCCAGTTTTCGCGCCAGTCTTGCTCCTGGGTCGACCAGAGTGGACCCCCGGGCCCACTCTGGCTACATGGGGCACAGAACCTCGCCGCGAGGGTCGCAGGCGAGTCCGCCGCTCGGACCGGAGCAGCACCGAGAGCAGCCCGCGGTTGAGATCTCGTGCGCACGGGAGCGGCGGGAGAAGAAGACCAAACCTCGGTGACGAACCTTGAGCCGATCTCAAGGAATAGGTGCTGGCTGCCGACTTGTTGACTTGAGATGTCAGTTCAACGCTCGAGCCTGGGATTGAATGAGATGCGTGTCCCGGTGCCGCCGTCCGTTTCTTCAGTGGATGGGCCTTCCGGGGATCTTCATCGTCTCGGTGAGGCGGTGAAGGCGCGAGTCGAGGATGTGCTCGAGCAGACGCGCGCGCGAACCGTAGGATCGGGCGAAGTCGTTGACGGGGTGGTGCAAGAGAGCTTCGAGCGGATCTGCAACAGCTCGACGATCGCTGTGGCCCGCTGGATCGCGGGGGAGGGCATGGAAGTCGCTATCCAGGCCGGCGAGGAAACGTGGATCATCTTCGGCGAGCTGGCGGCCCATCGCGCGGCGTCGCTGAACGAGGTGACCCGCCGCTGTTACTGGTGGCGCAATGTGATGGCTGAGGTGCTCAAGGACTGCGCCACGCGGCTGGGCGTCTCGCCGGACACGCTGTCGGAGGCGCTGAACATCTTGCAGATGAGCCTCGAGTTCAGCGTTCTGCGGATGTGCGAATGCTTTGAGACCGAGCGCAAGCGAACGGACGAGGAGCTCGCGCGGCGTGGGGAGGAGCTGGCGTTCATGGCGACGCATGACCCGTTGACCGGATTGCCGAACCGGACGCTGATCCTGGATCGCGTCGAGCAGATGCTCGCGCGCTCGCGTCGCAGCCAAACGCCGGTGGCGGCGCTGTTCCTCGACCTCGACAACTTCAAGGACATCAACGACACGCTCGGTCACGCGGCCGGCGACGAGCTGTTGCGAGCGGTCGCCGCGAGGCTCGACGGCGTGATACGCGGCGCCGACGCGCTGGGCCGTCTCGGTGGGGACGAGTTCGTCGTGATCTCCGAAGAGCTCTCACTGGCAGTGGGGCCTGAGCTGATCGCCGAGCGACTGCTCGAGACGCTGAAGGAGCCGTTCAAGCTCGGAGCCGACAACGAGACTCGCGTGACCGTGACGGCGAGCGTCGGCATCGCGGCGGGACACCGAACCTCCGCGGAGGAGCTCCTGCGCGACGCGGACATCGCGATGTACCGGGCGAAGTGGGACGGCAAGAATCGCCACGTCGTGTTCGAGACCGGCATGCAGGACACTGTGCAGAGTCGTATGGAGCTCGAGATGGACCTGCGCGAAGCTCTTGGGAAGGACGAGTTCTTCCTCGCATATCAGCCCACGATCAACCTGAACGACATGAGTCCCACCGGAGTCGAGGCGCTGATCCGCTGGAAGCACCCGGTGCGCGGCGTCGTTCAACCCGACGACTTCATCCCGCTGCTCGAGGAGACGGGACTGATCACAGACGTCGGCAGATGGGTCCTGGAGATGGCCTGCGCGCAGGGCGCCAAGTGGCGCGCGGCCGGGTATCCGATCGGCATGGCCGTCAACGTGTCCGGACGCCAGCTCGACACCGATCAGCTCATCGCCGACATCGAAGGCGCGCTCTCACACAGCGGTCTGGACCCGGGAGCGCTGACGATCGAGATCACCGAGACCACGCTGATGCGCAACATCGAGGAGACCGCGCGGCGCCTGGATCGGGTCAAGGCGCTTGGCGTGCGGATCGCGATCGATGACTTCGGCACCGGGTACTCATCCCTCGCTCACCTGCAACGGTTTCCCGTCGACGCGCTGAAGATCGACCGCTCGTTCATCCTGGGATTGAAGGACAACCAGGAGGGTGAGACGCTGATCCGCACCCTGGTGCAGCTCGGCAAGTCGCTCTCGATCGAGACGTTCGCCGAGGGCATCGAGCAACAGCACGAGCTCTCCCTGCTCAGAGGCGAGGACTGCGACAGCGGCCAGGGTTTCCTGTTCGCCCGTCCCCTCGACGTAGCCGCAACCGAGGCATTCCTGCAAGACTGGACCGAGAACATCGCTCCTGCCCTGGCGCAAGCGCCACAGCACTCCTAGGCGCTGTAGTGTTGCTGCGTGACGTTGAGGATCACCCGTCATTCAGGCTTCGCGGCGCCTGCCCATGCTCTTGACTTGCTATGGCAGCGACTTGACGGGAACCTTGATGCCAAGATCCCATGCAACAGGACCACCGGCTCCCCCGACCCCTGACGCAGCACCCGGCGATCATGTCGCCGCGTCGCAACCGCTACGAGCGGTGAGTAGGGCTTTGCCCCGATGGTTATCCGATGATGATGTTGTGGATCTCGGCGACCTGGGGCTCACCGGGATCTGTGCCGAGCTCGACCATGATCGGGATGAGCGTCTCGCCGAACTTGTCGAAGGACTCCTGCGAGTCCCACACGTCAAAGACGTGCAGCCCGCCGCTGCCGGAGAACGCGCAGTGATACGAGCGCCCGGGAGGGGAGCCCGCGCCGGCCGCGTCGAGCCGGCGGATCACCTCGTCGTACTGCTCTACGGTGAACGACTGTGGTGCGAAGTAGAAGCCAAGTGCCATCGGAACTGCCCTTTCGTCGGGGATCGAAGGCGCAACCCTAACAGCGGGCAGACACGCTCGCCTACCGTGCCGCGACGCGCAGCAGCACAGTCGATTCGCCGGGCACTTCCGCGGCGATCGCGCCGGTCGTGGCGGCGGTGGTGTGAGTCCACAGGTCGCGCAGCGAGTAGCTCCTCGCGGGCGCCATGCCTGCCGCCGCGGCGCTCGTGGCGATCTCCAGGGGGCTCGGACTGCGGTTGAGCAGCGCTACCGCGCGCGATCCGTCGCTCAGCGGCTTGACCCACACCTGGCCTTCGCCGGCGGATGACAGCAGCGTTCCCTGGATGCCGGCGGGGTCCTGGTCGATCGCGATCACCTCCCGGTTGGACACCGCTTCCAGGCTGGCGGGTGTCATCGTCATCAGGTTGTCGCTGATCATCAGCGGCGCCGCCAGCATCGCCCACATGCTGAGCTGGGTTCTGAACTGGGCGTCGGTCATGCCCTGGTCGGGACCGAGGTAGTCGGGGTCGTTCCAGTGCCCGGGTCCGGCCGCCTCGGGATGAGTCGCATCGGCATCGAGATTGCGCAGGACGGTCGGAAAGACGACATACCCGGGTGCGCCCACGTCGGTGTCTGTGCGCCAGCTGTTGCCCACGCTCGGCCCGAACGTGTATGAGGAGAAGGCCGAGCCGCCGAATGCCGGTGCGCCTTCGGATTGACCCGGTTCCAGGTAGTCGCAGATCGACAGCAGCATCGGCCGGCGCGGGGTGTCGTGGACGATCGCGTTGTGGAAGGCGGTGTACGCGCCGCGTGGGTCCAGATGCTGACGCACGCCGCCGCAGAAGTCGACCTTGACCGCGTCGAACCCCCAGGCCGCAAACGTGTTCACGTCCTGCTGGTAGTGGCCGTAGCTGCCCTCGAGGGCTCCGCCGCAGCCTTCGCGGCCGGCGTCGGTGTACAGGCCGACGCGCAGACCGACGGCGTGCAGCGTGCTCGTCAGCCACTTCATTGCATGCGGCCACTGGGCCTTGTTGACCGTAATCTGCCCGTCCGCCGCGCGCTGTCCCTGCCACCAGCCGGCGTCCAGCCAGACGTAGCGGTAGCCGTCGTGCTCGAGCCCGCTTGCGATCAGCTCGCCGGCCTGTTCGAGCACGCTCGCCTCGTCGTAGCGCGGGCCGAACGCGAAGTAGGTGTCCCAGCCCATGTATGGGTTCGGCGCGAGCACGCTCGCGCTCGCAGGGCTCGATGGGCTCGACGGGCTCGCGGGGCTCGACGGGCTCGCGGCGAGCAGCGTTCCCGACAGCACGAGCACGGTCGCGCATCCACGGAGGACTGCTCTGCGCGGACGGATGATGGATCCGCGCGAGCTCAACGCTTGTGCCTGTACGGCTCGCGCAGCGTGAGCGTCGTGGTCGCGAGACTTGCGCTCAGTGCGCCGATGACGGTGCCGCTGACCGACAGCTTGACGGTGAGGCGATGATCGCTGGCGAGCAGCCGGCGACCCGTTATGTTCAGCTTGAGCGGGATCTTGCGCTGTTCGCCTTGCTTCATGTGCACCGATGCCGCGGCGAGCGTGAGCGTCACATGCCGTACGGGCCTTCCGGATCGCGTCTGTTTGATCGTGACTCGCAACGCGATCGTGCAGCCGCCGGGCGCGCGCGAGGAGCAGCTGACGAGGACGCTGATGACCGTGCCGCCGGCGGTGACCCTGCCGACCTTGGTCTCGCCCACCGCCGCCAGCACGCCCATGACGGGTATCGCCACGAACGCGCTGCCGGCCGTCACGCTGCCGGCGGCGTCGGTCGCTGTGGCCCGGCACTGGAGATGATGCGTGGCGTCGGCGGTGTTGACGAGATAGCTCGAGCCCGTCGCCCCCGCGATCACGGTCGCATCGCGTACCCAGGCGTACGTAACCGCGGCCGGCGTGCCGCTCGGCACGCCGGAGATGCAGAACAGCCGCTCACCGACCCCCGGCACGCCCGCGATCGAGGGATGCGGGTGCACGAGCGCGACAGCCCGCGCGGTCTCGAACGTTGCATCGGCGCCGGTGCCGGTGCCGCCCGCGTTGGCGGCGACGATCCGGAAGTGGTAGGTGCTCGCCGGCATGAGACTCGCCACGCGCGCGCTCACGCTCTGCGCGCCGCCGGTGGGGGAGGGCAGGGAGGCGCAGGCAGCGGTCTGCCCGTAGGCTGAGCTCGGGCCGTATTCGAAGCGGCATTCGCCCAGCGCGCCGTCGTCCGGATCGACGGTGCCCGTCATCGTCGCTTCGCCGGAGGTGACCGCGGTGGCGGTGGCGGTGGTGGAGGTCGGGGCCGGGACGAGCGCTCGCACGACGCTTCCGGCGGTGTCGATCGCCATGCAGAGTCCCGCGGGCAGGCACGAGATGCCCGCCATCGGCGCGCTCTCCTCGGCGGCCGATCCGTTCCATTCGGGGACCGCGGCGGTCGGGTCGTCGCTGGCCAGCGCGTCGCCGTGGTCGTCGAGCGCGACGCACAGGCCCGAGGCGGCGCAGGAGATGGCGGCGGGGACGCCCGTCTCCTCGATCTGAGTGGAGCTCCAGGTCGGGGTCGGCGCTCCCGGGTCGCCGCTGGCCAGCACGTTGCCGCGGCCGTCGAGCGCCAGGCACAGCCCGGCGGACGGACACGAGAGCGCGAGCGGTTCGCCGCCCGGGTCGATCGCCCGGCTCTGCCAGCCGGGGCTCGGGGCGGCCGGGTCGGTGCTGCTCAGCGCGTTGCCGGCCGCGTCCACGGCTACGCACAGCGATTCGCTCGGACAGGAGACCGCCTGCAGCCTGTTGCCCGCGTCGATCGCCGCTTGGCTCCAGCTCGGGCTCGCGGCGCCGGGATCGGTGCTCGCCAGATCGTTGCCCGCCTCATCGACCGCCACGCACAGACTCACGGAAGGGCACGAGACTCCGGTGAGGCCTGTAGTGCCGTCGACGCTCCTCACGCGCCATGCGCTCACGCCGCCGGTCGGGTCGGTGCTGGAGAGCGCCTGTCCGCCTGCGTCGACCGCCACGCACAGGCTCGCCGAGGCGCACGCCAGCGCGGTCAGGGCGTGCCCGGGATCGATCTGAACCGGTGCCGACCAGGAGGGACTGGGCGCCGCCGGATCGCCTGTATACAGCACGTGTCCGGAACGATCGGCCGCCACACACAGCCCTTCGGACGGGCACGCGATCGCGCTCGGCGCCTGTCCCGGATCAATCGGGGTGGGAGCCGACCACGCGAGTGGGGCGGCCGCGCGCGCGGGTGCGGGCGCGAGCAGGGCGGCCGCGCAGAGCAGCGGCCCGGTCGCGCGCAGGGCGAGCGGGCGCGGGCCACGTCCCCGGGCCGCCCGCCGGGCGCCGGTTGCGGTTGCGGGCGCACTGTCACGGTGGGCGGGGGCGCGGGCGTAGCGCGCGGGTTCGCTTGCTCTCAACTGGCGCTCCTTCCTGATCGGTCACGGCGGCGCTGGTGACCGCGCTGTGGGTTCCGGCCGGCACTTGCACAAACGCACGGAGGGCGCGTGTGTTGCGGTGAGTGCCGGCGGAGCTCATCACACACGCCTTTGCTGAGAGAGCTCTTAGGCGACGCTCGATCAGCGGCTGAGCGCGGGACGCCCCCCGACGGCCTCTGCCGCCCCCCTGGCATGGCGAGCACCCGCCTGTGGGCTCGCCCGGAAGCCGACCCACATGTGACAGCTCTCACGTGTTGCTCATCTTGCGCTAAGCCTGAAGCGCGAGAATTTGCGCATGATCGGTGCAGGACATCGCGGATTCGGGCCGGGACCGGGATCGGGGCCGGGACCGGGATCGGCTCCGGGAGAAGCACCGGTAGTCTCAGGCGGGGTCTGACGATGACGGCTGTGCTGAGTACAGTGGGTCCGAGCTTCTACTGGTATTTAACACGCTCGACCGGCGTGGTCTCGCTGCTCCTGCTCACCACGACCTTGGTCCTTGGCGTGGTCGACGTGAGTCGCTGGAGCAGCCCGGGCTGGCCGCGCTTTGTCCTGGACTCCCTGCATCGCAGCGTCTCGATGCTGGTGCTCGTCTTCCTCGGCCTGCACATCATCACCTCGGCGCTCGACAGCTTCGCGCCGATCGCGCTCCTGGACGCGGTGGTGCCGTTCATCGGAAGCTACCGGCCGCTCTGGCTGGGGCTCGGAGCGGTCGCGTTCGATCTGCTGCTCGCGATCGCCATCACCAGCCTGGTCCGCGAGCGCCTTGGACATCGTGCCTGGCGGATCGTCCACTGGCTGGCATATGCATGCTGGCCGATCGCGCTCCTGCACGGCCTCGGTACCGGCAGCGATGTCAAAAGCGCATGGCTGCTGATGCTCACCGCGTTGTGCGTCCTCGCGGTGGCTATCGCGGTGTGTGTGCGAACGCTCCCGGGCTGGCCCGAGCACCGGGGCGTGCGCGGCGGTGCACTGGCTCTCGTCGCGATCCTTCCGATCGGCCTCATCGTCTGGCTTGCAGGCGGCCCCCTCGGACAGGGCTGGGCGCGCCGCTCGGGCACGCCGATGTCACTGCTCGCTTCTCGCGTCCCGCGCGTCACGCAGACCGCGAATGCAAAGGCGAGCAATCCAAGCTCGCAGTCGAACGCGCTGAGCGGCCCGTTCAACGCGAGCCTCTCAGGCAGCATCAAGCAGGGTCCGGGACCGGGTTCGGGCTTGGTCGCGGTCAAGATCGAGACCAGCTTCAACGGCCCGCCCTCGGGGCAGCTTCATATCGAGATCGATGGTCAGCCGCTCGCCGGAGGCGGAGTTTCGCTGCGCAGCAGTCATGTGACGTTGAGCAGTGTTCCGCCCGGCACGCCGGTGCTCTACAGCGGGCAGATCGTGGCGCTGAATGGCAGCCGTCTGCTCGCCAGCGTGCGCAGCGGCGACGGACACAGCCTCTCGCTGCGGGTGGCCCTGGCGGTCAACACGGGCGCGGGCACCGTCAGCGGGACGCTCGTGGCTTCTCCAGCAGCGGCCGAGGGTGGCCGATGAGCACCCGACAAGCACAGGCAGTACACGCGCTACGGGCTGTGCGCTTGCCGCGTCTGCTCAGCGGCGCCTCAGATGACAGCCAGATGCGTCTATACGAGCAGGCCGGCTGATCCTCGGCCTGGCGAAGGCACGCTGATCACCCGGGGTCGCCCCGCCGATCCTTGCATCCTGTATACCTTGAATTCTGAGTGTGCGTGTGATACCCAACGAGCGAGGACTTGACTGTGACCGACTTTCTTGACGTGAAGCGCCGAGAGATCACCGATCGACTGAAGGAGCTTAAGCCCGCGGTAGACGAGTACAGCCGCCTCAAGGACGCCGCTTCGGCACTCGCCAAGGTGGGTGGATCGGCTCCCGCCGCTCCCGCTCCCGCCGCTCCCGCCGCTCCCGCCGCCGCGGCGGCTGGAGCCAAAAAACCTGGTCGCCCCCCGGGTCGGCCCAAAAAAGTGGGACGCCCCAAAAAAGGTGGTAGGCCCAAAAAGGTAGGACGCCCGGCTGGCAGCGCCACCAAAGCCGCGACGGCGGCCCCGACCGCGAAACGTCATCGTGCCGGACGGCCCAAAGGCAGCGGCACACGCGCCGCGCAGGCACTGTCGCTCGTGCAGGGACAAGCCGGCATCACCATCCCCGAGCTCGCGGCAAAGATGAACATCAAACAGAGCTACCTCTACCGCGTGCTCCCCGGGCTCGAGCAGGACGGGAAGATCAGTAAGAAAGGGCGCGGCTGGCACCCGAAGAAGGCGTGAGGACCAGCCGCCTGGGTCAGGGAATGACGATCGTGAACGCGTAGCCGGTCGCGAGCGTTGTCGTTTCCGGGGTGTAGGTGTCCACCTCCAAAGGAGTCGTGGGGCAGTGCTTGTGCTGCGCGTTGACCGCGATCACACCTGGCGCTTCGGGGGAGCTGTAGCTGACCTCGGGCGAGACGGCCGCGATGCCGGCTGCCGGGGTGATGCCGGCCGCGGGGGCGATGCAGTAGACGCCGGCGCTCGGCTCGCTGACGCTGGTGATGTTGGAGGCGCCGATCAGGCTGGCCGCGAACGGCGAGGTGGGCTGGACGAGCGCGTAGGCGCGGGCCGTGCCGTTCGTGCCGTTCGTGCCGTTTGTCCCGTTCGTGCCGTTCGTCCCATTTTTTCCGGCCGGGCCCGTTTTGCCCGTTTTCCCGGTGGGGCCGGTTTTGCCCGTCGCCCCGCGCGGACCGGTGAAGCCTGTGAAGCCACGTGGTCCTCGGATCAGGCAGGCGCGGACGCGGTGGTGGTGGCTGATGACGATCACGGCTGTGCACGTACGCGCGCGGGCCTGGTGGGCCGTGGGACTCGTGCCCGTTCCGGCGAGCGCCGGGACGGCGATGGCCAGCGCGCCGAGGAAGGCGCAGGTGGCAATGAGGGGCAGGGTGGGGTGGCGCATGGGGAGGGGCCTTTCGATCGGGGGGGGACAACGGTCAGAACACACGATGAGTGTTCGCGGAGCGGTGCGCCGGGTGGAGAGCAGGTGGGGGTGCTCGATGATCGCGCACTGCAGGACCATGCCATACACGATGACGATGCCGCTGACACCGATGACAGAGAGATTTATGGGCATCCAATCGCTGGTCTCGCTGGTCACGATCGGCCTGATCGTGTCCAGGGCGGTCAACATCCTGTAGAGCCCGAGAGGATCACGCTCACGGCGAGCAGCCTGAAAAGATCCGGTAGGAACGGCTCCCTGAACAGCTGGAAGTCGACCGAGCGCAGCGGGTGACCGACCGAGCGCAGCCGGTGACGCGCTTTACGCGCCGATGTGCCAGGATCGTGTCCCCTCCCCCCGTCCGCGAAAGGAGAACCATGCCCGACTACGCACCCGGAACCCCGTCTTGGATCGAACTATCCTCACCTGACACCGACGCCGCCGCGCAGTTCTACGGAGAGCTGATGGGCTGGAGCGCGACAGAGCCGGGTCCGGCCGAGACCGGCGGGTATCGCATGTTCCAGCAGGACGGCCAGAACGTCGCCGGCCTGATGGGGATCATGCAGGAGGGGCAGCCCACCGCATGGTCCACCTATATAAGCGTCGCCGACGCCGATCAGACCGCGGCCAAGGTCAAGGCGGCTGGCGGCAGCGTGGTCGTCGAGCCGATGGACGTGATGGACATCGGACGGATGGCGTTCTTCGCCGATCCCACTGGAGCGGTGTTCGGCGTGTGGCAGCCGAAGAGCTTCACCGGCGCCGACATCGTCAACGAGCCGAGCTCGCTGTGCTGGAACGAGGTGCTCACCCGTGACGCCGGCGCGGGCAAGGCGTTCTACACCGCGGTCTTCGGTTGGACCGGGCGTCCACCCGCGTTCGAGGGCGCGCCGAAGACGTACACGGTCTGGGAGCTCGACGGCAAACAGGTCGGCGGCATGATGCAGATGACCGACGAGCACTTCCCGGCCGAGATCCCGACCGCACTGGGGCGTCTGCTTCGCGGTCGCCGACTGCGACGCCACCGTCGCGAAGGCCCGCGAGCTGGGAGCGACCGTCACGAACGAGCCGATGGACATGCCGATCGGGCGCTTCGCCGGCCTGAGCGATCCCCAGGGAGCCTCCTTCACGGTGATGGCACCGCCGCCCGCCTGATCGGCGCCTTCAAACGAACAGGTCGGCCGCGGTGAGGAGCAGCTCGATCACCCGCGTCTCGCCCGACGCCGGCTGGCGAGAGATGTCGTCAGTTGGCGGTCCAGGTGGCTCCGGCGTGAAGCAACGCTTGGAGCTCGTCGGCGCCGACGGCCTCGTGCGCTGCCTGGAGCTCCTGCCGGCTCTGCTCGCCGTGCACCGGCCGCTTCACGTCGCGGAAGACGCCGATCGGCGTTGGCGCGTCCACTTTCTGCGAGAGGTGCGCGAGCGCGAATGCCCGGCTGGGATCGGCGCAGTGGGCGTCGTGCACGAGCAGAGCGTCCTCGCCGACGTCCGCGACGTCGACGATGGCCACGCTGCCATCCGGCTGCGCCACCACGCCACGCTCGCGGTCGGCTCCGAAGCGAATCGGCTGGCCATGCTCGAGGCGGATTTGATAGGCGTCCTTGGTGTCCTTGTCGGTAAGGAGCGCGAAGGCTTCGTCGTTGAAGATCGGGCAGTTCTGGTAGATCTCGACAAACGCCGCGCCCGGGTGCTCGGCCGCGGCACGCAGCACCTCGGTCACATGGCGACGGTCGCGGTCGATCGTGCGCGCGACGAAGCTCGCGCCGGCTCCGAGCGTCAGGGCGAGCGGGTTGAACGGCTGATCTTCGGAGCCGAACGGCGTGGACTTGGTGACCTTCCCGAGCCCGCTCGTCGGCGAGGTCTGCCCCTTGGTGAGACCGTAGACCTGGTTGTTCAGCACCAGGATCTTGATCGGCATGTTGCGGCGCAGCGCATGAATTAGATGGTTGCCCCCGATCGAGAGCACGTCGCCGTCGCCGCCCAGAGCCCAGACCGACAGGTCTGGCCGCGACACCGCCAGGCCCGTGGCGAGCGCCGGCGCGCGTCCGTGGATGCCATGCACTCCATACGTGTTCATGTAGTAGGCGAAGCGACCCGCACAGCCGATGCCGGTCACGAACACGATCTGCTCGAGCGGCAGCCCGAGCTCGGGCAGGAACTCCTGGACAGCGGCGAGCACCGCGTAGTCACCGCAGCCCGGACACCAGCGTGTTTCTTGACCGCTGGCGAAATCCTGCTTGGTGAACGTGGCCGCGCCGGAGCCATCCTCCGAGTCGTGGCTGTGCGTGCCCACGGTCATCACAGCCGCTCCAGTATCTCGTGCTCGAGCTCAGCGGCGAGCAGCGGCTCACCTTCGAGCTTCGTGAAGCTCTCGGCGTCGATCAGGAGCTCGGCGCGCACGATCTTCGCCAGCTGACCAGTGTTCGTCTCCGCCACCAGTACGCGACGGTAGGAGCGCAGCACCTCGCCGGTGTTGGCGGGCAGCGGGTTGAGATGAACGAGGTGGGCGGAGGCGACCTTGCCGCCCCCCACGCGAACGCGGCGCACGCCTGCTTTGATCGGTCCATAGCTCGAGCCCCAGCCGAGCACGAGTAGCTCGGCGCCGTCCTCGTGGTCGACCTCCAGCGGCGGGACGTCCTGCGCGATGCCCTTGACCTTCTCCGCTCTCAGGCCGGTCATGCGGGCGTGGTTTTCGGGCTCATAGGTGATGTTGCCCGTGCCGTCCTCCTTCTCGAGCCCGCCGATCCGGTGGCCGAGCCCGATCGTGCCGGGGATCGCCCACGGGCGGGCGAGACGCTCGTCGCGCAGGTAGGGGAGGAAGTCGTCGCCCAGGTTGGGTCCCTGGGCGAAGCGCGGGTCGATTCGCGGCAGATCCTCGACGTCGGGAATCAGCCATGGCTCGGAGGAGTTGGCGAGGAACGCGTCGGAGAGAAGGATCACGGGCGTGCGGTAATCCACCGCGAGCCGGACAGCCTCGATCGCCGCATCGAAGCAGTGCGCCGGTGTCGCCGCGGCGATCACCGGCAGCGGCGACTCGCCATGGCGGCCGTAGAGCGCCATCAGCAGGTCGGAGGACTCGGGCTTGGTCGGCATGCCGGTCGACGGGCCGGCCCGCTGGACGTCGATGATCACCATCGGCAGCTCGAGCGCCACCGCGAGGCCGATGGTCTCGGCCTTGAGGTCCATGCCGGGTCCGCTCGTCGCGGTCACTCCGAGCTGGCCCCCGAACGCGGCGCCGAGCGCCATGTTCGCGGCGGCGATCTCGTCCTCGGCCTGAATCACGCGCACACCGAAGCGCCGCTGGCGCGCGAGCTCGTGCAGCAGCTCCGAGGCGGGAGTTATCGGGTAGCTGGCGAACAGCAGCGGCAGCTTGCTGGTGACGCTCGCCGCGATCAGCCCGAGCGCGGTCGCGGTGGTGCCGTCGACGTTGCGGTACGTGCCGGGCGGCAACGTGGCGGGCTTGACGCGGTACTGAACGTCGAGCAGCTCGGTGGTCTCCCCGAAGTTGTAGCCCGCATGGAACGCCGCCAGATTGGCCGCCAAGATGGGGCCGCGCTTGGCGAACTTCTGCTCGATCCACTGCTCGGTCACCTTCACGGGACGCGCGTACATCCAGGACAGGACGCCGAGCGCGAACAGGTTCTTCGCGCGCGCCCCGTCGCGACTGGACACGCCCTCGATGCCCTCGGTGGCCCTCACGGTCATGCTCGTCATCGGCAGGCGATGGACCTGAAACTCCGCGAGACTGCCGTCCTCGAGCGGGTTGGAGTCGTAGCCCGCCTTGACTAGATTGCGCTTGGTGAACGCGTCGTCGTTGACCACGATCGTCGAGCCGCTCTCGAGCTCCTCGACGTTCGACCTCAGCGCGGCCGGATTCATCGCCACGAGCACGTTCGGCGTGTCGCCCGGGGTGAGGATGTCACGTGAGGCGAAGTGGATCTGGAAGGCGGACACGCCGCGCACGGTCCCCGTGGGCGCGCGAACCTCGGCGGGGTAGTCGGGTGCCGTCGAGAGGTCGTTCCCGAAGACCGCCGTCGCCTCGGTGAAGCGCCCGCCGGCGAGCTGCATGCCGTCGCCCGAGTCGCCCGCAATGCGGATGACCACCCGCTCCTTATCGACGGTCTTCGACATCACCGTGCATCGTTTCGGCCGCGAGACCGCCGATCGTCCCATCGGTGGCTGCGAGGAGCCACTCGCCGGCGGCGCGTGCCCTGAGGATCAGGCCGACAGCAAATGCAACGAACGCAGCGACGGCGGCCCGACCGAGCTCCTCGTTGAAGTTGATGCCTTCCATATCAGAGCACGCTAGCACCGCGTCCAGCCAGCCTCGAGCGAGCGCACCGTCCATCGCCACGGACCGACCCGACCGATGCGCGCATAACCGATGTGTCGGATCCGTTCCCGACTGTCCCCCGCTGTGGCTCGGAGCGGCCGGTGGACTCGGAGCCGCTCGTCGTTTCCGAGCCGCCCCGGGCGGTCTTACGCATCCTCTCGATTTACCGTACAATTGTACGTAATCTAGTCGATGGGATGGCATATGGCAGCGAAGTCGGATCGTTTGGAGGCGCGTTTGACCTCCGCGCAGCGGCGGGAGATAGAGCGCGCCGCGACGCTGGCGAGCGAGTCGGTTTCCTCGTTTGTGGTGACCGCGGCTGTGCAGCGCGCCGAGGCGCTCGTCGTCGAGCACTCCTCGACGGTCGTGCCGGCGGCTTACTTCGATCGGCTCGTGGCGTCGCTGGATGAGCCGGACGGCGCCTCGGGGTTGGCGCGTGCCGCGCGTGGGGCCCGTCGTCGTCCGCGGATCAAGGCGGCGTGAGCTACGCCGTTGAGCCGCTCGGAGACGGTCACGAGCTCGAGTCCTTCCGCTGCGGAGTCGCCGCCTTGGACGAGTGGCTTGCTCGCCACGCGCGTCACGCCACGCGGCAGGGCACGCGGACATACGTGCTCGTGGACGGCGCCCGGAATGTCGTCGGGTACTTTGCGATCGCGCCGCACCTCCTCGAGCGGGAGGATCTGCCGCGGCGGATCGGCCGGGGCGCTCCCAGCAGGATCCCCGCGCTGCTGCTCGCCAAGCTCGCTCTGGACGAGCGCTTGCACGGGGATGGTCTCGGCCGCGAGCTGCTCGTGCACGCGCTCACGAAGATCGTCACCGCCGCCCGCGCCGCCGGCGGCAAGCTCGTGGTCGTGGACGCGATCGATGAGCACGCCGCGAGCTTCTACCGCGCCCATGACTTCCAGCCGACGGGCGCCGACTTCCATCGCCTGGTGATGAAGATCAGCACCGCCGCCCGCGCGCTCGAGCTCCCCTGGCCGTGACGTCCAACTCTTTTCTTGGTTGTGTCCGTGAGATCATCGTCGTCGCCCTGGGCCTTCCCGTGTTCCAGCCCCCATCCGACAGGTACAGGCGCGGTTGTATCGGCTGGACGATCGGCGCGGTTCGCTTCTATCCGAAACGTGCCACCCGACGGGTTGTTCTTGAATAGGTAGCGCTCGAAACTGTCCAAGGTTGATCATTCATCAACGCCACCCGCGAAGTAGTTCGTCGGCTCCTACTACGCCAGCGGCCCGCCGCGCAACCATATGAGCCGGCTTGTCCTCTACAAGGACGGCACTCAGATGACCGAACAGGACGCGCGCGTCAACCACCCGGCGCGCTACGACGGCATCATGGCCGGCGGCGCGCGGCGGCCTCGCCTTGGCCGGCCTGTCCACCGGTGCCGCGGGCTCGGCGCCGGAAGTTGGAATGCCGGCCCCGAACTTCACCGCGACGACGCTCGACAGGTCCGGGATGCTGCGCGAGATCGGGATCTGCTCTCTCAGAAAGTGTTTCGATTTGCCAGCATGTGTGCTTATGTATTGCCGTATAGATACTATAGAGCACGCTGCCGCAGAATAGTAAACAAACTTTGGGCTTCGTATGCTTATGTATTTACCTTATATATACCATGGTGCAAGACGATCGAATTTTGAACCATATGCTCAGCCCGTCGATGATCGAAGAAGACCTCGCGGAGATCGGAGTCGACGTTGACGGATCGAGCCGATGAGCCGGATGGCCTGCCAGGCGAGCCGGATCCCGTGCCGGGCGAGCCCGATGCAGCGTCGGGCGGGACGGACCCCATTCCGGGCGGGACGGACCCCGTGTCGGGCGGGACGGAGCGGACGCCCCGCGGGCGCATCGGCACGATCGCCACTCGACACAAACGCCCGCCGCGTAGCTGGCGCGGCTTTGGTGTCTCGCTCCTCGCCGTGGGCGGGCTCTGCGCGGTGGCGGCGATCGGCGGCAGCACCTTGCAGAAGTGGAGTGAGACGGAAGGCTTCTGCTCGCGCTGCCACACCATAGCCCCGGAGGTGGCCGCGCACAAGCTGGGGGTCCACCGCGACGTGACCTGCGGCGAGTGTCATATCGCGCCGGGCGTCGTAGGCTTTGCCAAGGCGAAGCTGGCCGGTACGAATGAGCTTTTCGAGTTCATGACCGACACGTACCCGAAACCGATCCCACCGCCGGACCCCGACGCGCTTCCCCCGCCCGAAGACTCGTGCATGAAATGCCACCCCCTGAGCACCATCACCAAGGAAGGCAGCCCGATGAAGCTCGTGTTGCATCCGATCTATCGCGAAGACGAGGCCAACACGCGGGAAACGGTTGCCGTCGTGGTCCGTCCATATCGCCTGGGCGAAGGGAATGCGAGCCGCGGCGCGCACTGGCACGTCGAGGTGAAAATCGAATACCTGAGCCCCGACAAGAGCTCCCAGAAGATCGATTGGATTCGGGTCACCTACAAGAACGGCCGCACCGAACAGTGGATCGCCCGCTCGCAGGTCGCCGCTTCCAGCGACGTCGAGCCGGACATCAGCCGCCTGAAGCGGACCGAGACGTTGAGGACGATGACCTGCATCGCGTGCCACAATCGCGTCGGCCACGAATTTCCCAGCCCCGCCGAAGCGATCGACAGCGCGGTCACGGAAGGCAAGATCAGCCAGTCCCTCCCCTACATCGTGCGCGAAGGGGTTGCGCGTCCTCGGTAAGCGCTACCGGTCGGTCGGGGAAGCGGACAAGGCGATCGAAGGCATCCGCGAGATGTATGCGGCGAAATACCCGCTCGTCTTGAAAAGCCGCGGGCGGGAAGTCAATGGCGCGGTCGACCAGCTCAAGCAGATCTACCCGCTTGTCGCGGACCCTGTCATGAATGAGATCTCGGCCGACTACCCCAACAACCTCGGCCACCAGTCGGGCCCCGGCTGCTTCCGCTGCCACGACGGCTCCCATTTAGCGGTCGGCCCCGAAGGCCGCCTCCTGACCACGACGATCCCCTGGGAATGCACGACGTGCCACACCTTCCCGCAGGTCGGCAAGAAGGTGTCCAGCGTGGCTCTGCTCGCCCCGCCCCCCGATCACCAGTCCAAACTGTGGGTCTTCGAACACGCGCACGACCACCTGGCGCTCGAACCCTCCGCGAACAGCAGCTTCTGCGCGAACTGCCACAGCTCCGGATTGACGAAGGTGAAACACGAAGAAATGCTTTACCACCACCCGCAGGTGATCGAACAAGCCGGTCTCCAGGAGTGTTATTACTGCCACCAGCAAACCTTCTGTGCCAGGTGCCACAAGCCGGTCCCGGGCGCGAACCAGTTCGGCGTCCACGGCGAAGCGGGCCTCCTACCCAGCCTGGTGAACTAGGATGACGAATACGCAGACATCGGTTCACGAGAGTGGCTGACGCTCACGGCCTGGCCGCTTGCGGGGGCCGTGGGGCCGGCGCCGCCTGGAATCTTCTCGATCGCCGCTGTCCCGTTTGGCGCTCGCGGTCGGAGTAGGAACATGAGGTGCTCTTTCGTTTTCTGCTCTGGAGAATCCTGGGATTCGCGGCCTTCGTCGTGGCGTTCGCGCTCGTCGCCTGGCTGCTCGACGGCGGCCTGGCCGCGACGCTGCGCGGAACCGCGCATGCTGCCGTGCCGTTTACGTTCGCGGGTCTCCGTGGCGCCCTGTCGGGCGCGCTCGGCTCCGTCTGGGCCTGGGCGCCGGCCGGCGGCGTCTCCGCGCTCGGGCTGCTCGGGGGTGTCGCGCTGTCGTGTTGCGCGCTCGTCCTCTGCATCCGCGCCCGGGCACGGCGCGCGCGCGTGTATGTGCGCCTCGCCGTCGAGGTCTACCGCACCGACACGACCACCGCGGAGGGTCTCGTGCTCATGTTCGAGTCCCTGCACAAGCGCCTGCTGCGCCGCTGGCACCGGCGCCTGCTGCACGGCCAGCCCTCGCTGTCGCTGGAGATCCACCACAGCGCCGGGCGCGCGGTCTCGCTCGCGCTCACCTGCCCCAGGGGGCTGGAGCGAATGGTCGAGGCCGCGCTGCGCACCGCCTACCCGAACAGCAGCCTGCGTGCCGGCTGCACGGCGCTCGGGACCCCGCCGGTCGTCCTGCGCCTGAAGAAGCGCCGTGGCTTCACTGCAAGCCTGGGCGTGCTCGACCGCTTCGAGCTCGGCCGCGAGCCGCCTGTCAACCGGATGATGAGCGTGATGGGCGCGTGTGTCGAGCCCGCGTTTGTGCAGCTCGCGCTGACGCCCGCGCCCGTCAGTTTCGAGCGCTACGCGCGCCATCTGTACCGCCGCCACGAGGCCCATCTCTCGCGCCGCCGGCGCGAGCACCTGCTGAGCCGCGACCGCTCGATGATCGAGGATGCAGAGCTGCGCGCCGGCCTGGACGTCCAGCACCGTCCCCTGTTCTTCGCCGATCTGCGCGTGATCGCGCCGAGCCTGCGCACGTGCGAGCAGATCGCCTCGGAGCTGCGCGCGGTCAGCGCCGAGAATCGCCTGGTCGAACGCACCACGGCCGTGCGTCACGGCCTGCTCGGCCTGTATGGCGCGCGGGTGGTGCGCGGCGAGGGCAACCCGCTGCCCTCGTGGCACCGTGGCGTGTATGCCTCGACCGAGCTCGCCGCGCTGTGGCAGCTGCCGTCGGTCGACTTCGCCTCCGTGCCGTTCGCGCGGACGGGCCTGCCCCGCGTGCCCGCGCCGCCGGGGATCGTGCGCCCAGGCCCCGGGACCGACGCTGGGGCCTGGGCTGGGGCTGGGGCTGAGTCCGGGGCCGAGGCTGGGGCCGGGGTCGGCGAGGGCTCGCTCGGCACGCTGCGCGATGCGCTGGGCCCGGTCACGATCCATCCGGCGTTGCGCAAGCAGAACACGGCCGTGCCGGGTGCGGTCGAGCAGGGCAAGTCCAGCTACCTGGTCGCGACCGTCGCCGAGGACCTGCGCCGCGAGCGCTGCTGCGTGATCGTGCTCGACCCCAAGGGCGACGCGGCCGAGGCGGCGGTCAGCCTGGTGGCGCCCGAGCGCGTGTGCACGCTGCTTGACTTCTCCCATCCCACGTGCGGGTTCAGCCCGCTGGCGGTGGACGCGCCCGCGGATGTGATCGCGGACTATGTGGTGGCGGCGCTGAAGAACCTGTTCACCGATGACGGACGTGATATTGCGCCGATGACCGCACAGGCGCCTCAACCTCGATGCCTACATCCGCGTGTCCAAGGTCGCCGGGCGGGCGGGCGAGAGCTTCATCTCCCCGACGGTCCAGCGCGAGCGGATCGAGTCGTGGGCCCAGGCGCACGGGCACGCGCTGACCTGGCACGAGCCGGAGCTTGACGTCAGCGGCGGCACGATGCGCCGGCCGGTCTTCGACCGGATCATGGAGCGCATCCGCAGCGGCGAGAGCGATGGCGTGGTCGTGGCCAAGCTCGACCGCTTCGCCCGCACCCTCGTGGGCGCGCTCGGCACCCTGGAGGAGTTCGAGCGCCAGGGCGCGGTGCTCGTCAGCGTTGCCGACAACATCGACCTCTCGACGCCGATGGGCAAGGCCTTCCTGCGGATCCTGCTCGTGTTCGCCGAGCTCGAGCGCGACCGCATCAGCGAGTCCTGGAAGACAGCCACCACCAACGCGATCGCGCGGGGCATCCACATCGCCAAGTTCACGCCGGTCGGCTACGACAAGCAGCGCCGACAAACGGCTCGTACCCGGCGCCGAGGCGCCCGCGATCCGCGAGGCGTTCCTGATGCGCGCCGCGCACCAGCACCCGCACCGAGATCGCGCGCCGGCTCGATCAGACCGCGCCGCGCCCGGACGGCGGGCGCTGGACGCCGCCGATGGTCGACCGGATCATCAAAAACCGCGTCTACATGGGCCGACGCCTACCGCGGCGAGAACGTCAACCGCGACGCGCACCCGGCCGATCGTCACGCCTCGCCGAGTGGCAGGCCGCCAACCTCGCGCCCGTCCGCGCCGCCGCCCGCGGCAAGCGAGCCGAACCTGCTCGGCGGGATCGCGCGCTGCGCGGCCTGCCGCTACGTGCTCGCCCCGCACCGGCAAGTCCCGTCGGCGGGACCGGAGCGGACGCGCTCGGCTACCGCTGCCGCGGCACACACACCGCCGGCGTCTGCCCGCGCCCGCGAGCATCAACGCGCGCAAGCTCGAGAGCTACGTGGAGGGCGTCTGGCGGGCGCAGATGGCCGAGGAGGCACTCTCGGTCCAGCAGGACTCCGAGGCGCTGCAGACGCGCCACAGACGCGCTCGCAGCGGCCGAAGCGGAGCTGGCGGCGTTCGCGGCCGACTGACCGCGCGGCGGGTGCTCGGGGCGGCTATCACGCGGCTCTGGAAGCACGCGCCGCCGCGGTCAACCAGGCGCAGGCCCAGCTGCAGCGAGCGACGGCGCCGGCCGGCAGGCGCGGGCGGTCGAGCGCTACGACGACCTACCGGTCGCAGGACCGCAAGCGCATCCTCGGCAGCTCGATCGACGCGGTGATCGTCGAGCGCGGCCGACGCCCGCGTCCCGATCGAGGATCGCGTCACGATCCTCTGGCGCGGCGAAGGGCCGGACGATCTGCCCCGGCGCGGACGCGACAACGGGCCCGTTCGACCCTACGCCCCCTAGCGCCAGCGCGATCGTGCCCGGATGCCGTTCGCGTAACACGAGCGCGAACGTGTCGAGCGCGGCGTCCACCGCGACTCGGGGCATCGAATTGGGGTTGGGATGGGGGCCCCATACCCCCTACTCCGACGGGGGGCTCGAAACGGGACACTCTCGCGCTCGTTCGCTTGCTCGACGCCCGCAAAAGTCCAAGGACGGATGCGCGCCAAATTAGGCCGAAAACCTTGCGTTTCGCCTGTGCTGGAGCTAAAATTCGGGGAACCAATAGACAAGAGTTGGCCCCCGCGCTGCTTGAACAGCCGGGGGCCTCGGCAAAAGAGAAATGACCTCCCATGCATGACCAGGGTAGTGCCCGTCAGGGGCAGGTGTTGGACGGGGCGCAGGTGACGGTCCCGGAGGAGTTGTGGACTCGTTGCGCCGCGCCGCGTACGCGGAGATCGGTGCGGCGGCGGAAGCGCTCGACGTGGTTGCGTTTGCGATCGATCGTGAAGCGCACCCGGAGCGGTTTGTGGACCCGCGGAGAGGCTGCGGGAAGGCTACGCGTTGCTGGACGCGATCGGCTGGTCGCGTTCGGTCCCGCCGCTCGCTCTGCGGATCGATCTGCACAAGGATGGCGGGGCCTGATGCGGGTGTTGGCGGGCGCGTTGGAGTTCGCCGACGAGGACGTAGAGCGAGCGGCGCGATGCGAGGTCGAGCACGCCGAGTCGGACCTCGCGCCGGAGCATCACACGGAGGTCGAGAGAGTGGGGCGCTGTGGGAGTGCATGGCAAAGGTGCAGGCGCGTATCGACGCGCTGGCGGTGCAGGAAGGAGCGGGCCCTGTCCTGGACATCGCAGCCTGAGCGTCCCCCACCGCTCAGGCTGCTCGCGCGTGGTGATCCCGACCGTGACCCTTGCGCGGCCACCCGGACGTGTGCTGGGCTGGCGCGCAAGGCGCGCGGGTGCTCCCTACATGCGCGGAGGGGGTCCACCCACCCACCCCCGACCCCTCCCGCGCGGGCGGGTAGCAAGGCGTCGCTCACAGTTGCGTGGGCTGGCGATCTTGCCGCGATTGTCGGCCGGCGGTCGGTACACTTCGTCCATGTCCTCGGTTGAGCATTGGCCTGATGTTGCCCCGGAGGCGCGCTGGGCGACCGAGTTGATGGAGGAGCTGCTCGCGACGACGACCCAGACCCCCGAGGAGCTGCTGGCTCGTGCCCGCGAGCTGCGCGCGCAGGCCGCGGCGACCGACATCGAGGGCTTTCGCTTGGCCGCCCTCAAGCTCGCGGTCCGATACGAGCAGACCGCGGCCGCTCGACTCGCGAGCTGAGCTTCAGCGCTCCTCGGCTGCCAGGGCTCTGAGCTCCGCTGCGATCGCGCTCTCTCGGGCGAGCAGTTCTCGCAGCAAAGACTCCACGTGGGCGAGCTCCGTCTCGAGCTCCAGTGCGGTCTGCTCCGCTGTTTCGGGAGCGAGCACCGATTGCTCATGCCACTGGCTGGCGAGTGCTCGCGCGGACGCACTCGCTTCGGCGGTCTCTGTAGCACGATCCGAGCAGACTCGGCGAGCAGGCTCCGGGACCTCGGGGTTGCTCGATCGGCGCTCACGAGCCCGCGGTGGAGGTCATAGATCGTCTCGTGGGCGATGAACATCGCTTCGAGCACGACGTTCAGCCGTCGCAGCGCCTCGGGAGCCTCGCTCACGACAGCTCCGATCCGGATTCGGCGCGGAGCGCCCATCGAAGAGCATGCGCCCCATCATCGCAACCGCCGCGGGGGAAAGGATGATCGACCCGAGCAGCTGCGACCCGCGTCATCCGGCCGCGCCGCGGATGAAACGTCGCGGTCCTGCGCCGCGCGTGGGCTTCTACGCCGAGCGCGCGTTCTGATCGTCGAAGTCCGACAGGTCGATCTGGACCGGGGCGCCGGTTGGGGCGCGGTCAGGCCGAGGCGGTCGAGCGCTTGGGCCAGCTCCTTGGGGGAGAGAATTCCATGCTCGTGCGCACGAGTCCGCGGGGCGATCAGATGCATGCCGGAGAGCGGGCGTTGCACGCCGTCGTCTCCCAGCCTGTGGACGATGGTGGCGGGTCAGGCCGTCGATCGCGTCATTCGCCGAGATCATCCAAGCGCCGACTCGATGGACGTCGTCGTGGACCCAATCGTCGGCCGCCCGCGCGATGACGAGGAGCGCTCGCAGGCGCTCGCTGTACTGATTGCGCGGTCGTGCGGGACCGTCGCCCTCCCATACACGCATCGTGGGGGCGGACCATCCCAGCGCGCGTCGCAGCTGCGAGCGATCCCGAAAGTAGTCCGATAGCGCGTCGAAGTTGGCCTTGGCACGGGCTGCCTCGGCGCTCGCCACGCGAGCGTGAGTCGTCGTGGTAGATGGGCGCACGGGTCCTGTCTGCGCATGCCTCCGGGGCTTGGGCCTCCCGACGACACCGGGCCACTGCTCGGCCTGCCGGCGCTTATGGGGAGTCTCTACACTTGCCATTAGGGAAAAAAATGTAGCGCAGCCAAGGGGCTCAACGGCCACTCCCCTTCGGGAGATGATCTGTAGTCTTCCAGTCACCCGAATGCTGCCCACCGGAATGCTGCTGATTACCCCCAGATCGGAACGCCGGGCCTTGATGCCGGCCAATGGATTGATCGTGGGCTTCTGCGGGATAAGCCGACTGAAGCATGGTAGTGGCGCTCTATGACCGTGACCGAAAACGGCCATGTGAGGTCGCTTGACGGTCGTGCCGATTTGGCTGGGCGGTTGCGCGCATCCTCGGAGATCGAGGAGTCGATCTTTGCTCGCGTCCGGGATACCGTGCTCGATCCAGCGGACAACGGGGACGCCGAGTATGTGGCGGGGCTGCGCGCAGCGGTCACGGCGGTCGTGGACTACGGTCTCACGGGCATCGAGCAAGGAGAGGAGGGGGCAGGCCCGATTCCGTCGGTGGCGGTGGCACAGGCGCAGCGCGCGGCGCGCGGCGGTGTGGGTCTGGAGACCGAGCTGCTTCGTTACGCAGCTGGCCACAGGCGGATGAGCGACTTCGTCGTAACCGAAGCCGACCACTTCCCAAGCCATGCATTGCGCCAGGTGCTGGATACGCAGGGGCTGCCGTTCGAGCGCCTCGTGGCCGCAATCTCCACTGAGTACAAGCGCGAGGTTCAGCGAGCAGGGCGCTCGCCCGAACAACGCCGTGCTGAGCGTGTGGGGAGACTGCTTGCCGGCGAGCCGCTCGACACGGCTGAGCTGGGCTACGACTTCGACGTCTGGCACCTCGGCGTGATCGCAACGGGCACACGGGCACGGGAGACCGTCGGCGGCCTGATAATAGGGTCCGATCGCCAGCTCATGACCGTGTCGCATGGCGAGGAGACGGTGTGGGCGGGTCGGGCTGGCGGCGAAGGCCGGCGGTCGCGGATTCCCGAGCGTCAGCTGCCGGCAAAGCGGGACGTGTGCGTGTTGTTGGCGGTCGGCGAGCTCGGGAGTGGCATTGAGGGCTGGCGCCTGACCCACCACCAGGCGCAGGAGGCGCTTCTGGTCGCACTGCACAGACCACGCAGGCTCACGCGGTATGCCGAGGACATGCTCCTCGCGGCTGCGCTGCGAGACAAGACGCTGGCGAGATCGCTGAAAGAGCTCTATCTCTCGCCGCTTGCAGGTGAGCGGGATGGGGGGTCTGTGTCGCGCGAGACACTGCGCGCCTACTTCACCGCCGGACGCAACGCGGCTACGGCCGCCCACCGCCTCGGAGTCGATCGGCACACGATTGAACGCCGTTTGCATACTATCGAGGAGAGGCTCGGGTGCTTGCTCCATACATGCCAGCCCGAGCTGGAAGTAGCGCTGCGCTTGGAGGGGCTCGACGATGCCACCGGTCGCTTTCTGCCAATACAGTGAGCCGATGGGGGCCCCTCTGGCATCATTCCGGGCTCGATTGGGACAATGTGGCGCGTTTTGCATAGCGCAATGCGCCACATAGGCGCACCACGGACCGCCCGAAAGACTATAGGAATCAAGGACAGCTATCCGTCCATCTCGGATAGGACGTTCCAACCTCGCACATTGGGGGGCCGATGAAAGCTGCTCGGCGGTCCCTGGTCGTATGCTTGACGTGCTGTGTGGTGGGCCTCGCGGTCTCGCCGGTGATCGCCCTGGGCGAAGGCTCGCCATCTGCCGAAGGGACTGGTGCGTCCTCGTCGTTGGAAAGCTCGCTGGTGACCCCCTGGTTCCCCGACTGAAGCCGAACAGCTGCGGGCTGAACGCGAAGCGAAGCTCGACCAGTCCTGAAGCGGTGAAGCCTGCGCGAAGAATCGCAGACGAGTTCTAGGGCTCTGATCCAGAACAGGCTGCGAATGTGGCTTCTGAAGCATTCCCGGCGGTGATAAAGGAACCTGCTGGTGGTCCGCCGCGATTGCCGGAAGGGCAGCGCATCACGGGCTTCCCGACGGACAATGCCGCTTCGGTGGATCTCGGCGAAGGTCAGCATGGTGTTATCGAATCGATCACGTCCGATGGCGCTCGAGAACATCTTCGGGGCAGCGAACGTGCCCGTTGATCTGGGTCTGCAGTGATGTGGGGGGCGCGTTCGAACCGACGACCCCGGCGGTCGCGGTAGCGGATACCGAAGCGGCTTGGCGGAAGGCGTGTCGCACCTGTCCGGGCAGCGGCGTGTCGCTGACGCCGGTCGACCGGGTCAGGGCTCGGCGCTTGGGTGGTTCCGAAGGCGCGCTCGATGGCGCCACGGTGTTTTACGCGAACACGCAGACCAACACCGACACGCTTGCGAAGCCAACGACCGGAGGCTTTCGAGATCGACTCGCTGCTGCGCTCGGTGGACAGCCCTGAAACGCTGTACTTCAAGGTGGGGATGCCGGCGGAGGCGAGCCTCGTGAGCGACGAAGGCCCAGGGTGGCGCGCGGGTGGTGCTGAGCGGCCGGACGATAGCCGGGATTGCGCTGCCGAGCGCGAAGGACGCCGCGGGGACGACACGTGCCGGCGCAGATGAGTGTGTCCGGAAGCACGCTTGTCGTGACGGTCAAGCACGGCAGCGAATACCAATATCCGATCGAGGTCGATCCGCAGGCGTACGACGAAACGATCCAGCTCCCATCCAACTGTAACAATTATGAAGGACAAAGAACCGACTGGGAATTTGCCGTGCAACTCGGGCGGCGGTTTCGAGTGCGATCCCCTTCGGGCGTGTCGGCAGGCTATGGCGTCGTGATGGCTACGGTCGGCGGTATCAACGAAGGCGAGCATGATGAACTCAGGTATCCGGCGCACGGTCAGTCCAGTGTTGGCTTCATTGAGGAGGAAAGCAGCGCATCGGCAAGCGCGGCCTCCGGTGCGATTACCAAGATCGAATTCGCTCAGGAAAGTACCAGAGAAGCGGAATTTACGCTGGCTGGAGCGGGTCAGAGCTACTCTAAAGTAAAACAAGGCTTTGGCGACTCTGTGGAACGAAGGCGAAAAACACTACCGCGGTTACAACAACGACAATCTTGTCCGGATAATGCAGACCGCCACCAAATCCGCTTCGGAAGGTTACGGTTTCTGGTTCGAACTCAACAATGGCACATACGTGGGCATAAATCAGGAAAAAGGTCCTGAAGTAAGCTTCAACACCTCCGACTCGAATATCTCTGCGTTGGGCCTACAGAATGTCCTCTACGGCAGCGAAGGCTGGCTCGGCGAACATAACGGCGCGGTCGAAATCATCGCCAAAGATCCCGGCCTGGGGGTCTCTGATGTCAAAATCAAGGATCTCACAGCCGGCGCTCACGGAGAACATTGGGAATTCAACGATCCGGTCTACGCAGAACACCTGTGCACAGGCGTCTGGTGCAACGAGACTTTCAAAACAAACGGTGCTAATGGTATGTACTTCACCTACAACAAAGAAATGGCCGAAGGGGCAAACACGTTTGAATTGTGTGCCGAAGATGAGGCGCTTACGAAAACTTGTACCGACGCCACGGTCAAAGTCGACGACACCCCACCGAACAATATCAAACTAAAAGGCATCGCTGAAAGCGGAGCGGAACTGAACGCCACGCCTCACCAGCTGACGCTCGAAACAACGGATGCAATGTCGGGCATCAAATCGATCGCCGTGTCGGTGGACGGGAAGGAACTAGGGTCTCCGACCGGCTCCTGCTCACCGGGGGAATGTACCGCTAGTCGTCCGGTAACGATCGACGGGGAAAGCCTGGGTGCAGGTGAACACAAACTCAAGGTGACCGCGTTCGACCATGCCGACAACGAAGCACCACCCCAAAGAATACACCTTCGCTATCCGTAACGCGACCCCTGTGCATGTCGGCCCCGGTACAGTGGACCCGGTGACGGGTCAGTTCGCGTTGACGGCCTCGGACGTGGAGATCGCGGGCGCGGGCGGCGTTTCTCGCAGCTACGAGTCGCGGTCGCCTACGGAGCGTCTCGAAAGCCCGCTCGGTCTCCAGTGGAACCTGAACTCCGGAACCGGGCAAAAGCTCGAGCTGTTGCCCGACGGAAGCGCTGAATTGGTAGGCTCAGCTGGGGAGCCGACGACCTTCGCAAGGAAGGAAGGCGGCGGGTTCGAAGCGCCGAAGGGCGACGGCAACCTCACGCTCGAAGCGAAGGAAAAAGAAGCCGGAAAGGGGATCACGGAATATCTGCTCAAGGATCCAGCGGCGGGCTCAACTACGACATTTACTCGCCCGCAAGAAAGCGGGTATGTCATTCCACAATACTTCCGCAGCGCGGGTTCCGGCTCATTTGTCGGCTATGTCGACCATATCGCAGTTGATTCCAAGGGCGACGTGTGGGGCACGGCTAACGGAAGCATCCAGGAGCTCAACAGTAGTGGCGAATTTGTGATGGCCTTTGGGTTTGGGGTAAAGGACGGTAAAAATGAACTGGAGACGTGTACCACTAGCTGCAGAAATGGACTGCAGGGCGGGCAGAGCGGAGAGATCAGCCACACAGAAGCGATCGCGGTAGACGCCAAAGGCAACATATGGGCTGTGGATGGAGACAGTCGGATAGAGGGTTTAAACGAAAAAGGCGGTTTTGTCGCACAATTTGCTGAAGAAACGTACGGTGGCCATCGTGAAGGACGCGGTGAAGTGTCTGAAGCTAAAGGGATAGCTGTTGGCGCCAACGGCAATATCTGGGTTGCAGACAAGGGCAACAACCGGGTGGATGAGTTTAACGAAAAACGCGAATTTGTTGCGGCGTTTGGGTTTGGGGTACTTGACGGCAGTGAAACTTTTGAGGTCTGCACGACTGTGTGCCACCGCGGCATTCATGGCAGCGGACATGGCCAGTTCTTCGAACCTGAAGGAATAACGGTTCGCAACGGCCATATTTGGGTCGCCGATACCAACAACAACCGCGTCGAGAAGTTCAACGAAAAATATGAATATCTCGAAACCTTTGGGACCCTCGGTAAAGGAAACGGACAGTTTTCTGACCCTAGGCACATAGCGGCGGATAACAGGGGCGACCTCTGGGTTGCCGACGGCGAAAACGGTCGGATCGAGGAGTTTAGTGAATCCGGCACATATATAGGACAATTTGGAGAGACTGGTACTGAAAATGAACGCCTGGCTTGGTATGACTTTTGGTTGGGCGGTGGTGGGGTTGCTGTAGACAGCAGCGGAGACGTATGGGTCCCTTCGATCATAGGAGTTAAAGAGTGGGCGCACTCAACATGGCTTCCGACTAGGGACGAAAGCGCCGCACCAGGCGACACGCGAGCGACGTCGTACAGGTCCGTCATGGCGGAAGGGCAGACCATTACCGAGCCGATCGAGGAGCTTGGACCCGTGCTAACCGGGGTTTCGTGTGGGAAAAACCCTGCGGAAGTAGCGCAGGCAGAATTGAGCACGCGGTTGGCTGAATTGAAAGCGGGCTGCCGCGCGCTCTCATTCACATATGCGGAAAAAACGACCGCCACCGGTGAAGGTGCGAGTGAATGGGGCGAATATAACGGCCGGTTGATGAAGGTCTCGTTCACGGGTTATAACACCGCGAGTAAAAAAATGGAAACGATCGCGGTCGCCCAGTACGCCTATGACAAACAAGGTCGTTTGCGCGCGGAGTGGGATCCACGTATCTCGCCCGCGCTGAAGAAATGAAGTACGGCTATGACGTCGAAGGGCATGTGACGGCGGTCGCTCCTCCAGGCCAGCAGCCGTGGTTGGTGCATTACGGTGCCATTGTTAGTGATTCCAGTACGGGGCGGTTGTTGTCGGTGACTCGTTCAGGTGCGGCGAACGGGTTGTGGAATGGGGAAGCTCTGAAAAACACGGCGGTGCCGACATTGTCGAGCACAAGCCCGGTGATCGGCACCACTCTGAGCGTGTCGAGCAACGGTACGTGGAGCAATGGCCCGCTGGCCTATGGCTTTCAGTGGGAGGACTGTACGGGATCGCAGTGTACGGCAATTGCGGGCGCGACGAACCATACCTATACGCCGCAGATCTCCGATGCGGGCTATGCGCTTGTGGTTCAGGTGACGGCGACTAATGCTGGTGGGTCTGTTGTGGCGTCGAGTGTCGCGACCTCGGCGGTGCCGATCTCAGCACCTAAATACTCGCTGTCGTTCGGATCAAGTGGCACGGGCGCGGGCCAGTTCAAAGAACCAGGCCGGGCGGCGATAGACTCCAGCGGCGATGTGTGGGTGACCGATGACGCCAACAACCGCATCGACGAGTTCACGTCAACGGGCACGTTTATCAAAACCCTTGGCTTTGGTGTAAGCAATGGTAAAGCTGAATTCGAGACGTGTACGAGCAGCTGCCAGGCTGGTATCGCGGGTTCGGGTAATGGACAGTTCAACGGTCCGTGGGGAATCGCTGTCGGCCAAGCTGCGGGAGACGTGTATGTAACCGATCAGGGTAACTCGCGCGTCGAGGAGTTCACGACCGCAGGCGCGTTTGTGAGGACATTCGGTGTGGGGCACCTTGACGTGACGGCTGGGGTTGGGGTGGACCCGAATGGGGATGTGTGGGTCGCCGACTGTGGTGGGAATGATATTGACGAGTTCGCTGCGACCGGTGGCTTCCTGCAGACGGTGGGATCGGCCGGTTCGGGCAACGGGCAGTTCTCTTGTCCGGGTGGTTTTGCGTTTGTGGGCGGGAATATGTATGTGGCAGACTTCGGTAATAAACGCATCCAAAAGTTCTCGTTGTCGGGAACATATATGGGACAGTTCGCGTCAGTGGGCGAACCGTATGAGATCAACGAAAATCCGCTCACGGGCGAGATATACGAGAGTGACTTCGCAGGGAAGGTCGATGAGTTCAACCAGGCTGGCACGTTGGTGGGTTCGTTTGGGACCAAAGGCACGGGGAGTGGACAGTTCGAACATCCCTCTGGTCTAGCGGTCAACGCGTCAGGCGATGTATACGTGGTGGACAGCGGCAACAGTCGCGTTCAGGAGTGGACTCCTACCTACTCAACAAACAACCCATTGCCCGAACCACCGAGCGAGGGGTCAAGCTCAGTGTCGACGATCGAGTATCACGTGCCCCTGTCGGGTAGCGGCGCGCCGTACCAGATGACCAGCACCGAACTGGCAAAATGGGGTCAGACCAAAGACCTGCCGATGGAAGCGACCGCGATCTTCCCACCCGACGAACCGATGGGCTGGCCGGCGGCCGACTACAAACGGGCAGCGATCGGCTACATGGATGCGGAGGCGCGCGAGGTCGATGCTGCGTCACCCAGTGGCGGGATCTCGACGACCGAATACAGCAGCTTGAATGAGGTCACGCGGACGCTGAGCGCCGACAACCGCGCCACCGCGCTCAAAGAAGGCAGCAAATCGGCCGAAGTCGCGAAAGCGCTGAGCAGCGAAAAGCTCTACAACAGCGAAGGCACGCAGCTGCTCGAAACGTATGGTCCAGAACACAAGATCAAGCTGACGAGCGGGACTGAAGAAGAGACGCGCGACCGGCAGAAATTCTCCTACAACGAAAACGCTCCATCGAAAGGCGAAACTTATAACCTGCCAACAAAAGTAGCGTCATGGGCGGAAGGGCCTGTCCACAAAGAATTCGAAAAGCACGAAAAGACTCTATCTTACAGCGACAGCGCAGAGGGCGAACTCGGATGGAGGCTGCGCAAGCCGGTTTTGGTGACTGAGAAAGTCAACAAAGAACAGACATCGACGGCAACCACAACGTACTCGCCGGAAACCGGGAACGCGCTAGAAACGACATCGAGCGTTACCTCCGCTGCGCCGGTTTACATGTCGCAGTTTGGATCCAAAGGAACGGCTGGCGGGCAGTTCGAAAACCCCGAGCGCAACACGGTAGATAGCCATGGTCATGTGTGGATCACGGATTACAGCAATCACCGAATCGAGGAGCTTTCTGCGTCTGGGACCTTTATGTTGGCTGTGGGTTGGGGTGTCAAAGATGGCAAAGCCGAAGCCGAGACATGCACCGCTTCCTGCCAGGCTGGGATCTCGGGCTCAGGCAACGGCCAGTTCGAAGGACCCTTGGGTATCGCCGTCAACCAGAGCAGCGGCAACATTTACGTGAGCGACTATACCCATGGTCGAGTTGAGGAGTTGTCGTCGACTGGCACTTTCGTCGCGTCGTTCGGCAGCAAAGGTACGGGCGCCGGTCAGTTCGGGTCGCCGGAGGGCGTTACCGTCGACTCGAGCGGCGACGTTTGGGTTGCCGATACCGGCAATAACCGTATCGAGGAGTTCTCTTCGACAGGGACCTTTATGTTGGGTGTTGGCTGGGGCGTAAAGGACGGTAAAGCTGAAGCCGAGACCTGTACAACCACGTGTCAGTACGGGAAAGAAGGTTCAGGTAACGGTCAGATGGAAGGACCCGCCGATGTCGCATTCTCAGGCAGCGACGTCTATGTAACCGACTACGGTAATAGGCGTGTAGATGAGTTCTCGTCGTCAGGTGCTTATGTTTCTAAGTTTGGCTCTAAAGGTACTGGGAACGGACAGTTTGAACGCGCGTATGGCATTGCTGCGGACCCAGAGAGCGGCGACCTCTATGTGAGCGACGATGTCAACGACCGGATACAACAGTTCACGCCGTCTGGAACGTTCGTGGCGGCGTTTGGCTCGGATGGCTCGGGCAATGGGCAGTTCGTCGCACCCTTCGGCGTAGCGGTTAACGCATCGGGCGACATGTACATCGTTGACCACGGCAACAACCGCATCGAGGAGTGGGACCCCGTTCCGCTGGCACCGGTGTACACATCGAAGTTCGGCACGAAAGGCTCTGAAAATGGGCAGTTCATAGGACCGCGTGGGGTCGCGATGACCAAGAACGGGAACCTGTACGTGGTGGACACGTCAAATAATCGTGTGGAGGAATTCAGCCCAAACGGGACGTATCTTAATAAGTTTGGCGCGAGCGGAGTAGAAAAAGGGCACATGAGCACGCCGTACGCAGTGGCCGTCGATTCGAAAGGTGACGCGTGGATCGCGGACACGAGTAACGACAGGATCGACGAGTTCAACGAAAAACGGGAATTCGTGCAAGCGTTTGGCTGGGGTGTGAGCAACGGCGAAGCCAAGTTCGAGGTCTGCACGACCACGTGCAAATCAGGGATCGCGGGCACGGGCGCGGGACAGTTCAGTGAAGCCAAGGGAATAGCCGTGGGCACGAATGGTGCCGTGTATGTCGCGGATGGCGCCAACAACCGGGTCGAGGAGTTCACTGAAAAAGCCGAATTCCTGGCGGCGTTTGGCTTCGGCGTGAGTAACGAAAAAGCGGAATTTCAGATCTGCACCAGCGGCTGCAAAGCCGGTATCGCGGGCTCGGGCAATGGACAGTTCAATACGCCCCGTGGAGTCACGGTCGGACCAAATGGCAACGTGTGGGTGACCGACGACGTCAACAACCGCGTTGAGGAGTTCAACGAAAAAGATGAATATATATCGCAGTTTGGCTCCAAAGGCGCCGGTAACGGACAGTTTGAGGAACCAAAGGGAATAGCCATTGATTCTTCCGGCAACCTGTGGGTCGCCGATGGCGCAAGCGATCGCGTGCAGGAGTTTACGCCATCCGGCGCATTTCTCACGACGTTTGGTGACAAAGGTACCGGCAATGGGCAGTTTGAAGAACCGTGGGGCATCGCCTTCGCAGCGAGCGGCGCGGCATATATTGCTGACATCAAAAACAGCCGCGTCCAAGAGTGGACCCCCGCCCCGCGCCCAGGCAACGAAGGCGCACACGACACGCACACCGTGTACTACACCGCGAAAGGCGAAGCCGAAGTCGCGGCATGCCAGAACCATCCCGAATGGGGCGGCATGGTCTGCCAGACCGGTCCAGCTGTGCAGCCGGGAGACAGTGGTCCTCCTCCGTTGCCGGTAACGACGACCACGTACAACACGTGGGACGAGCCAGAAACCGTCACCGAACAGATTGGCTCAGTTACGCGCACGACCACGAAGAAATACGACGGCGCCGGGCGCGAAACCTCGAGCGAAGAGACCTCGACGTCCTCCGAAGATACGGCGCTGTCGGCGGTCACCGACGAATACAGCTCAGAAACCGGGGCGCTGGTGAAGCTGACCTCAACGATCGAAAGCAAAGCAAGGACGGTCACGAGCGTCTACAACACGCTCGGCCAGCTCACGTCCTATACTGACGCGGAGGGCAGCACGACGAAATACTCCTACGACGTCGACGGACGCGTAGAAGAACTGACCGAACCCAAGGGCAAACAGATATATGCGTATGATTCGACCACGGGCTTCTTGACGAAACTGCTGGACTCTGCCGCGGGAACGTTCACCGCCACCTACGACGTCGAAGGTAAGATGCTGACAGAGGGCTATCCCAATGGGATGGCGGCGAAGTACACGTACAACCCGATCGGACAGGCGACGAACCTCGAATACGAAAAGACCACCCACTGCACCGAAAAATGCGTGTGGTTCAGCGACGCGGAGGCGTTCGGATCGAAAGGCGAACTTGCGTCTCAGGCGAGCACACTGTCGAGCGAGAACTACAGCTACAACGAAACCGGACAGCTGACGCAGACCCAGGAAACGCCGGTCGGCGGCAAAGGCTGCATCACGCGATTGTATGGATACAACGAAGCAAGCGGCGAGCGCGAAAGCTCGACCACGCGTGAACCGAACGAAAAAGCCGAATGCACGACCGAAGGCGGGGTCGTCGAAGGACACTTCTACGACGCGGTCGGGCGCCTGATCGATCCGGGCGTGATGTACGACGCGTTGGGGAACATGACCAAAGTCCCGGCGCTCGACGCAGGCGGATCGGCGATCACGAGCAGCTTCTATGTGGACAACCAGGCGGCGGTGCAGGAACAGAACGAAAAGAGCATCTCGTACACCTACGACCCGGCGGGACGCACGATGATCGCCAAGGCAAAAACTAAATCCGCCACGTCAATCGCGATCTCACACTACGTCGGCCCTGGCAACGCGCTCACGTGGACCTGCGAAGAAGAAGGGGAAGGCAAAAAAGAATGCGAAGAAGAAAAAAGAGACGAAATGGACGCGTAACATCCCGGGCATTGACGGGGCACTCGACGCGATCCAGACCAACGGAGGAACGCCCGTGCTCCAGCTGCACGACCTGCAGGGCAACATCGTCGCCACCGCCGCCGACAGTGAAACGGAATCCAAACTCCTCACGACACACAACAACACCGAATTCGGCGTGCCGGTGGGCACTGCGCCAAAGTACTCATGGCTCGGTGCGGACGGAGCGCAGTCAGAACTTGAAACCGGCGTCATAACTAGTGCAGGCGCTACCTATGTCCCTCAGCTGGCGCGCACGCTACAGACAGCACAGATCATCCCCCCGGGCGCGGCACCGAATGGCGTGATGGCCACCGAGGCTTATAGCCCACCAGAACTGGGCTGGGCGAACCAATCAGGGAATGAAGGCGCGGCCAATACGGTGGCCGAACAGCGCACGCTGGAACGAGAAGCAGAAGAAGCGGCGCTGGCGGCGTGTGCGGCCAGTACAACCTGTGGTGTAGATCCCCACAGTACAAAATATTTGAGCAAAGGACAAACAGAAGCCCTTATCAAAGAAATAGAAACAGCAGGCCCTATAGGTGACGGGTTTATGAGTATAATCGGGACCTTAGTGGACGCTGATGTCGTCTTTTCGGCGGTCAGTATCGCGATCGATTTGGACGAGCTCGAACTGGAGCAGGATCTGGGAGACTGTTTGGGTGAATTTGAAGCCCAATATCATCCCTCGTGTCGACTTACGATCTGGTACGTAAAGGCTACTGTGGAATGGTTTCCATTGGAGACTGCTAGTGAGAACATCTTCTATGGACGGTTCTCTGTGTTGGCGTGCTATCATGCGCCACATCACAATAAAGAAGAATGTATTACCACGCCTGGGGAATGGGGATATCGTCCTGAACGCGGAGTGGGGATCTGACGTCAATGTTCGCCTCTCCCTTAAAGACAAGGCATCGACAGATCTCATAATGCGTAAATGGCCAAAATATAGAGGCTTCAAAGAGGTAATCGGGGTGGGAGTGGTAGTAGTGATATGTACTGGTTTGGCGGCGTGCGGGAGCTCGTCTCAAACCGTGAAGCGTGGTACTACGGCGAGCATGGGGACAAGACCAGCACCGTGACCAGTCGAAGCAGAATGCTTCGCGAAGAATGCCTACATAGGGCTCACATCGAGCTTGTAGGACATGAAATCAAGGCTCCAGTGAGCATGACGGGCGAACAGTTTAATGCAATTCTGCAAAAATGCGGCGCTGTCGTGACAAAGGTCGAAGGTGAACCCATGTTGGAAGCTGACGCCAAGGCAAATCCACGAGTCATACGGGCGATATCTGAGTTTGCGGCGTGTATGCGGCAGAACGGTGTCAATGTGCCGTCTTCCAATCCCGCTCGATCGACGCCGCTACTCGATACGAATGGTATCAACGTGCGTAGCCCAGAGTTCAGGGCCGGCAGTCGGAAGTGCAATCATTACTTATATCTTCGTGATGTCAGGCGGTAATGTAAACGCTTGGAAATCCAGGGTCATGGTGGTGCGAGTCAGACAGAAAATGGGGTGTGGTGGGGGTCGTGAGGCGATATGAGAGGATCGGGCCTTGGGTGACGACCGCGGCAGGCGTCACTATGGCCATCGCATGCGCCGGGTGTGGGGAGAGCAGCACCGCGCCTTCAGGTAGCGCGATTAGTCTCACCATTGGTAGCGCCATTAGCCCTACCATGAAGGCTCAGGCTGTCGCGCACGCCCACGCGGTCGATCTGCGTGCCGCTGACGTTCCTGGACTTATCGGCTCCAGGCGGCTACGTGGCAGCGAAATCAGGTCGGGGCCATTCGGAGCCGTGATGGAAAAATGCGATGGCACCGTGGCTGGCGCTGGGGAAGCCATCGCCATCATATCGGAGAGCTTCGCGCGCAACAATAAACGGCATAATGGCCGCGGTTCCAGCAACAGCTGGCTTCCGATCGAAAGCGTGCAATCCGCGGTTTACTTGATGCGTAGCTCAGCTCTGGCATCTCAAGAGTTCGCCGCTGCCGACAGCGCTCGCGCGCGTACCTGCCTCAAGAGTGTCAACATAAGTGAGGATCCGACGATGAAGCGCGAAGGAGCGACGATCGGAGAACCGCTCTTGACTCATATCCGGGTCTCCGCGCTGCGCTCGCCGTTGCGGACGGTACAAGCCTATGGGCTGCAGATGACGGCTGAGTCGGCCCTCGAAGCGCCTGGCATGACGGGCCGTTCCAACTACTACGAAGACTTCCTCGGGTTTGTGATCAGCAGCGCGGTGATTACCCTCCACGCGACAGGCGACCCGCGCCCGTTCCCGGCATCCGCTGGGGGCCGACTTCTTTCACTGCTCTACAGTCGAGCCGAGGCGCATAAGGTCTGAGCTGAGAGTTTTGGAAGGATCCTGCGAGTAAACAAGGTGTGCGCTATCAGAATCTTCTCCCCGGTTCGCTCTCCGACGCGTGGAAGCATGCGCTATCCTGTGTCTAGATGGCTGAGGACAGCCCAAGTCGCAGCGTAAGGCATAGACGTGACACGGTTTCTAACGAGCGCCCCAAACGAGTTTGTCGCGGACATGATCTGCGAGCGGCTAACGGAAGTCGGTGTGCAGCCGCCCCCAATCGGTGCTCTGGCGCGACCGGTGGGGCTTCACGGGTCAGCAGGGACATCTACGTTGAGGATGGCGACCTTGATCGGGCGCGCGAGATTCTGCGCGAAGCGGAATCCGTGAGCGATCAGGAACTTGCCGACGAAAGCGGGGCCGCCGTCCAGCAGACCCATCCGGCGGAAGGCGAGCCGATCGAGATCCCCGTGCCGAAGCGCAGCGCGTGGAAGCGCGTGCTCGACAGGGCGACCGGGCAGCGCGACGACTAGTAGCGGCTCCCGCATCGTTCCGTATTTCCGACGTCTTTTATCTCCTCGTGAGGGTGAATGATCTCGTAAGATGAGGGATCGTGGTCCTCGATTCTGCATCTACCTCATCCTCACCGCCGGTGCGGCCCGGTGAGCCACCGCTGCTGGCGTTCGTATCGAGTGTGATGGTGGACGAGCTGCAGGCCGCTCGTGATCGTGTCGTTGGTATTCTCGACGATGCGCCGTTTTTGCTTGCGTGGGCGTTTGAGTACACCCCAGCGAGCTCGCAGGATGTCGACTGGTCCTATCTTGAGAAGGTCCGGCGTGCGGCGTTCGTGTTTTGGCTTGTGGGCGGTTCGACGTCTGAGCCCGTGGAACGCGAGATCGATGAGGCGATCTCGGCTGAGCGGCGCATGATCGTGATGCTGCTGCCGTCCGCTGAGCGCGATCAGCGGACGATGCGTTTGATCGAGCGTGCTCGCCCTCATGCGAAGTATCGTGAGCCCGCGAGCCTAGCTGAGCTTGCCGTCGAGGTCACGCTCGCGGTCTTTGATGAGATCAATCGTGCGCTTCGGAATCTTCCTGGGATGGCGCGGGTGGCGCAGCTGGATGGCTTGGCCGTGCAAGTCGCTCTCGCTGCGTGGAGCGCTGGCAGGCCGCTGGTGTCGATCTGGCGCTCGCGCTCGATGTCGCAAACGACGTGAGCGTAGGCCGTGCGCCGGAGATTGTACTGCCCCGTGAGGATCGTCCGCTCGTCGTCTTCTGCGGCGATGTCGGGGTCGGTAAGTCGCTTGCGGCCGAGCGCTATCACCAGGCCGCGATCGCGGCGCAGCTCGCTGATGCGAGCGCTCCTGTGCCGGTGTATGTACGTGCGCGGGAGATCGCGGGCGATCTCGCCGGGGCATGTCCGGCGGGCTTGCGAGGGGCTCAGAGGGAATCCGCGCCAGCAGGGCGCCGTCGTCGTCATCGACGGCGCAGATGAGCCGGGTGTAGGTGTCGCGGGCGATCTTTTGCGCCAGGCGCGCGAGCTGTCGCGCACGTGGCCGTCTACGCGGATCGTGATGACCAGCCGGCCTGTCTCTTCGCTTGTGGGTGCACAGGAGGCCGTCAGTCTGCCGCGGCTGACGGCCGGGGAAGCTCGCGAGCTCGTCCAGCGCTTCGCTGATTTTGAGCTCACGATTGGTCGTGAAGCGGGCTGGCCGACGAATCTCCGCGAGGCGATCAAGCTGCCACTGTTCGCGGTGCTGCTCGGAGCTTCGCTGCGGGCCCGTGGCGGGCAGATGCCCGGCTCGCGCGCGGAGCTACTGCGGGATCTGGTCGAGGCGGGCATCGGCCGTGTCGAGCGCGACGCGCGCCCGTTGCTGCGCCGCCTCGCTGTGCTCTCCCTGCGCCGCGGCGGTGGCCCGGTGCCCGAGGCGGAGGTCGCCCCTCTGCACGAGCTGGCCGGTCTCGAGCAGACGCGTCTTCTTGTCGCCAGGGAGCGGCCCTTGTCCACCCGTTGATCGTCATCGCGCAGTGGTTCGCCGCCGAAGGCCTGGTTGCCGGAGAGCCAGCGATCGAGGAGCTGATCGCAGCTCCCGGAGCGGCTGGAGGACTGGCGCTACCCGCTCGCGATCGTCGCCGGCGCTTACGGTCACAATGACGTGAGCGGCCTCCTCTTTCCAGCTGGCGCGGGCGCACCCGGGCTTTGCCGAGCCAGGTGATCGAGGAAGGTCTCGCGAAATGGTCAAACGCCGAGGAGGTCCTCCCCGCCGGGTGCTCCGCGAGTGCGGCGAGCGTGTGCGTGCGTCAATGCAGCACTGGATCGCCGGCCTGGGCAACTCACCTCGTTGATCGCGCCCCTGGATGGTGACGGGCGCCAGCTGCCGATCGGCGCCGACGTGAGCGATCACTGGCTGACGACCGGCTGGTATGTGGGCAGCGAGCAACGCGACGCTGTCACTACGCTCCCCAAAGGCCTGTTTGGGTTCCTTGCCACCCCCAGCCCCGCGGCCTATGAGTGGGTCGGGGTTCGTAGCGCGAGACCCGGCCGCCAGGCCGCGTGGGCATGGCACTCGTCCTTCGAGCAGCTCCGCGCCGCCCTCTGCGCGATGCTCAATCGACGGGGCCTGTCGCTAGCGGGCGGACCCTTGGAGGACGGCTGGCTATGGACCATCGCCTTTGCGCTGGAGGGCCTGTCCCCGCTACACGACGAGCCGATCGCGAACGAGCCGCTCCTGCAAGGGATCCACCCCGAGGCGGACGTCGTGGTCACACCCAGGGGACAGGTCGCAACTGCCCGGCTCACGCAGGCGCTCCAGGCACGACTCGCGCGCGGGGAGACGCACTTACTCCCTCCATTCCCCGGCCCCGACCAAGGCATCCATGACGGGTGGCTCTGGGAGCCCTGGAGCGATGAGCGCATGCTCGAGCGCACCCGTGCCGTCTTCGAGGCCGCGCTGTGCGGCTATCAGCACATCACGGGCACGCTCTTCTCCTCGCTCGCCCCCTGGATGCAAACCGCCGTAACTCTCCCGGCACGCCTGCACGGCCGCCTGCACCCACCGCAGCCCAGTCAAGGTTTCGCCGGCGGACCGACGCTGACCTGGTGGCTGCAAGCCCTGAAGCCCGACAACGACATCGAGGTCGAGATCACGATCGACCCCGTCCGCGACCGCCATCCCTGGGCCGAGGTCAACGGGCACGACCTCGTCATGCAGGCACGAGCATTCAGGCCCCAGCAGGCACGCTGGCTCGACACGACCCTCCACGAAGGCTTCCTCGACATCTTCGAGCCTTGGGCCGCCGAGGAGCTGCTCTACCACTGGCTATGGGACGATCTCAAACGCATCCGTTGGACGGACGGCATGTTGAAAGGCCGCCGCACGGGCTACGACCAAACTCTCTGACACCAACTACGAGGCCGACACGACGCCGCGAAAGCCCGGCACAGCCGTGTCGCAAAACCTGTCGCGGAGCGCGTCAGGTTCGCGACAGGATCCCGGACAGCTCCAGCACCCTGTATTTGGCTCTGTAGAGCCAAAACTGCCTGCCCGGAAACCAGGGCTGGTGGTGGCGCTCGGTCATTGACCACCCCCCTCTCAGCTTTGCTATTCGATGGTGGTGGTCAATGACCTGAAGTGGTGGTTGGTGGGGCAGGCAGTGGTGGTGGTCTGGTGGTGGCAGGGTGCTGGAAGGATGGTGTCTGGAAGAAGAAGAGATTGAGAATAAAAAAACAAAAAAACAACAAAAAAGACTCGGGTTGATCGGGGTTCGTGGTGCTGCGGTGGCGCTTGTGGGGTGGGGGCCGGTCCTGCGCTGGATGCTCGGACCGGCGTGATGTGCTACGTGATACATAAGGCATGTAGTGCTTGACGAGCGTGGTATACGTGTGTATGATGTGTCGTTGTATGTGTCCTGTGATCTTGGAGGTTGATCGTGTCTGAGCGTTCGCGTGGCGTTGTCGGCCGGGCTTCTCGTGGTGTCGTAGCCGAGATCGACGAGCGCCTGAAGACCCTGGATGAGCAGCTGGCCGCACACAAGAGCTCCTGGATGAGCGCGAACGGTTGCGTGCCGCCAGGTCGACGCTGCTCGGGGAAAGCCCGGCGGGCCAGATCTCCCAGGACGACGTCGCCGCCTATCTGGCTGAGCATCCGGGTTCCCGCCCGGGAGAGATCGCGCAGGCGCTCGGCGTGAGTTCGGGGCGCGTGTCGGCGCACCTGTACCGCGCCAAGCACACGCGCTTCGTCAGCCGTGGCGACGGCTGGCACCTGCGGAAGCAGAAGGACGCGAAGGGCGGCGGATCATGAGCGCGGTCCTCTACAGGCACGCCTGGGATGCTCGGGAGCACGCGCGGGGATCAAGGAGGCTGGGTGTCGTTCTGGGTTCCGAACGGACGGCCGACGGCCGCAAGGAGAGCCGTTGCGAACCCGTGACCTGGTGGTGCTTGGCTGGTGCTGTGAGCAGTACGCGGCGCGCACCGACCAGCTGGAGGTCCTGCTCGGCTGCGGGCCGCGCACGGTGCAGCGCGCGCTCGCGCGCCTGCGCGACGCCGGCCTCGTCAGACGTCCGGCGGCTGCTGGTCGGCGAGCCGGCGTGGGTGATCCCGACCAGCGCGGGGCTGCGCGCGGCGGGCCAGGGGTTCGGGGTGTGGCAGCCCGGATCGGGTTGCTCGCGCACGTCGCGGCGGTGAACGACGTGCGCCTGCACGTCCAGGCACCGCTCGCCGGAGAGCGAATGGGTCCCTGAGCGCGTGCTCGCGCGCGAGCGCGACGGGGCGAGCACCTGCCCGACGGGGTGGTCATCGCCGACGGGCAGCGGGTGGCGATCGAGGTCGAGCTGACGGTCAAGTCCCAGCGCCGGTGCGGCGATCCTCGACGAGCTCTCGGGCCGCTTCGACGCGGTCCTCTACTTCTGCGCGCCGGGCCGCACCGGCAGCTGTCGGCGCTGTCGGAGAGCGGGCGGTGGCCGACGCTCGGCGTGCGCGAGCTGCCCCGTCCGCGGGCGCGTGCGTCATGAGCGCGGTATGGCGAGCCGGCAGCGTGGCGTGTTTGCTCGCCGGCGGCGAGGCCGTCTCCGGGCGGGCCAGGCGGCGCCGTTGATGCGGTTGCCCGTGTCGACATGGGGGCGCTCGTCGGCGAAGCCGACGGCGAGCGGGGTTTCGCGCTGGCGACGCGCTCGGTGGCGAGCGCGCGCTGCCCGTCGACGGCGGGCTGGTGCTGCTCTCGCCCGGACGGCTGTGCCGGCACCTGCTCGTGTGCGGCGCGACGGGGCGCGGGAAGACCGAGACGCTGCTGCGGCTGGCCTGGACGGTCGCGAAGTGGAGCGACGCGCCCGGTCTTCTATCTCGACGGCAAGGGCGATCGGGAGACCGCGAGCGCTTCTTCGGGCTGATGGCCGACGCGGGCCGCAGGCGCGGGTGTTCCCGAACGAGCCGTTTGACGGCTGGCGCGGGCGCCGCACGAGATCCACGGCCGGCTGATGGAGGTCATCGACTACGCCAGCGACGGACCCGCGGCGTGGTATCGCGACGTCGCCAAGAACGTGCTGCGCCTGGTCTGCGAGCACCCCGACGGGCCGCCGCGGTCACGCGGTCGGTGCTCGCGCGCATGGACCTAGGCGGGTTGCGCACGGCGCACGCGGGCTCGAGCGCGCTGGCCGCGCTGACGGCCCAGCAGGTCGGGCAGGTGCGGTTGCGCTACGAGGCGTTCTTCGGCCAGACCCGCGGCGCGCTCGACGGCGAGCTGGGCGTGGGAGGACACGCAGGCCGCCTACCTGCTGCTCGACAGTCTCGCGCTGCGCGAGGAGACGAGCGGGCTGGCCCGCTTCCTGTTCGAGGACTTCGCGCACTACTTCACGACCCGCAAGCCCCGCGACCAGTTCGCGCTGCTGATCGTCGATGAGTTCTCCGCGCTCGCGCGAGGGGCGGGGATGGCGGCGAGGATCGAGCAGGCCCGCGGCTTCAACACCGGGCTCGTGCTCGCGCCGCAGGTCGTCGCCGGGCATGGGCGATGAGAACGAGGCCGCGCGGATCCTCGGCAGCGTCGAGACCGTGATCTGCCACCGCGTCAACACGCCGGAGGAGATCATCGCAGCTCGCGGGGACGCGCAGGGCGATGGAGTACTCCACCCACTACGCGCAGGAGGGCGGCACCGGCGAGGGCTCCGCCCGGGTCCAGCACCAGTACAAGGTCGACCCCAACAAGGTCCGTGGCTCTCGAGCCGGGAGCGGCGTACGTCATCAGCCGCGGGCGGGCGATGCGGATCGCGTGCTCCAGGCGCCCGATCTGCGCGGCCGAGTTGCCGGAACCGGCGGGGCCGGACGTCCCGGCAGACCCCGAGAACACGAGCGCGGTCACACCGGTCGAGGGGGCGGTGAAACTTCGCGAGGCTGTCCCGCTTGACGGTGGTTCGTCGGAGAAGGTAGGGACGCTTCCGTTCTGAAAAGGAGACGACCCCATGCGCGCTCGTTTGAGCCCTCCCGTTCCCCTCGTTCCCCGCGCTCGCGCTCTATGCCGCGACGTTCGCCGTCGAAGTCGCCGGTGATCTTCACGCGCGATGCTCGATCGCGCTCGTGCTCGCCGCGCTCGTGCTGTTCTGCTCAAAGGGCACTCCGACGACCGGCGCCGGGGCTCACGGAACTCGCGCTGATCCCCACCGCCTGGGCGATCCTCGCGCTGATCACCCCGCTCGGCGGCGGCTGGTGGTGGCGGCAGAACCTCGGCGGACGCGAACCCTCAGAGCGCGAGCAGCATCGCCTACCGCGACGCGCTCGAGCTGCTCCACGCCACACGCGGGCCAGCCGTTGCCCGAGCCGTCGGGCTGGTTCGTGCTCGACACGCCCCAGCCCGACGCCGCGGTCTGCGGCAACACGCTGATGCTCTCCCGCGGCCTGCTGGAAAGCGATACCTCCCGGCCGTGCTCGCGCACGAGCTCGGACACCTCACCAGCACCGACGGCAAGCTCACCGCCGCGCTGAACCGCCTCGTCATCAACCCGCCGCCGAGTCCGACGCGAACGCGAGGACCGAGCCAGGGCGCCGACGTGTTGATCCTCGCCGACGACGGGTCGCTGCTCACGATCACGTTCGTCTGCATGCCCTGATCTGGTATCGCGCAAGACCGTTCGCTTCGCCAACGGCGGCTTCGGGCTGCGCGTCACCGCCCCCGTTCTGGGGCTCCTACTGGCGCGAACGCGAGTACCTCGCCGACCAGTTCGCCGCCAGCCTCGGCCAGGCAGAGGAGCTCGCCGACTTCCTTGAGGTCCACGCCCTCATGCACGACCACCCCGTCCCCTTCATCTGGCTCACCGAACACACCCACCCGCCGACAGAGCTACGCGTCGACAGGCTCCGCAACAGCGTCGACACCCAAGCGCCGGCGCCGGGCGGCGCGCTCCCGCCCGCGGCGCCGGACACCCAGCCGCTGACGGCGTAGAGAGAAGTCTCGCCGAGCGAGGGGAGGCGTTGAAGCGTCTCTCCTCGCTCATTTTTGCTAGGTCCGCTTCGGGCCGACCTTGAGGATTGCTGCACGGGATCACGCGCACGCCCCAAGACAGGCAATGGGTGCCAAACAAGGTCCAAATCAATGTCTAAAGTAATGATACAAGTTGTCGATCTCTACGGCATTAGAGGTCTATAGTGTGATATAAAGAAGTACATGACGGGGTTGAAATCCATAGGATCAAGGGAGTTCAGGCTCGCGCCGGTCGCCGGTATAGGCAGTGAGCCTTGCGAGCCGAGTCAGGGGTGCTGGCTATGAGCACGACCGAGACGACTCATCGACGGGCGATACAGGCGCCATTTCAGGAGGTCGCGCAGGAGCTTCAGGAGATTTTGGGTCAGCGCTTGGTGGCCTACGTGGCCGGCGTGCGCTCGCCGAGGGCCACTGGTCGCTGGGCCACGGGCCAGAGCAGTCCTCAGCGGTTTGAGATCGAGCAGCGCGTGCGCGATCTGTACCGGGTGGTCATCACGCTGGCCGAGAGCGAGCACCCGGAGACGATCCGCGCCTGGCTTTTGGCTACCAACCCGCAGCTGGGTGACCGCGCTCCGATCGAGCAGCTGCGTGACGGGGACTCCGTCGCGGTGCTGCACGCGGCGATCAACTTCATCGAAGCCACGACGTAGCGGCGATGCCGGTCGCGCTCGTAGAGGGGCCGCCGGTGCTCTGGCGGGTCGGAAGGCCACCGGGCGTGTTCGCGTGGCGCCTGCCCCAAGATCGTGAGCTGCTCGCAAGCGACGAGCGGCCCCGCCTTGAGGGTAATCGCTGGGATGACCCCGACGGGGAGACGGCCACGCTGTATTGCGCTGGCACCCCGCTGGCCGCCTTCCTTGAAGTCCTCGCGCAGCTGCGTTCCGGCGGTGAGGGCATCGTCGCCGAGATTCTGCAGGCCACCAGCGAGGACAGCCCGGACCCGCGGCTTGACCCGGCACTGCGCGCCGGTGTGCTGCCGGCGGAGTTCTTCGCCGACCGTTGCCTTGCCAGCGCGAGCGTGGTGCAGGGCCCTTTGTTCATCGACATGGCCAGCCCGCAGACCCACAACCTCCTGGGCGAGCGCCTTCCCCACGTGCTGCGCTATCTCGGCGCCCACCAGTTCGATCGGGGTGTGGTGATGAGCCAAGATCGGCGCGTGACCCGTCAGATCGCGGGCTTCCTGCGCGAATACGCCGATGGCGAGCTCGGCGACCAAGGTCCGATCGCCGGGCTGTGCTACGAGAGCCGCATCGCGGCCGAGCAGACCTGCTGGGCCATCTGGCAAGATCGCCTCCGAGATCTCCGACGAGCAGCAATGCTCGATCACCAGCGAGCATCGCGGATTCTGCTCAAAGCCGCCGAGCTGCTCGATATCAAGATCACCGCCGCTGAGACGCCCGGCCCGCCGGGCGGATAGCCCGGCGAAACGACAGGCGCCCCACGCGCTGAATCACTCCGTCCGACATGGCGTTGAGGGTCCGGTGTTCTCCGTGGCTGGCGCGCTGCGCGCCGCAGCTGCTCCGGGCTCAGACGCTTAAAAGCCGCACTCAGGGGTGCGTGTGCCGGAGTCCACCGTGGGACGCTGGTGTGGGCGGGCTGGTTGAGGCAAATACCTCGCCCGCAAGGGCGAGGAACATGGGTACAAGCGCCCGCCCGCGAGCGCTTACGGCCCGCTCCTTGAACGCACGCGGCGGGCTCGGCGCCCCTGCGCCGTGGTGCGCAGCCGTCCGACCCATCGTCCATACTGACGACCAGGACTCTCGCCATCGGACCGCGCCCCACGCGCTAAATCACTCCGTCCGATGCCGACATCCGCGCGTCCTCGGACCGGTATCTGCGCAACGCGATCATCGCCGTGCTCGCCTACGACCGCCGCTCGACGCTGTGGGACGCCGCGCGGCTGCTGTCGGTCGGGGAGGAGGGCTACACCTACCGCAACGCCGTCGGCTCGAGGGTGCGCACGATGCCCGAGTTCAAGGAGATCTCCGAGTTCTTCACCGCCGAGCTGTCCGCGCAACTGGCCGATGCGCGCAGCACGACCACGGCCAAGCTCGACGCGCCCGTGAACAAGCTCGCGCGATTGCTGAACTCGCCTTCGATCAAGCGGGTGCTGCTCAACGACTCGCTGCTGGTCGACTTCGACCGCGTGATCGCCGGCCGGGAGGTGCTCGTCGTCAAGGGCGCGCTCGGGGGGATGGGCGCCGGCAACACCTCCGTGCTGATGCAGCTGCTCGTCGGCATGCTCGACGCAGCGCTGGCTCGCCAGCAGGACCTCGTGCCCGAGCCCGAGCGCGTGGCGGTCGCGCTGAAGGTCGACGAGGCGCCGCTCGTGCTCAACCGCGGCTTCGCCGAAACGATGGCGCTGAAGCGCTCGGCGGGCCTGGAGACGGTCGCGTGCTGGCAGACCGACTCGCAGTGGATCGACCGCGACGTGCGCTCGCAGCTGGACGCGCTGTTCGCCCACCGCGTCTACTTCGCGACGTCCTCGGCGGAGGACGCGCGCGCCGCGGTGAAGCTGACGATGGCCGAGTTCTCCGACACGGTGCGCCCGGGCATCGAGCGCACCTCCGCGCTCGGGCATCCCGACGCGCGCCTGCACCTGCCCAAGCATCACGCGATCGCCAGCTGGCTCACGCTCGAGGGCCGCCAGGCGCCGTTCGTGGGCGAGACGATCCCGTTGCGCGTGGACCCCGAGCGGCTGCGGCTGCACGCCGAGCTGCAGGCCGCGCGCGGGGGACGCCACCTGACGGATCTGCGCCAGCCGCATTGGGACCGGGCTGCCGGTGAGGCTCGTCGGGCCGAGGAGAGGGGGAGAGAGAGCGAAGGGATTGGCGAGACGGAGGAGGTGGGGTCGGGAGGTCGTGTTGGTGGGGGTGTGGTTGGGGATGCAGGCAGAGAGGGGGTTGGGGGTCGGGACAGGGAGAGGATTGGCCGGACGCAGGAGAGGGGGTCGGGAGGAAGTGTTCGTGGGGAGGCGATTGTGGACGGAGGTGAGGGCGGAAACGGTGTTGGGGGTGGGGAGGTGGAGCGGGGAGGGGGTGTTCGTGGGGAGGCGATTGTGGACGAGGGTGAGGACAGAAACAGTGTCAGGAGCAAGGAGACGGCAAGAGAGGGGGCCGGCCGGGCAGGGGCAGAGGAAGTCGAGAGCAAGGGCGCGGGGCGAGCCGGGGCTCGGCCTGGGAAACAGGGGTTGGGAGCGCTGCCGGGGACGCCGGCCGGCAGCTACAGCGAGCTGGTCGAGCTCGACGGCGCCCACTCGGTGCGCTGGGCTCGGCGGACGTCGGAGCCGCGGGCGCTGGACCCCGATCCGCTGGATCTGGAGATCCTCGGGCTCGTCGCCGGGCTCGGGCACGTGCTGACCACGCAGATCCACCGGCGCTTCAACGCCGCGCGCGCGGTCACGACGACACAACGCAGGCTCAAGCGCCTGTCCGACGCCGGGATGCTGGAACGCTTTCAGTTCCACCGCCGCGACGGCGGAGGCGTGCCGATGTGTTACACGATCGCCGCCGCGGGCCTCGAGGTGCTGTACGCCCACGATCGGCTGACGGCCCCGCGCGAGGGCGAGACCGGCGTGGCGCCTGGCCCTTCCTCGCCGGCGGGGGCTGGCGTGCGGTCCGCGCCGGTCAGGGGCGAGCGGCTGTTGCGCCAGGCGCGTCACGATGTGCACGTGGCCGGGTGGGCGCTCGCGCTGGAGCACGCCCTCGGTTGCGCTCCGGTCGGGCTGCGCGGAGCGCGCGAGTCGGCGCTCTCCCCGCCCATGCGTGGGAGCGCCGATGGGCGCGTCGCGCTCGGCCCCGGCGATCTGAGCCTGCCCGGCGGGCGCGCCCCGCACGAGTTCCTGCGCACCGACGCCACGGGCGCGCGCGGGCAGGTGGAGCGCTTTGAGACGGTGCGCCCCGACGTGACGATCGAGCTGGACCGAGGGCTGAGCGGGCGTGCCGGGGCAGACGGTGATCCGGTGGAGGGATCTGTTGTCGAGCGGGAGGTTGTGCGAGGAGATCGTGCGATGGGAGAGGCCGGTGTTGAGAGGGGCGCCGTGCAAGGAGGGCTCGCACGGGGCGAGCGCGTGAGCGCGCCGAGCGCCGCGATCGACCTGCTGGTCGAGCTCGACGATCGCCTGCCGGCCGGCGCCGCGGCGGGCAAGCTCGAGCGCTACGACCATTTTCTGTCCGGCTGGTCGGTGCACACCCGCCGCTACGGCCCGCGCGCGCGGGCAATGCCCGTGGTGGTGTTCGTCTGCCGCGACCGTGCCCGCGCGCGCGAGTGCGCGCGCAGAGCCGACGCCGTCCTGAGCGCCTGCCGCGCGTACGCCGGCGAGTACCCGGCCGACTGGGAGTACCCCGGTCGCGAGCGCATCCTGTTCGCCGCCGAGCGCGACGCGCACGAGGGGCTGCTGCGCGGCTATGGCGTGCCCCGGCTGCCGCCGGAGGTGCGCGTGACGGTGGCGCACGGCGATCCCCGGGCCGGGGAGGCGGCGGTTGAGGTGCGGGGGTTGGCGGGGGGCACGCCAGGTCGGTGAGTGGCGCCTTTCGAGGTTGGCTTGGGGCGGCCTACAGGGGTCACAGACAGACTCGGTGCACCAACCCCATCGGGCCGGGCGTCGCGGGTTGGGATGGCTGGGAGCTCGGGTCAGATTGGAATCGCGCAAGCTGGCGCGGAAGCGCTCGTGCATTTGCCCACCTGCGAGCGCCGTTGCCCTGAGCGGCGGTGCAGTCGGGGGCCTCTGGCGAGGGAGCGCAGCGCAGTCGCCCTCCTGTGACGAGGCCACGCGACTGCACGCTGAGAACGTGCAGTTTGGCTCTGCAGAGCCAAACTGCGGCTATCGCCTGGGGGCCGGCAGGACGCATGGGAGCGCGGGCCGGCGTCAGGACTTGACAGCCGGCGAGCGGCGGCTACTATCACGGGCCTCTTCTTTCTCTTTTCCCAAGCCACATTCGGCCTACGCCGAGCTCGCAATAGCTCGCCACGCGATCGGCGGGCGCTGAAGAAGACCTGTGTCAGCCGCTGATGTCGGGCACCCGCCGATCTCCTATCGGGCCTGACGACGCACGCCTGACGACGCACGCCTGACGACGCGGGCTCCGCCGGCGCCTGCTCAGCGCCGATCTCCTGCCGGCCGCCGACGTCGCTCGGGTCGCTGATTGCCATGTCGGCGACCGCCGTCCCGGCAGCCGCCGTCGCATCCGCCAAGGACGGATACGCGCCAAGTTTTGCGATTCGTTCCCCAGCGAAGCGCGATCTCCGAGACCCCCCAAGGGGGTCTCGGACTGTCCAGAGGAGCCCTGAGCACTCGCCGCGCGTCCCTTGACGATCGGTTGGCGAGGCTCTACAAGGCGCTGCCCATACACCAAGCGGCAGCCCCGACCCGGGCAGGAGACAGACATGGCACCCACGATCGCAGCACCCTCCCCAGCAGTTCAGCGAGCGCGTTCCCGGCCTCCGGCCACGACGCCCGGCCGCCGCTCTCGAGGGCCGATGCAAGAGCGGGCCCAGGGCGAAAGGCCCGCCACGGAAACGCAGACCGCGCCACGTCGCGGGCGCGATCCGCTGGGTCGCTACACCGACGACGGTGGGCGCGAGCGGGAGGTGCTCGCCGGGCGCCTGGGCGACGGCTGCATGCTGGTCGTGGATCGCGACGCGCTCACGCTCGGCGATCGCCGGCTGGTCGCCCGTCTCGCCGCCGACGAGCCGGACGAGAACGCCGCGCTGGTGTGCGCGCACTACCTGAGCGACGCCAGTCGCGGTCGCTGCCGGCGGGTGTCCGCCGAGGATCTGAGCGACTGGCCCTCAGACCGGCGTTCCGAGTCGCCACGGCTCGCGGACGGGAGCCCGCACGGGAGCGGGCTCATCGGCCGCCGCGGGGAGAACAGCCGCCATGTCTACCGCCTGGAGCTGGTGGAGACGGACGCCTTGCTCACGGAGCTGCGCTGGCGCCGGCATGCTCGCCGGGGTGCTCCGCAGGCGCCGGTATCCGTGTATCTGCGCGAGGTGATCGGCGCGGTCGAAAGCTATGAGCCCGTATACGGGCTGACGCTGCAAGCGCTGGAGCTGTATCGCGATGACCCGCGAGTCTGCGGCAAGGCGCTGTACAACGAGCTCGAGCGGGTGCGCGAGAGCCCGATCGTCCTCAACCGCAAGCTGCGCCAGGCGGTGCTCGCGGCGGTGCAGCGCCGCGGCCTGAGCATGAGCGAGATCGCGCACCGCTGCGGGCGGGTCAAGCGCGACTGCAAGGGCAACGCCAGCGGCGAGACGAGCTGGCTGGCCCGTCGTGTGGGTGTCCTGCCCGAGAGCGCCACGAAGCGGCTCACCCCGTGGATCCACAGCGACGTGCTCGCACTGATCGCGCGCAACGGATTGGGGATCAGCCCGCGCGAGGTGGAGCTCGGATGAGACCGGGCTCGGCGTCCGCCGCGGATCTTCTCGCCGCGCCCGGGCTGGGGGCGGCGACGGCGCTCAGCTCACCGGCGCGGGCGGGGACAATTCCCCTCGCGCGGGCCGCAGACGCCCACGCGCTCGTGCCGGACCGACCCGGATCGATCCTCGTGGTCGAGTCCGACATGGGACTGGCGAGAGCGCTCGTCGAGCAGCTGCTCGACGACGGCTACCGAGTCGAGCCGGCGCGCACCGCCGAGCACGCGCGGATGCTCGCCCGAGGCTGTGCACCCCGGCTGGCGGTGCTGGGCGAGCTGGGCTCGACGCGGGGCGCGCTCGAGCTGCTGTACGAGATCCGCCGGGGCGCAGCAGGGAGCGCTCCCTGGGTTCGGGGGATGCCGGTGATCGTGCTCGGAGCGAGCGCCGGCGAGCTGGACATGCTCCGCGCGTTCGAGGCGGGGGCGGACGACTTCATGGCTCGCCCGGTGCGCTACCTGGAGCTGCGCGCTCGCATACGGGCGCTGCTGCGCAGGGCGCAGTGGACGGTCGCGGGGCGCGCGCGCCGGCTCGCGGTCGGCGCGCTCGAGATCGACCTGGACGCCCACACCGTCAGCCTCGAGGGGCTGCCGGTCGATCTGCGCCGGCTCGAGTTCGAGCTGCTCGTGCACCTCGCCGGCGATCCCGAGCGCGTGTTCGCCAAGCACGAGCTGCTGAGCTCGGTTTGGGGATACCGCTCGAGCGGGTCGACCCGCACCCTCGACAGCCACGCCAGCCGCGTGCGCTGCAAGCTTGGAGAGCGTGACGGCGGGCGTTGGGTGATCAACGTCTGGGGGGTCGGCTACCGGCTGCGCTGAGGCGCGCCACGGAGCGAGATCTCGAGGCTCGGCCGCAACCGGGCGCTCGCTCGCGAGACACATCTTGACGGGCCGCAGCGGCTCGTCATGCAGCACACACAATCTTGACGGCGAGCCACATGGCTCGCCGTTTTGCGTTCGGCAGTCATTCGGAGGGGGCATCTGTAACGCCAACCCTCCCGCCGGACGGTCCCACAGAAACAACGGCCGCCCCATCCGGGACGGCCGTCAACCCAAGCCCCTGCGCCGACCTTTGACCGGAGGCACAAGGGCACAAGCACAAGGAGAATACCGATGCATACACCATCCATCCGCACGCTGGCCGCCATCGCATATGAGCGCGGTGAGGAGTTCGACCCGGCGCTGATGCTCTCACCCGCGCTGGCCGAGCAGCTGGACCAGACCACCGCGGCGGGACCGACGGTGTTCGAGAGCAAGATGGGCATATCCAGGGAGGGCGTTCGTGAGCTCGAAGAATGCCCGTTCCTGGACGAGCTGGTCCGGCTCAACCATGAGCCGGCGGCGGTGATCGAGGCCGAGCACCTGGCCGAAGGAGCCCGGCGCAACCACGGTCCGCACACGGGCTCGGCGGACCGGCGCCCAACGGACGGGTAGCCCGTTGCAGGCCTGACGGGCTTCAGCGGCCCGCTCATGCACAGCACATCGCGACGGCGGGCCCTCGGGCCCGCCGTCGGTCGTTGACCACCATGGCCGGCGCGTCGCGCCGGCCCACAGAAAGGAGCGGCAAATGCCGTCGTCGTCTGAATACACCACAACAAACGAACCACAAGTAAACCCGCTGGAGCCGGTGGAACAGCTCATGCACTGGCTGCTGAGCACGACCCTGCACCTGGCGATCGGGCTCGCGATCGGGCTGATCGCGGCACGAGCGATGCGCAGCCGGCACCTGCGCTGGACCTGGGCGCCCGTCGCGTTGGCGGTGGTCGTGCTTGCACGATCGGTTATCGGAGGCGCCGCCGCCTCGACGCTCGGCACGGCGGCGCTGTGCGCGACCGTGCGCGGGCGGCGCTGGCACCGGGAAGACCTCGACGCGGGCGCCGACCTGGCTGAGATCGCCGCCGAGCGTCGTGGCCCGCTGGACGCGGCACGAACCGTCGTCCGCCGGAGCATGCCGAGGCTGCTCGCCCTGATCGCGCCGAAGCTGCCGGCGAGATGGGCTCCTCGGATCGCGATCGGCGCGGCCAGGACGGACTGGTTTCGCGCCGACCGGCTGATTGTCGGCGAGGAGGAGAACGGTCGCCCCGTCTCGATCGCGCTCGGCGGTCCGACTGGAGGCACGCACACGCTCGTCGTGGGCGCCGCCGGCTCGGGCAAGACGGTGACGATGACCTGGATGTCGGTGCGGTCGGTCGAGCATGGCATGGGGGCGATCGTCCTCGACCCGAAGGGCGATCGTGACCTGCGTTGCGAGCTGCGCGATGCGGCGCACATCGCCGGCAGGCCATTCGTCGAGTGGACCCCGCAGGGCCCCTCGGTATACAACCCCTACGCGCGGGGCAGCGCGACCGAGATCGCCGACAAGGCGCTGGCCGGCGAGCGGTTCACCGAGCCGCACTACCTGCGTCAGGCTCAGCGCTATCTCGGTCACGCGGTACGGGTGCTGCGCAGGTCCGGGCTGGAGGTCAGCCTGCAGGTGCTCGTGGACCATCTCGACCCCTCGCGGCTGGAGCTGCTCGCGCGGACCCTGCCCGAGTCCGACGCGCAGGGGGTGCACGACTACCTGGACTCGCTCACCAAGCGCCAGCAGAGCGATCTGACGGGCGTGCGCGACCGTCTGGCGATCATGGCCGAGTCCGACGTCGGATGCTGGCTCGATCCGCGGACGCCCGGCGGGGAGCGGTTCGACCTGCTGGAGGCGGTGAAAGCCCGGGCGGTCGTGTACTTCGGCCTGGAAGCCGACCGCCGGCCGCTGCTCGCCCAGATGCTCGGGGCGGCGATCGTCGGAGACCTGCAGGCGGTGGTCTCGGCGCTGCAGGGCCGGCCCGTGGGAACGCTGGTGGCGATCGACGAGTTCTCGGCGATCGTGCCGGAGCGCGTCGTGGGTCTGTTCGGCAGAGCGCGCGGGGCGGGTGTGAGCCTCGTGCTGGGCACGCAGGAGCTCTCCGATCTGCGCCTGCCCGGGCGGGAGATGCTGCTCGAGCAGGTCGTGGGCAACCTGTCCACTCTGATCGCCCACCGCCAGGTCGTCCCGGCATCGGCCGAGATGATCGCGAGCATGACCGAGACCAGGGGCGTCTGGCGGACCTCACACCACAGCAGCGGTTCCCAGACTCGCACGCGAGGTATCGATCACGTGCTGCGGGCGGAGCAGATCATGAGCCTCCCGCGGGGCTGGGCGGCGGTGGTCGGGCTGTCCGACGGCGCCAGCGTGAGCATCGCGCGGATGCTCTCGGTTGGGCACAGCCGCTGACTCGATCGGTCTGAAGCCGATCGAGATGGGTCCCTCGGGTCCCACGTCGCACGCATCGGGGCCCCGGCCGCTCACAGATCAGACCCCGCGGCCGGGGTTCGGGTGCGCATCTGGGCCTTCAGCGGGTCTGAAGGAGTCCTACGGGACCTCATGTCCCACCCATCGGAGGGAGACCTCCGCGGGAGCCCCCATCCATAAACATCGAACACAAAGGAGACCGTCATGGTCCACGCATGTTTCCCATCCCACTCCACATCCGGTTCCAACGTCAGATCAACCCCCAAGTCCATGCCCGAGCCCTCGCCCGAGCGAGTGGCGCTCATGCAGTGGACGGCGCGCATGGGCGCCGTCACGGCCGAGGCACTGGCCGATCGCGAGGGCGTGACCGTCGCCTCCGCACGCGCCCGGCTGGGGGTCCTCAAGAAGGCGGGCTGGCTGTCGCGCAGGCGCCCGCTGTCCAAGCAGCCCGCGCTATACACCGCCACGCGCGCCGGCATGCGCGTGTCCGGCCTGCGGGGGCTCGACCCATGTCGTGTCAGCGCCTCGAACGCTCATCACCTGATCGTGTGCGCCGCCGTCGCCGCGGCCCTGGAGCGCTGCTATTCCGATCACCGCGTGCTGGGCGAGCGCGAGCTGCGCCGCGACGAACGCGAGCGTGGCGTGCAGCTGGCGAGCGCGCGCCTGGGCATCGGATCGGACGGTGGGCCGGCGCTGCATCGTCCAGACCTCATCCTCTGGCCGGAGGGATCCGGGATGGGGATGGGGATGGGGATGGGGACGGGCTGCCCGTCGCGGTGGAGGTGGAGCTGACGATCAAGGCGCCGCGGCGCCTGACCGGCATCTGCCTGGCCTGGGCGCGCTGCCGGTGCGTGGCGGGCGTGCTGTATATCGCCCCGCCCGAGGTCCAGCGTGCGCTGCATCGCGCGATCGATCAGGCCCAGGCCGGCGAGCGGATCGTGGTCCTCGGACTCGATGCGCTGCCCTGCCCGAGGGAGGTCGAGGACGGGGCGTTGCAGGCGGCCCCGAAGAGTACCGTCCCAAGCGGTGCGTAAGTTGGTGGTGGGGGGTCAACATCACAAGAATGGAGGCAGCAATGTCCAGCTTCACCATCAACCGGGTCGTTCTCGTCGGACGTCTCACCCGCGACCCGGAGCTGCGTGCCCTGCCCTCGGGCACGAGCGTATGCGCACTGCGGGTCGCGTGCAGCTCGAGCCGCAAGGACGCCGCCGGCGAGTATCGCGAGAGGCCCAACTACTTCGACGTGAGCCTCTACGGCGCCGCGGCGGAGAGCGTCAGCCGGTACATAAGCAAGGGCAGCCGCGTCGGCATCGACGGCCGCTTGGAATGGCGCGAGTGGGAGAGCTCGGACCGGCAGAAGCGCCAGGCGGTGAATGTGGTTGCCGATACGGTCCAGTTCTTGGACAGCCCCGGCGACCGCAAGCGCGAGCCCGAGTCCGGAGGCGGCCTCGACACCGAGCGGGGTCCGGCCCGGGAGTACGGCGAGCTCGGCGACATCGATCGGGGATCGGCCGGCGAGCTCGCCGGTGTCGGTGCGGGCTCGGAGGATGCCGAGCTCGTCTTCTAGCGGTCCGGCCACGGCCGCATCTGACAGCGAGGGACGCGCATACCGGCGTCCCTCGCTGTTGGCCCAGGGGGCCTTTTCGTGTTTAACGGGCGAGAACCCCCGATACGGTCCCGAGAGCGTCGTGTGTCCCAGCTTCAACTCTCTGCTCTCTCTCTGCGCGCATCCCGACCACCTCACAACGCTCACAACGGCTCGATCCGGCGGGCCCGCGGCCGACGGCAGCCCCTCGGGCGGGGCGTGCGCGTAAACTGGCGCGCCGTGGTCGCCGCGGCGGCTCGCCAGTTGACAACAGCCCGCGTCAAGGAGCCAGTCAGGTGCCAGTGAACACCCAAGCGATCGGCAAGACATACGAGCCCACCACCTATGCGGTGGGCCGGGAGAAGATCAAGGAGTACGCGCGAGCGGTCGGGGAGACGAACCCGGTCCACCTCGATGTGCAGGCCGCCCGCGAGGCCGGCTACGACGATGTCGTGGCGCCGCCGATGTTCGCCGTCGTCTACAGCGCCCCGTCAGTGGGGCCGCCGATCTTCGACCCGGAGATCGAGCTCAACTTCGCGCTGATGGTCCACGGCGGGCAGGAGTTTCAGTGGGGGCCGCTGGTGGTGGCCGGCGATGAGATCACGACGACCGCCTCCGTCAAGGACATCTCCGAAGCCGACGGGCGCGGCTACTACGTGTTCGAGTCGATATCGACCAACCAGCGCGGCGAGCAGGTCTGTCGCGGCACCTGGACCAACATCGTGCGAGGAGTGTGAGGTTATGGCCAACGAGAGCCTGCGAGTCGGCGGCGAGATCCCCGAGGTGAAGGTCACGCCCGACAAGTACCTGACCGTGCGCTATGCCGGCGCCTCGGGTGACTTCAACCCCATACATATCGACGAGGAGTTTGCCCGTGCGGTGGGCCTGCCCGGGCGGATCCTGCACGGCCTGTGGACGATGGCCCAGGTTGCGCGCGCGCAGACCGAGGCCGCGGGCGGTCCCGAGCATCTCAAGCGCCTGTCGGTGCAGTTTCGCGGCATGGGCGTGCCCGAGCAGGAGGTCGTCGTCAAGGGCACCGTGCGCGAGCAGCGCGACGGGCGCGCGATCGTGGACACGGTCGCCGAGCAGGCGGGCAAGCAGATCGTGCGCAACGCGGAGGCCGAGCTGCAGCTGTGAGGATCGCGCGGGACGGGCGCCGTCGAGGAGCGACCTAGAATCGTCAGGGCGATGCAGACCCTGACGGCCCGGCAAGAGACGATCCTGTGCAAGGTGGTGGACGACTACCTGCGCACGGGCCAGCCGGTCGCGTCGAGGTCGATCGCGGTCGACCCCGAGCTCGACTGCCGCGCCTCGACGGTGCGGGGCGAGCTGGCGCTGCTGGAGGAGCACGGCCTGCTGGCCCATCCGCACGTGTCGGCGGGAAGGGTGCCGACGGACGCCGGCCAGCGCTACGTGGTCGATCGGATGCTCGCCTCCGGACAGGGGCTGCAGCCCGCCCGCGGGGCGCCGCCGCGATTGGAGCTCTCGCTGATGCGCCGCGAAGTCGAGGAGGCGGTGCGCACGACCACCGAGACCCTCTCGCAGGTGACCAACCTGCTGGCGGTGGTCTCAGCGCCCGGCCTGAGCAGCGCGAGCATCAAGCACATCGAGGTGCTCGCGCTGCAGCCCCAGGTCGTGGTGGTGGTGATCATCACCTCCACGGGCGGGGTCTCGAAGATGATGGTCACCTTCGAGGGCGCGGTCGACCCGGGCCTCGTCGCGTGGGCGGGGGAGTATCTGAACGAGCGCCTGATCGGCACGGGGCTCCGGGCGCGCATGTTGGGACAGCGTCTGATCGATCCCGGCCTGTCGGCGAGCGAGCTCGCGTTCCTGGCGCGGCTGGCGCCGGCGTTCGGCGAGATCGACACCGACGGCGAGGACGCGCTGTATGTCGGTGGGGCGGCGCGGCTGTTCTCGGCGGGGATGATCGAGGATTCGGCCCAGATCAACGAGCTGATGAACATGCTCGAGCGCCGCGTGGCGCTGCTGCGCGTCCTGCGCACCGCGCTCGGCGAGCAGGGCGTGTATGTGCGGATCGGCCATGAGAACGAGATTCCGGCGATGCGCTCGCTCGGTCTGGTGGCAAGGGCCTACGGAGTCGGCGGGCGCAAGCTGGGCGCCGTGTCGGTGATCGGGCCGGTGCGGATGGACTACGCCGAGGCGATCGTGACGGTGCGCGAAGCCGCGCACGAGCTCTCGCGGTTCGTCGAATCCGCCTATGCCGAAGCATGAGTCCGAGCCGCCGATGAGCCCGAGAGTGAGTCCGAGCCGCCGATGAGTCCGAGCATGAGTCCGAGCCGCCGATGAGCCGAACCTCTGTGCCGCGCGATCCATACGAGGTGCTGGGCGTACGGCGCGACGCCTCTGAGCAGCAGATCAAGAAAGCGTTTCGCGCGCTCGCGCGCGAGCTGCACCCGGACGTCAACGCCCACGATCCCCAGGCGGAGGAGAAGTTCAAGGAGGCCGCGGAGGCGTATGAGATCCTGTCGGACTCTGAGCGGCGCGCGACGTATGACCGCTACGGCCACGACGGCTTGCGCTCTGGCGGGTTTGCGCCCAACTTCGAGGGGTTCGGCTCGATTGGCGATCTGTTCGATGCGTTCTTCGGTGGTGGTGGCGGCGGCGGCGGAGGCGGCCCGTTCGGCGGCGGGCGGGCCGGGTTCTCCCCAGGCGGGGATGTGGCGGTGGCGGTCGAGGTCGACCTGCCGCAGGCCGCCACCGGCGCTCAGGTCGAGGTCTCATTCGAGGCGGTCGAGCGCTGCGAGCACTGCCACGGCAACGGCGCCGAGCCGGGCACGCCGATCGAGACATGCGAGCGCTGCGGGGGCAGCGGGCGGCTGCAGGCGCTTACGCGCACGCCGTTCGGGCAGATGGTGCGCACGGTCGTGTGCGAGTCCTGCGAGGGCGATGGACGGACAGCCTCGCAGCCGTGCCACGAGTGCCGCGGACGGGGCCGTGTGGCGAGACCGCGCACGCTGGAGGTGGACATCCCCGCGGGCATCGCCGACGGGCAGCGCATCAGGCTTTCCGGGCGCGGCCACGCCGGTGAGGCAGGCGCGCCGGAGGGCGATCTGTACGTGCTGGTGAGCGTGCGCGAGGATGAGCGGTTCGTGCGCGAAGGCGAGGATCTGATCACCGCGCTTGACGTGCCGGCTCCGCTCGCGGCGCTGGGCGGGACGCTGCAGGCCCCGACGCTGCAGGGCACGGCCGCGGTGCAGGTGTCCCAGGGGGCGCAGCCCGGCGAGGTGATCACGCTGCGAGGCCAGGGGATGCCATCGCTGCGGGGCGGGCGCCGGGGCGATCTGAAGATCGTCATGAACGTCGTGATCCCCAGGCGCCTGAGCGAGGAGCAGCGCGAGCTGATCGGGCGGCTGCAGGACACGCTCACCGAGGAGAACATGCGCTCTGACGAGTCGATGCTCGCCAAGCTGCGCCGCGCTCTGCGCGGCCACTCCGGGTGATTCGCCTCGCGGTGCGTGTGGTTGCCGCGGATGCGGAGATCGTGCTGGCCGAGCTGCTCGAGCTCGCTCCCGGGGGTGTCGAGGAGGTGGCGCTCGAGGAGGGTCTCGTCGAGTACGCGGTGTACGGGTCGCCGGGCGAGCTTCCTGCTCTCCCCGATGTGCGTGCGGCGGTGGGCACGGCGCTCGTCGAGGTCTGCAGCCGCGAGGTGGCCGATGACTGGGAGGAGCGCTGGAAGCAGTTTCACAAGCCCGTCCTGATCGGCTCGCCCGCCCGGGGGCAGGTTCCGTCTTTATATGTACGCCCGCCCTGGGAGGCTTCTGGGGGCGGCGCGGCGGAAGCGGTCGAGATCGTGCTCGATCCTGGCCAGGCGTTTGGAACAGGAGGGCACGCGAGCACGCAACTGTGCCTGGGACTGCTGCTCGAACTGGTCGCGAGCGAGCCTGGCCGAGGACCGCTGCTGGATGTGGGCACGGGATCGGGGGTGCTGGCTATCGCTGCAGCGAAGCTCGGCTACGGACCGGTGATCGGACTCGACCACGACCGCGAGAGCGTGCAAGCGGCTGGCGAGAACGCGCGGGTCAACGATGTGAGCATCGACGTCAGGCGCCGGGACCTGCGCGCGGATCCGCTGCCGCTGACGGGCGAGGATCGAGGGGGTGTGTCGGGCTCCTCGCGCGAATGGGAACACCGGCCCGTCGTCGTGGCGAACCTGCTGCGTCCGTTGCTGCTCGACCTGGCGAGGGCGATCCCGTCCGCGCCGTCACACCTGCTGGCGAGCGGGCTGCTGATTGGCGAGGTCGATGAGATCGTTGGCGCATACGCCGAGCGCCACGGCATGTACGAGCGCGAGCGCCGGCAGAGCGGCGAGTGGGCCGCCGTGTGGCTGCAGGGCGGCTCGTGAACGGTCCTCAGGCCGGATCGGGCAGCTCGGTCGCGGCGCGGACGATCGCGCGGTAGACGAGGTCGATCGCCGGGCGCACGCCGTCGGGGCTCCCCAGCAGGACGCGCGCGGCGCGCAGAGCCGATCCGATCGTCTCGAGCGCCTCGCCGACGTCGCCGGGCTCGAGGTCGCGGCAGGCGGCGAGCGCCATGTCGAGCATCGCCAGCGCCTGCTCGGGGACTCCCGCGAACAGGGCCGGGCCCGTGAGGCTGGCGTAGTTGTAGACGCGGGCCAGACGGCCGTCGAGCGCGATCGACGCTCCACGCCGTGGCGGCGAGGCCGCCGGCAGCCCGCGGCCGTCGAGCAGGCCGGCCATCGTCGCGCCGAGCACGTCCCTGACAGCGGTTTCGTCCAGGCGCGCCTGCGCCGCCACGCGCAGCGCCAGGTAGAGGGTGGTGGAGGGCATCCCGTAGGGAGGGTCCGAGGCGAACACGATCCGCTCGGCGGGGGCGCGCGCGAACAGCTCGATCACGTCGAGCGGGAAAAAACACGAGATGTCATACAGCACGCCGGGATGGCCGGCCAGGCGTGAGGTCAGGATGCCCTGGTCGCAGATCGCGCCGTGGGCGAGGATCAACACTACGTCGGGGTGGCTCAGGGCGAGGTCCGCGAGCCCGTCGGCGAGCGCTGGCAGGCCCCGGCCGGCGTGAATCAGGATCGGTACCCGGGCGCTTTCGGCGAGCGCGAATATCGCCCGCATGTGCGGGCCGTCGAACACGAAGTCCTGCGCGCGCGGATGCAGCTTGATGCCACGCGCGCCGGCGGCCAGGCAGCGTTCGCCCTCGCCGATTGGGTCTTCGGCGGGGTCCAGGCGGCAGAACGGCGTCAGCCGTCCCTCGCTTTCCGAGGCCCACGCGATGATCCGGTCGTTGGGAGTGCTGTAGGCGGGCCTGCGCTCGGGGTCGTGCAGCGGGAACACGCAGGCGCGCCGCGCGCCGGCGGCGTCGAGCTGGTCCAGCAGCTGATCCAGCGCCAGCGAGCGCCCGTCCTCGTCCAGGCCGAGGTGGGTGTGCGCGTCGATCACCTCGGCGTCCGGCGGGCGCAGGCGCTGAGCCTCGGCCAGGAACGGGGCGAGCGCGTCGGCGTAGAGGGAGTCGTCCACGGACGGGACCCTAATCGCTCACGCTCGCACGCGCCGCCCACCTGCCTGCGGTCGATACCGGCGTCGGTGGCGGCGGACGCAGGACCGATACGCACTATTTTTTGAGAGTTGAGTATCGCTATTGCTATACGCGGGCTATTTTTTTATGACAACATCTCCCTCTTCCTCATTTCGTTAATACTATAGTAACGCAGCCAAAGGGGGGGGCGACAGTGCCAGGGGAGGGCCGTTGCGGGATCGACACATGCAACCCACCGCGACGGCGTATCCTGAATCGAGATGGCGATACTCGACACGGTCAAAGGGGACGTGCAGGGTGCGATGCGCGCGGGCGAAAAAGAGCGCGTGAGCGCGCTGCGCCTGGTGTTATCCGAGCTGCAGAAGGCCGCCAAGGAAGGCTCCGATGACGAGCTGGCGGTGCTCAGGCGCGAGCGCAAGCGCCGGCTGGAGGCCGCCAGGGCCTATCGCGAGGCCGGACGCGACGATCTCGCCGACGGCGAGGAGGCGGAGGCGAGGCTGATCGGGTCCTACCTGCCGGCGGAGCTCTCCGATGAGGAGCTGCGCGAGATCGTCGAGCGCGCCGTGCGCGAGAGCGGAGCGGAGTCGGTGCGAGACATGGGTGCCGCGATGGGCTCGGCGATGGCGGCGGTCGACGGTCGCGCCGAGGGCGGACGGGTGTCGGGTCTGGTCAAGGCGGCACTCGGCGGATGAGGGCCGTGCGGGCATCCTCGAGCCCGCGGGCGAACGGCGTGTGTGGTGTGCGCGGCAGCGGCGGCAACAGCAACGGCAGCAACAGCGGCGGCAGCAGCAGCAGCAGCAGCAGCGGATGAGGACGCAGATCGAGCTTCCCAACGATGTCGCCGCCGAGCTGGCGGGCAGTCAGGATGCGGTGCTGCGCGCGCTGGAGGCGCATCTGCAGTGCAGGGTGTTCCTGCGCGGGAACCTGATCACCTTCGACGGCGAGCAGGGCGAGACGCGGGTCGGCGAACGGGTTGTGCGCGAGCTGTCCGATCTGATCTCGCGCGGGCATCAGATCGGGCCGGGTACGATCGCGGCGGTGACGGGGGCGCTGGACGCCCACGAGTCGCCCGCGCAGGTGCTGGAGGACGTGGTGTGGCGTCATCGCAGCCTGCAGGTCGCGCCCAAGACCGTCAATCAGAAGCGCTACGTGGACTGCATCCGCCAGAGCACGGTCACGTTCGGGATCGGCCCGGCGGGTACGGGCAAGACGTTTCTGGCGGTGGCGATGGCGGCCGCGGCGCTGTCACGGCACGAGGTGAACCGCATCATCCTGACGCGCCCGGCCGTCGAGGCGGGCGAGCGGCTGGGGTTTCTGCCGGGAGATCTGATGGCGAAGGTCGACCCGTACCTGCGCCCGCTGTTCGATGCGCTGCACGACATGCTCGACCCCGAGCGAGTCTCCCAGCACCTGGAGCGGGGCGTGATCGAGATCGCGCCGCTGGCTTTTATGCGGGGTAGAACCCTGAACGACTCGTTTGTGATCCTCGACGAGGCGCAGAACACGACGCCCGAGCAGATGAAGATGTTTCTGACTCGCCTGGGCTTTGGCTCACGGATGGTCGTAACGGGAGACGTCACCCAGGTCGATCTGCCGCGCGAGCAGCAGTCGGGGCTGATCGCGGTGGGGGATGTGCTCGAGGCGGTTGAGGGCATCGAGTTCGTGCGGTTCGGCGGCGAGGACGTCGTCAGGCACAAGCTCGTGCAGCGGATCGTGGAGGCCTATGACGAGCATGGCCGGCGCGATGCGCCGGGGCTGCGCTCCGCCGAGCGCCGTCGCGCTTGAGAACGTGTTTTGAAAAGATCGGCACGTCCGGATACGTCCCTGGACACTGCGCTGGATCGCCACGTGCCGGCTTGCGCGTGCCACCAGCACGCGCTTCACCGTCCCGCGTCGCCCAGCTTGGTCCATGAACGCCCCGACCGCACCGCCTATTTCAAAACACGTTCTAAGGGTCCGATCGCCGTGATCGAGGTCGAGGTCTTCGGCGCCGAGCTTGCGCCCGGCGCGCCATTGCAGGCCGATGTACAGCGCCTGTGCACGCTTGCGAGCGCGTCGGTGGGAGTCCACGACGGGCACCTGGCGATCGAATACGTCGACGCAGACCGGATCGCGGCACTGAACGGCGAGCATCGCGGCAAGCCCGAGCCTACCGACGTGCTGTCGTTCCCGATCGACGGCCTGGATTCGATTCCTGGGGAGGCGGGGCCGCCTGGGGAGGGCGCGCAGGCTGGCACCGGCACCGGCGCCAGCGACGGCGGTGTGCCGCGCGAGCTGGGCGACGTGGTGATCTGTGCAGAGCACACGGTCGATCTGCGCGAGGCGATCGTCCATGGGGTGCTGCACCTGGTGGGGTTCGATCACGAGACCGACGACGGCGAGATGCTCGCGCTGCAGGCCCAGCTGCTGGAGAGGGCCGGCGCGTGACGCGCAGCGGCTTCGTCGCGCTCGCGGGGCGCCCGAACGTCGGCAAGTCGACGCTCGTGAACGCCGTCGTGGGGGAGAAGGTCGCGATCGTCTCCGATCGCCCGCAGACCACGCGCCGGGCGATCAGGGGCGTGCGTACGCGCGGGGACTCCCAGATCGTGCTGGTCGACCTGCCGGGCGTGCAGCGCCCGCGCGACGCTCTGACCGCGCGCATGGCCCGGCGGGTGCAACAGGAGCTCGAAGGCGCCGATGCCGCGCTGTTGATCCTCAATGGGGAGCAGGGAGTCGGTCCGGGCGACCGGTTCATCGCGGGAACGCTTGCGCGGGCCGGGCTGGCGGTGACGATCGCGGTCAACAAGGTGGACCGTCTGAGCCGGGCGGCGACGGCCGCTGTGCTCCAGCAGACCGACGGGCTGGCGCTGGACGGCGAGGTGTTTCCGATCTCCGCGCGCACCGGCGCGGGGGTGGAGGCACTGGTCGAGCACCTGCTCGGGCTGATGCCCGAGGGACCGCTGATGTTCGCTCCGAGCGAGAGCTCCGATCAGCCGCGCGAGCTGCTGCTGGCCGAGCTCGTGCGCGAGGCGGTGATCAGGCGCACTTTCCAGGAGGTGCCCCACGCCGTGGAGGTCGTCATCGAGGAGGTCGAGCACCCGCGCGCGGGACTGGCGCGGGTGCGGGCGCTGATCTGGGTCGAGAGCGCCTCGCAGAAGGGGATCGTGGTGGGCGCCGGAGGGCGCATGATCAAGGCGATTGGCACAGCCGCCCGCGCCGAGCTGGAGCGCGAGCTGGGATGCCAGGTGCATCTCGATCTGTCCGTGCGCGTGCGCCGGGACTGGCGCGCGGACGAGGGGCTGCTGGATCGGTTGGGGATCACGTAGTTGGGTCCGGCCGGTGCATGCACCGGCCGGCGGGGCCGCACATGTGCGGCCCCGTGAGGTGCCGCATGCGGCACCTCTTCCGTTGGCGCATGCGCCAACGGCGGGGACGTGCATGCACGTCCCCGAGCAGGGCCGCATGCGGCCCTGCTGCCCATCGTCCTCACAGTCGCTCGGCCAGTCGCCGGCCGATCGACCGGATGGCGTCGAGGTCGAGCTGCACCGAGAACACGAACGGCACCGTCTGCGTCTCAAGGCCGCCGCGGCGCAGGCGTGCGATCTGGTTGTGCTGGATGCGTGCGCGCTCGTGCACGGCCTGGGCGGCGAGCCGCGCCGAGCGCCTCACCGCGGCGTCCCTGCCCCCGAGGCCCGGCCCGTCCAGGCGCGCGATCCGCGCCATCTCGTCAGCGTCAAAGCGGCGTGGCAGCGTCGCGTTGACGATCGTCGCGTCCAGCTCGCGCCCGAGCTGAGAGTTCAGCCCGTCTCGCAGATCCAGGGTCTCGCCGACCGCCATGTCCGTTGGCTGGGTCACCGCGAGATAGCCGCTGCGCGCGTCGTCTTCAAGCAGCTCGCGCACCTGCTCGGCCTGGCCGAAGATCGGCCCCACGCGCGCGATCGCGCCGAACGTCCACGGCGAGTGCAGCAGCCCCAGCACGTGTCCGGTCGCGGGGGCGTCGAGCACGACGAGGTCATACCGCTGCGCGCGCCGGCGCCAGCGATCGGAGCGGGTCAGCTCCCAGACCTTGACCATGCTCACCAGCTCTCGCGCGCCGGGGGCGGCGGCGGCGAAGTACTGGAACGTGCCGCTGTGAGCGAGCACGCGACCGGGGATCCGTCCTCCGAGCGCCTGCAGCCACTCCAGCAGCGCCCTGTCGGGGTCGATCGTGACGCTCCACAGGTTCTGTCCGAGCGCGGTCTCGGCGCCGGTGGAGCTCGCCACGTCGCCGGCGGAGCTCGCTGCCGCTCCTCCTCCTCTTCTCCCTCCTCCTCCTCCTCCTCCTCCGACGTCCGGCGAGTCCTCCGCGATCAGCGCGGCCAGGCGGCGCTGGTCGCCGAGCTCGACCACGATCGTCCGCAGGCCGCGCTCGGCCGCCGCCAGACCGAGGGCGGCCGCGATCGTGCTCTTGCCCACGCCTCCCTTGCCGGTGACGACGACGAGGTTGCGTTCCAGCAGCGATGCCGTGTTCGTCATGGGACCTACAATTCCACAGATGAACGCCTCCGCACCCAGCCCAAACGATGAGCTCGTCGTCTATGACGAGCGCGGCCTCGTGCCGTGCGTCGTGCAGGATTGGCGCACGGGCGAGGTGCTGACGCTCGCCTATATGAACTCCGAGGCGCTCGCGCGCACGCGTGCGACGGGGGAGCTGCACCTGTACAGTCGCTCGCGCGAAGCGGCTTGGCACAAGGGTGAATCCAGCGGCAACGTCCAGGCCGTCCGGGCGCTGCGGGTGGACTGCGACGGCGACACGCTGCTGGCGCTGGTCGAGCCCGCCGGCCCAGCCTGCCATACGGGGCAGCGCACCTGCTTTCACCGCGGCGAGCTCGATCCGGCCGCGCCGCACGAGGTCCTGCCGGCGCTTGAGCGGACGCTGCGCGCGCGCGCGGCCGAGCGCCCGCAGGGCTCCTACACCGTCACGCTGCTCGACGATCCGGCGCTGGCCGGCGCGAAGGTGTGCGAGGAGGCCGAGGAGGTCACGCGCGCCGCGCGCGAGGAGTCTGAGGAGCGCGTCGACGCTGAGGCGGCCGACCTGCTCTACCACCTCCTGGTGCTGATGCGCGGTCGGGGACGGGATCTCGCCGACGCCGAGCGGGTGCTCGATGACCGCCGTCGCTGAGCACGAGCATGAGCGCGAGGCCTCGCGCCCCAACCTGATCCCCGTCTGCGAGAAGTTCATCGCCGACTGCGAGACGCCCGTGTCGGCGTTCCTGAAGCTGCGCGCGCTCGCCCCGGCGTCGCCCGCGTTCCTGCTCGAGTCCGCCGACCGGGGACAGCGCGTCGGGCGCTGGTCGTTCATCGGCGTACGCCCGCGCTCTGTCCTGCGCTGGTCGCTCGCCGACGGCGGCGACCCGTACGCGCTCGCGGCCGAGCACGTCGCCCGCTATCGCCAGGCGCCCCTGCCCGAGGACGCCCCGCCGTTCGCCGGCGGCGCGGTGGGCTACTTCGGCTATGACCTCGTGCGCACCGTCGAGCCGCTGGGCGAGCCGAACCCCGATCCCCTGGGGCTGCCCGACATGGCGCTGATGCTCTCCGACGTCCTGGTCGCGTTCGATCATCTCAAGCACACGATCACGATCCTCGCCAACGCCGACCTCGATGCCGAGCCCGATCCTGCGCGCGCGCAGGCCAAGGCCGCCGCCACGATCGGCGAGATCCGCTGCGCGCTCGCCGGCCCCGTTCCGCTCGGCGTCCCCGGGGGCGGGCCCACGCCCGGCGATGGGACCGCGCCGACCGGTGGCGAGCCCGGGGTCAGGCCCGCGCCCGGCGATGGGATCGCGCTCGGTGGCGCGCCCGGCGCTGCACCCGCGCGGGAGATGCCGCGGTTTCAGTCCAACATGTCCGGCGAGCAGTTCGAAGCGATGGTGGCGCGGATCGTCGAGTACATCTACGCCGGCGACGCATTCCAGGTGGTGCCCTCCCAGCGCTGGTCGGCGCCGGTGCCGGTGCAGGCGTTCTCGATCTACCGGGGCCTGCGCGCGGTCAACCCCAGCCCATACATGTACTACCTGGACTTCGGCGACTTCCAGATCGCCGGCGCCAGCCCCGAGCCGCTGCTGACGGTCAGCTCGGCCGGTCAGCCGGAGGGCAGGGCGCGAGTGAGCACGCGGCCGATCGCCGGCACGCGCCCGCGCGGGGCGAACGTCGCCGAGGACGAGCGCATCGCCCAGGAGCTGCTCGGCGACGAGAAGGAGCGCGCCGAGCACGTCATGCTCGTCGACCTCGGCCGCAACGACCTCGGCCGGGTGTGCGAGCCGGGCACGGTCGAGGTGGAGACGTTCATGTCGGTCGAGACCTATTCGCACGTGATGCACATCGTCTCCTCCGTCACGGGCCTGTTGCGCGAGGGAGTCAGCGCGATGGACGCGCTGCGCTCGGTCCTGCCGGCGGGCACCCTGTCGGGCGCGCCGAAGGTGCGGGCGATGCAGATCATCGACGAGCTCGAGCCGATCAAGCGCGGCGGCTACGGCGGCGCGATCGGCTACCTGTCCTACGCGGGCGACATGGACACCTGCATCCACATCCGCACGGTCGTCGTCTCAGACGGCGTGGCGCACATCCAGGCGGGCGGCGGGACCGTCGCCGACGCCAAGCCCGCGTATGAGCTGGCGGAGTCCGAAGCGAAGGCCCGCGCCGTCTTGCAGGCGATCGAGCTGGCTGTAGCGCAACCGGAATGGCCATGATGGGGGCGGCGCGGCGATGAGGGTCCTCGTGATCGACAACTACGACTCGTTCACATACAACCTCGTCCAGTATCTCGGCGAGCTGGGCGCAGACGTGCATACCGTGCGCAACGACCGCGCGACCGTCGACGAGCTGCTGGCGCAGGGGTATGCGCGGTGTGTGATCTCGCCCGGCCCGTGCACGCCCGACGAGGCGGGCATCTCATTGGCGCTCGCCAGGCGCATGCCCGAAGCGGGCGTGCCGACGCTGGGGGTGTGCCTCGGCCATCAGGCGCTCGCGCAGGCGTTCGGCGGGCAGGTCGTCCTGAACCCGCCCGTGCACGGCAAGGCGACGACGATCGAGCACGACGGGCGCACCATCTTCACCGGTCTGTCGTGTCCGCTGACGGTCGGGCGCTACCACTCGCTCGTGGTCGCGCCCGAGCTGCCGGACTGCCTGGAGGAGTCCGCACGCGGAGGCGGCGTGCTGATGGGACTGCGCCACCGCGAGCTGCCCGCCGAGGGCGTGCAGTTTCATCCCGAGTCGGTCCTGACCGAGCAGGGCAGGGACTTGCTGAGGAACTTTCTCGACGGGCGCGTGGCGGGCGCTGAGCCGAGGGGCCCCGAGTTGACAGCCACAACTGCCGAGTCGAGCGCCATCGCGAGCGTGACCGCGACGGGGGCGATCGCGGAGGAGGCCGATTAGATGCCCAACGCGATTCTCACCCGCGCGATCGACGCGTTGGCCCAGCGGCGCGACCTGAGCGCCGATGAGACCGCGGAGGTGCTCGATCAGATCATGCACGGCGAGGCGTCCGAGACGCAGATCGCCGGGTTTCTGATCGCGCTGCGTACGAAGGGCGAGACGGTCGATGAGCTCACCGGTCTGGCGCGCACGATGCGCGAGCTCGCCGCGCACGTCTCGGTCGATCGCCCGGACCTGCTCGACACGGCCGGCACGGGTGGGGGCGCCAGCACGTTCAACGTGTCCACGACCGCCGCGCTGATCGCCGCGGGCGCGGGCTGCGCGGTGGCCAAGCACGGCAATCGCTCGGCCACCAGCCGCTCGGGGTCGGCCGATCTGCTGGAGGCGCTGGGCGCGCGCATCGATCTGGCTCCGGAGGGCGTCGCGGCGTGCATCGAGGAGGCTGGGTTCGGGTTCATGTTCGCGCCGGCGCACCATCAGGCCACGCGGTTCGTCGTGCCGGTCAGGCGCGAGCTTGCAGTGCGCACGATCTTCAACTTCCTCGGCCCGCTCACCAACCCCGCCGGGGCGCGCCGCCAGCTGATCGGGGTGTCCGATCCCGCGTTTCTGGAGACGATCGCCGGCGCGCTCGCGCGGCTGGGCGTCGATCGCGCGCTGGTCGTCTGCGGCGAGGACGGCGTGGATGAGATCTCGATCGGCGCGGCCACCCACGTGATCGAGGTCAACGGCGAGGAGTTGACCCGGTACGTGCTCGCGCCGGGGGATGTTGGCGTGAAGCCGTTGAGCGCCACCACTGCTGCCACCACAACCACCGCTGCTACCGCTGCTACCGCTGCCGCCACTGCCACTGCCACCGCCACGACCACCACCGCGAGCGACGGGCGGGTGCTCGCGGGTGGGAGCCCGCAGGAGAACTCCGAGATCACGCGCGCGATCTTCGCCGGCGAGGCCGGCGAGCGCGCGGAGCTGGCGATCATCAACGCGGGCGCCGCGATCTATGTCGGGGGCGGGGCCGAGTCGATCGCGCAGGGCGTCGCGCTCGCGCGCGAAACGCTGGCCAGCGGACAGGCCGCGAGCGCGCTCGAGCGGTTCGTGGCGGCCAGTCACGCGCACGCGCCAGCGGAGGCCACGGCGCGATGAGCGTGTTGGAGAGCGTCCTGGCGAGCGCGCCCGCGGGGACGGACACGGGGACGGGGATTGAGGCGCAAACCGGGACCGCCGCGCAGGCGGCGGCGCGATGAGCGTGCTGGAGAACATCCTGCAGAGTACGCGCGTGGAGGTGCAGCGGCGCAAGCGCGAGCACCCGGAGGTCGAGTTGCGGGATCGGGCGCTCGCCGCGGGCGCCACGCAGCGCGGCCTGCGCGAGGCGCTGGGCGCGCCGGGGATTCGAGTGATCGCCGAGTTCAAGCGCCGCTCGCCCTCGGCGGGCAGTCTGCGCGAGGGCGCGGACGTCGGGGAGATCGCGCGGGCATATGAGCGCGGCGGGGCGGATGCGCTGTCGGTGCTGACGGAGGGCCCCAATTTCGAAGGCTCGCTCGAGGATCTGCGCGCCGCGCGCGCGGCCTGCGCGCTGCCGTTGCTGCGCAAGGATTTCATCGTCGACCCCTACCAGCTGTATGAGGCGCTGCTCGCGGGGGCCGACGCCGTGCTGCTGATCGTCGCCGCGCTGAGCGTAGCGGAGCTTCAGGCGCTGCGCGGGATCGCGCGCGGGCTGGGCCTGGACGTGCTCGTGGAGGCGCACGACGCGAGCGAGCTGCATGTGGCGCTCGATGCGGGAGCCGATCTGATCGGGATCAACAATCGCGATCTGCGCGACTTCAGCGTCGATATCGAGCGCACGTTTGCGCTGCTGGGAGAGATCCCGAGCGGGGTCACGGTCGTCTCGGAGTCGGGGATCGCCGGCGCCGAGCAGCTCGCGCGCCTGCAGGAGGCCGGCGTCGCAGCGGTGCTCGTGGGGGAGTCGCTGATGCGCGCGCCCTCACCCGAGGAGGCGCTGCGGGCGCTGCGGGCCTATCCCGCCGGCGTCACGGGTTCAGCGGCGTCGGGCGGAGCGTGAAAGTTTTAGTCAGGCGGATGGTGCGCTTTAGATGGCCTTCATAGCCGCCGCCCATCCTGTGCGTTGACCGATCGCGCGAGCCTCAGCAACCACATTGACCTCCTGTTACCCGCACACTCACCGGCGCCGATGAAGCGCACCGCATTCGCCATCCCCTTCATAGCGGCCCTCGTCGGCGGCGCGGTCGTCGCCGCGGTGATCGCGGCGTTCGGCGGGCTCAGCTCCTCGACCAGCACCGTCACCACCGTCCAGTCGGCCGCTCCGATCGCGCCGTCGAACGCCTCGCAGACGAGCAAGGGACTGACGCCGCATCAGATCTACGTGCGCGACGCGCCCGGGGTGGCGTTCGTGACCTCGACGGTCGTGCAGCAGGGCGAATCCTCGCCGTTCAACCTGTTCGGCGGCGGGGAAACACAGCGCCAGGGTCAGGCGACCGGCTCGGGGATCGTGATCGACAGCAACGGCACAATTCTCACCAACTATCACGTGGTCGAGAACGCGGTGAAGGTCCAGGTGAGCTTTGAAAAAGGCCAGAACGTCGAAGCCAAGGTGATCGGCAAAGACCCCTCCAACGACCTCGCGATCCTGCGCATCCCGACCGACGGCCTGACACTGCACCCGCTCACGCTGGGGAGCTCCAGCGCTGCGCAGGTGGGCGATCCGGTGCTCGCGATCGGCAACCCGTTCGATCTCGAACGGACGCTCACGACCGGTGTTATATCCGCGCTGCAGCGCACGATCGCCGCGCCGAACGGGTTCTCGATCGACAACGTCCTGCAGACCGACGCGCCGATCAATCCCGGCAACTCCGGCGGTCCGCTGCTCAACGCCGCGGGCGAAGTGATCGGCATCAACTCCCAGATCGAGACCGGCGGCTCGGGCGGCGGCAGCGTGGGCATCGGCTTCGCCGTGCCGATCGACACCGCCAAGTCCGAGCTCTCCCAGCTGGAGAAGGGCGGGACGCTGCGCGGCGCCTATCTCGGTCTGACTTCGCTGACGATCGACGGCTCGCTCTCGGCGCTGAACCTGCCGGTGAAAAGCGGCGCGCTCGTGCAGAGCGTCCAGCACGGGACGCCCGCCGAAAAAGCCGGCATCCGCGGGGGCAAGGTCAGCGGCAGCACCGAAAACGGCACGGTCGCGATCGGCGGGGACATCATCGTCTCCCTCGACGGCAAAGCTGTCGGCAGCTCAGAAGAACTGGCGAACGACGTCGGCGCCAAGAAGCCGGGCGACACGGTCAGCCTCGGGCTGCGGCGCGCCAACGGCAAGGGCGGCTATGAACCCGAGACCGTATCCGTCACGCTCGGCACCAGGCCCAACTCGGTGCCGAACCCGAACACGCCCGAAGGGTAGGCACGGGGCCCGAGGCGGGGCTCACAGCGCCCGCCCGAGAGTTTCGTCCCAACCCGCCCGCTAACTTAGGGGTATGTCCGAGGCGTCCCGGCATCCGAGCGAGCCGCAACCGAGCGGGCCGCACCCGCGCACGCCGCGCGTGAAGATCTGCGGGATCACCGACCTGCACGACGCCGAGCTCGCGGTGGCGCTGGGCGCGTGGGCGATCGGGATGGTCTTCTATGCGGGCAGCCCCCGGCGATGCTCGACCGAGCAGGCGCAGCGCATAACCACCGCGTTGCGCCGGCGGGTGGAGCTGTGCGGGGTGTTCGTCAACCCTTCCCTGGATGAGCTGGCGCAGCAGGCCGAGGAGCTTGGCCTGACGCTGCTGCAGCTGCACGGCGACGAGGGCCCGTCGTTCTGCGCGGAGGCCGCGCGGCGCACCGGGGCGCGGGTGATCAAGGCGCGCCAGGTCTCCGGCGCGGGGGATGTCAGGGATCTGGAGCGCTTTCACGTCGACTTTCATCTGCTCGATGCGCGGGCGACCGCGTCGGACGACCAGGATCTGCGCGGTGGGACGGGGGAAACGTTCGACTGGTCGCTGCTTGAGGGGCGACGCTCCCGCACCCCGCTGATCCTCAGCGGCGGCCTGGCGCCCGGCAACGTCGCCGAGGCTGTCGAGCGGGTGCGACCATACGCGGTGGACACCGCCAGCGGCACCGAGCGCGCGCCCGGGCACAAGGACGAGGCGAAGCTGCGGGCGTTCTTTGCCGCCGCCACGCAGACTGCCACAACGCCCGGGAGTGCTGATCGCGATCTCGACGGCCCCGGGGCCGATGCTCGCGCCACTCCCGCGACGGCTGCCCAGACGGGCAAGGTGCAGGCGCTCCAGGCGGACCCCGGCGCGGGCGGCGCGGACGCCACACCCGTGGATGGCGCCACGGTGCAGGGAGCGGCGGCGTGAGCACGGCCGAGCGGAGCGCGACCGGCGTGAGCGCGACGGTCGAGCATCGTTTCGGCGAGTACGGCGGGCAGTACGTCCCCGAGACGCTGATGCCGGCGCTCGCCGAGCTGGAGCAGGCGTGGCTCACGACACGAGAGGACCCGGCCTACCGCTCCGAGCTGGACGGGCTGCTGCGGGACTTCGTCGGGCGCCCGACGCCCCTGTATCACGCGCGCAGGCTCTCCGATCGCGTCGGGCGCACCGTGTATCTTAAGCGCGAGGACCTCAACCACACGGGCTCGCACAAGCTCAACAACGCGCTCGGCCAGGCGCTGCTGGCCAGGCGGATGGGCAAGACGCGCATCATCGCCGAGACCGGCGCCGGCCAGCACGGGGTCGCGACCGCGACCGTGTGCGCGCTCCTGGACCTGGAGTGCGTCATCTACATGGGCACAGAGGACACCCGCCGTCAGCATCCCAACGTGCAGCGCATGCGGCTGCTGGGGGCGACCGTCACGCCTGTGGAAGCGGGCGCCAGGACGCTCAAGGAGGCGACTTCGGCGGCGATCCGCGACTGGGTCGAGAACGTGCAGAGCACCCACTACGTGATCGGCTCCGCCGTCGGCCCCGCGCCCTACCCGGCGCTGGTGCGCGACCTGCAGCGGGTCATCGGTGACGAGGCGCGTGCGCAGATCCTCGAGCGCGCGGGCGGGCTGCCGGAACGCGTGATCGCGTGCGTCGGCGGGGGCTCGAACGCGATCGGGATGTTCACGGCGTTCCTGGAGGACGATGACGTCCAGCTGATCGGCGTGGAGGCCGGCGGGGAGGGCATCGACACGCCCAGGCATGGCGCGCCGCTGACGGTGGGCGGGCGCCCCGGGGTGCTGCACGGGTCGCGCTCGGCGATCATGCAGGACGAGGAGGGGCAGATAATGCAGGCGCACTCGGTGTCCGCCGGCCTGGACTACCCCGGCGCCGGTCCGCAGCACGCGTTCCTGCGGGATACGGGGCGCGCGCGCTATGTCGCGGTGACCGACGCGCAGGCGCTGGCGGCGTTCCGAGAGCTCACACGGCTGGAGGGGATCATCCCGGCGCTCGAGTCCGCCCACGCCCTGGCGTGGGTGCTCTCCCAGCAGGAGAGCGAGCTGGACCTGGTCTGCCTGTCCGGGCGGGGAGACAAGGATCTGGCGGAGGTTCTGGCGCTCGCGTGAGGCCCACGAGCCGAAGCCGAAATCCCTCCGCCTGAGAATGCCGAAATGAACGCCCCGCCGACATGAGCGACCCAGCCATCCCAACCCCAACCCCAACCCCGGCGCCGGTCACGGCCCCTGCACCGACACAGGCCAGTGGATCGGCACAGGCCCCTGCGCCAGAGCGCGTGCCCCACGCTCCAGCTCCGCCGGGCGGCTCCTCGCCAAACGATTCCCCAGAGTTCGCAAGCGGGGCGCAGCGCATCGCCGACGCGTTTGCCAACACCGGCAAGCGCGCCGCGCTGATGCCATATCTGATGGGCGGCTATCCGACGCTGAGCGACTCGCTGCGCATCGGCGAAGCCTGCGTGAGCGCGGGCGCGGACCTGCTGGAGCTGGGGGTGCCCTACTCGGACCCGCTCGCGGACGGCCCGGTGATCCACGCCGCGGGAACGCAGGCGCTCGCGGCGGGGGCGAGCGTCGCCGGGGTGCTGGAGGTTGCGCGCGGGCTGGCTGGAAGCGTGCCGGTCGTGCTGATGTGCTACGCAAACATGGTGCTCGCGCCCGGCGCGGACGCATTCGTGGCACGATTGGCGCAGACCGGAGCGTGCGGGCTGATCGTGCCGGACCTGCCGCTGGAGGAGTCGGCGCAGTTCAGGGCCGCCTGCGACGCACATGGTCTGGCGCTCGTGCCGCTGGTCGCGCCCACCACCACGCCCGCGCGGATGGCGGCGATCGGGGCCCAGGCGCGCGGGTTTCTGTACGCGGTCTCCGTGGTCGGCACGACCGGGGAGCGCGCGGCGCTGTCCGACCGCTTCGCGGAGATCGTCACGCGGTCAAAGGCAAGCACCGCGGTGCCGGTTGCGCTCGGGTTCGGGATCGGCACGCCCGAGCAGGCGCGCATGGCTGCCGACGCGGGGGCGGACGGGGTGATCGTGGGCACGCGCTTGGTGCGCGCCGCCGGCGACGCGCCCGATGATCCGGCCGGCGCGGTCGGCTCCGTTGTGGCGGAGTTGGCGGCCGGCCTCCGATAGGATGCGCTCGACATGGGACTGGTCCTCACCGCAACCGCCGGCCTGGTCGTCTGGATCGTGCTCTGGGCGCTCGGAGCCAAGGGCTTTGACGCTTTTATGCTCGCGACCCTGATCATCGTCGTGGGCGCAACGCTGAAGATCCTCTCCGGCTACCTTCCCGGCCGCCGCGGCTGAGCGCCGGTGCTGGGGCGCCGGTTCTGCCGAGCCGCGAGCGCGCTGGCGCTCGTGGCCGCCGCGGTCGCGCCGGCCCTGGGCTCGTCGGGCTGCGGGAGCGTTTCCGAAACGTCAGCCAGCCTGGGCAACCAGCTGACTGTCTACTCCAGCCTGCCGCTGCAGGGCCCCTCCGGCGCGGTCTCCCAGCAGATCGTCGACGGCGAGAAGCTCGCGCTGTATGACGCCGGCGGGCACGTCGGGCCGTTGCGGGTCAGCTACTACTCCCAGGACGACTCCAGCCCCACGAGCGGGCAGTGGGACCCGAGCATGACCGCGGCGGACGCCAAGACCGCCGCCGACGACCCCAGCACGATCGCCTACCTGGGCGACTACAACTCGGCGGCGACCGCGATCTCGCTGCCGCTGATCAACGCCGCCGGCATCCTGCAGATCAGCCCTTCGAGCCCGTATGGCGGCCTGACCTCCTCGCTGGACGCCGGCCAGGACGAGCCCGGACGGTTCTATCTGACCGGCAAACGCAACTTCGCCCGGCTGCAGCCGGGCGATCAGGCTCAGGCTCGGGCGCAGGTGGCGCTGATGCGCGACCTCGGCGTCAACAAGGTGTACGTGCTCGACGACCAGGACCCGTTCGAGCTGCCGCTCGCGCAGATGGTCGTAACCGACGCGGAACAGGCGGGGATCTCCGTCGCCGCGCACGACAGCCTCGACACGACCGCGACCACCGAATTCACGGGCGAGGCCACGAAGATCTCCGAATCCGGCGCCCAGGCCGTGTTCTTCGCCGGCGGGACCACGCCGGAAACCGTCGCGCTGTGGAAGCAGCTGCACAGCGCCGACCCGCACCTGTGGCTGCTGGGGTCGAGCACGATGGTCAATGCGACGTTTGCCGCGGAAGTCGGCGCCGGGGCGGACGCGAGGACGCTCCTGGCCACGCCCGTCCTGCCGGTGAGCCACTACCCGGCCTCGGCGCAGCGCGTGCTCGCCGCCTACCGCAGGCAGTTCCACCAGCAGCCCGAAGCGTATGCCCTGTTCGGGTACGAGGCGATGAGCGCGACGCTGCAGGCGATCAGGCGCGCCGGGGCGCGCGGCAACGACCGCCAGGCGGTGATCGACGCGCTGTTTGCGACCGGCCCCCGCGACTCGGTGATCGGCCGCTACGCGATCGAACCGGACGGGGAAACCACCCTGTCCAGCTACGGCGTCGATCGCATCCTCGCCGGCAAGCCGGTGTTCTGGCGCGAGCTGAACGCCGGGTGAGATACTGATCGCGATGCCCTCCTTGAAGCTAGGCACGATCCTGACCGCGATCGTCACCCCGTTCGATGCGGACGGGCGCGTCGACGAGGAGGCGTTCGTCGCGCTGATGGCCCATCTCGCTCAGAACGGCTCGGACGGGTTCGTCGTCGCCGGCACGACCGGCGAGGCCGCGACGCTGACCGACGAGGAGCACCTGGGGCTGATCGACCTGGCCGTGCGCGAGCGCCCGACCCTGCCCTCCAGGCCTGATGCTCGCGCCACGATCGTCGCGGGGACCGGCACGAACGACACCCGCCACGCGGTGTTCCTGACCGAACACGCCACCGAGCTGGGCGTGGACGCGCACCTGAGCGTCACCCCCTACTACAACCGGCCCAGCCCGCTGGGCCTCAGGCGCCATTACGAAGCGATCGCGGCGGCGACCGACAGGCCAATCCTGCTCTACAACATCCCGGCCAGAACTGGGACGAACATAGGCCCAGAGCTGCTCGCCGAGCTCGCGCGGATCGAGGGTATCGAGGGCGTCAAGCAGTCCAACCCCGCGGAGCTTCAGCCGATCGACGGTCTCACCCTCTACACCGGCGACGACGCCACGTTCGCGCGCACGCTCGACATGGGCGGCGCCGGGGGCATCTCCGTCGCAAGCCATATCGTCGGCAACGAGATGCGCCGGATGGTGGACGAGCCCGAGCATCGCCACGAGATCGACGCCTCGCTGCAGGACGTGTATAAGACGCTGTTCATGACCGCGAGTCCGACGTGCACGAAGGCGGCGCTGAACCTGCTCGGCCTGCACGCCGGCACCACCCGCCTGCCGATCGTCGACGCCACCCCCGAGGAGACCGCCGCCGTGCGGGCGATGCTCGAACGCCACGGGTTACCGATTGAAGATCGGCCAGCGGGGGCTCGGGCGTGAGCGGCTCGGCTCTGCGCGTCCTGCCCCTGGGCGGTCTGGGGGAGATCGGCAAGAACATGACGGTGATCGAACACGACGAGCGCATCGTCGTGGTCGATGTCGGGCTGCGGTTCCCGACGCCGGAGATGGTCGGGATCGATCTGGTGCTGCCCGACTTCTCCTACCTGCGCGAGCGTGCGCGGGAGATCGAGGCGATCGTCGTGACGCACGGGCACGAGGATCATCTCGGCGCGCTGCCGTGGGTCCTGCGCGAGCTGGCGGCGCACGGCGCCAATCCGCCCGTCTATGGCGGACCGCTGACGCTCGCGATGGCCAGGTCAAAGCTCGAGGAGCACAAGCTCAAAAACGTCGAGTGCAACGACGTCGCGCCCGGCGAATCACTGGAGCTGGGGCCGTTCGAGCTGGAGCTGATCCACATGACCCATTCGATCCCCGACTCCTCGGCGATCGCGCTCGGGACCGAGCTCGGGACGGTGCTGATCACCGGGGACTACAAGTTCGACCAGACCCCCGTCGACGGCCCGCCCGCCGACATCTCGCGCCTGGCCGAGCTCGGGCGCGAAGGCGTGCTGCTGCTGTGCGGGGACTCCACGAACGTCGACCGTCCCGGGTTCTCTCCGTCGGAGTCGGGTGTGGGTCCGCACCTGGAGGAGGCGTTCGCGCGCTGTGAGGGGCGCATCGTGGTGACGAGCTTCGCCTCGAACATCCACCGCGTCCAGCAGGCGATCGACGCCGCGCACGCCCTCGACCGCAAGGTCGCGCTGGTGGGGCGTTCGATGCGCAAGAACGTCTCGATCGGCCGTCAGCTCGGGCACATCGAGGTGCCCGAGGGGACGCTCGTCGGCGCCCGGGAGATAAACGACTTCCCCGACGAGCGTGTCGTCATCATCTCCACCGGCTCTCAGGGCGAGCCGCTGAGCGCGCTGCGGCGGATGGCCCATCGCGACCACCCTCAGGTGCAGCTGCGCGGGGGGGACACCGTCGTCTTCTCTGCCACGCCCGTCCCCGGCAACGAGCGCGCGGTCAACGAGACGATCGATCGGCTCTACCACATCGGCTGCGACGTCGTCACCCCCGCCGACGCTCCCGTGCACGCCTCTGGCCACGGGTATGCCGAGGAGGTCAAGCTGATGCTCAACCTCGTCAAGCCCCGCTACGTCATGCCTTTCCACGGCGACTGCAAGCGCCTGCGCCTGCACGCCCAGCTGGCGGAGGCTGTGGGAGTCCCGCCCGAGGACATCTTCCAGGGGGAGAACGGGCTGCCTCTGGACATCGACTCGCGGGGCGCCCGTTTCGGGTCGCGCGAGCAGTCCGGGATGATCTTCGTCGACGGCGTGGAGATCGGCGAGATGGCCGACGTCGCGCTGCGTGACCGGCGGATGCTCTCCGCGGACGGGATCTTCATCGTGGTCGTCACGATCGCCGAGCAGGACGGGCGCTCGGTGGCCGATCCCGAGGTGATCTTCCGGGGGGTTCCGTTCATGGACGAGGCGGATGAGCTGGTGGACGAGATCCGCGCGACGGTCGAGGGCACGCTGCGGCGCGCCGCCCGCGAGGAGATCCATGAGGTGGACCTGCTCCAGCAGGTCCTGCACGACGATCTGGCGAAGCTCGTCTATGACCGGCTCAAGCGGCGGCCGATGGTTCTGCCCGTGGTTGTCGAGGTGTAAGGGTCTGCGCGGCGGCCGGAAGATCGACCACGAACCGAGCGCCGTGCGGATGGTGGGTCTCCAGGCGCACCGAACCGCCGTGTGACTCCGCGACCGCGCGCACGATCGCAAGGCCCAGGCCGAATGAGCCGCCGCGGTCGCCGGCGCCGCGCACGAAGCGCTCGAACAGTGTGGGGGCCAGCTCGGGAGGCACGCCCGGGCCGTTGTCCTCGACCACGAGCTCGGCCCGATCGCCGGCCTGGCGCGTCGAGACCCGGATCTCGCTTCCGGGGGGCGTGTGGCGCAGCGCGTTCTCGATCAGGTTGATCGTCAGGCGGTGCAGCTCGTCGCGGGCGCCCTCGACAGGGGCCGGCTGGACGTCCAGCTCGATGTCGTGCGCGTCACTGACGGGCCCCAGCTCGCCTGCGGCCTCGACCACGATCTGGGCCAGATCGCACGGCTCGTGCGCGACCACGCGCCCAACGTCGGTGCGCGCGAGCAGTAGCAGATCGGCGACGAGACGGCGCATGCGCCGGGATGAGCGCAGCGCGGAGTTGGCGGCGTCGCCCTGATCGCCGTGCAGCGAGTCGGCCAGCAGCTCGAGGTTGGCGAGCACGCTGGTCAGCGGCGTGCGCAGCTCGTGCGAGGCGTCGGCGACGAACCGGCGCTGGCGGGCGAGCATCGCCTCGGTCTCGCCACGCGCCGCGTCCAGCTCTCTGAGCATGCCCTCCAGCGTGCGCGCGAGCTCGGCGACCTCGTCGTCGGCCGCGGGCTGGGGGACGGTGCCAGAGGGGTCGCGGGTGCGCGCGATCTCCGCGGCGGCTCCGGTGAGCTCGGCGATCGGCGCCATCGCGCGCCGGGCGATCGCCACGCCAGCGAGCAGGGCCAGGCCGGCGCCAGCGAACACGCCGACGATCAGGAACAGCTCTACGCGGGCGGCCGTGGCTTCGGTCTGCGCAAGCGAGCGCCCGTACTGGACGAAGACGCGCCCGATCGGGGCGCCGCTGCCCGCGACGTGAATGATCGTGGTGCGGCTGACGACCAGGTAGCCGTTCACCACATGCGGCGTGGCGGATGGCGCGCCGAGGTTGGGCGCGCCCGAGGGGGCCTGTTCGACCGTTGCCCCGCCGAGGGTGAGCACACGGATCGCGGCCTGCTGCTCGGGCTCGACGAGGTCGGCGAGCGGCGGTTCGGGCGCTTCGATCCGATAGGTCTGCGGGTTGACGCTGATGTTCAGCTCGGAGGGCAGCTGCTGGGCGGTCGATTCGACCCCGCGGTAGAAGTCCGAGCGGATACGGCGCACTGTCAGCGAGCCGATCGCGATCGCGAACGCGCACAGGATCGTAAACGTCAGCAGCGCCGACACGCCGGCCAGGCGCGTGCGGATCGGCAGCCGGTCGAACGCGGCAGTCAACCGTTTCAAGACGGAAGCGCTCCCTGAGCGTCTCATGACCAAGCTGGGCGACGCGGGACGACGAAGGGCGTACAGGCAATACGTCCGAGGCGGCACGTGGCGATCCAGCGCAGCGTCAGGAGATGCTCAGGCGCGGAGGACGTATCCGGCTCCCCGGATCGTGTGTAGCAGGCGAGGCTCGCCCTCGGCCTCCAGCTTGCGACGCAGGTTGGAGACGAACACCTCGATCGTGTTCGTCGTGGAGAACGGATCGTATCCCCAGACCTCGTCGAGCAAGCGCTGGCGGGAGATGACGATGCGCTCGTTGCGCATCAGGTACTCGAGCAGCTCGAACTCGCGCTGGGTCAGCTCGATCGCGCGCTCGCCCCGGATCACCTCGTGCGTGTCGGCGTTCAGCGACAGGTCGGCCACGCGCAGTGGCGCCGAGCCACGTGGCGGGCGGCGGCGCAGCAGCGCGCGCATCCGCGCGAGCAGCTCCTGGCGCTCGAACGGCTTGACCAGGTAGTCGTCGGCGCCCGCGTCCAGGCCCTCCACGCGCGACTCCAGCGCGTCGCGGGCGGTGAGGATCAGGATCGGCACGTCGTCGTCGGCGCGCAGCGCGCGCGCGACCTCCAGCCCATCCAGCCCGGGCAGGCCCAGATCGAGGATCACGAGGTCGGGCGCGAACGCGCGCCCGTGCTCGAGCGCCGCGGGACCGTCGAGCGCGGCGCGCACCTCGTAGCCCTCCATCCGCAGCGAGCGCTGCAGGGCCTGGGCGATGTCCTCGTCGTCCTCGACGACAAGCACTCTGGGGGCACGGGCGAAATCGTTCATGAGCAGGCTTCTTTATCTAGCGGGACGCGCTTAAGCGATGGTAAGGGAGGTCCCGGCGGTTTGGCGTCGAAGTTGCCCGGAATATGAGTACGACCAGGAGGCGCTCGCCGGCGTCGCGGAAGAAGACTGCGAAAAAAGCTGTGAACGCGCGCACACGCACACGCACGCGCGCGCGCTCCCGCCGCCAGAGAGGTACGCTGCTCGCGCCGCGAGAGCTGATGGCGCGGGCATGGCCGCCGCGCAAGCTCGAGCTCGATCAGCGCCAGCGCGACATGCTCGGGTTCGGGACGATCGCGCTGGGTGTGTTCCTGGGCTTCGTCCTGTATGGCGGCTGGAACGGGGGAGGCGCCGGCAGCGGGCTGACCGAAGCGCTCGGCTGGTGCGCGGGCCGCGCGAAGGCCCTCGCCCCGGTCGCGCTCGTCGCGGGCGGCGGAGCGCTGCTGGCGCGACCGGCATGGCCGCAGATGCGGCCGCTGCGCGCGGGCGCGACGTGCATCGCGGCGGCGGTGATGATGGCGCTGGCCGCGGGAACGCTCGGAGTCAGCTCGGGCGCAAGCCCTGAGCGCGGCGAATCCTCGTGGTCGTCGATCTTCCTGCAGTCCCATGGCGGCGTTGTCGGCGAGGCGCTGTACCGGGCCTCGCACAGGCTCGTGCAGAGCGTCGGCGTGGACATCCTCGTCGTGTTCCTGCTGTTCGTCGGCGTCACCCTGCTGACGGGGGCCTCCCCGGCGGGAGCGCTGCGCTCGGGGGCCACCCGTCTGGCGGGGGGAGCACGGAGCCTGCTCGAGCGGTTGCGAGCCTCGCGCTCACAGCCCGCCGCCGCCGCCGCCGCGAGGAGGCGGGTGGTGTGGGAGCGGGCTTCTCTACGCTTCCCGCCGCCGCCGCCGCCGGCTATGGCTTATCCGATGTGATGCCTCCCGAGCCGGCGCCCGAAGAGCTGATCGTGAGGGCGACCCACGTGGAGGCGCCATCGCAGGACCGGGCGCCGGATGCCGATGTCTTGCGAGGTGATCCGCCGGGGGCCGGCGAGGCGGGCGAGGAGGGAGAGCAGGAGGAGTCGATTCCGACCGCGGGACCGATCATCACAGATCGGTCGGCGCGCGCTGACGCGTACGCGGACGCGGAGGGCGCCGACCGGCTGACCCCGCAGGGCCGCTATCGAGACAGGGCGATCGAAGATCCGGACTTCGAGTGGGAGCTGCCCGACGCCGGCAGGCTGCTGACGCGCTCCACGGGCGAGCAGTCCCGTCCCGACACGGCCGGGCAGGAGCGCACCGCGACGAGCCTGGTGCAGGCGCTGGGCCACTTCGGCGTGCAGGCCAAAGTGATCGGCACCGTCGCCGGGCCGCACATCACCCGCTACGAGCTGCGCCTGGCGCCCGGCACGAAGGTCGCCAAGGTGGCGCAGCTGAAGGACGACCTGGCGTACTCCCTGGCGGCGACCGACATCCGCATCCTCGCGCCGATCCCCGGCAAGCAGGCGGTGGGCGTCGAGGTGCCCAACGCGCGCCGCAAGATCGTGCGCCTGGGCGACGTGTTCCAGCAGCCGCCGCGAGACTGGTCGCCGCTGACGGTGTGGCTGGGCAAGGACGTCGCCGGCAAGGCGATCGGCGCGGATCTGGCGAAGATGCCGCACCTGCTCGTCGCGGGAACGACCGGCGCGGGCAAGTCGGGCGCGATCAACGCGATGCTCTGCAGCGTGTTGCTGCGCTCAAGCCCGCACGAGGTGAGACTCGTGCTGGTCGATCCCAAGCAGGTGGAGCTCAACCACTACGAGTCGATCCCGCACCTGCTGACACCCGTGATCACGAGCCCGCGGATGGCCGCCAACGCCCTGCAGAACCTGGTGCGGGAGATGGAGCAGCGCTACGGGACGATGTCGCTCGCGCGCACCCGCAGCCTGGTGGAGCTGAACAAGGCGCGCGCCAGACGCGGCGAAGCGCCGCTGCCATACATCCTGTGCGTGATCGACGAGCTCGCGGACCTGATGATGGTCGCGCCCGCCGACGTCGAGGACTCGATTATCCGTCTCGCGCAGAAGGCGCGCGCAGTGGGAATCCACCTCGTGCTGGCCACCCAGAGCCCGCGGGTGGACGTGATCACCGGGATGATCAAGGCCAACGTCCCCTCCCGGATCGCCTTCGCGGTCTCCTCCCAGACCGACTCGCGCGTGATCCTCGACCAGAACGGCGCGGAGTCGCTGCTCGGCCAGGGCGACATGCTGTTCTCGCCCGTGGGCACCTCGCGGTTGCAGCGCATCCAGGGCGCCTATATCGACGAGGCGCAGATCGCCGGGCTGACGGACCTGTGGCGCGGGCAGGGAGAGCCCGAGCTGCGCGAGGATCTGCTGGCGAAGGTCGAGCCCGCCGAGCCCGAGAGCGGCGCTGGGGACGAGCTCGACCCCGACGAGGACCCCCTGCTCAAGGACGCGATCGTGCTCGTGGCGGAGATGGGGACGGCGTCGACCTCGATGCTGCAACGCCGGCTGCGGCTGGGCTACACGCGCGCCGGCAGGCTGATCGACATGCTCGAGCGCCGCGGCGTGATCTCCGGGTATGAGGGCTCAAAGCCCAGGCAGGTGCTCGTCAGCGAGGCGGATCTGCCGCGCGTCCTGGGTGGATTGGACTCCCCACCCGCCCAGCCGGTCGCCCCCGTGGAGTCGTAGGGATCGTTCTCTTGGGCTGGCGCCTGGGCTGGCGCCGCGCCGGCCTGGCGTTACTCCCACCGGCCGGACCGCGGGACCTGAGCGCTCCCGGGCCGTGCGCAGTGCAGGAAAGCGTGCTGAGAGCCTTGTGAAAGCAGATAGTCACTGACATGGAGCAAAAAGTCAAGGCCCTGCGCGGATTGGCGCTGTGTGTCTCGAGCGTCGGGTGGCGGGCGTCCCGGGGCAGCGACGGTGGGTCAGACTGACATTCGCGGGTTGGGACCGCATGACTGGTATCCGTCGGGAGCTGCCTCGGTCTAGCGTCGCGGGTCGCCAGCCGGGGCTGGTGCCGCATAGTGGTAGCGAGGGTTCTCTTTCTGGGAGGGACCGCCCGCCACCCCACGCTCGTCGCATCGTTATTTCAGGTGCTCTTCATCGGCTGGTCGGTGGCGATCGCCCACACGAACCCGGCGAGCTCGCGGGCGCACGCGACGACGATCTTCTGGTTGGGCTTACCGCGGCCCGCCATCTTTTGCCAGCGACGGTGAAGGCGCTGCTGGCAGCGCCACGCACGCTCCAGGACAGCGGGATCCTGGCCGCGGTGTCGGCGCCCCAGCTCGTAGCCGACCGTTGGGCGCCGCCGGGCGTGCCACGCGGACTCGACCAGCAGCCGGCGTGCGTGCGCCGAACCGGCCCGGGTGATCGACCCTTGCCGGCGGCTCTCACCAGAGGAGCGCTCTGACGGAACCAAGCCAACGAAGCTCATGAACTGCGCTGCCGTAGCGAACCGTGCGAAGTCACCCACCTCGGCGGCCAATCCGAGCGCGGTCAGCGTGTCAATCCCCCGAATGCAACGCAACCGCGCGATCAGCTCCCGGTGCGGGCCCTCCTGCGCGAGCCGGGAAAGCTCTGCCTCCAACCCCTCGATGCGCCGGTCGACCTGGTCCACGGCGAACAGGTAGTCATCGAATGCCTGCTGCTGCCCGGGCAGCTCGAAGACCTGGCGGGCAAGCCAAGCGCGACGCGTCACACCCCAGCACGTTGTCGGCATCCGCCGGTCATGACGCAGAATGAACTTCCCCAGCCGGTGACGAGCACGCATCCGATCCAACCGCGCATCCTCACGAGCGCGAACGAGATCCCTCAACGCCTCCTGCTCAGGCGAAGGCACGAAGATCGCGGTCAACAGACCACCAGCGTGCAAAGCCGCGAGGCGCCGCGCGTCGCGCTTATCGGTCTTCACCCGATCACCCGGCCTGCTCGGCACCAATCCCGGAGCAACGACCACGCAGTCGATCCCGGCCGCGACCAGATGCCGGTAGAGCCCGAACCCAGTCGGCCCCGCCTCATAGCAAACCCGGGCGCCCGGCCACGCCCGCAACTCCCGCTCGACCCGCTCGTGGTCATAGGGCAGCGACAGCTCCCCCAGGAGCTCTCCGCCGCTCACCGCCGCCAAACGCACCGACGACTTATGCACATCCAAACCCACCCCGATAGTCCTGCGATCCTCCACCATGGTCGGCGACCTCCGTATGTGGCTCGGCCGGGATCAAACCCGGCAACCCACGCAGATGCGCAGGCCGCCGGCCATCATCACCGAGCACCCGGACCCACCCGGCCGCTCCATCCTGTCTAGCCTTCCAGCCTATGCCCGAGATCGGTGCAACGCTGCGCGAGGCGCGGATGCGCGAGCGAATCGACGTGTCCGAGATCGAGGCGACCACGAAGATCCGCGCCAAGTACCTGCGCGCGCTCGAGAACGAAGAGTGGGACCTGCTGCCAGGGCCCACGTTCGTAAAGAGCTTCCTGCGCACGTATGCGAGCGCCCTGGGCCTGGACGGCAAGGCGCTGGTCGAGGAATACCGCCTGAACTACGAGCGCCCGAGCGAGCCCCCCGAGCCGATCGTGGCCAGCCCGCGGCGGGTGCGCGTGCCCCGCGGCTCGGGCGGGCCCGGTGGGCGGGGGCCTTCTCGGGGATATCTGGCGCTCGTGGGAATCGTCGGGATACTGATCGTCCTGCTGATCGTCGGACTGCTCTCCGGCGGCGGCGGCGGCGGATCGACGAGCAGCACGAGCGCCCGGACGAACACCTCCGCCAAGCACCGATCCGCGCGACCGGGCGCGACCGCGGGTGCCAACGGCGCAGCGCGCGGCAGGACGACCGCCACGGTGTCGCTGTCGCTGCGGGCGACGGGGACGGTGTATGTGTGCCTGCTCGGAGAAGGCGGCAGGAAGCTCGTCGCGGGGCAGACGCTGGAAGCGGGCGCGCGGACGCCGACGTTCCACTCCCGGCACTTCGTGCTGACGCTGGGCAACAACGCGGTGACGCTGCTGATCGATGGCACGCCGCGTGTCGTGCCGGCCAGCGCCAGCGCGATCGGATACTCGATCACCAAGGCTGGCCGCACGGTGCTCGCACCCGGGCATATGCCCACGTGCGCATGACTGCACGCGCGGGGATCGTGGTCACCGGCACCGAGGTGTTGAGCGGGCGGGTGCGCGATCGCAACGGGCCGTGGCTGGCCGACCGGCTGGACGAGCTGGGGGTGGAGCTTGCGTATGTGACGATCGTGGGAGACCGTCCCGACGATATGGAGACGGCGTTGCGGTTCATGGCCGAGCGGGACATCGACCTGGTGCTGATGAGCGGCGGTCTGGGGCCGACCGCGGACGACATCACGGCGGAGGTGGTGGGGCGGTTTCAGGCTCGCCCGATGGTCCTGGACGAGGCGCTGGCGGGGCGCATCGAAGCGATCGTCAGGCCGCTGCTGACGCGCCGGCCGAACCTTGACCCCGAGGCGATTAGGGTCGGCACGCGCAAGCAGGCGACGATTCCGGAGGGCGCGACCGTGCTCGAGCCGGTGGGGACCGCGCCGGGGCTTGTCGTGCCGCCGCCGGGGTCGGGCGAGGCGGGCGGTCCGACTGTGGTCGTGCTGCCGGGCCCGCCGCGCGAGCTGCAGCCGATGTGGAGCGCCGCGGTGCAGGCGGACGCGCTGAGGGAGGCGATCAGGAACGCGACGGTGTATGAGCAGCGGACGCTACGCCTGTTCGGGATCCCCGAGTCGGAGATCGCCGAGACGCTGCGTGTGGCCGAGAGAGATGGGGTTGAGCTTGGGAAGCTGGAGGTCACGACGTGTCTAAAACGCGGCGAGATCGAGGTCGTGACGCGGTATGAGCCGGACTCGGCGGAGGTGTACGAGGCGTTTGCGCGGGTCGTGGCCGAGCGTCACGCAGGCACGCTGTTCTCGACGGACGGCTCCACCGTGGACGAGCAGGTGGCGGGGATGCTGGGGGAGAGAGAGTGGGCTATCGCGGTGGCGGAGTCCTGCACCGGGGGAGAGCTGGCGGCGCGACTGACCGGCCCCGCGGGCGCGTCGCAGTACGTCGCGGGCGGCGTGGTCGTGTACTCCAACGCGGCGAAGGTCGAGCTGGCGGGCGTCGATCGGAGGCTGATCGAGCAGCACGGAGCGGTGTCCGAGCAGGTCGCGCGGGCGCTGGCCGAGGGCGTGCGCGCGCGGATGGGAGCCGACGTGGGGGTGGGGGTCACGGGCGTGGCGGGCCCTGGTGGCGGCACCGAGGCCAAGCCGGTGGGCCTCGTGTGGCTGAGCGTGGCAGGCCCGCAGGGCGCGGCGCTGACGCGCTCGGTGAACCTGCCGGGTGCTCGCGCCGACGTCAGGGATCGCGCGACGACGGTTGCGCTGCACCTCCTCAGGCGGCTGCTGGCCGACCCAGCCGTCCGGGCTTGCCCCCGATCGGTCGGCGAGTCTGACGGCTGAGAACGCCGCCCGTCGCCCTGGGGTTCAATGAGCTATGCCGCGGTAACAGCGACGACGCCGACCGAAGATGTGGGCTCCGGCACGAGCTCGTGTTGTTCGCGCAAGCTCTCGATATGCAGTTCGACACCCTCGCGGATCAGCTGCTCGACCTCCTCGCGGGTGTCGCCAACAACACCCACACCGGGCAGGTCCGGACAATAGGCGCCCCAACTCGTCGGGCCATGCTCGTAGATGACGGCGTACTCGCTCATCGCTGCTGTCCTTTCAATCCGGCTTGCCAAAGGATATTCTCGAGGGTACCGTATGGGATGTCCTTGCCTCTCGCGCCGGCCACAGTGACCGTACCGGGCTTGTGTGGATGGCGGTAGATGCGGTGGCTACCGCGTTGACGCTTGAGTTCCCAACCGTCGCGTTCTATCTGCTTGATCACGTCTCGAACCTTCATCGCGGGGCTCCTTGATCGTCGGATCTGTCCTCCTTCCTCCTCTTCCGACGGGAGCACGCGAACGGGACAACCTGTTTTATGCGTGAGATGATCAGTGCACCCGATGCTCGTCTGTTCGTGGCGGTCGATCCGCCGGCGGAGGTGTGCGAGCAGCTGACCGCGTGGGCGAGGGCTGCGATACGGGGGCTGGGCGTGCACGGCGGCGGGTCTGCCTCGGTGCGCGTGCTCGACCCCGAGCTGCTGCACGTGACGCTGTGCTTTCTCGGCAACCGTCCGGTCGCGGAGATCGCAGCGATTGGAGAGGCGCTGGAGGGGTGCGCGATGTCCGTGGGAGAGCTGTCGATCGGCGCGCCGCTGTGGCTGCCCCCGCGCCGTCCGCGCGCGCTGGCGGTCGAGGTGCGCGACGACTCCGGCGGGGGGCTGGCAGCGCTGCACGGCGCGCTGGTGGGAGCGCTCGCGCGGGTGTGCGGCCATCGCGGCGAGCGAAGGCGATTTCGCGCGCACGTGACGCTCGCGCGCATGCGCGAAGGGCCCCGCGGATCGGCCGGCGAGCGCGTGCTGCCCGCCACGCCGGCGCTGTCGTTCAGGCCGGCCTCGATCGTCCTGTACCGCTCCTGGCGCTCGCCTGCGGGCGCGTCGTATGAGGCGCTGGCCACGCGCACGCTGATCCCGTCGTAGAGGGGTCGATCGGGACACGCCGAACATACGAACAGACGTTCCGTCCGAAGCGATCTCTAGCTTTCTCAATCCATCTCGACCGGAGGAGCAAGGCCATGCCCGTAAACGAAGAGGAGAAGGCCGCAAAGGCACGCGACGCCGCCCTGAAGGGCGCGCTCACGCAGATCGAGCGCGAGTTCGGCAAGGGCACGGTCATGCGCATGGGCGACGAGGGCGCGCAGGTGCGCGTCGATGTGATCCCCACGGGTGCGCTGTCGCTCGATCTGGCGCTCGGCGTCGGCGGCGTGCCCCGGGGGCGCATCGTGGAGGTGTACGGACCGGAGTCGTCGGGCAAGACGACGCTGATCTACCACGTGCTCGCCGAGGCGCAGAAGCTCGGCGGGGTGTGCGCGTTCATCGACGCGGAGCACGCGATGGACCCGCTGTATGCGCAGGAGATCGGGGTGGACATCGACGAGCTGCTCGTCTCCCAGCCCGACTACGGCGAGCAGGGGCTGGAGGTCGCCGACATGCTCGTGCGCTCTGGCGCGGTCGACGTGGTCGCGATCGACTCGGTCGCCGCGCTGACCCCGCGCAAGGAGCTCGAGGGCCAGATGGAAGACACGAGCGTGGGCGAGCAGGCGCGGATGATGTCCAAGGCGATGCGCAAGCTGGCGGGCAACCTGAATCGCACGCAGACGCTGTGCATCCTCACCAACCAGATCCGCGAAAAGGTGGGGGTCATGTTCGGCTCGCCCGAGACCCAGCCGGGTGGGCGCGCGCTGAAGTTCTACGCCTCCCAGCGATTGGACATCAGGCGCATCGAGACGCTCAAGGACGGGACCGAGGCGGTCGGCAACAGGGTGCGCGTGAAGGTCGTCAAGAACAAGTGCGCCGCCCCGTTCCGGCAGGCCGAGTTCGACATCGAGTTCGGCAAAGGCATCTCCACCTCGGGCTGCCTGCTGGACCTCGGCATCGAGCACAACATCGTGGCCAAGTCCGGCTCGTTCTTCTCCTACGGCGAGGATCGCCTCGGCCAGGGCCGCTCCGCCTCAAAGGCTCATCTTGACGCCAATCCGGCGATGGCGAAGGAGATCGAGCAGAAGATCTACGCGGCGCTCGGCATCGGACGCGAGCACGTCACCCCGATCGACTCGGTGTCGACGGCAAGGCCGTTGGACGCGACCCCGACCCCGAGCGCCAGCGTCTGCCGTCGAACCGGTCGTGGCGGCAGCCTGAACGCCGCGGCCTGACGATACATAGGCCGGCCGAGAGCCGACTGCACGAGTTAGCCTGTCGGGCATGAAGCGCTATCACCTCACGACGTAGTTGCGCAAATGACTACTCAGTAAGCGATATCACCTCACCACGTGGTGCGGCAAATGCAGAATCAGGGGTCGGCAGCGCAGCACATGAAGCATGCCCAAGGCATGCTATGCTCATGCCATGAGCGCTATTCAAATCAAGAACGTCCCGGAAAGTATGCATGCGACACTGCGGGAGCGGGCCGGTAGGCAGGGCCAGAGCCTGAGCGATTATGTGCGGAGGCTGATCGAAGTGGATCTTGCGCTGCCCACGACCGAGGAATGGCTGGAGCGCGTCAGGAAGCGAGAGCCGGTGAGGGGCATTTCAAGCGAGCGGATCGTCGAGCTGATTCACGAGGGACGCCGTGAGCGCGACGAGCAGATCTGGAACGCTGTTACGCATCATTGACGCTTCGGCGGTTGTCGAGCTGTTGAGCGTCAGCGAGCGTGCCGGCGCAGTGGAGCGGGCCATCCGAAATGTCCACCTCGCGGCGCCCGACTCGATCAACCCGGAGGTTCTGAACGCTGTCCGAGGACTCGAGCGCTCTGGCCAGATCGACGGTGAGCGCGCTGGGGAGATGGTGGACGACTTCCTGAGCATGTCGATCACCCGGATTCCCACCCTGGACCTCGCGCCAGATGCATGGGGTCTGCGCAGAAACCTAACCGCGTATGACGCCTGCTACGTGGCGCTGACACGCAGGCTGGGTGCTGAGCTGATCACGGGCGATCGACGCCTCGCAGGCGCACCGAACCTTGGCATCACACTGGTCATGGTCTGAGCGGCGGGCCGCTTCAGCGGAGACCACAGCCCATCGGCCGCTCGACCTCGCACCGCAGCTACTCAGTCCCCGTTCGCGGACGCTTGCGCCGATACCCTGTGGAGTCATGGCAAAGCGCTACCACCTGACAACGTTCGGCTGCCAGATGAACGAGCACGATTCCGAGCGCATGAAGGGGATGCTCGAGTCGCTCGGCTACGCGGAGGCCCCGGAGCGCAAAGAGGCGGACCTGATCCTGTTCAACACCTGCTCGATCCGCGAGACGGCCGACAGCCGCTTCGTCGCGCATCTGGGTGAGGCCAAACGCTTGAAGCGCGAACGGCCCGAGCGGATCGTCGGCGTCGGCGGCTGCTGGGCGCAGTCGATCAAGGAGGAGGTGTTCGAGCGCTTCCCGTTCGTCGACGTCGCCTTCGGCCCCGGCCAGGTGCACAAGCTCGCCGAGTTCCTCACGAGCGACTCTTTGACCGCCCAGGGCTACTTCGAGTTCGAGGGCTTCACCGGCCACCTGCCCGCGCGGCGCAGCCGTCAGTTCCAGGGCTGGCTGCAGATCTCAGTCGGCTGTAACTGCGCGTGCGCATACTGCATCGTGCCTTCGACGCGCGGCCGCGAGGTCAGTCGCCCGTTCGACGAGCTCGTCGCAGAGGTCAGGACGATGGCCGAGGACGGCGTGCGCGAGGTCACGCTGCTCGGCCAGAACGTGAACTCCTACGGCCGCGACCTCAAATCCAATGGGTACCCACTGGCCACGTTCGCGGGCCTGCTCACAGCCGTGGACGCGATCGAGGGGATCGAGCGCATCCGCTACACGAGCCCGCACCCGAAGGACATGCGCGAGGACGTGATCCGCGCCCACGCGGAGCTGGAGAGCGTCTGCGAGCACATCCACCTGCCCCTGCAATCGGGCTCGAGCCGGATCCTGAAGGCCATGCGGCGCACGTATGACCGCGAGCGCTACCTGGACCGCGTGGCGCTGATCCGCGAGCACGTACCCGACGCGTCGCTCACAACCGACATCATCGTCGGCTTCCCGGGCGAGACCGAGGCGGACTTCGAGCAGACGCTCGAAGTGGCGGAGCAGGTCGGGTACGACAGCGCCTTCACGTTTCTGTTCTCCCCCCGGCGCGGCACCGAGGCGGCCGAGCTCACCGAGGGCCTCGTCCCGCACCCGGTGAAGGTCGAGCGGATGGAGCGCCTGCTGGAGGTGGTCCAGCGCCGAGCCCGCGAGCGCGCCCAACGGTTCATCGGCCGTACGGTCGAGGTGCTCGTCGAAGGCCCGTCGCGCACCGACCCCGAGCGCCTGCGCGGCCGCACCCGCCACAACAAGGCCGTCAACTTCGCCGGACTCGCCGCCCCCGGCGAGCTGACCGAGGTGGAGATCGCCGCCGCCACCAGTCAGACGCTGGCGGGCGAGGAAGGCCTACCGATCGGAGATCATGGGATCTCCGATCGGCCAGCGCGCGCCGCCGGTTGAGGACGCCGCCTACCTCTTGGCGCGCTGACCCGCCTCCATCTCCCGGGCGATGTTCTCAGAGCCGAGTCGGCGGGCGACCTTTGACGCCAGCTCGGGGGCGATCCCGGCGAAGGTCGCGCCGGCGCGCACGGACAGAGGGGCGACGTCCACCTCGGCGCGGTTGCGCTCGATCGCGCTGAGGACAGCTCGCGCGACATCCTCGGGACTGGCGGTGCCGACACCCGGAGGGAGCTTGACGCCCGCCTCGGCGAACATGCCCGCGTCGCGGATGAAGCCTGGAAACACCGCGGAAACGCCCACGCCGCTGGAGCGCAGGTCGGCGCGTAGGGCCGACGCGAAGCCGCGCAGGCCGAACTTGGTCGCGTTGTAGATGGCCGTCCCGGGGGTCGCCGACTTGCCGGACAGCGAGGACATGAACAGCAGGTGCCCCCTGCCACGCTTCACCATCACTGGGGCGAGCGCGTGCGCGAGCACGATCGGAGCGCGCAGGTTGACGTCCAGCGCGCGGTCGATCTCGTCGATCGTAAACGACTCCAGCCGCCCGGAGCCGGGCAGCGCGGCGTTGGCTACGAGGATGTCGACATCGCCCACGTCGGCGACGAGACGATTCACGGCGGCGGCATCGCTCAGGTCAACCGCGAGCGTGCGCGCGCCGCCGAGCTCCGCGGCCAGCGGCGCCAGAATCTCCGCACGCCGCCCGGTCAGGATCAGCTCTCCACCGCGGGCATGCAGCGCCCGGGCGATCGCCTGGCCGAGGCCGCCGGTGGCGCCCGTGAGCAGGACGGTGGAGCCGGAGATCTGCATGCAAAGCTCAGCCTACGCCAACGCGGCGTACGCCGTCGTGTGCGACGACGGCGATACTGGGCCGATGCGCAACGGTCCGCCAACGCACGCCACGGGCTCCCGCGAGGTCATCGCGCTGTTCGGACCCACGGGCGTGGGCAAGACCGCGGTCGCGGTGGCGCTGGCGCGGCGGTTGCGCGCCCGGGGAGAGGACCCGGTGGCGGTGTCCGCGGATGCGCTACAGGTGTACATGGGCCTGGAAACGCTGACTGGCGTGGCGAGCGAGCGGGAGCGGGCGGAGCTGGAGCATCGGCTGGTGGCGTTCGTCCCGCTCGGGGAGACGTTCAGCGCGGGGCAGTACGCGAAGCTCGCGCATGCGGAGATCGACGGGCTGCTGCAGGCGGGCCGCAGGCCGGTCGTGGTGGGGGGCACCGGGCTGTACCTGCGTGCGGCGCTGACCGAGCTTGACTTCAGGCCGCCTGCGCCGGAGGGTCCGTCACAGCTGTGGAGCGAGGACGTGCGCCATCCGACGCTGCTGATCGGGCTGACGATGGAGCGCGAGATGCTCTACGAGCGGATCGATGCGCGCGTGGACGCAATGCTCGCTGTTGGAGTACGTGGGGAGGTGCTCCGGGGCAACGAGGCGGGAGCGTCGGTGACCGCGCGCAAGGCGCTCGGGTTCGAGGAGTTGCTCGCAGACGACGTCGAGGCGATGAAGCGGCACACGCGCAACTACGCCAAGCGCCAGCTGACGTGGATGCGCAAGCTCGCGGGGGTGCGCGCGATCGACGTGACCGGGCGCGACCCGGACGATGTGGCCCGGGAGATCCTAGACTCCGGCGCCGTATGAGTATGAGATTCGAGAAGTGGCAGGCGCTGGGCAATGACTATGTGATCGTCGAGCACGACGAGCTGCCGTTCGCGCTGACGCCCGCGCGGGTGCGCAGGCTGTGCGACGGCCACTTCGGCGCCGGTGCCGACGGGGTGCTGCTGCTGTCAGCGGCCGCGAGCCCCGAGCACGTGGCGGACCTGCGGATCTTCAACCCGGATGGCTCCGAGGCGGAGCTGTCGGGCAACGGCGCGCGTGAGGCGATCCTGTATCTGCGCAGGCGTGGGTGGACCGAGAAGGATGAGTTCTCGATCGGCACGGCGGCCGGCGAGATCTCACCGGCGATCACCGGGGTGGACACGTGCCGGGTGGACATGGGCAGGGCGAGGCTGACGTCGAAGGACTATCCCGGCGGAGCGCGGGACGGCCGGGGCGAGCTGAGCGCCGGTGGGCGGACGTGGCGGTTCAGGCACGTGTCGATCGGCAACCCGCAGTGCACGATCCGCGTCGACTCAGAGGTTGGGCTCGACGTGCTCGACCTGGGGGCGATCGGTCCCGGAATCGTAGGAAACAAGCTGTTCCCGAATCGCACGAACGTGTCGTGGTACACGGAGCTGGACAGGGCGGACCCGCCGACCCGGCCGGCGTGCATACGCGCACGGATATACGAGCGCGGCGTGGGGGAGACGCTGTCCTCGGGCACGGGCGCAACGGGCGCCGCGGTCGCGTATACCCTCGATCGGCTTGAGCGCGAGGATGGTGGGCCGGGTGGGCCGGGCGAGCATGCGGGGGAGGTGTCGTCGTTGTCCGGGCGTGCGGACGTTCCGTCTGAGACGGTTGCGGTGGTGCTGGACGGAGGCGAGCTGGAGGTCGAGGTGGGGGAGGATCTGAGCGTGAACCTGACAGGGTGGGCGCGGCCGGTGTATGAGGGCCGCCTGAGCGACGAGCTCCTGAGCGAGCTGGAGGAACTAAACGAGCTGGAGGAACTGGATGAGACCGAGTAAGCGACTGGAGCGGATTCCGCCGTACGCGTTCGCCGAGCTGGAGCGCAAGATCGCGCGCAAGCGCAAGGAGGGCGTGGACGTGATCAGTCTCGGGATCGGCGATCCCGACCGCCCGACGCCGCCGCTGATCGTGGAGGCGATGCAGGAGGCGGTGAGCGAGCCGGAAACGCACAGATACCCGAGCAACCGCGGGCGCGAGGATTTCAGGGGCGCGGTCAGGGACTTCTACGAGCGGCGGTTCGATGTGAGGCTGGACCCGGAGAGCGAGATCGTGCCGGCGCTCGGGGCGAAGGAGGCGATCTTCAACCTCAACCTCGCGTTCCTGGATCCGGGCGACTACGCGCTGGCGGCCGATCCGGGATATCCGGTCTACACCGGCGGGCCGTGGCTGGTCGGCGCCGAGCCGGTGCTGATGGCGCTGAGGCCGGAGCTCGGGTTCGTGCCGGACCTCGGCGCGATCGAGGAGAAGATCGCGAGGAGGGCGAAGCTGATGTTCCTGAACTACCCGAACAACCCGACGGGCGCGGTCGTGCCCGAGGGGTTCTTCGAGCGCGTGGTCGAGTTCGCGCGCGCGTATGAGATCCTGATAGTGCACGACAACTCCTACTCGGAGATCTCCTATGACGGCTATCGAGCGCCCTCGTTCCTGCAGACACCGGGCGCGAAGGACGTGGGCGTGGAGGTGTTCTCGCTGTCGAAGGGCTACAACATGACAGGCTGGCGCTGCGCGGTCGTGGCCGGGAACGCGCAGGCGATCGAGACGTACTGGCGACTGAAGACGAACATCGACTCGGGCATGTTCGAGGCGGTGCAGCTGGCGGGGGTCGCGGCGCTCTCGCCCGACGCCGACGCGGAGGTCGCGGCGATGAGCGAGCTGTATGTGCGCCGGCGCGACCTCGTGTGCGAGGCGCTCAAGGAGATCGGCGTGGACGTGAGGCCCCCGCGAAGCACGATCTACGTGTGGGCGCCGGTGCCGGCGGGGTTCGCAAGCTCGGAGGCCTACTGCGAGCACGTGCTCGAGCAGGCCGCCGTGGCGCTCTCGCCGGGGGCGATCTACGGCCCCGCGGGGGAGGGCTGGTTCCGGATCTCGCTGACGACGCCCGACGAGCGTCTGCTGGAGGCGGTCAAGCGGCTGGGTAAGTTGGGGTCCTAGACTGATGGGTAAATGAATCGAAGCCGAAACGGCCGTACGGGAACCACCCCGCAAGCCTCGCCGGCCGAGGCGAACGGCCTCCAGTCCGGACAGCGCGCCGTCCAGCGTGCGTTCTGCATCGCGGCGCTCGCCGAGGACGATGACCTGCAGGAGCTGGGCGAGCTGCTGCGAACCGCCGGGGTGGCGGTCGTGGGCAAGATGGTGCAGCGCCGCGAGCAACCGCACCCGAACACCTATCTCGGCCCCGGCAAGGTCGCGGAGGCGAAGCAGGCAGCGATGCAAGCCGACGCAAACCTGATCGCCTGCGACGACGAGCTAACCCCGCGCCAGGAGCGCAATTTGGAGGAGGCGCTGGGCATGCCGGTCGTCGATCGGACGACGGTGATCCTCGACATCTTCGCCGCGCACGCGAGCAGCGCGGAGGGCAAGCTGCAGGTCGAGCTGGCCCAGCTGGAGTACAACCTCGCTCGGATGCGGGGGCTGTGGACACACCTCGAGCGACTCGGCGGCGGGATCGGAACGAGGGGACCGGGGGAGAGCCAGATCGAGACCGACCGCCGCCTGGCGCGCGACCGGATCGCGGCGCTGCGACGCAGGCTCGAGCACGTGAAGGGCACGCGCGCGGTGATGCGGGCGGAGCGCGAGCGCGCGGCGCTGCCGGCGGTGGCGCTCGTCGGCTACACGAACGCGGGCAAGTCGACGCTGCTGAACGCGCTGACCGGCGCGGAGGTGGGGGTGCGCGACCGGCTGTTTCACACGCTCGACCCGACGACGCGAACGGTCGGACCGATCGGGAGCAATGGCAACGGCCACCGTACGAGCCGGACGGGAAGGAAGTACCTCGTGAGCGACACGGTCGGGTTCATCAGCAAGCTGCCGCACCAGCTGGTCGACGCCTTCGGCGCGACGCTGGAGGAGATCCGCCGCGCCGACCTTTTGGCCCACGTGCTCGACGCCTCGGCGCCTGAGCCGCAGGCCAAGGCGATGCAGCACGCGGTCGAGGGAACGCTGGAGGAGATCGGCGCCGGCGAGCGCCCGCGGCTGCTGATCTTGAACAAGGTCGATCTGCTCGACGAGCGGGAACGCGACGAGCTGCGCCTGCTCTACCCGAACGCAGTGTTGGTGAGCGGCATGACGGGGGAGGGCTTGGAGGAGTTGCGCGCGCGCTTCGAAGGTGAGCTCGAGCACATGCTGTGCAAGGTCGAGCTGCTCGTGCCCTACGCGGACGGCGGCAGCCTTGCGGAGCTGCACGAGCTGGCGGGCGATCTCAGACGAAAGGACACGCCCGAGGGTGTGAGGGTCAAGGCGCTGGTGCCGAAAAGAACGGCCGAGCGCTTCGCAAAGTTCGCCGTCGCGCCTTAAGTCTGCTGGGAGCGTCGTCCTAGCGGTCGTCGCCGCTGCCGGAAAGGACGCCACGGCGCTGGCGCGAGAGCAGCTTGTCGAGGTTCGCCTGGGCGACGGCGTCGAGGTCGAGACCGAGCTCGCTCGCCAGCTGGGCCACATACCAGAGCACGTCGCCGAGCTCCTTGGCCATCGCCGCGCGGCGCTCGTCCGAAACCTCACCGCCGTCGTCGCGGATCGCCTTCTTGGCGTGCTCGGCCACCTCGCCGGCCTCGCCGGCCAATCCCAGGGCGGGATAGGCGAGCCACGCCTCGCGCGGGTACTCGGCTGTGCGGCGCGAGCGCCGCTGGTAGTCCGCCAGGTCCACCGCGCGATCGTAAGAGGATTCGCCGGCTTGCGGCGGAAGCGATCCTCGAATTTGCGTCGATCGGATCGAGAGGTCTCCCCTGCATGCCGCGGCGCCGCTCGGGCACGACGCAAGGGCTCGGCGAGACCGGGGCGGGCGCCCGTCCGGGCGATCGTTGACCAGTCATCGAAATAGTTTTCGTGTAGGACCACCAAGTCGAATACGATTCAGAAGCGATGGCGAGCACAGTGCAGCAATCGGAGATGTCAGCGGGCGAGATCGTGCTCGGGCTGCTGGTCGAGCGACCCGACACGTGCTATCGGCTCGACAAGCGCATGGCGGAGCGTCTCGGCTCGGCGCAGTTCAGCCGCGGCGCCGCGGCCGGGGCGGTCAGGCGCCTGCAGGAACGCGATCTCGTGCGTCCCTCCGAGCGCGAGGAGCGCTCGGACCTGCAGGTCGTGGACGGGCGTAAGAAGACGGTCTACGAGCCGACGCCCGCGGGGGTCGAGCACTTCAGGCGCTGGTTGCGCGCCTCGACGCAGACTCCGCCGGTGCGCGAGGAGCTGCACGCCAAAATCGCGCTGTGGGGGGCGGAGGATCTGTCGCGGCTGATCGAGATCGTCCGCGAGGCCGAGATGGCCTGCGCGCAGCAGCTGCAGGCGCTCGGCCGGCGAACCCGATTGGAACGCGAACGTGAGGCCGCGGATGCCGGCGAGTGGGCACGGACGATGGGGCTGCTCGCGATGAGCGGAGAGGTCATGTGGTGGGATGCGCGGATCAAGTGGCTGCAGGACGTGCGTCGCTACCTGGAAAAGCAGTGCAACCGTCAACCGGGCCCGGCCGGCCTGAGGCGTGGGCAGGCGCCGGCACGGTGATCGAGCCCATGCTGTCGTTGCGGAAGGTGTCGTTGGGCTTTTCGCGCGGGCGCCATCTCGTGCAGGTGCTGGCGGACGTCTCGCTGGATCTCCGAGCGGGCGAAGTCGTGACGGTGCTCGCACAGCGCGCCCAGGGCAAGACCTCGCTGCTGCGCGTCGCGGCGGGGATGGAGCGGCCCAACGGCGGCGACGTGCTGTTCGCCTCCGAGGATGTGTGGCGCGTGTCCGGCCGGCGGCGCTCGCGACTGTTGCGAGGGCAGATCGCGCTGGTCGACCGCGCCGCGCCGCAGCTCGACGTGCCGGTGCACACGAGCGTCGCCCTGCCGTTGCTGGACGCCCACGGCCGGCACGGGGCCTATGCGCGCGCCGAGCAGACCCTCGCCGACGTCGGCGCGTCCAGATGCGCGCACCAGCGCTGGGGCGAGCTGGCCGACTGGGAGCGCGCCCTGGTCGCGCTCGCGCACGCGATCGCTCGTGAGCCGAGGCTGCTGCTCGTGGACGATCTGACCGCGACGCTCGACATGCAGGAGACCGAGGGGATAGCGGGGCTGCTGGGCTCGCTCGCGCGGGAGCGGGGGGTTGGCGTGCTGATCTGCGCCGGCGACTCCGACCTGGCGAGCTGCTCTGACCGGACGGCCTCGCTCGCGGGCGGCAGGCTGCTGGCGCCGCCCCCGGCGCTGGAGCCCGAGCGGGGGAACATCATCGACTTCCCGGGCGAGCGTCCACGGCGCGCGTCCTCTTGAGGGTTCGCCGATGCTCGAGCTGCGCGATCTCGTCAAGCACTACCACGTCGGCGACGACGAGCCGGTGCGAGCCGTGGACGGAGTGTCGCTGTCGGTCAGCGCCGGCGAGCTGGTGGCGCTGTATGGGCCGAGCGGATCGGGCAAGACGACGCTGCTGAGCCTGATCGCCGCGCTGATCGACCCCGACCGAGGCGCGGTGCTCGTCGACGGCCGCGACATCTCGACGCTGAACGACGCCGAGCGCTCGCGCTACCGGCTGCACGAGCTGGGCTTCGTGGATCAGACCTCCGACCTGCTTCCCGGCGCCAACGCGGTGCAGAACGCGGCGATGAAGCTGTGGCTGCTCGAAAACGCCCGGCAGGCCGAGCGCAGGATCGAGCCGCTGCTCGTGCGCCTGGGACTGGGCGAGCGCCTCGCCCACCGCGCCGATCAGCTCTCGATGGGCGAGCGCCAGCGCGTGCTGATCGCGCGTGCCCTGTCGACCGAGCCGAAGCTCGTTCTCGCCGACGAGCCGACCGGCAATCTGGACAGCCGGCGCAGCCGCGAAGTGCTGGAGCTGCTGGCCGAGGTCTGCCGCGAGCGGGGCGCCGCCGTGCTGCTCGTCACCCACGATCCGCTGGCGACCGCTTTCACCGACCGCGTATACGCCCTGCGCGACGGGCGCATCGTCGACTATCAGCCTGACCATCTCTTCACGACCGCGCGCGAGCCGAACATCGCCTCATAGCGATGCGGCTGTCGAACATCGCCCACCTCTACCTGGTGCGTCTGAAAGCACGGGTGGTGCTCGTCCAGGAGCTGTTCGCCGTGCTCGGGATCGCCGTCGGGGTCGCGCTGCTGTTCGCCTCCCAGGTCGCGAGCACGAGCCTGAACGGGTCCGTCGCGCAGCTGACCAGCGGGGTCATCGGCCAGTCGAAGTACCAGCTCAAGGCGCGCGGCCCGCGGGGCTTCAGCGAAGCGCTGTTCGGCGAGGTGCAGCGCCTGCCGGGGGTGAGCGCGGCGGTGCCCGTGCTCGAGGCCCAGGCGAGCGTGACCGGCCCGGCCGGCAGCCGCTCGGTCGACCTGATCGCCACCGACCCGCGCTACGTCCGGCTCGCCGGGCCGTTGCTGGCGCACTTCCGCGCATCCCAGCTCGCCCACCAGCGGGCCATCGCGCTGCCCGTGCCGATCGCCGAAGCAGTCGGCACGGGACCCCTGGACGTCGTCAAGCTCCAGGTCGGCGCGAGCGTCGTGCGGACGCTCGTCGGCGCCGAACTGAACGCTCGGAGCATCGGGGCGCTGGTCAACAGCGCGGTCGCGGTCGCGCCGCTTGCCTACGTCCAGGGACTCACCGGGATGGACGGGAGGATCACGCGGGTCTTCGTGCAGGTGCGGCCTGGAGAGGACCGCGAGGTGCGGGCCGGACTGGTGAGGCTGGCCGCGGGACGCCTCAACGTCGAGCCCGCCGACTACGAGGCGACGCTGTTCGATCAGGCGGCGGCGTCGGTGAACCAGTCCACGAAGACATTTGCGGCGATCTGCGCGCTGGTGGGCTTCATGTTCGCGTACTGCTCGATGCTGCTCACGGCGGATCTGCGCCGGGGGCTCATACGTGAACTGCGCCGCGGCGGCGCGACCCGCCGGGAGGTCGTCAAGACGCTCCTGTTCGACGCGCTCGTGCTCGCCGCCGTCGCTTCGCTGCTGGGGCTGGCGCTGGGAGATCTGCTCTCGATCGTCGCGTTCAGCTCGCCCCCCGGGTTCCTGTCGTTCGCGTTCCCGGTCGGCTCGCAGCGCATCGTCACCTCCCAGAGCGTCCTCGTCGCGGTGGGGGCTGGGATGCTGGCGGCGTGCTTCGGGGTGCTGATCCCGACGCGAGACCTCTGGGTCTCCACGGGGCGTGGCGGGCACGCCCGCGCGCCTGCCACGCATCCCGCCTTCGACAGGCGGACCGCGGGAATGCTCGCCGGCGGATGCGCCTGCCTTGCGATCACGACGCTCATCCTGCTCGCGGCGCCACAGTCGGCGGTCGTGGGCGTCGTCGCGTTGATCGCGGCGCTGCTGCTCCTGCTGCCGGCGCTGCTCGGCCTGGTTCTCGCCGGCTTCGAGCGCCTGCAACGTCCGTTTGGAAGCGGCGCCACGGCGCTTGCGGTCGTCGAGCTGCGCTCCCCGAGGACGCGCAACCGCTCGATCGCGATCGCCGCGACCGCGGCGGTGGCGGTGTTTGGGAGCGTCACGATCCAGGGGTCGCACGCCAATCTGCAGAGCGGACTCGATCGTCTCGTTTCACAACGTCAGCTCAGTGCGACCGACTTGTGGATCGGCGCCGTCGGGCGAACAGGATCCTTGTCCACAGTCATCCCCGTTCCAAGCGTGCGCGCCTCGACGCTTGCGCAGATCTTGCCGGCGTTCGGGGCTCAGTCGGTTCCTACCGCGGCGGGTTTCTCGAATACGGCGGGCGCAGCGTCTGGGTGCTGGCGCCGCCCGCCACGGCGTCCTCGCCGATCCCGCGGAGCCAACTCCTCACCGGCAACCTCGCGCTGGCGAACGCGAGGCTTCGCGCGGGCGGCTGGGCGGCGATCTCCAAGACCCTGGCCGACCAGCATCATCTGCGCATAGGTCAGACCTTCGTATTGCCCTCGCCTCGGAGTACCGCGTTTCGCGTCGCCGCGCTGACCACGAACCTGGGATGGCCTCCGGGCGCGATCGTCCTCAACGGCAAAGACTATGCGCGCGCGTGGGAAAGCCCCGAGCCCAGCGCATATAACGTGATGCTCGCCCCCGGCGCATCTGCCGCGAAGGTGCGCGGGGAGATCCGGGCAGACCTGGGAGCGGCCTCGGGGCTTGCGGTCGAAACCGCGACGCAGCGCGAACAGGCTCAGCGAGCGACCAGCCGCCAGGGTCTGGACCGTCTGACCCAGATCGCCCTGCTGGCGCTGGTGGCCGGCGTGCTGGCGACCGCGACGGTGATGGGGGGCATGATCTCACAGCGCCGCCGCCGGTTCGCGCGCATGAAGGTGCAGGGCTACGGGCGGCGGACGCTGTGGCGGGCGCTGATCTGGGAGAGTGGACTGTTGATCGGCGCCGGCTGTTTGATCGGAGCCGGACTCGGCGTCTACGGGCAGCTTCTGCTCAGTCACGCGCTCATGAGCATCACTGGCTTTCCGGTCGTCCTTTCCGCCAACGTGCCGGTCGCCTTCGCCGACTTCGTTCTGGTGACCGTCGTCGCGGCGGTCTGCATCGCCATACCGGGGTATCGGGCGGCGCGCGTGGCCCCGTATCCGTGGCCCGAGGCCTAGGGCGAGCGAGGAGCCGGGCACCGGCCGGTGGGCGAAGTTCGCTTGCTCGTAAAGCCGAGTGTGGCGAATCCGTCCCATCGATCATCTAATCTCAAAAAATCAGTACCGTTGGAGCTGCTGAGACTCCCCGCATTTCTCCAGCGCAGGCTTGGACGCTGGTCCTCGTACTGGCCCGAACCCTGCTGTGGGGCCGGCGGGCGACGGCACGGGAGCTGAGGGACTGGCATCGGCGAGCGGCGAGCATTCCCGACGCGCCGACCCGCGCGGACGCGCTCGACGCTCTGACGGGCAAGCGCGACAACGTGGAAGGAGCGGCGCTGTTCTCGATCCTTCCCAAGCACCGGGACGAGCGCCTGCTCAAGCTGCTGGTCGCCTATCAGGTCATGTGGGACTTCCTGGACAGCGTCAGCGAGCGCGGCGCCTGTGCCGGGCAGACCAACGGGCGTCAGATGCACCGCGCGCTCGTCGAGGCGCTCGATCCGGAAGCCCCGATTTCCGACTACTACCGCTACCATTCGTGGAAAGACGACGGCGGCTATCTGCGCACGCTCGTGGAGACCTGCCGGCGCCTGTGCGCCGGGTTGCCCGGCTACCGGCAGGTTCGCCCGTTGATGCTTCAAGGCGTCAGAGACTGCGCGATCCAGAGCCTGAACCACGAGCGCGAACCCAGCCGCCGCGACGTCGCGCTGAAAGAGTGGGCCGAGCGCGAGTTCGCCGACGAGCACGGATTGAGCTGGTTTGAGAGGACCGCGGCAGCGGGGGCTTTCATGCCACATGTCCTGCTGGCGCTCGCGGCAGAGCCGTCGTGCGAGTGGGAGGAGGTGCAGGCCGTGTATTCGGCCTACTTCCCCTGGGTGTCGCTCACGATCGCGATGCTCGACAGCTATGTCGATCGGATCGACGATGCCACGAGTAACGAGCACAGCTACATCTCTCACTACGCCAGCGAGGCTGCCGCGCTGGAGCGTCTTGCCACGATCATCAGCGAGCGGTGTCCAGCCATGCCGCAGTCCTTCCCAACGGCCCTCGTCACGCCGTCCTCACCGAGCCAGCATCCTCGCCATGTACCTGTCGAGCGCGGGCGCCAGCACGCCGTCGATGCGCGAGCAGACGCGAACGCTCGCCCGGGCCGGCGGGACGCTCACGAGGCTGTTGCTGGGAATCGCCCGCGTGTGGCGCGCCACCAGGACGCGGCGGCTGTCCAGGCAGGCGACACCGGCGAGGAGCAGCCGCCCGGCATGCCTCTGCCGGCCGCGCTGCAGACCTGTCTGATGTGGCGCTCGCCGCTGGCGTGCCTGCAACGGTGCAGCCGTCGCTACGGCCGCTGCTTCACGGTGAGGATGACGAGCTTTCCCCAGCTTGTGTTCCTGTGCGATCCGGCCGACGTCAGGGCGATGCTGGCGGCGCCCGCGAGACCCTGCATCCGGGGGAGGGCGGGGCGACCGTCAGGCCGATCGTCGGTACGAGCTCGTTCATGCTGCTCGACGAGGAGGAGCATCTGAACGGGCGCAGGATCGTGTTGCCCGCGTTGCAGCGAAGCGTGATCGAGAGGGAGACGGGGCGGGTGCTCGACGCCGTGCGCCGGGCGATCTCCTCGTGGCCCCGAGACGTCTCCGTCCCGCTGCATCCGCGCCTGCGCGCGCTGACGCTGGAGGTCATCCTGCGCAGGATCTTCGGCCGGCGGGAGAATGACTCGGAGGAGCGCTTGCCCATCCTGAGAGAGAGGGTGCTGGCGATGCTGGCGGTGACCGCGAGCCCCGCGTTTCCGGTGCCCAGCTTGCGGCATGGCCCCGGAAGGAGGACGTGGACGCGCTTCCTTGCGGACCGGGCCGGCGTGGACGGGCTGATCCATCTGCTCATCGACGAGCGCCGCGAGCAGGCGGGCGCGGATGGCGAGGACGTCCTCGCGATGCTTCTGAGGGCCCGCAACGGCGATGGGTCGCCGATGACACGCACCCAGCTGCGCGACAACGTGATGTCGCTGATCCTCGCCGGACACGAGACGACGGCCTCGCAGCTCGCGTGGGCGTTTCAGCTGCTCGCGCACAACCCGCTGGCGCAGCGGCGGCTGATCGAGGAGATCGACGCGGACGCGGGCGAGGAGTATCTGACGGCGACCGATGCCAGGAGGTGCTGCGCCACCGGCCGGTGTTCCTGTTCGCGATCCCGCGCGCGGTCAAGCGGCCGATCGAGATCGGCGGCTGGATCTACCGGCCGCCGGCACATCTGCTGGCGTGCATCTACCTGCTGCACCACGACCCGGACGTCTATCCAGAGCCCGAGGAGTTCCGTCCCGAGCGCTTCCTGGAGGGGCAGCCCAGTCCGTACACGTGGCTGCCGTGGGGGGGAGGGCGCAGGCGCTGTCCCGGCGCGCACCTGGCGATGCTGGAGATGAAGACGGTGCTGCGGACGGTGCTGCAGAGCATGACCGTGAGTCCCGCGAGCCGGCGCATCGAGCACCCGCGCTGGCGCAGCGTGATCGTGACCCCGCACGCCGGCTCGTGCGTGGTGCTGCGCGGGCGCGAGCGCGCGCGGCTGGAGCGCCGCGAGCACCCGGAGTTGGTGGCGGGGCGCCGCTCGGGGCATCGCTAGATCGCGGCGCGCAATTGCGAGTCGCGCCTGGAGCAGGTGGCTGTAAAGAGACCATGTTCTGTCTTTGGCGATGGTGGCCGCAGCGAGCGTGGTCTCCGACAACCCGCTTCAGCGCAGGCGTTTTGCGCGAGGCCTCGCCATCGACAGCGCGCGAGCGCCGCGCGGGGCGCAGCCAATGGGGTGGGGGCCGCGGGACGGGCCATAGCATGAGCGGGTGAGATCGCTCTGCTCGTTGCGCCGAGCCTCCACACGCCGGGGCCATAAGCGCTAAACCTTGTGACCTGTCCCGGCAGTCGGGGCGACACACCGTCCCGCCGGCATGACTTTGAGCGGATCCTCGATGCGGTGACGCGACAAGCTGGAGGAGGTCGGGCCGACCTTCGGCCGGCCGGTGGTGGATCGGATCAAAGCGAGCCGCCATCACAACATGAAGGAGCTGCGATCGATCGGCGGGAACGTCCGGATCATCTTCACATTCGACCCGGAGCGCAAAGCGATCCTGCTGATCGGCGGCGACAAGGCTGGCCAGTGGAAGCGGTGGTACAGCGAGAACATTCCTAGAGCCGACGATCTCTACGACGAGCATTTGGAGAACATGCGATGACCAGGACGAAGCTGAAGACCACACCCTGGAAAGAGGTCCGCAAGCGGGCGGTCAAGCCCGGGGATGAGCCGTACATCGCGCGTGAGCGCGAGATCATCGAGGCCGAGCTGCGGCTCGCTGCGCTGCGTAAGCGCCGGAAAGCCAGCCAGGCTGTGGTAGCCAAGAAGCTGAAGGTCTCCCAGTCGAACATCTCTCAGCTGGAGCGCGGCGCCGACCCGCGCCTGTTGACCGTCGCTGGCTACGTCGATGCGCTGGGCGGCAGGCTGGAGGTGCTGGCGGTGTTCGACGACGAAACGGTGCCGATCGGCTGAGGCGACATACCCGTCCCGAGCGGAAGCCCCAAGCTAAGGCAAACGGCGCCTCGCGGTCCCGCGAGCCCTCGCTCAGTTGCGGATGCCCGGTGTGGCGGCCTGGGCTACGCGGCGTCCCAGCTCGCACACCTGCTCGTCAGTGAGGTGGTCGACCGCGAGGCCCGCCTGCTGGAGCTCGCGACGCACATTCACCGTGGCCAGAACGGTGTCGACCGCGGTTCCCAGCTTGGTCAGCGCGCGGCTGACGAGCGGGTCATCGAGCGAGGTCGTCCCGTCCTGCGCGGGCTTCAGCAGCCACGTCCGGAGTGCCTCCGCCTCGTCCAGAGCGAGCTCGAGAGTGAGCGCGGGCTCGTGATCGACGTCGCCAACGGGCTCACTGGCCTGCTGCGCGACTGCTC